>JAJFLH010000029.1 GCA_021772775.1 Mariprofundus sp. | reverse complement strand
ACTGATGAGGAGGTTGACTTCATCATGCACAGGCTAAATCATCGACCAAGAAAGACGCTGGGCTACAGAACACCCCACGAAGTGTTCTTCAATACCAAAACTCAACTTACTGGAGTTGCACTTGGGAATTGAATCCGCGTTATAAGTAGGTTTTTTGAAGCATAAAAAGTGCCAAAATGTGGTTTTATGCATATATAGTTTATGAGGAGGTCTGAAATGATTTTCGCAGGTGTTTTCAGTGGGAGATTAGATGGTTAATGAGTCGAATAGATACCTGATCAATCCATCTTGTTAAAGGGCAGGAGTCGTTTTATACTGTCAAAACGACTCCTTCAGCCAATCGTTAATGATTGTCATTTACAACACCATGCTGCCTTACTCTGTTTTCTATCTGGTGGCGCTTTCTTTATGCACAGCTAAATCGCTGCTGAACATCGATAGTCTGGTGTGATGTGGAACACATCATTGCATTGATTTCCGGTTAGTGTACTCCTTGCAGCAAATGGGTGTGTGCCCATATTCCAAGGAGAGAGAGATGAAAAAATCCGCCTTTAAGTTAATAATACTTATTTCAGTGTTTTCGGTCTTGACCGCAATCACAGGGAGTAGTGCTTACGCAACGCCAAAAGAGAAGGTGGTGATTTGTCATATCCCTCCGGGCAATCCCGATAACATGCACAGCATCGAAGTGGGAGAACCTGCTGTCGAAGCTCATCTCGAGCATGGTGATTCACTCAGTTACTGCTGGGGAGACACCGAAGTCAGCGAGGATGACGGTGAAGAGGCAATAACTAGCAGTGCAGCTATAGTCAGTCCTGTCCGAATCTACTCATTTCGTTCAATTCAGGGGCGCTAAGAGTTAGCTTGAGTTTGACTCTTATCTACATGAAAACCTATTCGTTACGCAAGCCGGTCGCGAAATCCTGAGCCGGTAAAGCTATGCCTAGTTTAAAAGCGTTCTCCGTATGCCAGATGCTGATGTCGGGATAACGGACACCGTTGAACATGGTGGCTTTAACTACGCGATAGTGAATTATCTCTTCAAATACCAGACGATTGCTCGGTTACAGAGGTGTATCGAATGAATCATACACCGGCAGGACACAATGTGCCGTCGAGCTGGTCATGGCAGGGCGGTCCAGTACGTCTGGCATGTGGCTGGTAGCTGAGATGTCCAAAATCAGCACATCGACTTCGTCGGTCTCGATGCAGCTGAGTTGGCACCACAACTTGATGCCAGTGGTTGTTGATCAGTACTGGCAGCCAAGTGTGTGCGGGAGATGTTACTGCTTACTTCAACGCGCTAATGCAGTTACTGCTTTAAAATTTTAATCCTATAATCAATGAATGCGCCTTTGCTTGCATTCATTGCCGGCGCTAGTCTGCGCGACCGTTAAAAAATAGAGATAGTTCAGAGGTAAAGCAATGCTAGCGCGTACATATTGTGGTGATTTTCGCAAAACAGATCTGAGAAAAGAGGTTCGCTTGAATGGTTGGGTTGAGACCAATCGTGACCATGGTGGCGTCATCTTCCTGGACGTGCGTGATCGCACTGGTGTTGTGCAGGTTGTAGCACATCCGGATACGCCTGAAATGCATGCTCTGGCTCACTCCATGCGCCAGCAAAATGTGATTGAAGTGATCGGTGAAGTGGTTCCGCGTGATGCTGATGCTATGAACCCCAAACTGGCGACAGGTGAGATTGAAGTAAAAATACACACCTTGACGCTGTTGAATCGTGCCGAAACGCCACCATTTGCGATTGAAGATGATTGCAATACCGGTGAACAGCATCGCCTAGAATATCGTTACCTGGATCTGCGTCGCCCTTGTATGCAGAAGAATCTGATGTTGCGTCATAAAGTGACTCATGCCGCGCGCAACTATCTGGATACACAAAACTTTCTCGATGTTGAAACGCCAATTTTGAATAAATCCACACCGGAAGGCGCGCGTGATTACCTGGTACCATCGCGCATTTATCCGGGTTCTTTTTATGCTCTGCCGCAGAGCCCACAGCTTTTTAAACAGCTGTTGATGGTGGCTGGAGTAGATCGTTATTATCAAATTGCCCGCTGTTTCCGTGATGAAGATCTGCGAGCAGATCGCCAGCCTGAATTTACTCAGGTCGATTTGGAGATGTCATTTGTTGATCAGGACGACGTGATGGCCGTGGCCGAAGGTCTGATTCGTTCGATGTTCGCAGCCGGCATGAATGAGAAGATTGAAGAAGTGTTCCCTCGTATCACCTATGCCGAAGCAATGGATAAATATGGTCTGGATCGTCCAGATGTGCGTTTTGGTCTGGAGCATATTGATGTCACCGACCTGATGAAGGAAGTGGATTTCAAAGTATTCAGTGGCCCTGCCAACAATGGTGGTCTGGTTAAAGTGATTCGCGTACCGAATGGTTGCAGTCAGTTAAGCCGTAAGAAGATCGATAACTACACCAAATTTGTCTCCATCTATGGCGCGCGTGGTTTGGCGTATATCAAGGTGAACGATAAAGACGATATTCCGGGTGGTTTGCAGTCACCGATCGTTAAAAATCTTTCTGACGATGTATTGAAAGCACTGCTTGAACGTTCAGGTGCAGAAAATGGCGACCTGTTGTTCTTTGGTGCTGATACCAAAGAAGTTGTGAATAATGCCCTGGGTTATCTGCGTGTTGAGTTGGGCAAAGACCTGAGTCTGTTTGATCCTAAATCCAATCAGTTTGTCTGGGTAGTAGATTTCCCGATGTTTGAATGGGATGCCGAGAACAAACGTCCTCAGGCCCTGCATCATCCGTTTACAGCACCTTATCCTGAAGATCTGGATAAACTGGAGACTGCACCGCTTGAGATGCGTTCGCAGGCTTATGATCTGGTCTGGAATGGTACGGAAATTGGTGGTGGTTCGATTCGTATTCACGATACCGAAGTACAGGCCCGTGTATTGAAAGCACTGAATATTTCTGATGAAGAAGCCAACGATAAATTCGGGTTCCTGCTTAATGCGCTTAAATATGGTGCACCACCGCATGGTGGACTGGCATTTGGTCTGGATCGTGTGTTGAGTTTGATGGTGGGTGCTGAATCGATTCGTGATGTCATCGCATTCCCTAAAACCCAGCGTGCTGCTGATCCGATGTCTGAGTCCCCGTCTGAAGTGGCTGATGCACAGTGGAAAGAGCTGGGGCTGCGTAAGAGCAGGGCTCTTATAGAAAAAGATTCAGAGTAAAGCTTAACTTAGCTTTAAATGTGCTGTTTAAAAAGGCTCGCTTACAAACGTAAGCGAGCCTTTTTTGTTTCTCCAGCCCGCTGCGAACTCTGAGCTTTATTATGCAGGCCTCAATCTGAAGGAAATAAGAGTGAGAGGGGTTCAGGTCTTGATTCGCGGTATTGGGCTGATCTTATCACTGCATGGCTAGGCCTTTACGAATCGAATTTGATGGTGCTGTTTACCATGTAACTTCACGCGGAAATGTCCGTGATAACATCTTTTTCAATGATGAAGATAGAGAAATGCTTCTGGATGTACTTGTCTTTGTGGTGGATAGATTCAGATGGAAATGCCATGCATATTGTTTGATGAGTAACCATTATCATCTAATGATTGAAACACCTCATGCAAATTTAAGTCGTGGAATGCGGCAGCTTAATGGCGTTTATACTCAGCGATTTAATCGAAGTCATGGACATGTTGGGCACCTCTTTCAAGGTAGATCTCCTGCTTGGCTTGAAACGCAATGGCTGCTTTCACAGTTTAGTTCGGCTAAGAAACAGGCGGAGAGAGCATATATCAACTTTGTTGAAAGAGATGATTTAGCCTCTCCCTAGGATCAATTTAATGGCCCGGACATTTTAGGTGATGATGAGTTTCGGTGTGACTTGCAGGCAAAAGTTGATGTTGAAAGCCATGAAGTGCCTAGCGAAAAAGAATACTCAGGCATTTACCGTTATCTGAAATTGAACGAGGAAAAGAGCAGCAAGAGTAGATGTATGAAGCTTATACGGAGCATGGATATACCATGTAGGATATTGCTACTTATGCAGGACTGCACCACTCGACAATAAGTAAAAAGATCAAAAGGGCGTGAATCAAGACCCCACCCCGCCCCTGCTTATACCTACTTATCAAATTGCCGGGAAAAGGCACTTTAAAAAGTATACTGTCACCTTTTTAAGGTCTATTGAAATCAGAGTATTTCGAATCAATGGAGGGGGGATGAGTACTAAAATAGTGGACACTAAATATTGTTTAGGCAGCAGTGCTAGGATCAAATACCTGTTAACAGGTCTAGATACTTGTTATTCATGGAGAATATTCTATTTGAGCGCGTTGACATCGCTTGAAAATGATACGATCATGCAACGATGAGTCGTTTGTTACTGATACCATTGCTGTTTTTAGCTTCCTGTGTGACGAAACCACCAGCACAGGAGATGTCTGATGCGCGTATTGCTATCAAGATGGCACAAGAGCTTCCCGGTCAGCAGAAGAAAGCCGACTCCTATCTCAAGAGTGCTGAGCAGGCTCTGGAAGAGGCCGCAGATGCCATTCAGCACGAGCGCTATGAGCGTGCCCGTCACAAAGCCTTGGAAGCCAAGCGTAATGCACAGCAGGCGGCACGTCTAAAGCAATCAAAACATCATTAAGAGTACCTGCCCTTTCAACTAGAACAACCAGTGAGGATTAATCATGGCCTTTGATCATATAGCTATCCCAGATACAGGTGAAAAAATTACCATGGGTGATGATGGACTGTTACAAGTCCCTGATCAGCCGATTGTTACATTTATCGAGGGCGATGGTACTGGCCGTGATATCTGGCGAGCTGCACAGCGTGTGTTGGATGCGGCGGTTGAAAAAGCCTATGGCGGAGAGCGTAAGATTGCCTGGATGGAAGTGTTTGCCGGTGAAAAGTCTTGGAATATGTATGGGCAGAGTGATGATGCATGGCTGCCAGATGAAACGCTAGAGGCATTCAAAACGTATCTGATTGGTATTAAGGGGCCGCTGACTACGCCGATTGGTGGTGGCATAAGTTCGTTAAATGTTGCCCTACGTCAGAAGCTGGACCTCTATACCTGCTTGCGTCCGGTGAAATATTTTGAGGGTGTGCCGTCACCGGTTAAACGGCCTGAAGATGTCGATATGGTGATTTTTCGCGAAAATGCCGAAGATATTTATGCCGGTATTGAGTGGGCAGCAGGCTCGGATGAAGTAAACAGAGTGATTACCTTTTTGCAGGATGAGATGGGTGTGAGCAACATCCGCTTCCCTGAAAGCTCCGGCATTGGTGTGAAACCTGTTTCGCGTCAAGGTACAGAGCGTTTGGTGCGTGCGGCGATTCAGTATGCGATTGATAATAAGCGTTCATCAGTTACCCTGGTACATAAGGGCAACATCATGAAGTTCACCGAGGGCGCTTTTCGCAACTGGGGTTATGCCTTGGCCAAAGAAGAGTTCGGTGCTGAAGAGATTGATGGTGGCCCATGGTGCAAGTTGCCGAATGGTATTGTGATTAAGGATGCGATTGCTGATATCGCGCTGCAACAGGTGCTCACACGTGCGACCGAATTTGATGTCATTGCGACACTGAATTTGAATGGTGATTATTTGTCAGATGCACTGGCTGCTCAGGTAGGTGGCATCGGAATCGCACCGGGTGCGAATATCAATTATCTGTCGGGTCACGCGATTTTTGAAGCGACGCATGGTACGGCCCCAAAATATGCGGATAGAGATATGGTGAACCCATCATCTGTACTGCTTTCCGGTGAGATGATGTTGCGTTACATGGGGTGGGTAGAAGCCGCTGATCTGATCATCAAAGGTATCAATGGCACCATTGCAGCCAAGACTGTGACCTATGATTTCCACCGTTTGATGGATGATGCAACGAAGCTATCGACCTCTGCATATGGTGATGCGGTCATTGCAGCAATGGATGTGATTGATGTCGATCAGGGCGATACCGTAGCTGATCAATATGATGAGTTGGCTGAACGTTTTAAAGAGTTGTTTGAATCAGGTGCAGAAAAGAGTGCTGACTTTGCTGCTGTCGCGATGGAAAAAGCGCGTAAACAGCTTACTGCTGCGGGTGCATTTTCAGAAGAGCAGGGCAAGAATCTGAAAGGATTTCTTGAACGTGACCTATCCCAAATGGCAGATACCATGCGCGATGAGGCCAAGGAAAAACTCAACCCTTCCCGTGTTAGTGCTGGTGCAATGTCTTCTCTCTCATCGCTGTTGAATATGGCTGGTAGTGCGATATCGTCGATTGCAGAAAAAACGCAGAAAGCTATCTCATGTCGCTCTGGAGAAATTACCAGTGCGGGCACGCTGACTTGTGTTTCATGTGATTGTGAAATGCATTTCAAAAAGACTGGGCGTGTCCCGCCTTGTCCGAGATGTCATGCAACGGAGTTCCGCAAGAGTTACTAATTAAGCTTTAGCCCGGACTATTTATAAATAATCCGGGTTAGATTTTGAACATTATTAATAGGCAGGGTCGATAATCCGGACTTTTAATTTGTTGGATATGAGATGACTACCCACTCTTCACCTGATAAATATCAATAGCATGTTTTTTGCCTTTGAACATTTGCGGATGCAGATAACTGCAATAGCTCTTGCGTTGTGAGCTTGGAATATCTGCAATCACACTCTCGGTTAAGAGCGCCTGAAATGGTTGCGCAATACCGCATAGACGCGCAGCTGTATTGGCGACATCGCCGATGACGGTATATTCCCAGCGCTCTTCATTGCCCAGTACACCAAGCAGTACCTTGCCGCAGTGAAGTCCAAAGCCAACTCGGCATGGTAGTAGTTGACCCTCATTCTCAGGTAATTTTTTGAGCATCTCGAGCAGAGAGGCGAGTGCCCGTTCACTTTTCCCTTCTCCGGAGAAACAGGCCAGTAGTCCATCACCTAAAAACTTGTTTACGCTGCCTCCATGGGCATGAATGCATTGTACCTGAACGGCCAGACTGGCATTGATGGTGGCATATACTTCACGCGGTTGATAATTCTCTGCCAGTTCAGTAAAGCCACGCATATCGCTGAAGAGGATGCTCATGTCTTGCTCCAGAGCGAGATCATGTGGGAAGTTTGAACCATATTGTTTAAGCAGCTCTATCGTCTCTTCAGGTAGAAACTTCTGAGCGGATAAAATTGAAAATGGCTGACTCATGTTTATCTCCCGGCTAAATGATGGCCTCTGCTGAATAGCTGCTATTGTCCAGCAATAGCAATGCCACTTTATTGGTCACAGTTTACGAACTATATAATGTTGTTTGTGCAAGGCTTTAATAGCTACACATCAGCGTCATTCCGGCATTCCTTTAGCCGGAGAATACATCGGGGCTGAGTAGTCATGAGATAGAAAACAAAAAGGCTCCAGGCAGATACCTGAAGCCAATGTTTGGGGAGATCAATAAACAGCTGAACGGATCCAGATGGGATTAAGTTAAAAGCGGAAGAAACCGCCGATATATGGGCCTTTGAGTGTGGTGTTCGCTGTGAGGGCATTGTTGTCCAGTTTTACCTTGAGGAAACGATAACCGGCGTAGATGCCCAATGTAGGCAACGGTGAGAACTCAACCTGAGTATCAAAATCGGTGAAGCTGTTGCCGGAATAACCCAAATAACCGACACGGCCGGTCAGACCAATAAAATCTGCCAATGCCACCCGGCCACGGAGACCAACGGTAGGGATCGGGATAGTGGAACTCTTGCTGGTGGTTACACCTGCACTGGTTAAGCTGGTTTTGAAGTTAATGGTTTTGACCGATGTTTCAAAAGCGATCTGCAAGCGGGATGGTAAGTCATCCATATTGACCAGATAATAGGCGTAAGACATATCAAAAATGTCTGCTTTAAGCTCACTTTGTACAGTTTGTCCGGTAACGAACGTTTGACCATTGTAGTTGATGTTACGTGTCAGTGTGTTGGAACCGCTAAAGCTGAATGGGATAAAGCCAAAGGAGAGCAGCGAGTCCCCCAGGCTGATGGTGATTTCACCCGTCGGTTGAATGCTGTTGCCAAGGTTCAGATCGCTTTCCGTATTAATATTGGTGCCTAGATTGTTTACCGTTGCACCAAATTGACCGGTGGCTGATAAGAGCATGACGCCAGCTTTAATAGCCACGGTTTCGTCGGCATGGGCTGAGGCTGAAAAGGCCAGCAGTGCGGTAAACATTGGCGCGAGTATTTTTAATCTCATCAAAGAACTCCACAATATCGATATTTTATGAGCAGGCACACTACTAGCTTAGGTTTTCAATGCAGTGATTATTATCACACTATATTTTTAAGGATGACAGTAATCAGTGTTAAGCAAGGCTGACAGAAGCTACAATGCCGTCATGTTTTTAGGTGTGGATACAGGTGGAACTTTTACAGACTTTGTCTGCTTCGATGCGCAGGAGCTGCGTTTTCATAAGGTACTTTCAAGTCCGGATGATCCATCTCGGGCCATTGAGCAGGGCATTGGTGAGCTGGGGCTGGATGCCACTGCACTGCATGTGGTGCATGGATCAACGGTAGCGACCAATGCGATATTGGAGCGCAAGGGTGTGCCGACACTGTTTGTTACCCATCAGGGGCTGGAAGATCTGCTTATTATTGGTCGTCAGACGCGTCCTGAACTATATCAGCTCTGCCCTGACCCCATCATACCTGCTGTTCTTAGAGAAGATTGCATTGGTCTCAGTGGCCGAATCAATGCCGAAGGTGAAGAGCAATCAGCACTGCATGCCAATGAGGTGAACGCCTTGATTGAACGGATCTCAAATGGTGGATATGAGGCTGTAGCGGTCTGTCTGCTGTTCTCATTTATGAATCCAAAGCATGAGCGTGAGCTGGAGGGCATGTTGTCCCAGGCTTTGCCAAAAGATCTGTTTCTATCGCTTTCTCACCAGGTGCTGGCGGAATATCGTGAATATGAACGTGGTGCGACAACCTTTCTCAATGCCTATGTAGGCCCACTGGTGCAACGCTATCTGAAACGACTGCAAACCAGACTGGCTGCCAAACATCTGTTTGTGATGCATTCCGCCGGTGGTGTGATGCAGGCTGAACTGGCGGGTCAACAGGCTGTGCGTCTGGTGCTATCTGGCCCTGCCGGTGGTTTAGTGGCTGCCGAGGCGATTGGTCATCAGTTGGGTGAACAAAATATGCTCACCTTTGATATGGGCGGTACCAGTACCGATGTCGCTCTGATTCAGGGCCAGGCAGCTAAAACGACAGAGGGCGAGATTGCCGGTATGCCTGTTTCTCTTCCCATGCTGGATATTCATACCATTGGTGCCGGTGGTGGCTCTGTGGCCTGGCTAGATGAGGCTGGTTTGCCGCAGCTTGGGCCTGAATCGGCAGGAGCTAAGCCTGGGCCTGTCTGTTACGGCTTAGGTGGCGAGAAACCCTGTGTGACCGATGCGAACCTGCTGTTGGGACGCATCCCAGCGGATGCCAGTTTGGCGGGTTCCATGCCATTGGATAGAGATGCCGCTTATAAGGCATTTTCAGCCTATGGAAAAAAACTGAATTTAAGCGCCGAGGATGCGGCTTCTGCGGCTATTGATATTGCTGAAGAGCATATGGCAGGTGCGTTGCGCGTGGTATCGGTGCAGCGGGGATATGATCCGGCTGATTTTTCCCTCTTCTGTTTTGGTGGGGCAGGTGGTCTGCACGCCTGTGCTCTGGCTGAAAAACTGGCGATGACAAAAGTTATTGTACCGATTGCCAGTGGAGCATTTTCAGCTTTGGGGATGTTGTTGGGTCGACAGCAGAGTGAATTCTCGCGCAGTCGACGTTTTGCACTGCAGGATGACTCTACCGCAATGCATCTGCAGCAGCTGTTCGCTGAGATGGAAACAGAAGCCGCAGAGCAGATGCAGGGTCTAGAACTTAGTTTTGAGCGCTCAGTCGATGTGCGTTATGTCGGGCAGGGCTTTCATCTGACTATTGTTTATGATGATCTGAAAACATTGGCACAGCATTTTGCAGATGCGCATCAGCAGGCTTATGGCCATTGCCTGCATCGCCCGATTGAGATTATGACGGCTCGTTTAAGCGCTTTTGTTGATCGGCCTATGCCGCAGTTGCCGGAGCTAGAAACTGCTACTGAAAAAGCTGCTGTGTCTGATGAGTCCGAAGTCTATGGGGTAGGGCGGGTTGTGCATTACAGGCGGGTAGATTTAAAACCTGGCCCAATATATGAAGGGCCTGCGTTAATCGTGGAAGATATTGCGACGTTGTGGTTAGCCAAAGGGTGGCAGATGAGAGTCTCCAGAGATGGCCATCTGTTGTTGGAGAAAGACTCTTCGCAAGAGAGTAGTGGGGGCCAAAATGAGAAATGATGCGGTCAGCATAAGTTTGTTTGCCCATCGTCTATCGGCTATTTGTGAGGAGATGGGGGCGGTACTCAAGCGCAGTGCTATCTCCCCCAATATCCGGGATCGTGAAGACTTTTCCTGTGCGCTGTTTGATAAGCACGGGGCTCTGATTGCACAAGCTGCACATATTCCTGTTCATCTTGGTTCGATGGCTTTTGCGATGGCTGATGTGGTTGGCAGGTTCGATTGGCACACTGGTGATGTGGTGGTGTTCAACGATCCGGCTCTGGGCGGTACACATCTTCCTGACATCACAGTGGTTATTCCGGTCTTTATTGAGGGAGAGTTGTTCGGCTTCTCGGCTACGCGGGCCCATCATGCAGATATCGGTGGCAAGTCACCCGGCTCGATGGGTGTAGAGACACGGTTGGAGGATGAGGGTTTGATTATCTCTCCCAGCTACTGGTTTGAAGCGGGGCAAGAGCATATTGATCTACCAACACAATTTCGTGAACGGGTAAGAGCGTCTGAGGAGCGACTGGGTGATCTCGCTGCCCAGAAGGCTGCCTGTGGTGTTGGCGCTCAGCGTCTGGCTGAATTTCCAATAGCCACTCTCAATGACAAAGTCTCAGCACTTATGCATGTGTCAGAAGCCTATGGACGCAGTACAATTGCCGATATTCCCGACGGTAGATACTGCTTTGAAGATGTGATTGAAGATGACGGTTGTGGTTCAGAGGCGTTAGCTGTGCGTGTTAGCATCACGATTGAAGGCGATTCGGCCATTGTTGATTTCAGCGGTACAGCCGATCAAACGCGTGGCCCAGTGAACTGTCCGTTGGCGGTGACTGCAGCCAGCGTGTTATATGTCTTTCGTTGTCTGATGCCCAAACATACGCCGCAAACTGCAGCCGTATTTCATCCGATTCAGATCATTGCCCCTGCAGCCTCTCTGCTGCATGCACAAGATGGTGCAGCAGTGGCCGCCGGTAATGTGGAGACCAGTCAGCGCATTGTTGATGTGGTGCTGGGTGCACTGGCCAAAGCGATTCCTGAACGCATCCCTGCTGCTGCACAGGGCACGATGAATAATGTTATCTTTGGTGGTGAAGAGGGTATTGGTGATCAAGCAGCCGGTGAGGATTGGCTCTATTATGAGACGCTGGCTGGTGGCATGGGAGCGCATGCTAGTGGAGGCGGTCTATCTGCCGTGCAGTGCCATATGACCAATACCAAGAATTCATCCATTGAAGTGTTGGAGATGCACTACCCCTTGCAGGTGCAGGAGTATGCCATGCGCGGTGGTTCTGGTGGTGCTGGGCAGTATCAGGGCGGTAATGGCTTGATACGGGAGTGGTTGATTCGACGTGATTGCTCGGTGTCACTTCTAAGCGAAAGGCGTAGAACTTCGCCTTACGGATTACAGGGTGGTGATGCAGGAGCTATGGGCATCAACCGTTTTCACAGAGATGGTGAGTGGCAGCAGTTGGCAGCGAAAGGTTCGTGGCAACTTAAAGCAGGCGATATCATTCGCATTGAAACCCCTGGTGGTGGTGGATTCGGCGCGGAGAAGAAAGAAAAAAGTTATTAAGAAGCATTTACCGCAGAGGGCGCAAAGTACGCAGAGTAAAGGCTTATAAAAAAGAAATGAATGTGAATATTATCTTCATCTCAGTAGTAGGCAATTGTACGGCAGGAACGTTGTTTCAATGATAAGTTTTTTGATTTTACTCTGCGTTAGTTGCGCACTCTGCGGTGAAAGATCTTTATGATCTTCAAGGTGAGATATGATTATTTTAGGTATTGAAACATCGTGTGATGAGACAGCTGTGGCTCTCTATGATGGAGATCTCAGCAGTGGCAAGGGTACGATTCTAGCCGAGCAGATTGCATCCCAGATCGAAACGCATGCTAAATTTGGAGGCGTAGTACCCGAAGTGGCATCGCGTGAACATCTCATGGCCCTGCCACCGATGGTGGAGAGTGTGTTGGAAGAGGCATCGTTGAGCTGGTCTGATGTTGATCAGATCGCGGTGACTTCTGGCCCCGGCCTGATGGGGGCATTGTTGGTGGGAACGTCTTATGCACGCGCTGCGGGCATGGTAAACAGTGTGCCGGTATTGCCTGTTCACCATATGGAAGGGCATCTGCTGGCTCCGGGGTTATCCGGTGATCTGCCAGCTTTCCCATTTATCACGCTATTGGTTTCCGGTGGTCATACGCTATTGGTGCATGTGAAAGGCATTGGTCAATATGAAGTGATTGGTCAGACACTCGATGATGCCGCAGGTGAGTGTTTCGATAAGTCAGCGCGATTGTTGGGTTTACCTTATCCAGGAGGCCCTGAAATCGCCATGATGGCAGAGCATGGTGATGCCAAACGTTTCAAGCTGCCGCGCCCGATGCTCAATCGCGATAATCTGAACTTCAGTTTTTCAGGTCTGAAAACAGCTGTGATGTACGCTGTCAAAGGCATTGGCGGTCAGGAAAGCATGAGTGACACCGACAAACAGGATATGGCAGCAGGCATTGAATCTGCCATCTGTGAAGTGTTGGTGAAAAAATCGATTCGTGCCTGTTTAAAGGTGGATGCGCCGAGATTGGTGATTGCAGGTGGCGTAGCAGCCAATAAAAAGCTGCGTTCATTGCTAGATAAACTAGCCAAAGAGAAAGGCGTGGATGTGTTTCTACCGCATCCCAAACACTGTACGGATAACGCCGCCATGATTGCCTATGCCGGATTCCAAAACTTACGTAGCGCTAAGCCAGTAACTGATGAGTGGGATGCCAGACCAAGGTGGAGCCTGTCTGAACTAGCTTAAAGCCAAGGCAATCGCATTAAAATATCCTGAGTTTTATTATATTTCCAGATATTGCTGTGCGTCACCCACGAATGTTGGTGTCGGTGATCCACTTATAACATATGGATTTCACCCAGGGGGCTCTCTGGCTGAGCCATTCACCTTGCCCAATGAAACTTTCAAAAAGAAGGTGAATGCCGCTTGCGGCAGAGAAGCTGCCCTGGGGTATGACGAAGCTTTGAGTACATTACCAAATCATACCCCACTTTTTAATGCGATTGCCTGAGCTTAAAGTGGACTTCCCCAACCGGAAGGTAGGAATCCTGTTATGGTTTCTGTTTTAGCATCACTAGCAGGGCTTGTAGCGGCTGCTTTTTTATTACGCCGTTGTGGTTTACTGTTTGAGTCCAGAGCATAAACCTGAGTTCCATTGATATGTCCGGTATAGGCAACATAATCCGTACCAGTGGCATATCCTAAGGTTGCATCAGTTCCTGTTGCTGGAAAAACACCAATAATATAACCGACTCCTGAGGGTACGGTTGTGTTGGGTATGATACCCGTCGCACTCGGGCCATCACCGGCTGGTACAGAAATATATGTGTGTCCATCCACCCAATAGTTCGCCTGTGCATTGGCGATAAAAGAAATGTGAGATATGGCAGCAGAATTATAAGCTCTGGATCGATATTCAGAGAATGCAGGTACGGCGATAGCCGCCAGAATACCGATAATCGCAACGACTACCATAAGTTCAATCAATGAGAATCCATGCTGTTTAGTTGTGTTAGGAACTTTATCATTCATGCGGACTCCTGTTCAGGAATAGCTTAGGCGTTTGATAAACGAGTTGAAAATGATCATCCGTTAGTGGAAGAGTATGCAAGAAATTTGGTGAAAGGTCGCTTAAATTTTCAGGGTAAAAGCCATGTTTACTAGCGTACTCATCCAGTGCTAACTGGATAATCATGGCTTTTTCAAAAGCTAATATCTCTTTGTTGTAACGTTTTTTCTCATCTTCATCGTTAGATGCTGCAAGCATACCTTTTAACCAGATCAATCCGGTGCGAATATTGCCACCACTGGCCATCAACATGCTGGCCAGATGACCTATCCATTGTGGTGAATTGGGGATGTTACTAGCAATTCGCAAGACCTCTCCAGCTTTGATTGGGTCGTTCAGGTGGTGGAAATGGTTAAAGCCTTCAAAAAAGGGTAGAGCAAGTTGATTGGGAAGATGGACTCTTCCAGTTTCTAGTATTTGATTGGCTGTTTCGGCGTATATTTTTCCTCGGTGCGCTAAAACGGACTCACTGCGATAGTAGATATCTAACAACCTGGGGTGGAGTTTGCTCATGGTTATGAGGTGTTGAGCTATTAGATCAAGGTTACTTTTATTCATGCGTTGATTCAGTCCGCCATAATATACGGCAGTTTTAATGAATAAGGCTTCAGCGATGAACTGATTGAGATAATTATGACCGACTAGGTTCAATACACTAGTGGGCAGGGAGGGTGATATATCTGTTGTTGTATGTGAAGTGCGTTGTTCATGCATCATAAATAGAAAAAAATAACTAAGTAGCAGTCCGGGTAACACCATCATAGATATAAAATGAGAGGGTGTTTTACATGTCATATAATATCTCTGCGTTGATAAATCATACAGGAAAGAAGCAATATGATTGCCAAGTATAGGCTTGATAACGTTAGAGGGAGCCATGCTGAAATGCCGATTATGCTTTCGATGCTTTGATAACTTAATATTGTGTCTTTAAAGTCGAGTTTACTAAAGTCAGGGAATAGCATGCTCATGCCCTGTAGGGTGCTTTCTAATCCTGAGCTAGTTTCTGCTGGCTGATTTTGAAAGATTGACTGCCTGACGACTGGCAAGCCAGAGCAAATCAGAGAATAAGCCAGGGTGAGTAACATGACCGGGAAAGCCCCTCGAATAGCTGAAGAGACAAGCATTACAATGGCTAGATGGATAAGTAATATAAGTTGAAGTGCGATCCATGTGATAAAGAAATGAGGTATGGAAAAGACAGGAAAATAGGTTTCCCCAATGATAGGTTTGACCCAGATGATTTCACCTAAGGCGAGGGCTGCTAATAGTAACTCGAAGCATAATAGCAGCAGGGATAAACCCAACATGCTTCCCAAAACGAATTCTGTGCGTGAGATAGGGCGCGCCAAGATGCTGTCTATGGCTTTGTGCTCATCATCCCATGCAATGGCTTGTACTGCATAAAAAAGGATAAAGATCATACCAGCAGCCCACATGATGGAAAATTGAAAGTCGCATATGACACGACCCAGATTGTGGCCAAAAAAGTCCATAAAAAATATACCACAGACTTCAAAAGCCAGTGCAAACAGGCATAGGCCCCAGACTGCATTGCGGCGTAGGCCGTTAAGAAAGGTGATATGCGCTAAAGCTATAATCCGATTCATGCTTGTTTACCCTGTACTACACTGACAAACGCATCTTGCAGGCTAATGTGATCTTTTTCTTGCGTGCTTTGTTGTGCGCATAAATCGGCGATTGCACCATTATAGAGCATTTTTCCATGATGGAGGATAGCAACATGATCGGTAATGCGTTCCACATCATCAAGTAGATGCGAACAGAATAGAATACTTTTTCCCTGTTTGCGCAGATCGTGGATGAGGCTGATGATTTCCGCTCTGCCAATAGGATCAAGACCTGACATGGGTTCATCGAGAATAAGTAGCTCTGGATCATGAATGAGTGCTGCAGCAAAGCTGGCGCGTTGTTGCATGCCTTTGGAGTATTGGCTGAGCCTACGGTTGCGATCGTTCCATATGCCTAAGCGTTTTAACAGAGACTCTGATCTGTCCATAATCAATTGTTTGGGCATATCACAACAGCGGCCAGCAAAGTGTAGTAACTCCATGCAGGTCAGGTTGGCTGGGAAGCTGGATGTTTCAGGCAGGTAGCCGATATGTCTTCGGGTGAGAGGGGATGGGTTTTCATCCTGTAGTAATATAAGTTTACCCTTGTCTGCTCGCATATAACCCATGATCAGACGAATGCTGGTACTCTTCCCAGCCCCATTCTGACCAATCAGACCAAGTGTTTGCCCTTGATTCAGAGAAAATGAAATGCCCTTTAGAGCACGGTGGGCAGGGCTGCGATTGATTTGTTTTGGGTATGTTTTATGGACTTCGATAAACTGGATCATAATAAAAGTCATTCACTCATGTCGGTAATAGCACGAAGGGAATGCTTGATAGCATTCCCTTCGTGCTGATTAAACAAAAAAGCAATCGTATTACATTGCTGCGTAGCTAGCTGTAGTTGCATCAGCAGCAGCGGTTGCTGCGACTGCGGCAGAAATTGTACCTACGGTAGCAGCTTTCTGGAAAGTGCCTGACTGATCAGTCTCTGCAGCATAAGATTTATCACCACTCGCATGTTGAGATGTGACAGTGGCGGTGGCGAGTGTTGCTGTCAAAACCTTAGCATGAAGGGTTACATTTTTGCTGATTGATATTGGTGCAGACTGGCCTGAGGTGGTGGTTGCAATCCAGCCGTTAGCAGTGAGTGCTGCGCCTCCAACGACTGCCCCTACATCAGTTGCAACGGTTGCGCCGTACTTCTGGTAGTCAGCGAAAACAGCTTCTTCAGCAAGTCGTGCAGTATGCAGATCAGATATAGCGGCTGCATTGAATGCTTTGGTACGGTAATTAGAGAACTGTGGAATAGCGATGGCTGCTAGAATGCCGATGATGGCTACTACGATCATCAACTCGATCAGTGTGAAGCCCTGTTCTTTCTTTGCGATGTTTGTCATGGGTATTTCTCCTTGGGGTGGTGTCTGTCACTAAGAGTGATGCTCTACAGAAGCAATGTTTGTGCCAGTCGTGGTGGGTAGCGTAAACGGGTGTTTTTACGGGAGTGACAAATGTTGTCATTGGAGGGTGTCGAGCTTGGTCAGGTTCTGAGTTGTTTGGGGTTTAGATGTTTCTGCTGACAACATCATATCATGACGATTAGCGTGTCGGAAACATTAAAAGGTGAGTCATGGCAGCTAAATTATTTAAATTGAGACATGTTCCAGATGATGAGGCTGAAGATATCAGGCAGCTGTTATTAGAGCATGAGATAACATTTTATGAGACCGAAGCCGGAGGCTGGGGGATTTCAGTACCTGCGATATGGCTTCATGATGAAACTGATCTGGATCGGGCTAAGGCCTTGATTGAGGTCTATCAGCAACAACGTGGTGAGCAGGCCAGAGCCCAGTACCAATTGGAAAAAGAGCAGGGCTTACAGCCGACAGTGTTCGATAAGGTTAAGCAGAATCCCGTGCAGTCTGTGCTACTGGTGATGATGTCGTTGTTTGTGCTCTATGTGAGTCTATCTCCATTTGTTGATTTCCTTAAATAACAACTGAGTGGTAACGCAAAGCCTCTATAGGTATCTAGGGTGACCATGTCAAAAAACGTTCCTTTATTCATATTCTTGTGCCAAAAAAAGAGGTTTGAGTCGACTGACTACTGGTTGAAGGAAGAAGAAAGATTTTGAGAACCGACGACCAGATCAGGTGTCAGGTGGTCGACAGCAGCGCGTAGTGCTCTCATCGCATGATTTAGTCGTGATCTTTTCAGCCCTAACTCTCTGTTTTCCTCTGCGTGGCTTTGTCTACTATGTGGTAAAAAAAGTTTAAAGGTTAGAGGATCGTTAATCGATAGTTGTTTCTTTCGGGTAGTCTAGTGGATCAGATTTTCCGAGTTCAGCGAAACCTTGTTGTCTGAAGAAACAGGAGTCACAGTGACCGCAGGGGGAGCCACTTGGTAGTGGATCGTAGCAGGAGCGTGTTAAACCATAATCTAGCCCCAGCTGTAGTCCTAAATCGATGATCTCGGATTTCTTCAGTGTGATCAATGGTGCTGCAATTTCCAGCTCTCCACCTTCACTGCCAGCTTTTGTACCGAGCAGGGCGGTACGCACAAAGGCGTCCATAAATTCAGGACGGCAATCAGGATAACCAGAGTAATCAACTACATTGGCACCAATTACTAAACGGGTTGCTTGCACGGCTTCAGCCAGCCCTGCCGCCAGGGATAAAAAAATGAGATTGCGGGCTGGCACATAAGTACTTGGAATTTCACTTGTATCAGCATGATCTTTGGGGACGGGCATATCTGAGGTAAGAGCAGAATGACCGATACTGCGAAGATCTACCTTGATTACACGGTGGTTAATAACGCCAAAAGCATCTGCTACCTGTTCAGAGGCCTGCAGCTCAATATGGTGGCGCTGACCATAATCAAAAGCGACAGTATGGCACTCCCAACCCTGTTGTTTGACTGCCCAGGCCAGTGCAGTGCTGGAGTCCAGTCCGCCGGAAAGAAGTACGACGGCTTTGGTTTTTTCTGTGTTATGATTGTCTGTATTCATGTTCTTGTTCTCATGCCTTTTGAATCCATTTCATTCTGCTTAAACGCCTTCTGACTCTGATCCCCAAATTACTTTATGCATTTGAATCTGCAAGCGAGCAGGCAAAGCATCTTCCAGTAGCCATTCACATAGGGCGCTAGTCGCTACATCACCCCATGCAGGGGAGAGTAGTACGGGAACATCACCCAGGCCTAGCTTATGTTCAAGAATAAAGTCGCGAGCCCATTCGTAATCGTCACGTCCAGTCAGAATGAATTTGATCTCATCACCAGCTGCCAGATATTGCAGGTTTTGCAGATGATTGCGCTCTACTTCTCCGCTACCCGGTGTTTTGATGTCGATAATGCGACGAATGCCAGCTGGTACATTTTGTACAGAATACGCTCCAGATGTTTCCAGTTGCACGGAACAATCGAGCTGAGATAGGCGTGTTAGCAGTTCGATACAGTGCCGTTGCGCTAGTGGTTCACCACCGGTAACCAGCACGAGGGGGCGATTCTGATTGCTCACATGTTGTACTAAATCATCAATGGCGATGAGACTGCCACTATCGGTCGGGATAGCTTTGAGGGTATCACAGTATGTGCATCTTAGTGGGCAGCCTGCCAGCCGGATGAAGGTGCAGGGCATACCAGCCAGAGTGCTTTCACCCTGGATGCTGTCATACGTTTCATAAATTCGAAGGCGGTGCGAAGAAGCAGTTATTGCTGACTCTCCATGCTGGTTTGCGGTTTAGTTGGCAAGTTTGATAAAGCGGCACGAGCTTGTTCAGTCAGGCTGGAATCAGCGTGGCTTTGAATCAGACGTTGATAGTACGTTCTTGCTTCTGAATAATTTTTTTGATTCTGCGCAAGCTGCCCGAGTTTGAGTAGTGCGGCAGCATGCTTGACGCTGTTGGCATAGTGGTCGGCTACATATTTAAAAGCATTGTGTGCTTTGGTGTTATTACCTTGAGCAAAACGGGTCTCCCCAAGCCAGTACCACGCCTGATCGGCGTATTCACCATTCGGGTAGAGGTCCAGCTGCTTATTGAACGCGGTGGATGCTTCATCGAAACGGCCACTTTTCAGCGCCAGATAAGCTGCTGTATAGGCATTTTTCTCAGCTTCTGCTTGAGCTGCCAGATCAACTTTGGGCACGGCAGGTGCCGGGGCAGCTGCTTTTACGACTGGCTTGATGATGGGGGTGGGATGTTTGATTGTTACCTTTGCTTTAGGAGGGGTGACTGCAATGATGGGAGCTTTTTTTCTAGCTTTAACCTTTTTCACACGGTGCAACTCTTCAACGTGGTTGGCTAGTAATGCAATACTCTCTACCTGCTGTAGATTTATTTGCTGCAGGGATTCAACTTTTTGCTGTAGCTCTTCAATGGTGGCCGTCTGTTTGCGTAGTTTATCGGCAGTGACCTGTTGTTCATGCTGAACTGTTTCTATGCCGTGTTGAAATTGCGGTTTATCCTGTTCCCAGCTGATCGTTTTTTCATCGCTGGCACATGCGCTTAAAACGATTGCACACAAGCAAACAACGGCCAGCGGGCGAACCGCTGACCGTTGTTGAACATGTACGTAATCATAATGCATGGTGTGAATTAACGGGTGACAATATCACCACGACGATTTTGTGCCCAGCAGGCTTCGCCACTGCCAGAACAAGCTGGACGCTCTTCACCGAATGAAACGGTATCAATACGACCGGCACTTACGCCGCCTGTAGTGAGATAATCACGAATGCTGTCGGCACGTTGCTGACCTAGGGCGAGGTTATATTCACGGCTACCGCGTTGATCGCAGTTGCCTTCGATAGTGATTTTACTGGAGTTGTTTGCATTCAACCATGCTGCATAAGCATCGAGAGTAGCGCTTGCAGCAGCATCAAGATTTGCACTGTCAAAAGCAAAGTGCACAGAGCTGGTCGAAGGCTTGCCGGCTACAGAAGCGCCATTGTTGATGCCATGAGTTGAAGGGCTTGTTGTGCCTGTGCTTGAATGGCTGGCGGAAGATTTTGCGCCGGCATCAGAGCTGACTTCTACTTTTTTGGAGCAGCCAGCGAACAGCATAGCCGCAGCGGCAATAGAAACCATGAGGATTTGTGTTTTTGAACGGTTTACTAACATTTATTTTCTCCCTAAGTGCATTATGATGACGTATAGTGACATTGGAGCAAATTCAGTCAACTTAAAAGGCTAATACTTTGTCTTTAATGCCGTGACCAAGCCGGGTCCGATGCGTCAATGCTGCTGGATGTGATCGGTTCAGCCCGGCCTCCCCAGCTTGGCACACGATAGATACGACGGACATTATGTTTTTCGACTGAAAACAGCAGCATTTGGCCATTGGGTGACCAGGATGGTGATTCAATGCGTTTTTCTTCGGCCAGATAACGAATGTCAGAGCCATCGGGACGCACTGTTGCAACTGCGAAAGCCCAGTTCTTTTTTGAGATCATAGCGATTCTATCACCGGCTGGTGACCAGGCTGGGGAGGTGTTGTAGCTGCCTTTGGTGCTGACCAGTTGAGCCTTTCCGCCGGAGATAGGTTTTCTATAGACCTGTGGGTTACCTGATCGGTTGCTGACAAAGGCAATCCACTTGCTATCCGGTGACCATGTTGGTGTGGTGTCGATGCCTTTACTATGGGTGAAAGCGCGCCATGTGCGTTTCTTGATGTCGTAAATGTGGATATCGGTATTGCCTGTGTAGGAGAGTGTGGCAGCGACATACTTTCCGTCAGGTGAGAATTCAGGTGTGCTGTTGAGTCCTTTAAAGTTGCCGAAGGCGGTTCGTTTGCCGCTGTGTAGATCAAAGAACTCGAGTCTGGGATGGTTGCCGACATAGGTGTTGAGTGCGACCTGACGGCCATCTGGTGACCAGTCGGGTGATAACAGCAGTGTGAAGTTTTTACCTACGGTTTGTCTGTTGGCACCATCCTGATCCATATAAATCAGATCTGAGAGGTCACCGCGTTTAGTGACATAGAGCAGGTGGCTGGTGAAATAACCGGGAATGCCAAGAGCAGCTTTATAGAGCTGATCTGCTACACGATGCGCTACGACACGCATATTGCTGCGACTGCCTTCCACGCTCAGTGCAATCAACTGTTTGTGGCGGAATGGATCGTGCACCTGAATATGTACCGTGATGGTATCTGAACCGGAAAGCTGGATGCGGCACAAGGCGAGAATGTCTGTGCCAATCAAGCGCCAGTCACCATAGTCGAGCTGTTGCATGGCCTTGTCGGGGCTGGCTATAAAGGCCATGGGATCAATGAGATTAAAGGATTGGCTGGAGGTAAGGTCGTTTTTAATAATTTGATATATGGAACGCTGATCACCACCGGCTTCGGCTTTGGCATCGATGACTAAAGCCAGTTGTAGAGGGCGATAGTCGGACTGGTAGATGTCGAAATCAGCGGCAAAAAGCTGAGTCGATAAGAGTAGAGGTAAGAGTGAGCAGAATAAATAACGCATAGCCCTTTCTAGCGTTGCTATGCGGGTAAAACAAGATGAAATAGAGCTTCATTTATTTTTTGCTCTATCCGCAGAGTTCTCAATTTGAAAATGCCATGGCTGACCATAGGTCTGTAATATATGCTGCGTGTCAATGTCAGAACTTGGGGGTACACTCCGGGCGGATGTCTAATTTGTTTTATAAATGTTATAAATTTCTTTCGACTTGGATTGCAGTCATGATGGCTGCAGTGCTGTTTGTGCCGGTGAGTTTTGCTGCTGATGCTTCTGAGAGTTTGCAGGTTCAAACCGATGCGAAGGTGATTTATTGCACTGCTCAGTTGGCTGTCGAAGGTGAAATGTTTCAGCAGCCGTTGCAAGATGGGATTGCCGTGGCGACAGAATGGCGAGTGAAAGTGGGCAAGGTTCGTGAATATTGGTTGAATGACAATATAGGCGATATTACAGTTATTCGGCGTGTTGAGCCGGATCTATTGACCCGGAGCTGGTTGTTGATTGATCACTCCAGTGGTATTTCCCATCGTGTATACAGTATTGATAGTGCGATCGCGTTTCTCACCAGTCTGAATCATTTTCCAGTACTGGATCGAAGTCTATTGTTGGTGAAAACACCGTACCGCGTAGGTGTGAATGTAAATATTCATATTGGTGATGCTAATGATGCCTGGTGGTCTGGTTTGTGGCCATCCACGGCAGCCAAGATGCAAAAGGAGTTCACGCTGCAGTGACAAGGCTGAATGTAATGCGGTTGGTGCCCTTGTTGATGGCATTGGTATTGATAACCGTTACTGTCATGTTATGGCCATCTGCCGATGATGGTGGTGGATTTTTGGCATGGGTAAATGTTGGTTTGATGCTGGTGATGACTCTGGTGCTTATTCAATATGGTATACGTCTACTGCGTGAGACGATTGAGCCAGCCCCTGGTTCCAGATTGCGTGCCAAGTTGGTGATTGCCATGGTGGCAATGCTGCTGGTGCCTGCCATGGTGATTCAAATGGCCGCTAGTCAGATGGTCGATAAGGGTATGGACGTCTGGTTTGATGTTCGTGTGGATACGTTGCTTGATCGTGCTCTGAATCTGGCACAGGGTTTTTATGAACGTGTCGAAAAAGATATGAAACGCAATCTGCTCGATTATATATCTGATGGGGCTCTATTGGCGGCGGTTAGCGGCAATATGGATTACCGTACGAGCAGTGCTTATCTAACCGAAATGAGTAAATCAGAAGGTTGGCAAAAAGTGGAGTTGTTCGATATCAATGAAAGACAGGTTGGAGGTATTCAGGCTGGTGAATTGACGGCCCTGCAAGCCAGTCCATTGAGTGATACAGCGCGTTTATCGATGCGTTTGGGGCGGGTGGTGACCGAGATGGTGACCCGCAATAATGGTGAAGTGGCAGTGGGATATGCGCCGTTGGTAGGTCCAGTCTCAGTAATCGGCCTGTTAAGGGTGGAGGTGGCGTTGCCTGCCGGTGTGATTCAAAATGCCCGTTCTGTTGAAGCGGACTATAGTAATTATCGCCAATTGGAGCGCAATCGTCAGACCATTCGGGCCACTTTTACCCATGTAATGCTATTTGTGACGCTGATTGTTGTCTTGTTGGCTGGTGTAGTTGCGTTATTATTTGCGCGCCGATTAACCGCACCTGTTGGTGATTTGGCCGAGGCACTGCACCGGGTCACAGAAGGTGATCTGGATGTGGAAATATCAGCTTCGCCACGTGATGAACTCGGTTCGTTGGGGCGTTCATTCAATACTATGGCGACCCGCTTGAAACAAAATGTTGAAGCCATTGAGCAGGCTCAGGGCGATTTAACCCGAGCGCTCGATAGCAGTAGGCGTCGTCAATATGTGCTTGAATCACTGTTGGCCAATTTGCACTCCGGCGTAGTGCTGGTGGATGCAGATGGACGAGTGCGACTGCTCAATCAAGCTGTGCGTGATATTCTTCAACTCTCTGAAGATTGGGTGCCAAGTGCCGACTTCTCAGAGCTGAGTCGAGGCAATATGCGCGATATTGGTGGTTTCTATGATGAACTATTGCATCAGTCGGAAGACTATTTGCAACGCGAATTCGATGTGGAGATGTCAGAAGGTAAGACCTTACACCTGCTGGCTCGAGGGGCTCGTTTGAGTGCGAACGGAGCGGCATTTTCAGGTTATCTTTTGGTGATAGATGATATCTCGGCACTGGCTGAAGCGCAGAAAAGTAAGGCGTGGGCTGAAGTGGCACGGCGTTTGGCGCATGAGATCAAGAATCCATTAACACCTATTAAACTATCGGCAGAACGCCTACAGCGGCGGTTTCGTTCGCAGGTTGATAATGAGCAGGTTTTTGATGTTTGTACCAAAGCGATCATTGATCAGACGGAGCGTTTACAACGGCTGATTTCAGATTTTTCGACATTGGCACGTATGCCGCAACCAAAACTGCGTTCTGTGTTGGTCAATACACTACTCACTGATATGAATGAACTATTCCACGGTTATGGAAGGATCCACGTTGAGATTGTTGAACATGATGCGTCGTATTGTCAGTGTGATCCTGATCAGGTGCGCCAGGTGTTGATTAATTTGATGGATAATGCGGTATCGGCAACGGCTGAGACATGTGCAATTCGTCTCTATGCAGTGGTGAGCGATGAGTTTGCCGAATGGCATGTTGAGGACGATGGAGAAGGCATTGATGAAAATGGGGCTGGCAAGTTATTTGAAGCCTATTATTCAACCAAGTCGGATGGTTCAGGTTTAGGTTTGGCTATCGCCAAACGTATCGCCGAAGATCATGGCGGTGATTTAAGGCTACTCTCACCATCCAAGCCCACACATTTTTGTTTGAGATTGCCACGCCAAGTGCAAGAGAAGGAGGCGACATGACTGCACGTATCATGATTGTTGATGATGAAGAACCGATTCGTGACTCCCTGCAGGGTTTGTTTGAGGATGAAGAGTATCTGGTGGTGAGTGCGGCCTCTGGCGAAGAGGCCGTGGCCCGTTTGCGTAAGCAGCCGGTAGATTGTGTGTTGCTCGATATTTGGATGCCCGGAATCGACGGCCTAGAAACTTTAAGCCGGATTCAGCAGATGGATGCTCACCTGCCTGTCATTATGATGTCTGGCCATGCCACCATTGATACGGCTGTTCGCGCAACCCGACTAGGCGCATTTGATTTTGTTGAAAAACCACTCTCATTTGATCGTTTGATGATTATTGTCCGTAATGCAGTGCAAAAACGTAGAATGGAGCAGGAAAATAGAGATTTGAAACGGCAGGATGTGATGCATCATAGCCGTCAGGAGTTAATCGGTAATAGTGCTGTAATTGCTGAGGTAAGAGCGTTGATAAAGCGTATTGCCCTATCTGATGCGCCGGTGTTACTGCTCGGTGAGCATGGTACCGGCAAAGCTGTGGCTGCGAGAATGTTGCATCTTGCTTCAAGACGAAAAGAGGCTCCCTTTGTTGAGGTGAATACTGCCAGTATAGCAGCCGGACGTATGGACTCTGAGCTGTTTGGTCACGAAAAAGGCGCTTTTACAGGTGCTTTGCATGCGCAGCGTGGGAGTTTTGAAACAGCTCATCAAGGTTCGCTTTTTTTCGATGAGGTGACAGAGTTGAGCATGGCAGCACAGGCGAAGGTGTTACGCGTGTTGCAGGAGCGTGTGATTCAGCGTTTGGGTAATCCTACCTCGATGGCCAGTAATGTACGTTTGATTGCAGCCAGTACACGTGATCTTGATCAGGTGTTGCGTGAAGAGAAGCTCAGGGAAGATTTTTATTATCGCCTGAATGTGGTCTCTATTCGTATGCCTGCATTGCGGGAGCGTTTGGAAGATTTACCACTACTGCTTGAAACGCTGGCTGATGAGCAAGCTAAAATTCTAGGTGGAGAAGCGGTGCGTTTTGAGGCTGATGTTATCGAAGCGCTTAAATTATATGGCTGGCCAGGTAATGTGCGTGAACTGCGCAACTATATCGAACGGTGCCATATTCTGATGCCTGGAGAACAGATGACCATGGCAACGATGTTGCCACCGGATCAATCTTCTACTCAAGCAACAGCAGCGCATGCAACATCTATAGCGGATATGCCTGGAAGAGATGATGTTTCGAATGTGGAAGCGGATAGCTTTCATGACGCACGCGAGGCCTTTGAACGCGTCTATCTGCTGCAGCATCTGAATAAACATGATTGGAATATCAGTCGTACATCTGCCGATATCGGTATGGAGCGCAGCCAGTTGCATCGCAAAATTAAATCATTCGGGTTACAGCCCCCTGAGAAGGAAGTCCCATGAAAAATGTCGTCGTTCTAGGAGCTGGAGAGGTGGGTTATCATATTGCTAGCCGCTTATCTGCAGAGGGTAATAATGTCTCTGTGGTTGATCTGGATACGGATCGCTTGCAAGTGATTGCAGACTCGATGGATGTGAAAACGGTATCTGGCATGGCATCTCACCCATCTGTGCTGGAGCAGGCCGGGGCGGAGAATGCGGATCTTCTGATTGCCGTAACGACCAATGACGAAGTGAATATGCTGGCCTGTCAGGTGGCACATTCGCTGTTTAAAGTGCCGACTAAACTGGCCCGTGTGCGTGAGCCGGATTATGCCAATTATCCAGGTCTGATTGGCCGGGATGATTTGCCTATTGATGTGATTATTTCACCGGAAGGGGAAGCGGCTAAGGTGGTGATGGGGCGCTTGAATGTATCGAGTGCACTGGATGCGAGAGAGTTTTTTGGTGGAGCCATCCAGTTGGTTGAATTTACTGTACGCCCCAAAAGTAATTTAGCTGGTCTCTCGCTGATGGAACTGCCGGAAGTGATGGGTGAACTGCGTATCTATGTTGTGGCTCACGAACATAATGGTCGTTGGAGTGTGCCCAAGGGGAACACTGTACTCTTGGCGGGCGACAGTATTTATGTGGCTGTGGCCAAAGAGCAGTTGGATCCATTGATGCGGGTGCTTAATTTCACCTGTCATTCGCCACAGGGGCGTAATGTGTTGATGGTTGGTGGTGGTCACATCGGCTTTATTGTGGCCAAAGAGCTGGAAAAAGCAGGCTCTTATGTGAAGGTGATTGAATTCAACAGGGAGAGAGCGGAGTGGCTCTCTGACCAGTTTGATGATGTTGTAGTGATTCAAGGTGATGCTTTGGATCAGAAGTTATTGGAAGAAGAGAACATTGATAAAATGGATGATTTTCTGGCCATGACCAATGATGATGAGACCAATATCCTCAGTAGTTTAATCGCTAAACGTTATGGTGTACCGCATGTGGTGACATTGGTGAATCGTTCTATTTATGGACAGTTGGTACGTCAGATTGGCCTGGATGTTACGGTATCACCGCGTTTGTCGACTGTAGCATCTATATTGAGTTTTGTGCGTAAGGGTAGAATTCACGGCATGGCATCGCTGGCTGATGGTAATCTGGAAGTGCTGGAAGCTGAGGCGTTGGAAACCAGTGCAATCTTGAGTACGCCACTGCGTCAGCTGGTTTTACCGGAAGATACTGTGGTGGGGGCTATTTTGCGTAAAGGGAAAGTGATTGTGCCCAATGGTGATGTGCAGGTTGAAAGTCAAGATCATGTGCTGATTGTCACAACAAGTGCATCGGTTGCTGCTGTTGAAGCGCTATTCGAAGTACATTTGGAATTTTTCTGATGGATAACTATAAAATGATGGGTAGTGCTGATGCATCCTAAGGGCGTAATTTGGACGATTGGGGTGCTGGTAATGCTGTATGGCGCCAGCATGATGGTGCCTGCACTGGTGGCGCTGTATTATGATGCAGGGCATGTTGCCGAGTTTTTAGAAGCCGGTGGTATCGTGATTCTATTGGGGGCGGCAATGATGCGTTTTGGCGGTGGTGCACCGAAGCGATTAACCCATCGTGATGGCTTTTTGATTGTTGCATTGGCCTGGTTGGTTCTGGCCTTGATTGGCGCAGTACCGTTTTGGACAACGGGTACATTGCCATCCATGGTAGATGCCATGTTTGAGTCGGCATCCGGTTTGACTACGACAGGTGCGACAGTGCTCTCTGGTCTGGATGATCTACCCCGTTCGATTCTGTTTTGGCGTTCTATGCAGGAGTGGTTGGGTGGCATGGGGATCATTGTATTGGCCGTTGCGGTGATGCCGTTATTGGGTGTGGGTGGCATGCAGCTGTTTAAGGCTGAAACACCGGGGCCGGTGAAAGATAAATTGACTGCGCGGGTGACGGAAACGGCTAAACTACTGTGGTATCTCTATCTCGGTATGACGATTGTTTGTGCGGTGGCTTATAGCTTTGGTGGCATGAATACATTTGATGCGATTAATCATGCGATGTGTACGGTCGCCATTGGTGGTTTTTCTACTCATGATGCCAGCTTTGGTTATTTTGATAGTCCTACGCTGAAATTGATGGGTGTGTTTTTTATGGTGCTGGCCGGTATCAATTTTACACTCCATTTTGCAGCTGCTTTGCAGGGCTTTTCTCTGCGTGCCTATTTTAGAGATGAAGAGTTCCGCACATACATCATCTGGATCTCTGTGCTGGTGATATTGATCAGTCTTATCCTAGCTTCAAGTGAGAATGATAAAGCCATTGATGTGTTGTTTAATGTGGTGGCCGTTGCTACAACAACAGGTTTTGCTGTTAGTGACTATGGCCAGTGGCCAGCTGGTGCAACGCTCTTATTGTTATTGACGATGTTTGTCGGTGCATGCGCGGGCTCAACCGGTGGTGGTATGAAAGTGGTGCGTATTCTGCTGCTCTTTCGTCAGGGCGTACGTGAAATCCGTCGTCTGGTGCACCCGCATGGTGTGATTCATGTGAAAATGGGTAGTCATCGTATTACATCGAATGTGACGGAAGCTTTGTGGGGTTTCGCTGTTCTATTTATTGTCTGTTATCTTATTATTGCAGTGTTGGTGGCAATTTCCGGCGTGGATATGGTGACATCATTTACTGCAGCTGCAGCCTGTATTACCAACACGGGACCAGGTTTTGGTCAGGTGGGCCCGGCTGATAATTATCAATCTTTACCGGATATGGCAAAATCAGTTTTGATTTTTGGAATGGTGCTTGGCCGTTTAGAGATCTATACATTTTTTGTATTGTTGATCCCAGAGTTTTGGCGGAACTGAGTAACTGACTTATTTATTTGTTGAGGTGTTTTTTATGATCGAATTGAATGTTAAGGCAGGGCCTGCTGATCAACAGCGTGATGATGCGGTGGTCATTGCTCTGCTGGAAGGGCGTGAATTGACAGATTCAGGCAAGGCTTTGCAGCTTGCAACAGGTAAAGTATTGCCTAATTTTTTGAATAAATTTGACTCTACCGGCTCATTTGGTGGGACTAGAACACTGTATGATGTGGAAGGTACGCTGACACAGCGTGTGATGTTGCTAGGTGTTGGTGATGAGAAGAAGTTGACGCTGCATAAACTGCGTGTGCTGGCTGCAAAAGCGGCACGTAAGTTAGAAAAAAGCGGCGCGCAAGATGTATCTCTGTATCTGTCTGAGCTAGCTGTAGGCGAGGCTTCGTTGGCTGAAAAAGTTCAGGCTATAGCGGAAGGCGTAGAGCTGGGCCTGTACCGTTTTGATAAATATAAACATAAGAAAGATGATAAACATCGTGGTCTGCGTTCGATCACAATCATGATCTCGTCACAAGAAGAACTGAATGATGCCGAGTTGGCCGTAGCACGAGCGCGTGCCGTTTCTGCCGGAACGAACTTTGCACGTGATCTCTCCAATGAGCCGGGTAACGTTTGTACACCGGAATTTCTTGGTGATCAGGCCGCCGCACTTAGCCATGAAAAGCTCAATGTAACCGTGATGGGTAAGGCTGCTATTGAAGAGATTGGCTTTTATAACCTTTTGGCAGTGAATCAGGGCTCTGCTAAAGAACCACGTTTTATCATTCTGGATTATAAGGGTGGAAACGAAGGTGATGCGCCGGTTGCACTGGTGGGTAAAGGTTTGACCTTTGATGCCGGTGGTATCTCTATTAAACCCGGTGCTCAGATGGATGAGATGAAGTTTGATATGTGTGGCTCAGCTGTCGTACTGGGTATATTTAAAACTATTACTGAAATGAATCTGCCGATCAATGTGCTGGGGCTTATTCCATCGACTGAAAACCTGTTGGGATCAGCCGCTTACAAACCGGGTGATGTTCTGGTTGGTTATAAAAAAGATATCTCTATTGAGATTCAGAATACAGATGCAGAAGGGCGCATTATCCTCTCAGATGCACTGGCTTATGCTGCTGAGCAGAAACCGGCTGAGATTATCGATTTTGCTACGCTGACAGGTGCCTGCGTAGTCGCTTTAGGTTCACATGCTACGGGTATGTTGGGGACGGGTGAAAAGATTAAAAGCGATCTGAAAGTTTCCGGTGACCATACTTATGACCGTGTGTGGGAGCTGCCGATGCATGAGGAATATCAGGAGCAGATCAAGTCTGATATTGCTGATATTCGTAATATCGGTGGTCGTGATGGTGGCACAATCACTGCTGCCTGCTTTCTATCTCGTTTTGTGGGAGATGTGCCATGGGCTCATCTCGATATCGCAGGCACAGCCTGGAATATGAAGGGCAATGACATTTCTGCCAAAGGCGGAACAGGCGCCGGCGTACGTTTGATTGTTGATTACCTAAGCAGAAAGGCGAGTTAATCACCGCTACTCGTTATTTTTCCTGCAATGAAGAGCTAGGGCTCTTGTCCTTTCTTTAACGGCAAAGAGAGAACGAAAGGAAGCCGCCCCAAATCAGCCAGCCCTTCGGGTACCCGATCCTGCGTATCCATAATCGGTCACGGCATCTGCCGTTCTCATCCGATTCTGAATACTTGTCTCGGCAGCCTGCTAGCGGGGGGAGATAAGTCTTTTTACCCCTGCTGCGAGATGCGCCTGAGTATTGATTGTTAAATGGGGAAAGGCGGAAAGTCTTTTCGCCCTATTTCACGATCAATACGCAGGGAGAAGCAGATTTGCAGGCAACTTTCTTTGGTTCGTTTCTTTTTTGTAAAAGAAATGAACGAACTCGCCTATACCACTAACGCTTCAGCACATCACAAACCGTCGTAGTATGGCTGTGAGTAAAATTAAAATAAATGCTGTTTTTCATCAATATTGATGGTGCGGATACTTTATGGCACTGTTTTTTTAAACCTATTCGGGAACTAGCCAGCTGGAGTGGGTTTCGCCTTTGCCACCAGTTAGGTTTTCATTGATCCAGTTCAGTGATGCTTGCATGGCCTCTTTTGCATGCCATGGAGGATTCACAATCAGCATGCCGGAGCCGTGCATCTGCATATCCGGGAAGCTATCGCCGCAATCCAACTCAATGCGTAAAATTTTGCGGATGCCAGAGCGTTTAAGCTCCTTAAATAGTTCGTGATGACGTTCAGCGGGCAGTAGCGGATACCAGATGACATAAACACCTGCACGAAAGTGGGGGTAGGTGTCGCTAATGGTCTGGGCTACTTTCTGGTATTCGGATTTGTCTTCATAGGATGGATCAATAAATACCACACCGCGTTTCTCTTTAGGCGGTAAGAGTGCTCCCATTGCTTCAAACGCATCGCGTTTATGCAGGGCAAGCTTACGACTGCTTTGGATGCTGTGGCGCAGTCCTTCGAACTCCTGTGGATGGAGGTCGCAGGCCGCAAGGCGGTCAGATTCGCGTAACATTGATGCGAGAACAGCAGTGGAGCCAGGGAATCTGTTGAATGTGTTATCCATGTTTTCACGTTTAATCAGCCTGAACCAGCGAGTGATGCCTGCAGGGCTGGGGTGATCTTTTAAAGACCATACTTTTCCGATACCTGTATTGAACTCACAGTTTTTCAATGCTTCGACAGATGTGAGATCGTAGATGCCACGGCTGGCAAAAGCGTCGAATAGAAACAGGGGTGTCTCTTTCTTTTGCATGGCGGAAACGACATCGCCAAGGATGATCTGTTTTAACAGATCGGCGTGATTGCCTGCATGGTAAGTGTGTTGGTAACTAAGCATGCAGGCATGCTGAATAGATGTGCTCTGATTGCCAACCATCGTAAGCGCAAGACATCTGAAAAATGCGGGTTAACATTGGCACATGCGAATCATTATTCTGTTATTCCTCTCTATTCTTACTATTCAAACCATGCCTATGCAGGCTTTGGCTATTATCAATGCTGAGGATATGGATCTGATTGCCGATGGAGATGGGCTGGTTGGAAAACTGGATCTTTCATTCAGTGGTAGCTCAGGCAACAGTGTTAAATTGACTGCCGAGAGTAGTGGGCGGCTGATCTGGCAGCATGGGCAACATACCAATATTCTGGTTGGTAGTTTCAGCTATGGAAAAAGCCGTGGTGTGAGGGATACCAACAAATCATTTATGCATTTTCGACATCGGTATAGTTTGAGTGAGAACTGGGCTGTCGAGGGGTTTTCTCAGGCTCAGAAAAATGAGTTTGCACGACTTAAATTACGTACCCTGCTCGGTGGTGGTGTGCGCTGGTCGTATCAGTTGCAGGCGTTGAGCTGTAATGTGGGGTTGGGAAGTTTTTATGAGCGGGAGGCTCTACGCGCAGGCGTAATTGCTATTCCGGTGACCCGCCTGTGGCGTGGAAACTCTTATCTGGCATTACGCTATGCGTTTAATGGTCGTGTACGTTTACAAAATACCGTTTATTATCAGCCAGCATGGAAAGATGGTGCCGATTATCGCCTGCTTGATGATGCCGCCCTACATGTTGCATTAAGCGATAATCTTGATTTGAAAGTTGCCATGGAACTGTCACAGGATTCGCGTCCACCTGCAGGTGTTAAAAGCAGCGATGTGAGCTATAAAACAGGTTTATCATTTCGTTTTTGATGATTTCCATGGCTGATTGATCTCTTTCTTCGTTTGGAATTAACGGTTATTCAAGGATATTGCGTATGGCTGTTTCCAATATCTCAGGCCTGTAAGGCTTCTGTACAAAACCGGCTAGTCCTTTGCCTGTAAAACGACTGGTTGCTTCTTTTTCATTATAACCGGAGGAGAGAATAACTTGCACATTCTTGTTGATCCGACGCAGTTCCCTGAAGCAGCCTTTGCCATCGAGTTTTGGCATGGTCATATCCAGTAGCACCGCAACGATTTCCTGTTGATGCTGGCGGTACAGTTCCACACCATCTTCGCCATCTACAGCCGCAAGGCTCGCAAAGCCCAAATCTTCGAGCATCATAGCGACTGTTTCACGAATGCTCTCTTCATCATCGATAATTAAGATTGTGCCTGATCCCTGCCACGGAGATAAAGCAGTTGCTTTGTGCTCAATTAATTCGGCTTTGGCATCAGAAACAGGTAACAGCAGTTTGAAGGTACTGCCTTTACCTGCTTCGCTATAGAGTTTGATCGCACCGCGATGTCCACGCACAATACCTGCTACAGCGCTCATGCCGAGCCCGTGTCCGGAAACCTTTGTGCTGAAGAAAGGTTCAAAAATACGCTGTTGCGTCTCTTTGTCCATGCCGCAACCGGTATCGGAAACCTCAAGAAACACATAAGGCCCTTCGGGAAGCTCATCATTGAGATTGATAGAGAGCAGATAAGCGTGATCAAGCTCTATAAGGCCGGTACCTATGGTGATGATGCCATTCTTTTCTTCAATAGCATCGGAGGCATTGATGACCAGGTTCATGATGACCTGCTGCATCTGTGCCAGATCAACATCGACGGCCGGCAGCTCTTCCATCATATGGTATTTCAGCGCAACACCTTTACCTATAGAGATCTCAAGTAACTTACTCACACTTTTAACCAGATCAGAGAGGTTGATCGACTGGATGATAAACTCACCCTTGCCCGAATAAGCTAGCATCTGTTTGCATAATTCGGCGGCTTTTTCACTGGAGGCGACAATATTATGCAGATGTTTTGGCAGATCCTCAGGCTGGGTCAGTGCTTTGCGCTCTGCCATGGCTGCATTACCCAGAATCGTGGTCAGAATATTATTAAAGTCATGGGCGATGCCACCAGCCAATATGCCCAGACTATCGAGACGTTGGCTATGCTCCATTTGAGCTTGCAGGCTTATGCGCTCCTGTTCAATAGCAATGCGCTCTGAGATGTCCTGTACGGTGCCAACGGAGCGCAGGGTGGCACCATCAGCGTCTAATTCAGATTCACTCTGCTCATGCACCCATTTGATGCGTCCATCTGAAAACAGAAGACGGTACTCAATCTCATAAGGCTGCTGATTCTTCAGCGACATTTGATAAGTAGCATTGACCTGCTCACGTTCATCCGGATGAATGGACTTGAGAAACAGTTCATATGTGGCGTTTTTTTGGTTTGGGTCAATTTCGAATATGTGGTAGACCTCATCAGACCATAACATGTTGCCGGTTGATAGATTCAGCTCCCAGTGGCCCATATGGGCAAGCAATTGGGCTTTTTCATGGCGTTCTTTGCTCTCTTGTAACTGTTTGAACAGATTCTCTTTTTCGGAGCGTAAACCCATGTTTTCGATCAGTGTGTGATGTTGTTGACGTGCAATGAGCCACATTACCAGCGCAAACAGCAAGCCCATGATGCCCATAGCCAGATCAATTTTGCTATCTTGGAACAGTAGCCAAAAACCGGATGGAAGCATGACCGGCAGGATAAAAGCAGTGTAAGCAAGAATTGATGGTGTATAGCTGGCAATTGCACCGGCGGTCATACCTACAATCATCAACGCTATGAAAACTTGATAGGGAAGTTCAACCTGCTGCATAAATAGCACCGCCCCAACTCCCCAAACAGCACCAATCCCCAGTGTGAGCAATATAAAATATAGATGCCAATGTGGCTTTTGTGTCTGAAAAGACTCACTCTGTTTGAAGCGGTAGACCAGCAGAAATCGCATACTATTGATAGCAATCATGAGTAACAGCCAGATGGCTAATGAAGTATGGTTTACAACGTCCCAAAGCACAAAAGCCAGAACAACAGTACCTATGATTGATGCCACAAATGACGGTGGTGCCTGAGCAAAAAGCAGCCGCAACAATTCCGGTTGAATGGAAAAGAGTCGGTTTGAAGAGCCTTGCTGCATATATGAGCTACTTATGTTGTCCCAAGATTGTTTGGCGCATGATACCTCACATATTCGGCTTACTGATTGTTGAAACCCCTTGCCTCTATTACTCAGCGTGAAGGCTGTTTCGACAGATGAAACAGGGATATGAGTTCTGTTCCAAACTAAGGTTGGGTAAGTAGGCCTTATCATGCAATGTTTATAGGGTTATATCCAGTGAAACGGTCGATAAGCTGGTGGGGTGTCATAACAGCGCTATGGGTGGAACTTAAGCGATTAAGCTAACAGCTTGTGAATTTCCTGGGCCAGAAGCGTTATTTTGAACGGCTTTTGAAACAGGGAGCAGTGGTCGAAAGCGATGATTTCATGTTTGGCGTCTTGCGGGTCATGACCGGTGGAAAAAATAAATGGTAGCTCAGGAGCGCTCAAGCGCATGCGGCGGGCGGCTTCCTGGCCAGACATGCAGGGCATGACCATGTCAAGAATAGCCAAGCTTATTTCGTGTTGATGTTTATGAAACAGGCGTAGGGCTTCGTTGCCATCGGCCGCTTGTATAGTTTGATAATTTAGCGTTTGAAGCGCTTCCACAATGAGTTTTCGAATGATTTTATTGTCGTCTGCTATCAGTATTAATTCGCCATTACCTTGAATACTATGATTGCTGCGGTGTTGATCTTCGGTGGCAAATTGATCTTTAATGATGGGCAGATAGATGTGAAATGTTGTACCTACACCGGGCTGAGACTCTACCTCCACGATACCATGATGTTTTTTGATGCAGCCATAGACCATAGATAGACCGAGTCCGGTACCATGCCCAGCTTCCTTGGTGGTAAAGAAAGGGTCAAAAACTTTATGAATTGTTTCATCGTCGATGCCGCAACCATTATCTCGGATGCATAGTCGGAGCATGGCATCCTCATGAATGTCCGGATGTTGATTGGCAAACTCCTGGTCAATTACAAAATATTCCAGATGAACTTCTATACGTCCTTGCTGACATGTTTGAAGTGCATCACGAGCATTGTTCAACAGATTCATTAGCACCTGTTGCAGTTGTGTGATGTCACCTGAAATAGAGATGTTTTCAGTACAGATGTTGAGGCTAAGCTGGATATGTTCGGGGATGGATATTTTTAATAAATCGATGCTGTCGCGAAGCATCTCATTGAATACCAACGATTTCATTTCGCTTTCATCATTTCGGGAGAAGATCAATAAACCTTTGATAATCTCTGATGCCTGATAACCGAGTTGTTCAGCTTTGTTGAGTGTCTCAATAGCTTTCTCAGGGGTGTTGATATTTCGTTTGGCTAGGAAAAGATGCATGAGAAGACCAGCCAACATATTGTTAAAATCGTGTGCGATGCCGCCAACCAGTGTGCCTAATGCATCCATTTTTTGGGCTTGTCTAAACTTGGCTTCTAATGTTTCGTGTTCGGTCATGTCCTGTTGAATGGCACTATAAAATTCAATTTTACCTTTGAGGCTAATGGGCACAATAGTCATCAGTGCAGGGTACTCACTGCCATCTTTACGTCGATTGATGATGCTGCCTTCCCATACTTTGCCGGAGCGAATGGTTTGCCATATATCGTGAAAGAAATCGGCGTTATGTTTGCCGCTATCAAGTATAGATAAACTTTTCCCATATACTTCATCAGGGCTATAGCCATTAATCGTTTCAAATGCTTTGTTTACATATGTTACGCGTCCGGAATGGTCGGTAATAATAAAACCTTCGGCAGACTGTTCGATGGCTTGTGAAAGGGTCTGAAGACGAAGGTTTTGCTCTTCTAGTTCAGCAGTGCGTTGGATTACGCGAGACTCAAGTTCATTGTTCAGGATGCCAAGTTGTTGATTTAAGCTGTGTAGCTTTTTTTCCAGTTTTACACGTTCAGATATATCGCGCAGCAATCCTTCTACACCGATGTAGTTATTTTGATCGTCAAAAATCATATGCGCATTGGCGGATACATGGATGCTATATCCATCCCTATGCAGCAGTTCCAACTCATAGTCTGTGATAAAACCCTGAGTTTTTAACAGTTCAATAAACCGGTTTCGATCTTCAGGGTTTTTATAGAAGAAAGTGACCTGTTTACCAATAACATCCTGACGAGCATAACCTGCGACGGTTTCAACTGAAGGGCTGATTTCCTCAATATTTCCATTTACATCGGTATAGTAATAAACCTCGTGAATGGCGTTGAGAAGACGATCATACTTTATTTTCGTCTCTTTCATGATGAGTCGCTTAAGCCATGCTGTGTGGGTAGGAGTGTTATGTGCTGCGTCAGTGTACTCATGCCATCGTGATCCTTTAAACTATCGGGTGTATAGGAGCCAAGGGCTTAAGCAAGAAACGTTCCATAACACGTGATGTTATGTCTCAATGCTATGCTGAATTCACATTATGTTTGTGGTTTGAGTGGCTATTTCCGGGCAGTGAAATTAGGCAAAACTTTTTTGATAATGTCTAACAGGCGTGCCTGAGCAATAGGTTTGACTAGCCAGCCAACAGCACCTGCGTCTTTAGCTTTTTGGCGCTCAGTTTTTTCTGTATCTGAGGTGAGAATGAGAATTGGTGTGTTTTTGAATACATCATGTGCCTTAATTTTAGTGATCAGCGTGATACCGTCATCACCAGGCATTTGTAAGTCTGTGATGATCAGATCGGGCTGGTAGTCACTGTTTGGTGCGAGCAGGAGAAGTGCGTCCTCAGCACTTTCTGCCGTGCTTACTTCAAAACCAATGGATGTCATCATTAATTTGATAGTCATTAATACAGTCGGTGAATCTTCCACGATCATGGCTTTTAACATCTTATACCTCTGCAATAAAAAAAATGGTTTTGGCAAGCATCTTGCTGAATATGTGTTGAGTTAAGCACATTCAGGTTAATTGAAATACGCGGTGATACTATCCCGAGTTTCATGAAAAATGAAGAAGCATTGACTTACCGTCTACTCACTAGGGGATAGGTGGGGAATGAAGTAGGAGGCAGCTTTGAGTTCCATTGATCGGGCATTAAAATATCATCACTTGGAAAGGGTCTTAGGCCATCCGCGCTTTGGGTTCTTTATGATGGGCTTGATAGCCTTGTCGTTTACCCATAATCAAATGCTTGCGACCGTTCTGTTTGCACTCTTTTCAATGGAGATTGTTGCTCGGATTATGCTGTTTCAGCGTAAAATTAAGATCAACCCATATCGCTCTTCAACCAATCAAAAAATTGACCTGCTACTGTTGGTGATTGATATCATTGCGGTGTCATCACTATTGGTGACTGTTTTTGATCTCCAAATTGCGGCTGAAAACATTGCTATGGCCCGTCTTCTACGCGGTGTCTATCTGTTACGTTCGCTGCGGTTTGTGCGCTATTTTGATCTGCATAGCGCGATGTTTTCACCGACCTATGGTATGTTAATTTCACTGATCATTCTGGTCTCATTTTTTGCGGATGGGGCTTTTTTGATTGCTATTATTATTTTCTTTTTTGTGGAGTTGGCGCTGCGTCTTATTGTGATGCGTGGAATGAAATTTGAAACCAAGCTGGATAGGTATTCAGAATGGGGTTTCTGGTGGCTGGACTTTATAGCGACCATTTTCATGCTGCCATTTATTACCGGTTTCGCGTATAGCGGTGCGTTGCGTATGCTCAGGTTGGTTCGTTTGTTAAGGCCTTGGCAAATTATCATTCGCAACTTGAGAGATGTATTAAGAGAAGGGCAGTTCATGCAGGAGATCAATTTGATTGTTCTGTTTTTGGCTATTTTGTCCATTGGTGGCGGTGTACTGGCTCACTTCCTGTTTGAGGATTTTGATTACACCATGGGCTTGTATCACAAGCCTATTGAAAATGAAATTTTATCATCAATCTGGTTTGCTTTCCGACTGCTGACAGATCCCGGTAACTCTGTGATTTATCCAGATAATATGACGGTTGCAGTGTTCTCTATTATGGCTGTAATCCTGGGTGTATTTATTTTTGCATTTTTCATTGGTATTGGAGCCAATATTGTATCCGGTTTGATGCGTCGTCTGCGTAATGAAGATCTGTTGATAAAAAATCATATGACGATTCTCGGTTGGTCGCCTGCATTGCCCTATATTCTGGATCAATTGCGCATTATCTCTGATCGCACATTTACCCGTTTGAAAGTGGTGCTGTTGCATCATGCAGACCATCCACCGGCTGAATTGATCAATGAGAAGTGGATTACTTATCGCCAGGGTCAGATTGACTCCTCCGTGGATCTTAAGCGCATCAATATTGCAGAGGCAAAACAGGCTTTGATTGTTTTACCTGAAAAAGAGAGTGAATCGGTCTCTTTGTCACATGCCTTTTATAGCATGTTGGCAGTACGTACTGAGAACAGGCGTATTAAACTCAGCCTTGCGATTCCGGGCATGGATTACCCGCGTTTAAACACGCATCAGCATATGTTACAGGTGGGATGGGATAATGTGGGGCATTATAATGAACCCACTGTTGTTATGTCCGAAGCCGATTTTAGGGCAACAGCGCTGTGTAATGTGTTGCGCTATAGTGATTTTGATCAAGTGCTACAGCGCCTGATGATTCCGGAGTTGTTGGATGAATCATCCACTCATCTGGTGAATTGGAATTCTAAACTGGAACGCAATGAGACCAATGCATGGCAGCTGTTTTCACCCGATGAAAAATACAGTGCTGGTATTTTGGGGGTTCAGTCTCAGCTTTTTGAACGTGGTGTGATACTTTTCGGTATTGTATCTGAAGATTGGGAGACCATACCGCTCTATAGTCTGGATGATCAATATGTGGAGTCGTTGCAGGTGCGAGCGTTGATTGGTATCGCCATTAGTGACTCTGCACTTTACGATGAAACTGTCTTTTGTATTCGCGAGCCTGCTATTGCCTCGGAAGAGGGGGCGGTTTGCCCTGATGATTTAGATACACTTGGTCTGGTGCTGCAGGAACCGGAAGAAAAAATGCAATTGTTGGTGATGGGCTGGGTGGGAAGTTTGCCGCTGTTGTTGAAGCGGCTATTGCGCTTTTATCATGAGCTGGATCTGGTTATTTTTGATGACTTGACCCCCGAACAGAGTAAAAGTGAGCAGGAGTACCTTGAAAAACGTCTGTCTGAAGAGCCTGGTCTGGAAGATCTTGTAACTATTCATATCGAAGCATGGAATTTTCATGATATGGAGCGCCTGCGTAGTCATATCGCCAATTCCAACCATGTTATTCTATCGCGTCCGATGTGTATGAATGAGTCGGCCTATGCGATGATTACAACTGTTTTATCGCATATTGTTACAATCTGTAGAGATGAAGATGTGCAGCCGCAGATATTTCCTCTGTTGGATAATCAGGAGCAGGCCAGCTTGCTTCAGAAAGAGTTAAGTAAGTACGATCTGCCTACAGAAGTGCATGTGACAGTACCAAATGAGTTTTATGGTGTGTTTGTCGCTCATACCTCTTTTCATATGTATGCGGTTGAAAAAGATGATGACTGTAAGAGTAAACGCGCTTTCCGTCATATGCTGGATAAAATGATGTCTGATTCCGGCGAAGATGCCGATATGGGCTTGAAGATTTTGACGGTATCAACTCCTCTGCCTGAAGATCCCATGGCGCTGTTTTATAGCTTGAGGGAGGCTGGTTATATCTGGATCGGTTACACGATGAATAAACGCTATAAAAAGAAAGATCCTGTCGGTTATACAATTAACGCCTTGTTTCCACGTCAGACCACGTTTACCTGCCACCGTCAGAATCAAATTGTGATCAATCCGAATGGTACACCATATTCGCAAGCCACATGGGAAGAGAGTCGGAATGAGATTGTCGAGCTGATCACACTTGGTGGTGATGATGATGTTGAGTTGTTTTGATTGAATTTAGTGCGCTAAAGAGGGAACTCAAGCTTTGAATGCTGAGTTGGCCTGATAGTTGCTGAGTTATTAAAAAATAATATGAAATAGAGAACAGGAGGATGCAATGGCAAAAATTTTAATTGTGGATGATATGGCCAGTATGCGAAAAATGGTTGCCTTCACTTTGGAGAGCTCAGGACATGAAGTTGTTCAGGCTGATGATGGTGATGCTGCACTTGCAATAGCAAAACAACAGACTGGATTCGCGCTGGTCATTACCGATGTCAATATGCCGAATATGGATGGCATTACTTTGACGCGTGAATTGCGTGGAATACCGTCATTAAAATTTACTCCAATTCTTTTGCTTACGACGGAAGCAGGCAAAGACAAGAAAATGGAAGGTAAAGCTGCTGGTGCTACAGGTTGGCTGGTGAAGCCGTTTGATCCTGATAAATTACTGATGACGATCAAAAAAGTTCTTAGGTAGATCCAATGAGTATCGACCTCGACCAATTTAAACAGATATTTTATGAGGAGAGCTTTGAAGGGTTGGATACAATGGAGTCCGGCCTGCTCGGTATGAGCGATGGCGGCACGGATCTGGATGTTGTAAATGATATTTTTCGGGCTGCTCATTCAATCAAAGGTGGCAGTGCTACCTTCGGATTTTCTGCTTTGGCTTCATTCACCCATATTATGGAAGGGCTTCTGGATGAGATGCGTGAAGGTAAACGTGATGCGGATCAGGCTGTAGTCAATATACTGCTGGAGTCTGTCGATGAGATGCGTGCATTGATGAGTGCCTATCAAAACAACGAAGAGCCCGATGTTGAGCATATGCAGGAGCTGCAGCAGAAGCTGGAAAAAGTTTGTGGCATGGAATCAAGTGTAAAATCTGACACTCCTGATGATGAAAGTAGCAGCGATGCAGCCAGCGATAGACGACAGGGCTGGCATATTGAGTTTACGCCGCATGATGATCTTCTGACTACAGGCAATGATCCTGCTTTACTTATTACAGAGTTAGATGAACTCGGTGAGATGACGCTAAGTATGGATGATTCCAGCCTACCATCATTTGCCAGCATGAATCCGGAACAATGTTATTTGAATTGCTCGGTGAAGATGTCGAAGAAGCTCAGATTACTGAAATCTTTGAGTGGGTCGAAGATGAATGTGATTTGGTGCTCAAAGGCATTTTTCCTGAACGCAAAGAGTCTGATCGCCGTGCGGGTGATCGTAGGGTTGAAGTTGAGACCGAAGACCGTCGTCAGAATGATCGACGCTCCGGCCCACGCCGTCCGACTGATAAAGCCCCAGCAGCTCAATCCACCAATATTCGAGTCGACACCAATCGCATTGATGAATTGATTGCGATGGTTGGAGAGCTGGTGATTACCCAGTCGATGCTTGGCCAATTGGGCGAAGACTTTGATATGACTAAACTGGTTCGTTTACGTGAAGGCTTGGAAGAGTTGGAGCGCAATTCACGCGAAATTCAAGAAGCGGTGATGAAAGTACGTATGCAGCCTATTTCATTTGCATTCAACCGCTTTCCGCGCATGGTGCACGATCTGAGCCAGAAGCTGGATAAGAAAATACGTCTTGAGCTGGTCGGTGAAGATACCGAAATGGACAAGACTGTGATGGAAAAAATTAATGATCCATTGGTGCATCTGGTTCGTAATTCGCTCGACCATGGTCTTGAAGGACCAGAAGAGCGTTTGAATGCATGTAAGGAAGAAGAGGGCTGCGTTCGGCTCAAGGCTTTTCACCAGGGTGGTAGCATTGTAGTCGAAGTCTCTGATGATGGGCGTGGACTCGATCGTGATAAGTTATTTAATAAAGGTGTTGAAAAGGGACTGATCAAAGAGACAGATGTGCTCAGTGATGAACAGGTTTATCTGTTATTGTTTGCAGCTGGTTTTTCTACCGCTGAGGCTTTGAGTGATATTTCAGGCCGTGGTGTTGGTCTCGATGTGGTGCGTCGAAATATCGAGAGTCTTGGTGGCAATGTTGGGGTTCGCTCAACGCTTGGTGAGGGAACAGTATTCACTATTCGATTGCCTCTAACATTGGCTGTGCTCGATGGTCAATTGCTTACTGTTGATGATCAAACCTATGTGTTACCACTGAGTGTCATCGTTGAATCATTACAAATGAAAGCAGAAGCTGTCAGCACATTGGCTGGTGATGCCGAAGTTTATCGATTGCGTGATGAATATATTCCAATAGTCAGTCTCTCTAATCTGTTTGCTACGAGTAGCTCCGGCTCCGAGGTAAGTGTTCATGATAAAGCCGGTTCTTTACTGGTTATTGTCGAGTGGGCAGATAAATGTGTGGGGCTGTTAGTCGATGACCTATTGGGTCAGCAACAGGTGGTTATTAAAAGCCTGGAGACCAACTATGAACGTGTGCCAGGTTTGTCCGGCGCCACTATTCTGGGTGATGGCACAGTATCTCTCATTCTCGATATTTCCAGTTTGATCGAGCTCTCAAGTGAGCAGAAAAAGATACCCAATCGTGCAGCAGAAAATGGCAGGTAAGTGGTGTGAAAACCGTCCTAGTGAAAGCTTGGTAATTAGTGGGAGAGTAACATGGTAGCAGTAGCAAACTCTGATGCGGAAATACAACAATATCTGACGTTTATGTTGGCTCAAGAGGAATATGGCGTAGATATCCTGACTGTGCAGGAGCTGCGTGGCTGGGAAGATACGACGCCGATTCCTAATACCCCCACTTTTGTACTGGGGGTGATTAACTTGCGCGGTGTGGTGATTCCTATTGTGGATTTACGTGATCGTTTTGGCTTGGAGAAGATCGAATATGGGCCGACCACTGTGGTTATTATCGTTAAAGTGCTGGCAGACGGTAAAGAGCGTGTGTTGGGTATTGTTGTTGATGCGGTTTCCGAGGTGTACGACATTGCACAAAAAGATATGCAACCACCACCAGAGATGGATGGGGCAATCTCCATCGATTTTGTGACCGGGTTGGCTACGATGAATGAGAAAATGGTCATCCTGCTTGATATCAATAAATTAGTGACAGAAGGGGTGTTGTCCAATAAATCCAGAACATCTCCCACTGCTGATGTAGTTTCAGATTAGGGGTAGTAATATGTTCGTTCTCAAAGCGCTTCATCAATCACTCTCTGCAAAAATTATTTCAGCCGTATGTGCTGTTGTTATTGCTATCATGCTGTTTTCTACGTTCATGGCTCATCTCGATGAGAAGGAGCGTGTGTTGGAGATGTTCAAGCAACAGGTCTCTGATCAAAACACCATGGTTTTTGATAGTCTGAATATGCTGATGTTGGGCGGCAGCATGGATGAGCGGGAAACATTGAGGGAGAAGCTAAAAGCCGGGAATAATGTGCTGGATGTACGCTTTCTGCGTGGTGATAGTGTCACAGAGGAGTATGGTGAAGGTTTAGCCAATGAAACTGCGGTTGATAGTATCGATACGCAGGTGCTGGCAGGTAATATTGTTAATGAAGAGTCTGAGATCAATGGGCAGCGGTCCATTACCGTTGCTTTACCATTTAAGACGAGTGAAAACACCCGGGGTGTCGATTGTACGTCATGCCATAATGGCTCAATAGGCGAGACATTGGGTGGTGTTCGCATCAGTATGACATTGGAGCCTACTTACAAAGCCATTGAGAATGCATTTTGGAAAAGCATTATTACCAACGCGCTGCTTTTAATGGTGGGGCTGATACTGATCAATTTGTTACTCAAACGCATAGTATCCAAGCCGTTGCAGCTTGCTGCTAATGGGGCCAGTCGAATTGCATCAGGGCAGTTTGTCGATACCCTGCATACAGATCGCTCTGACGAAATCGGTGGTCTGTTTCATTCGATGGAGCGCATGCAGAGTGAACTGCTTGCCAAACTTAATGCAGACAAAGCAGAGGCTATGCGCATCAATACGGCACTCGATAGTGTCACCGCCAATGTCATGATGGCTGATAATGATTATAAGATTACCTATATCAACAGATCTATGCAGGCCATGTTGGAGGCTAATCAAGCCAACTTTAAAAAGGTGTTGCCTAACTTTGATGCACAAAAACTTATGGGTAAATGCATTGATGTGTTCCATAAGAGCCCGTCACATCAGCGTACTTTGTTGGATAAACTATCATCAACGTATACATCGCAGGATATGAATCTTGGTGGTAGTTGGGTGAGAATTATTGCTAATCCAGTTGTCGATGCTAACGGTAAGCGCATTGCAATCGTTACCGAGTGGCAAGATGTTACCATAGAAAAGGGTATTGAAAGTCTGATTGAGCATGATGTGAAAGGTATGGTTGAGGCAGCTAAACGCGGTGAACTGTCCAAACGCATCGACACCAGCGCGCTTGAAGGTCAGATGTGTGATTTGAGTCACTCTTTGAATGATTTGCTCGATATTACTGAAAATGGTGTGAATGATCTTATTAAAGGTTTGATGGCTTTGGAAGACGGTGATTTGACCTATCGCATTAGCAATAGTTATAGCGGTTCTTTCGAGACAGCTAAACTGGCCAACAACAATACGGCTGAAAAACTATCTGTAGTGATCGGTAGTGTGATTGATTCTTCCGAAGAGGTGGATGCTGGCTCCAACGAAATTGCTGAAGGCAATAATACTCTTAATAATCGTACACAAGAGCAGGCTGCAGCTTTGGAAGAGACCGCCGCCAGTATTGAAGAGATCACCGGCACTGTGCAGCAAACGGCAGATAACTCCCGCCAAGCCAATCAATTGGCGGTTGATGCCAGAGAGCAGGCTGAGAATGGCGGCAAAGTTGCTGAACAGGCCGTTGCTGCGATGGCTGATATCAGTGCCAGTAGTCGTAAAATTGCCGATATTATTGGTGTCATTGATGAGATTGCATTCCAAACCAATCTGTTGGCTTTGAATGCGGCAGTGGAAGCGGCAAGGGCAGGTGAGCAAGGACGTGGGTTTGCTGTGGTTGCAGCTGAAGTCCGTTCTTTGGCTCAGCGCAGTGCAGAAGCTGCTAAAGAGATTAAGCTGTTGATCAATCAAAGCGTGGAAAGTGTTGATGCTGGCAGTCGTTTGGTTGATGAGTCGGGTGCCACTTTGACAACGATTGTTGGCGCTGTTGTCAAAGTTGGAGACATTATTGCTGAGATAGCAGCGGCCAGCACTGAGCAGTCTTCAGGCATTGAGCAAATCAATAAAGCCATTGCTCAACTCGATTCAGGTACCCAGCAGAACACCGCTTTGGTGGAAGAGTCGGCTGCGGCTAGTCAACGCTTGAGTGATCAGGCTAATAATCTACGTCAGCAAGTGGCAATATTTAATCTGGACCAAAACCCTAAGAGCAAGGTTGACAGAACTCGGCCAGCGAAAAAAAAGCTCTCATCGGCATCTAAACCACCCCGTAATGTGAAAAGCTCAGTAGTTAAGAAGGCGCCTAAACCATCATATCCTAAGCCTGGTACGGTTGAAGATGATGATGTGTGGGAAGAATTTTAGTTACAACGTCGTAGATCCAGAATCAATATAGTCAGATGCAGGAGTACACATGAAAAGAAATCTACCGGTAACAGACAACGAAATAGTGATGGCTGAAGGGCAGGTCATTATTTCGGAGACAGATCTGAAAGGGCGGATCACTGGAGTTAATCAGTGTTTTATGAATGTCAGTGGTTATTCGAATGAAGAACTGATTGGTAAGAGTCATAATCTTGTTCGCCATCCAGATATGCCGGAAGCTGCATTCCAATGGCTCTGGGATACCATTCAAGCCGGTAAACCCTGGACAGGTTTTGTTAAAAACCGTGCTAAAAATGGTGATTTTTACTGGGTTCATGCGCATGTGACGGGCATTGTAGAAAATGGTCGCATCACCGGTTATCTATCCGTGCGCACTAAACCCACACGTCAGCAAATCGACGCAGCTGCAGCTCTCTATGCAGATATCAATAGCGGCAAGGTTATTCTGGGTAAAAAGTCACTGTTAGAAAAAATTAATTTTATTAAAAGAATGAAAATATGGCAGAAAATTGCTGCAACCATTCTGCTTACTGCTGTGCTATTAACCGGTTCATGGTTGCTTACTCTGGCTGGCTTGGGAGAGATGCATGATGATCTGAAGATGGCCGGCAATGACCGCCGGGTGGCATTGGCTGCAGCCAATATCAATATGTCGGTATTAGCTGTGATGATCGATTTGAAAAGGACTCAGACTATTTTGGAGCCGGAAGCCTATCAACATAGCATCAAATTTATGGATGAGATGTTAGTTGAGGTGAAACAAGATATTGGCTTGATTGAAGCTGCTGATTTGGGCGAAGAGGAGAGAGCAGCAGCCAGTGAATTCGTCAAATCCGTAGAGGCATATATTGGCAACACGCTAAAACCTGTGAAGGTTGCGATGCAGGAAGAAGAGGAAGGTAGGTTTAACGAAATCGTTATTCACCTCAACAATGAAGATTACGAAAAAATGCAAAAAACTGACCATCTGTTTGGCACCATTCAAACACGGGTGAGCGAAGAAGAGGCATCAGGAGCTGAAGAGGCTTTTGTGGAAATTCGTAATCATTCGACCATATCGGCTGTGATGTCTCTTATATTGGCTCTGGTGTTTTCATGGATATTGCTGCGTGGTTTGATCCGACGCCTGAAATACACATCTGACAAGCTAGACTCTATTCAGGAAGGTAATTATTTTGATTGGGTAGATATTGGTGATACCGATGAAATTGGCGATATGCTCGATAGCATGAAGTCGATGCAGACATGTCAGGGCTACTCCATTCTGCGGGTGACTGAACAGGCCAATGAAGCGCTGAAAATTAAAAATGCTCTGGATCAGGTCGCATCACCAGTGCAGATCGCTGATAATGATTACAATATCTTCTATACCAATCTTGCAGCAGATCGCCTGTTTAAATCCAATCAGGAATTTATTCGCAAGCAGATCAGTGACTTTGATGCAGATAAGGTGATGGGAACTAATGTTGATATGTTCCATAAAGATCCATCTCATCAACGTCGTCTACTTGATAGTCTTCAAGGGCAATATGTTTCTGATGATATTGCGTTTGACGATGATTTTGTAGTGAAGGTCGCGGCGACTCCAGTGCAGAACGAAGCCGGTGAGCGTATTGCTACAATTGTGGAGTGGGATGACCGTACAGTTGAAATTAAAGTGGAGAAAGAGATTGCTAAAGTCTTCTCTGCAGCACAACAGGGTAGCTTCTCAGAGCGCATAGGACTGGATGATAAATCAGGTTTCTTTGCCCAACTGTCTGAAATGGTGAATACGCTTAACGGTACTCTGGAGCAGGCATTTGATGATATTGGCAAAGCTGTAGATGCACTCAATCGCGGTGATTTAACACATCGTATTGGCAACGATTACGAAGGCACATTTGATGATATTAAGCAGTCAACCAACGATACCTCAGAAAAACTGTCTGAAGTGATTGGTAATGTGATCCGAACTGCCAAAGAGGTGGATACTGGGTCTGATGAAATTTCAGAAGGCAATAATACGCTTAATACACGTACTCAGGAGCAAGCGGCAGCTTTGGAAGAGACGGCAGCCAGTATCGAAGAAATTGCCGGTACAGTGCAACAGACGGCAGATAATTCACGTCAGGCGAATCAATTGGCTGTTGATGCCAAGGAGCAGGCTGAGAAGGGTGGATCGGTTGCTAATCAGGCCGTTGAAGCGATGAGTAATATCAGTGCCAGTAGCCGAAAAATATCTGACATTATCGGAGTCATTGATGAGATTGCATTCCAGACGAATCTGTTAGCACTCAATGCTGCGGTGGAAGCAGCACGTGCAGGAGAACAGGGGCGTGGTTTTGCAGTGGTTGCAGCAGAAGTCCGGTCTTTGGCTCAGCGTAGTGCAGAAGCTGCAAAAGAGATCAAGGTATTGATCAATCAGAGTGTAGTGAGTGTTGATGCAGGTAGTCGACTGGTGGATGAATCGGGTTCTGCATTGACTGAGATTGTCGGTGCAGTTGCTAAGGTTGGTAACATTATTGCTGAAATTGCTGCAGCCAGCACCGAACAAACATCGGGCATTGATCAAATCAATAAAGCTATTGCCCAACTCGATGCCGGTACGCAGCAAAATACTGCACTGGTAGAGGAGTCGGCAGCGGCGAGTCAAAACCTCAGCGAGCAGGCCAATGAACTACGCCAGCAGGTTGGTGTGTTTGATTTAGGTGAAGGTTCCACATCTCCGGTTGCGACTGCAGCGAAAGCTCAACCTCAGAGATCCAAAGCAAAAGAGTCACGCAAGCAGGCGGCGGCTCCCCTACCACGCCCACAAAAGAAACAGAGTACTGACGATGATGTGTGGGAAGAGTTTTAGGCGGTTCAATGTGAATAGTTTTCTAAGAGGTGAATATGACGAATGCAACTGAAGGTGAAGCACTGGATTGGATTGTTGCGAGTACATCTGAAAGCGAAGATGTCGTTGAGAAGGAACCAGTTTCAGGTGATATTGTACTTGAAGGTAGTCTTGGCATGGTAGAAGCAGAAACGATGCATCATAAGTTATCTGCTATCTTACAAGCCAATATTGATGTAACTATTCAATCAGAAGCATTGAGCCGGGTAGATAGTGCTGGAACGCAGCTACTCTATGCTTTTGTAAGAGAAGCTGGGCAACTTGCGATCTCTATCAAGTGGGTGTCTGTGTCTGACGAATTACGGGAGTCAGCTGTAAGACTGGGCTTGTCCGAAGGTATGAGGTTTGACAGTGCCTGAAAACAAACGTGAATTTACATTTACACGTAAAGACTATGAACAATTGTGTAAAATTGTGGATAAACATACGGGCATTCAGCTGGCGGCAGGAAAAGAGGACATGCTTTATGGGCGTTTGTCGCGTCGTTTGCGCAAGCTCAATATGGGCTCATTCGGAGAGTACATTAAGCTGATTGAGAAGGGTGATAAGAGCGAAGAGTTTGGCGAATTTATCAATGCCGTCACGACAAACCTGACCTCCTTCTTCCGTGAGAATCATCATTTTGATTATCTGAAAGAGTCGCTATTGCCTGAATTAATGAAACGCAATCGGGTTAGTCGACGCATTCGTATCTGGTCGGCTGGCTGTTCGACCGGTGAGGAGCCTTATTCGATTGCTATGACAGTGGCAGGTACAGTGCCTTCCGACTGGGATGTTAAAATATTGGCGACGGATCTGGATACCGATGTATTGAGTCATGGCGAGAAGGGTGTCTATGATATTTCCCGAGTTGAAAGTTTAGATAAACGCGTAGTGAAACGCTGGTTTATGAAAAATAGCAATAAGCATCCGACACATGTAAAAGTGCGTCCTGAGCTACAGAATATGATCCATTTCAAGCAGCTTAACCTGCTGCAGGATTGGCCGATGAGTGGCCCTCTGGATATTATCTTCTGTCGTAATGTGATTATCTATTTCGATATGCCTACCAAGCAGATGTTGATGAATCGATATGCTGATCTGTTGATTCCCGGCGGGCATCTTTTTCTTGGTCACTCTGAGGCGATGCACAATATGAGCGAGCGTTATTCCTTATGTGGTAAATCTGTTTATATTAAAAAGGATAGCTAGATGGTCATTCCTGTTTCAATGCGTCTGCCTGGTTTTGATCACATCAATACCTATTTCGATAACGTGCATGATATTCCTACAGCCAAACTGTTGCCTGGTGAATATTATGTCACCACACGACCAGAGGCTGTGGTAACTGTACTGGGCTCATGTGTGTCGGCCTGTATCAGGGATAGAGTATTTGGTATAGGTGGCATGAATCATTTCATGTTACCGATCCATGAAGGTGAACGTAAACAATGGAAAAGTGGTGTGGTGGATAATATTACCCGTTTTGGTAACTATGCCATGGAGCATCTGATTAATGATATTTTATCACATGGTGGTATGCGCCAGAATCTTGAGGTAAAGCTATTTGGTGGCGGGCGTATTGTACGCGGGATGTCAGATATTGGTGATTGTAATGTTAAATTTGTACTCGATTACCTGCGTGAAGAGGGCTTACCCGTCGTTTCACAGGACCTAAACGGTAATTATCCACGCAAGATCTATTATTTCCCCAAAACTGGACGTGTAATGATGAAAAGATTACAAAGTTTGCACAATGACACAGTGCTTGAACGAGAGAAGAAATACTTTCGTAATATTGAAGATGCACCTGTTGGTGGGGAGGTCGACCTGTTTTGATCAAAGTATTAATTATCGATGATTCAGCGCTGGTGCGTCAATTGCTGACAAAAATGCTCGATGGTGCGGCAGGTATTAAAGTTGTTGGAACGGCTCAAGATCCATTAATAGCCCGAGAAAAGATTAAGCAGCTTAATCCTGATGTATTAACTCTGGATGTAGAGATGCCACGTATGGATGGGCTAACCTTTTTGGGGAACCTCATGCGCTTAAGGCCTATGCCTGTGGTCATGGTCTCATCATTAACCCAGAAGGGTGCAGATGTCACTCTGGATGCGCTGGAATTGGGTGCTGTTGATTTTGTTAGTAAACCAGCGGCCCTTGGTGGTGGCCTGGAAGATTATGCCGATGAGATTGTTGCCAAGGTACGCATGGCTGCAGGAGTACATGTGCGGGCAAAATCACGCGCACCGGTAAAATTACTTGAAGTGTCAGAACGTAATACAACTGATTCGGTACTGGCAAGAAAAACGGGTAAACGCCACTTTACGACAACCGAGAAGATTGTTGCGTTGGGTGCATCAACTGGAGGAACACAGGCCACACCTGAAGTATTGAGGTCGTTGCCTTCCAGTTTTCCTGCGATTGTGATCAGTCAGCATCTACCAGGCGCATTCAGTGATTCATATGCACAACGTATGGATGCCTGTTGTCAGATGAAAGTGAAAGTGGCCGAGCATGGGGAGCAGATTATTCCAGGTCATGTCTATCTGGCTCCCGGTGACCGGCATCTGTTGGTGAAACGTGATGGTGCCCGTTATGTCTGTAGTCTTAATGATGGCCCGCCAGTGAATCGTTTCCGTCCATCCGTCGATGTGATGTTTCGTTCGGTAGCTCAGAATGCTGGTCCTAATGCCCTTGGTGTGATGCTTACAGGTATGGGGGCAGATGGTGCTGAAGGGATGAAAGAGATGTTGGATGCCGGTGCTTATACCGTGGTTCAGGATGAAGCCTCCAGTGTAGTTTGGGGTATGCCGGGAGCTGCTTATAAGTTGGGAGCAGCAAAAGATGTAAAACCGCTTGGGAAAATTGCACAGGCGCTGATGAAAAATTTGAATTGCTGAGGATATAGCTATGCAAAATAAAATTGACTCTCAATTATCACAATCGATGTCTGCTGTATTTCATGATATGCAAGAGAGCGTATTATCTGAAGTTGGCGCAATCCGTTCTCAAACCGATCAGATCAAGTCGCTATTGGAAGATGCTATTGCTTCTTTGCATGATGCCTTTGGCTCTATTCATTCCGCCACGAATGATCAGATGAATACCATGACTGCTCTGATGATGCAGGTGGTTGGTGCTGAGAACGATAAGAATATTTTTCAGCAGGCAGAAAGTGCCAGTCAGATTTTAACGGATCTGGTTGATACTTTATTGCTTAGCAGTAAAAATAATCTGCGTGCACTGACAGCAATGGATGTGCTGCGTATCCGTTTGGAACAGATGGAAGAGATGGATAAACAGAAAAATGCAACGATGGAGAAGCTTCTGCTCTGCGTTGAATCGGACTCTATGGATGCAGGAACCATGCAGCAATTTGCCATACAGCTGCGTGAGCAACAGCAACAGCAGGCTGATTTTAGTCGAGAAACAATGTTTGTGTTTAAAAAAACGCACGCTTTAATTGATAAAATTGCCTCTAAGGATATGGACGAAGTGTTTGCGTCCAAAGCCAAAGTGGAGCAGATCGTACAGCACTTTTTCGATATCAATACCTTTGTGTCGAATAGCCGATCTACTGTTACACAGGTTAATGCAGGCATTCGCCAGCATTTGGGATCAGCGATTCGAGCGCTTCAATTTGAAGATATTTCCAGACAGAGCTTAGGTTATACCGATAGGCATCTGGAACGTATGGAAGGTATGTTGTCGATTCTGACCGATGGACTGAAAGGGTTGGAGCAATCTGATATCACCATGGAAGAGTATACCAGCCGTGTCTCAGTCATTCATATTACGATGATGGAATATCATCAGGCGCTGAAGTTGGAAGATACGAATCCTGTTTCACAGGAAAGTATGGATGAAGGTGATGTTGACCTATTTTAATCTACATGATGGCTGGCTAATTCGGATGAAGGGTACAGCTCTGCTGTATGGATGAAGCGACAAGAAAAGCTCTCGCAGAGATGCAGAAAGAGGCTGAAGCTGAGCAAGCAGCAGCCGATGGCTCGCTGGTAACTGAATCAGCTGAAGAAGTTGAAACGCCTATGCAGAAAATGCAGCGTGAAGCTTTAGAAGAACAGGCAAAAGCTGATGCTATTCAGGCTGGAGCTAGCACCGATCCGGATGAGACACCGATGCAGCGTATGCAGAGAGAGGCGCTGGAGGAGCAGTCTGCAGCAGATGCAGGAAACACAGCTCCGCTGTCTATGGAGGCCATGCAACAAGCCGCTGTGGCTGAACAATCAGCTTCTGATCAATCTCATAAGCAATCCAAACAGTTTAAAGAAGAGCTAAACCGCTATCTGTTTGATATGAGTTCAACGGCTGGCAAGGTCGTGAATTACGGCATCCTCGCTCTGATTCTCGCTACTGTAGTAATCTCTATGCTGAATACTGTGCCGGAGATTCACTCACAGTGGGGCGATATCATCTTCAACTTTCAAATGGGCGTGTTGTATGTCTTTTTGATCGAGTACCTGTTGCGGATTTATGCAGCCAAAGAGCGCGGGAAATATGTGTTTGGTTTTTACGGAATTATTGACTTTTTGACGATTGTTCCACTTTTCTTTGGTAGCCCAGGCTCAGCGATTATGCGCCTGTTCCGCCTGTTGCGCATTATGAAACTGGCGCAGTATTTCCCAGTCTTAAGCACGCTTTTACGCTCTGTATCCGATGCTGTACATATGATTCTTGCCGTTTTAGCGACCATTACAGCAGTATCAATATTTGCCGGCAATCTGGCTTATATGCTTGAGCCTGAGACCTTTCAAAATGCATTTGTAGGCTCATGGTGGAGTCTGGTTACCATGAGTACAGTTGGTTATGGTGATCTGGTACCGCATACTGCTGGAGGCATGATTTTGGGTGGTGCATTGATTCTCATTGGTATCTGTGTGGTGGCTATGATGACAGCGGTGATTGCAGTGCGCGTCGGGCGTATGGTGAATATGACCAAAGTCTGTTTTGGCTGCGACAAACCGGTATCTTCAGAACATAAATACTGCCCCCATTGTGGCCAAAATCAGACGGATGAAATCGATCTGTTTACAGATGATGATTAAGCCTCAATGGATGATGAAGTTTCGCATGTTTGAAAAGTGCTGAGCCTGTCACGATAAAGAGCAGGGATGAGATCATTTTATCCTTGATGTTGGCGCAATAGAGATCATCAATGGGGCGCTTTCAAAGCACTAAAGATCGCTTTGTTCTTATGAAATGAGTTAGTTTTTTGCAGTAAACGTGAAACTAGCGATAGTAGATCTTCAATGTCAAAAGGTTTGCATTGCGTAGCATCAATATGTAATCCGTCAGGTGTACCGGAGGTATGACCGTAATAACCGGACATCACGATGATTTTAACATCAGAGCTCTTTTTGCGAATGAATTTGACCAATTCAAATCCACTGATGCCATCCATAAGTACATCAGTAAGGATAAGTTTTGGCTCATGAAAGTGGTTTGAATTCATATGTGTGATGTAGGCTTTGGCACTTTCAAAACAGATAATGATTTCAGCTTTGGTGCTAAGGATGGAGGATAAAACCTCAGTGATTACTACATCATCATCAATATGAATAGACATCGATTATTCGCCCCTAACACATCCATATGATAGCTAATGTTCGAATATTTATATCAAAAGAGAAGTCGTACGACCTTTGTGGCGTTGCATCAAAAGGGTAATAGTAAAGAATATGGCAATGCACATTCTAATTGTGGATGACTATGATCTATTCAGAGATGGGCTTGTGAAAATATTACAAGAATGCTTTCACGGCGTAACCATTTCTGAAGCTGATTCAGTTGCATCTGCCAACGCGATTACTCAACAATACCATCAGAGCTTTGATCTTGTACTTCTTGATCATGAATTGCCTGATGGCTTGGGTGTGGAACTGTTGGCCGAGTTTCGGAATGAGTATCCACATCTCACGATTGCTATTTTATCGGCTTGGGAAGATTCAGAACTGATGCAGCATGCCCTGCAATTGGGAGCTTTGGGTTATATTCCGAAAAATACGCCTATGCCTGTTCTTGTAAGCGCTATTCAATTGATTCTTGCTGGTGGGCTCTACATACCACCAAATTTATTATCATGCTTGCCGGAAAGCCTTTCCAAAACGAAGCGGCGAGGGGGGAAAAAAGGGCGTTTAACCGAGCGACAGATTGAGGTTTTGACTCTGTTGCGGGCAGGTCTCTCCAATAAAATGATTGCTAGAGAGTTATCGATATCTGAGGCAACAGTGAAGGCTCATGTGACGATTATTCTAAGGTCATGTGGGGTATCATCGCGCACACAGCTGCTGACTGAAAAGAAAGAGAGTCATACGCGTTAATTAAACGCCTCGCAAAAAATCCATCCGTGGCTTTTTTGCTTGCGGAAAGCGAAGTGTGATTTTCGCGCCCATGAATGGGCCATGGATGATTTTTACGAACTCATCAAGCTTTAAGCAAACGGACGCCATCTTTTTCGAGGCTGATTAACTTCTTCTTATACAGTGCTCCAACTGCTTTTTTGTACATACCTTTGCTGATGCCGAGTGTTGCACGGATATCATCGGGCGAACTTTTATCATTCAGGGCCAGAAATCCTGCATTGAGTTTGAGTTTTTCGATGACAATACTAGAGATCTCATCCGTTTTTTCGCTGGGTTTGAGGTGTAGGCAGAGGTCAATGCGCCCGTCTTCTTCACGAATGTTCTTGATGAAACCTGCAACTATTTCTCCGCGCTTCAGACCTTTTGGCACTTCATTATTATGCAGCATACCCCAGTGACTGTTTTCGACGATAACCTGATAACCCAGATCAGTACGATTGGCGATGAACAGATTCACGGCTTCTCCGGCTTCAAACTCATCATCTGATTCACGGTGCAGGAATCCATCGAGACGGGCTGAAGCAAGAATACGACCATCGTCATCCAGAAAGATCCGTACGACATAAAGTCGACCCTCTTCCATGCGCGGCTTCTGCTCAGAGAAAGGTACCAGCAGATCTTTCATCAGCCCCCATTTAAGAAAGGCGCCAACACGATTGACTGCAACAGCTTGCAGCAGAGCAAATTCACCGACCATGGCAAAGGGTTCTTCCGTTGTGGCAATGAGGCGATCTTCAGAATCACGATAAACAAACACTTCCAGTTCATCATCAATCGCGCATGATTCTGGCACATAACGAATAGGCATTAATATCTCGCCTAAATCCCCACCATCAAGATAAATACCAAAATCCAGTTTTTTGATGATGCGTAGTGAATTCATGCGTCCAATTTCAGCCATATTTACCCCTTTTGGTCTATCTGCCAATGCTAAACATTGGTGGGGACTTTGCACATCAGTGTTTGACAGGCTGAGGCGAATTGGATGGTGGTTTAGAGTTAGCTAAGGCTTTTGCATCAATCATATTACTTGAAGGAGGGCTTTAGTCAGGCCAGCGTACTGTTGTTTCATCATCAATGGAGGGTGGCAATGCAAAAGCTGAACAAAGTCGAGCTGTTACGATTCAAATGATAAAAATGACAATCTGTCGTGCTCATTTAACGCCTTTGGGAGAGGCAGCGCTATCTATGAAACTGAAAAGTGTTGCTGGTTTGTTTGAGTATAATATATGAAAAAAGGCCCGTTTGTTGATCTTCGCATGAAAGATGAAACCTCTGGAGAGGCTGGGTTTTGGCCCGCTTTTACCGATATTATGACAGTCATTGTGATTATATTTTTATCGGTGATGTTAACGCTGTTGGTGAGAAATATGGATTTAGTGGATCAGTTGCGTGCCTCTTTGGAATCAGAGCGAACAGCTACCGCACAAGTGCAATCGACCTCGGATATGAATTCAGATCTCAGCATTCGCCTCAAACAATTGGAACAAGAGTCCTCGATGTTGCGCATGCGTTTGATGGATTTGGGTGAAGAGCATGGCCGTAGTCTGTCGCAGCTTAGTGCCAGTGAGCAGGAGAGTCTGCAATTGAAGAGTGATATCTCTGCAATCACCCAAGCGCAGGAGATTACTTTACGTGAAAAAAGTGTTTTGGAGCAAGATAATGTCGAACTGACAACTGCTAAGCTTGTGTTGGAAAAACGTCAGCTAACATTAGAGGCGAGTAAACTGGCGCTGGAAAATAGCCAGTCAGCACTAAAACAGCATCAGGCCGAACTGACTGAACAATTGCAACAACGTTTGCAGGAGTTGGCTGAACAGCAGCATTTATATCTGCTCAGAATGGAAGAGATCGGTAAACTGAAAAACAGCAGGGATATCGATATTGATCGTTTGAAGAAGCTGGAGTTGGAGTATGCCAATCTTGAAATAAAATATAATCGATTGATTCGACCGGCTCGCTCTCAGCTGGGTAAGGTGGTGACGCTGGTGCGTTATCAAAAACTCGATGGCAAGCTAAGTATCGAGCTTAAATCGCCAACCGATGCGAATTATGGGATGGTTAACGGTACTGAGTTACATAAACGCCTGTCTGTTTTGCAAGAGAAGCATGGTGAAAAACTGTATGTACGCATTATTTTTCCTGATGAGAGTGGTCTTTCCTATACAGAAGCATGGAATTTAACGGAGTCCTTACTGCGCATGTACGACTACTATTATCAAGAGTAGCGGTCTGTTCATTAGGCGCTGTTTTTTAAGACAAAAGAAAAGGCCTGCCGAGAGTGGGGGGATGGCAGGCCTTTTTTTGGGGGCTTATACGTTGTTGTACTGGCATTATGGCCTATAATGAACTAAAACCCTTTGTTAAGGTGGGTGCCGCGTCCTTAGCATCAGGTATCCCAGTTCAGGGACGCACAACAGCGAGGATAGACAAGCTCCCTTTCAGTACACATAGGCCCAGACTTATAAGCCATAATGCCAGTGCAACAACTACACTTTATCTAAGCATACATCATGCCAACGATTAGTGCAGGATTAGCCTGCATTAATGATTTTACCGATATGACGACGAAATGTAGCAATAGATTCACTGTTCTCTTTCATCATTCGACTAGAAATTCTGATGCGATTCTCTTCTAAAACGGTCTCTTTTTCGAAAGTGAGGCGGACTGCTTCCTGGCCAATAAACATCCAGCTATATTGATGAAAGGGAGTACCAAAATTGCTGGTAGTCAAAATAATGTGGATATGTTGTGAAATGATATCTACACCAACGCCATCAAAGCTGTAGTAGAGACGATAATCTTCAGTTGTCTCTTGAAGTATTGCCCCAAACTTTAGGGCATGTGGCCCTTCGATATAAAAACCATCATCAACTCGGGTTTCAAGGTGATTGTTTCCAATAGTAGTTAATATCTCTTGACCAATATGGGTTCGATTAATTTTAGCATCCATAAAGTGGTTACCTCTTCGTATATTTTGATTGTGTAATATTTATACAGCTAGCATGGTTGATGCCAGAATGCAGGATAGCTATTTGACAGTGTGCTGCTGTATGCAATTGACGAGTTAAATGTGTTTACCGACGCAATTTTTTTTCTTTCATTCGTCGGATCATGTTACCATTTCGATTATTGAAAAAATGGAAGGTGATTGATTTGGGAAACGGGCCAAGCAGGGAACAGTTACGGGCGCATCGGCAGATATTTTGGGATGCCTGGCATAAAGCTCAGGCAGATCTGCCATTGAATGCTTTGGAAGTACGAATTGCTCGTGTGATTCAAATGCATCCGGAATATCATCATTATTTTGATGATATGGATGACTTCCTGGAACGTGACTTTCAGCTTGATGATGGCATGAACCCGTATCTGCACCTCTCTCTCCATTTGGCTCTGGAAGAGCAGGCAGCAACCAAACATCCGCCTGAGATGGCACGAGCACTGCATCATCTGATCACAGCTGATCAGATGGAACGCCATGATGCCTTGCATCAAATTCTCGAAATATTGGCAGAACGGGTTTATGAGTCGCAGCGCGGAGGGGTTGAACCCGATGTGCTCGTTTATGCAGAACAATTAAAAGGGTTGGTTAAATTATGATTCGAAGTCTGTTTGTATCGCTGTTCTTTTTCTTTGGGCCGGCACTGCTGTTATTCATGTTGCGAAATATCACCCTGTTATTGCTCTTAAAAGCGAAACGGCGAGAAGATCAAGCGCAACAAGTGGAGATCATAGATATTACACCAGTGGAAAAAGAGCGTGCCCCAAACTGGTTTTATGCTCTTGTTGTCGCGATTAGCCTGACTTGTGCAGTGTCGGTGTTTATGAGTTTGGACACGGGTGACACCGAAATACATAAATATGTGCCGGCCCATGTTGATGAATCTGGTAATATTGTTACGGGTGATTGGCAAGGCAAAAAGTAAGAGAGTTTGATGATTTCAGTGTTGATATAATTCCTTGACCTTCTTCAGGATTAGACAGAGTTTTTTTACATGAATAAACGCGTGGTTAGTCCGCAGGCTGAAATGTTGACGGATAGTGATTATACCTCAACGAATATTACCGCTATATCCATAGTAGGAGTCACCTGCTTTCCACTCTATTATTTTATTTGGCATGATTTTTTTCCTCAACCTTATGAAAATCTTACTTTGCGTTTAATTGGCTCCCTGCTCTGTCTTGTGTTGTTTTTTTATACGCACTGGCCAATAAGGCTACAGCAGTTCTTTTTTGCCTATTGGCATATTACTATTCTTTATTGTTTGCCTTTCTTTTTTACATTTATGTTATTGAAAAATGATCTGAATGAGGCTTGGAGTATGTCGGCATTTGTAGCAATTTTTGTTATGATGATGTTGGTCACGAGCTGGAAAAACCTGATTGCTCTGTTTTCGATTGGTTCTCTACTTGGTTGGTCGGCTTTTGTTGTGGATCAAGAGAGATTTATTTTTCCTGATGGGTTTCTTCAATATCTGGTCATTGCTTTTTTTGCAGTCTGCGTGGGAAGTGTTTTTAATTATCGCTCTTATATGGCTCGAATAAGATTTGAGAAACTAGAAACATTGGTTGCCGCTAGCGGCAATATTGCTCATGAACTACGCACACCTCTGCTTAGTATTAAAAGTAATTGTGCTGGCTTAGATGCATATATGCCAGCTCTACTGGAGACTTATCAATTAGCCAAAGAGCATGGCTTAAAGGTTCCTTTAGTGCGTAAAGAACATAGAATACAACTGGTGAACCTACCCAGTCGTATCAGTAAAGAGGTGGACTATGCGAATACGGTGATTGATATGCTATTGGTGAGTTCAGATAAGGGAGTTATTCAAACAGCCGACTTTAGTCAACAAAGTATCAGAAAGTGTATTCAAACGACTTTGGAGCGTTATCCTTTTAATAGTGAAGAGGACCGCCAACGCATTACTTGTGTTGGTGAAGATGATTTTATATTTAAAGGTTCGGATATTTTAACTGTGCATATATTGTTTAATTTATTGAAAAACTCTTTATATGCCATTGCTAAAGCTGGCAAAGGGGAAATTAGGATATCCATAAGTAGCTCTGAGCCCTACAATCATCTGCATTTTCGAGATACAGGGCCGGGGATCGGGGCTGAAGAGTTAGCGCATGTTTTTAAACGGTTTTATTCAACATCGAAATATGGTCATGGTGTGGGACTCTCTTATTGCTCAATGGTGATGCAGAGCTTTCAGGGAAGTATGGAATGCTTTTCAGTTGAACATGAATATACTGAGTTTCAGTTAAACTTTCCCAAGGAGAGATTATGATTAATTCTACACCTTATTTTCATCCTACTACCGTTGTGTTGGTTGATGACAATGTTCGATTTATGGAAAGTTTAAGTTTTGGACTTCATGCATTAGATGTGAACTTTAAACTGTTCGGGTCAGCTAAAGAAGCGCTTAAGTGGATTAATGATAGTAAATTATATACTACTATATTCGAGGGTTTAGATAGTGATGAGGGGGCACTTCCATCGTTTAAGAATCGTATGTTTGATGTCTCACGCTTTGATGAAGTTACTCTTGTTGTTGTCGATTATGATATGCCAGAAATGAGCGGTCTGGAATTCTGTAAGGGGCTTAAGAAATCAGAAATTAAAAAGATTATGTTGACTGGTGTGGCTGGTGAAAATATTGCAATTCAGGCGTTTAATGACGATATTATTGATCGATTTATTGTTAAACAGGATGCGCATGTTTTAGGGAAAATCATAGAAAGCATTGATGTGTTGCAGCAAGACTATTTCAAAAATAAGACGCTTTACTTGCAGAAAAATCATATCATTCACAATTATTTTCCATTTATGGAGGAAACTGGTTTTAGTAGCTTGTTTGATGAGATCTTTATTCAAGGCGATTATGTTGAGTATTATGTTGATAGTAGTCCGGGGGGGATCTGGTTACAAAAAGCTAATGGTGATAGTGATTTTTTAGCTATTCAAAGTGAGGCCTTGTGCGCAGACCAGCTTGTCGTTGCCCATGATCGAGAAGCCCCAACAGAGTTGCTCGAAGCGTTGGATAAAAAGGATGTTATCGCTTGTTTCCCTGATGGCGGTTATTACTTGCCCGATTGTATAAACTGGCAATCCGCTTTGCATAAGGCATCGAACTTTAAAGGAGAAAAACAGAACTACCGCTATGCCTTGGTTCAAGGTTTGTCTCCTGCCCAAAGCTCTGGTGATCTGTTAAGTTTTAATGATTTTCTAGACGAATAGAACTTTTATTCATTCCATAAAGTGGTTTCTTTATTTCAATAGGCTTAAAGAAAACGTGGCAAGATGGTTAAACCGTGCTTGCCACGTTTCATTATATTCATCAACCAGTGATTAAATTCCTTTTGCTATATGTAAAGGTCTGTTTTTACGGCGTGTCGAAGACCAATTTGTCATACCGACCTCCTCCCGGACATCTCTACAGACGTTAATCATATGCTGCATATCTTGTTTCGACATGGATGCTTGAACTGAAAAACGAATAATAGAACGTTTCTTCGGTGTGGCAGGAGCCATAAATACAGCTCCAAATAGACCTCTGGACTCCAATGCATCCCTTAGAATCATGGTCTGTTTCTCGTCACCTGATTCTAAAGAGATGATTTGTGATTGGCTTGCTGAGACATTGTAACCCAATTGGTCCAATTGAGTGCGGAGATAATCTGCATTCTCTTGTAAGCGATCACGACGCCACTGTTCACTTCGAATGACATTTAAAGAGGCTGATAGTGAGGCTACTTCATGAGGCAGTAGTGTTGAACTGAAAATAGCAGGTCTTGCTTCTTGCATGAAATAATCACTAAACCAGGAGGGGCATGTGATAATACCGGCCCTCCCGCAAAAGGCTTTGGCTAAACTGGCTGTGCGGAAGTGTACCTGATCGGTTAAACCAAGTGCTGCGACTAAACCTTCACCGTTGTCACCATGTGTGCCTAAAGAATGCGATTCATCAACGATGAAAATGCAACCATATCGATGCGCAATATCAGCGATTTCGGCCAATGGGCATATCCGTCCACTGGTGGAGTAGATAGAGTCGACCAGAATAACGCCGGCACCATGTTGGCAGATCATTTTCTCCAGTGAAATGGGATCATTGTGGCGAAAGGCTCTAGCTGTCGCTCCGGCACTCTGTATACCTTCCCAAAGTGACATATGAGCAAACATATCAATGTAGACGGGGGTAGTTTTATCGGCCAAAGATTGAATCAGACCTATATTGGCGCACCAACCGGATTGGCTGACAATAGCAGATTCCGCTTGCATGAAGCTGGCCATCTCCTCTTCAAACTGTTTTTGAGGGCTGCTATTATCAAGAAAGACGCCGGACATCATCATACCGTTACCTTGTTGCAGTAAGCTTTCAGCTTGTGCTTGAATAACATCTGGATGATTCGCCAAAGAGAGATAATCATTGCTCATCAGCACAATGGAATTTTTATCAGGTGTTCTGCCACGAAGGATATGACCTCCCCCCCATGTTTTTTCTACGCGTTCACTGTAGTAGTGCTCCACCCGTTTGGTCACAAATTCAGGATAAAATAGTTCGTCGTGTTGTTGTTTTTTTTGTGGTTGCATAGTGTTCTCCTTATTAAACCGAGGCCTGTGGTGGCCTTTTCGGTGTGCCTGTTCAGGCACCAAGGAGTGAGAGAGCGGATATCTCTGATGATGAAAGCTAGGTTCTCTCTTCGATGTTTTTATGGCAGTTACAATCAGAAAGCCATGAACTGCTCAATGATGATTTTGAAACAGCTTTGTTCATGTTGTTGCAGTTTTTTCAAACTTGTATGCTGCAAAGCATTCAATGGATTAAATCTGAACGGCTTAGGCTGACATCAAAAAATAAGCTCCTCATCATCAATGTTGATGATAAAACGCATTTATTTTTCCCTATTTTGATAAAAAATGACTTTTTTGGATGATGATGGATAAAATATTCAGATGTTTTTTCGATGCATCATCAATATAGATGAAGAAAAAGTTGTTCAGGTGCTATATGTTTTGCCTGTTCGGGGGATGCAATCAATGGATGGAGATAACGAGACCCTCTCTAATCAGGAACAATATATAGGCGAAATCATTAGCCGTATTTATGATGCTATATTGGATAGTCATGTCTGGGATACGGTATTAGAAAATATTGCATGTTTAACGGCTTCAAAGTCAGTGCTGTTATTGTATCAGGATCATGAGGCTCATCAGCCCAGTCTGTTTTCGTCTTATGGTTTCGATGCTAAATGGTTAACACTTTACAATAAAAACCATATTGCCAGCGACCCGGTCTTTCAATTGATTGCTTCTGCTCCAACGGGTGAAATTATCACTATGTCTTGCCGTAACGAAGCTGGAATAGTGTATGAATCGGAAACATATAAAGAGTTCTATCGACCTCAGGGTGTTCTTCATGTGGCTGGAACATGTCTCATGAAAAACGAAAATAGTACGATGCTGTTAGGATTCCAAAGAACGAAAAGTGCGCCTGAATATCAGCCTGATATATTGAATCAAGTGAAGAAACTGATTCCTCATTTACAAAAATCCCTGCATATTTCCAGAGCATATAACGAGGTCATTGTAAAAAATGACGCATTTGCAGCGAGCATTGATACTTTGCAAATGGGGATGGTCTTTTTTAACCAAGAGTCTCAAATTATGTATTGTAACAAATCTGCCAGTGCTATCATCAATCAGAATCCCGCTATCACCATGCAGAATCAACATATCTTTGCCACTATCGATGCATGTAATAAAAAACTTAAGGATGCAATCGCTGCCGCATCAAAGGCCAATCGGGATGGGGCATTTATTCAATCGATTGCTATTGGCCTTAAAAGCTCAGAATCATTTACCCCTCTACCGGTATTGATCACACCCATTCATCAAACGAAACTTTCTCCTCATATGCCCAAAGCAGGCATCGCAGTTGTGATGACGTTGATGGACCCCGATCAGATCTTACCTACTTCGACTGAATTTTTGAGTACAATATATGACCTGACAAGGTCGGAGGCGGACGTTGCAGTTGGGCTAGCCAATGCGATGAGTGTCAAAGCAATAGCCAGTGCGCATGGCGTGCAGTTAACGACTATTCGTTCTCAAGCTCAAAGTATCTATGCCAAGATGGGGGTGAAGTCACAAGCTCAACTCATAAAAGTGCTACTCTATTCACCTATTGCAATGACCAAGTAACACGAGGCATGACGCTACGCTGATTTTTATATTCGCCATGTTATATTGGCCGAAATATGATTTCGAAAGTGCTGATGCGTGATATCAGAAACAAAACCGCTAAAACATGCAGCTGGATAAACGATTCTTTTATGATGTTTATGTTGATCTGTTCTTTGAGGAAGGTCGTGAATGACTGATGATGTATTAAATCGAGCGGGAGTACCTCCTTTGTGCCTGGCTGTGATCTATGAACAGAGATGAATTGAGACTCTCTTACCTTGATGCTTCAGAACTATCCTTGCATCTTAATGCTGGTGCACTGCTTTTGACGCCCACATCGCCTTTGGCTCTGGATTGGAAACGGCGATTGTTAACAGAAGCGCTTGAGTCGGTTTGTGAAACTCCAGCAGTGTTGGCCTGGCAGACTTGGCTAGCTAATTTGGCGATGGAATGCTCTGCAATGCCAGTTGCACTCAACCGTATACAAGAGCGCTGTCTGTGGGAGAGGGTTATCGGCGAAGATATGCCGGAACTTTCGGCGGCTTCAGTGCGTGGACTGGCCGGACATGCATCGGATGCTTATGTGCTGATGCAGGATTTTCAGGTCGATCTGGAAGAACTGGCTTTTGCGGGAGACGAAGCTGAAGCATTGGCACGTTGGATAAGGACAATGCAGTCGCATCTTAATCAGGGATACCTTTCAGGGCGTATACTGCTTGCAGATATAGGCGTGCAGTTATTGGCGCATATTGCTCAGATAACAGACGTAAATACGATTATATTGGACGGTTTTGACTCATTTACGCCAATACAACAGCGTTTGTTGAGTGCATTACAGCTATCGGGAAGTCCATTGATGCAGCTGAATGCCGATGGGGCAGCAGCTACTGTCTCTCTGTTTAGTTGTCATGATGAACAGGCTGAATATAGTCATCTTGCATCACGTATCAAAACGATTTTACAGAGCTCACCCCATGCGCGCATTGCGGTGGCAACAAGCACAGCGATAAGCGATGAATCTGCTTTGAAGCGAGTACTTGATGATGAACTGATGCCAGAGGCTCGTTTTGATCCTGGCTGCTCGATGCAGGCAGTTTCGATGGCAGGCAAAAAGTTGACTGAAACAGCAATGATTCGGCAGTTGATGCAGCTGTTAAATTTGGCTGGTGCGAGTTCGATTTCGTTTCAGGAATGGTCGCAACTGCTGTTTTCACCATGGTTGAAAGGCTATGAGTCTGAGTCATTGGATCGGGCTATGTTGGATGCCAAGTTTCGTCACTACAACCGTCATCGCTTAAGTTTGAAGGGGCTGCTCGGTTCTAAAGATATGCAGCAGCTGCCTGCACTCTTATCGCTTATCCAGATATTAAGCGCTTGGGATAAGCGTAGTCGTAGTGCCAATGCGTGGGTAAAGGCCGTGCATGAATTGCTAAAATCAACAGGTTTTGTGCAACAGGATGGCATGCGCAGTAATCAGGATATTCGGCAGATGAATGCTTTCCGGGATGTGTTGATTTCTCTGGTAGCGGCAGATGCAGTACGTGTCAAAATCAGTTGGACACAGTTTTTAGCACTATTGCGGGCGGCCTGTTCTGAAGTGCGGCTGGCTGCGATGGCCAAATATGCCAATGTTGAAGTGATACCTTTGGCGCAAATGGCGGGGTTGAAATTTGATCATGTGTTGGTGGTGGGCTTGGATGAGGAGTCATTTCCACCAGCTTTTCGACCGCAAGCGATGTTACCGGTAAGTGTGCAGATGAAGTATGCCATGCCGTCGAGCAGTGGGGCGCTGGTTTATGAAGCATCCCAAATCCTGTGGCAGTCAGTGCTGCATTCGGCTGCCAATATTGAGATATCCTATGCCAGGCAGCGCAATGAAAAAGAGTTGCTGCCATCATCACTGGTAGCAGCTCTGCAAGCAGAGCCCTGTGATGATCTTCAGCATGAGAGCATAGCATTGCCAATGTCGGCTTTTGATGATGAATCAGAAGTGCCTTTGAGCGTCGATTTGTCGATCCGAGGTGGGACCTCAATTATCAAAAACCAGTCCGCTTGTCCGTTTAGAGCGTTCGCAACCCATCGTTTAGGTATTGCAGCACTGGGGGAGACATCTCCGGGTATTGAAGCCAGTAGCAAGGGATCATTGATACATCTGGCACTGGAATATATTTGGCAAGCATTACAGACACAGGCTGCTCTGGCAGCCCTTAGTGAAGAGGAGCTGAGTGCACTTATTGATGCAGGCATCGTTCATGCATGGGAGAAGGTCTATATCTCTGTTGATGAAAGGAGTCGTGCATTTGAACAGAAGCGTATGCGCACAGTGTTAGCGGAATGGTTTGAGCTGGAGCTGCAGCGGCCCAATTTTAAAGTGCTGGCGATTGAACAGGCGTTTCAGATACGCCTGCCTGAAATAAGCGAACAGGATTTTGCCGCAGATCCATCTGAAATTATTCAATTTGAAGTCAATATTAAAGCTGATCGCATGGATTTGGATGAGTCGGGTCGACGCATATTGATTGATTATAAAACAGGGGCCAAGCAGTCCACTGCGAAGTGGTTATTGCATGAGCGGGATGATGATTGTGATGGTCGGATAGAGGAGCCACAGCTACCACAATATGCTCTGGCTGCAGGGCTTGGTGTGGATGATGCCGTGGCTTTTGCCCGTGTGCGCAGTGGTGATATGGCCTATGAAGGTCTGTGTGGGGATGAGATTACGATCAAAGGTATTGTTGCCTGCGATGGTAAACGCAGTGCACCGGATGATTGGCAGGCGGTATTGGATGATTGGAGAGAGAGTATCAATGCGCTGGCGGCTGAGTTTGTCGATGGGCGTTGTGATGTTTCTCCGCGTGATGCTAACGCCTGTAATTATTGTGGTTTTGAAGCGATATGCAGGATTGAGGAGATGGGCTTTGATGAAGGTTCTGAGGAGAGCGGCATATGAGTGCTGAAGTAAGGCTTAAAGCGCGTCATCCAGCCGGTTCGTTTCTGGTTCAGGCTCCGGCCGGCTCCGGAAAAACGGAACTGCTCACCCAGCGTATATTAGCACTGTTGGCCATAGTCGATGAGCCTGAAGAGATTCTGGCACTCACCTTTACACGCAAAGCTGCCGCTGAAATGCGCAAGCGGGTGCTTGAATCGTTATCTGCCCCTCAACCGGATCAAGATGCATCGCATAAAATGGATACCTGGTTATTGGCTCAACAGGCTCTGTCACGCTCAGAAGAGAGAGGCTGGCATTTGATTCAGCACCCAGCGCGTTTACGTATCATGACACTGGATAGTTTGACGAACTCCTTAGCGCGGCAATTGCCTCTACTCTCAGGCCTTGGTGATATGCCATCACCCTCAGAGAACAGTCAGCAGATCTATCGTGAAGCAGCTGAAGCAGCCTTGAATGAAACGATGCGGGATTTTCCTGAAGCGGCAGAGCATGTGTTATTGCATCAGGATCATAATGCCGTAGCCGTCATAGCGTTATTGGCAAATATGCTGGGCAAGCGTGAACAGTGGCTTGAGGAAATTGCAGCTCATGCCCGTGATATGACATCGCTGCGGCAAGTGCTGGAGGCTAATCTGGCTGAAATTATGAGGCAGAAGTTGCTGGTGTGTGAATCACTGATGCCGATTGATCTGAAAGCGGCATTGCCGGCCTTAATGTCATTTGCCGGTGAGCAGAAAGGTGATGCGGCACTTCAGAGCATGTTTTGGCCTGCAGCATCATTAGAGATGATTGAGCAGTGGCAGTTGATAGCCAATTTTTTACTGACGGCGACAGCGCCTGCATTTCGTAAACCGGGAGGGGTGAATGCAAGATTAGGTTTTCCAGCCGGAAAAGCTTTTGCTGAACCCAAAGATCAGTTTAAGCAGTTGCTTGATATTTTGGCAGGTGCGGGCGAAGCATCAGTTGTATTGGCAAAATCACTGCATGAGCTACGTCAATTGCCCATTAGCGCTACTATCGATGATAGACAATGGCAGGTCTTGGAATCGCTGTTTCTGCATCTGGTGTTGGCCAATAAACATCTGCAACAGATTTTTGGCAGGCAGGGTGAAGCTGATTTTACTGAGATTGCACTGCGCGCTATGGATGCACTTGGCGCCAATGATGCGGCACCGGGTGATCTGCTAATGAAGCTGGATTATCGCATTCATCATATTCTTGTCGATGAGTTTCAGGATACCTCGCATTTGCAAATGTCATTGCTGCAATGCCTTACCGACGGTTGGCAGGCTGGTGATGGCAGGCATCGCAGCCTGTTTATGGTTGGTGATCCAATGCAATCGATCTATCGCTTTCGCAAAGCTGAAGTTGGTCTGTTTCTTAATGCAGCCAATAATGAGGCGGGGCTTCCTACGATTGAAGCATTACAGCTGGAGAGAAACTTTCGTTCTTCACCGGCTATTGTGGAGTGGGTCAATAGAGCTTTTCAATCTATCTTTCCAGCCCGTCAGGATGTCATTTCAGGTGCAGTGGCCCATGCTTCAGCTGTACCAGCTTTGTCACATTCAGGTTCAGTGGAACTGCACCTTCAAGAGGGTAAAGATGCTGTTTTAGAAGCTGAATGTATTGCGAAACTGGTTAAACACGAGTTGGAGGTTTGTTCCACGGCAGGCAAGCCGCAACGCATCGGCATTTTGGCGCGTTCGCGCAAACATTTGCATGCCATTATGCCAGCTTTGACGGCAGCAAAAATTGCTTTTCGAGCGATTAATATTTTGCCACTGAAGACTAGGCCTGAGGTGCGCCTGTTGCGTGCATTGGTGCGTGCACTGCTACATTCATCTGATCGAGAATCATGGGCTGCGTTGTTAAGATCCCCATGCTGTGGTTTGGAAAGTTACGATTTGCATCTGTTATTGGCGGGCAATGATAAGCCTGTATGGCAATTGATGCAGGACGACACTCTTTTTAAACTGCTGAGCATAGATGCTCAAGCTCGTGTTGCGTTTGTACGGCAGGCACTCGAACCGTGTGTGGCCATGAGTGGAAAGGTGCCGGTCAGAGATCTGCTACAAACAGCATGGTTACGTCTGTCTATGCCTGCTTTGGTGGATGCGGTAGCTAGTCTGAATGTGGATGCAACATTGACACTGCTCGAATCGTTAGAGCAGGGGGGGCGTGTTGATTTCGCGCTGTTGGATGAGCGATTGGAGAAACTCTACGCCGCACCGGATGCTTCAGAGGATGCGGCTCGAGTGGAATTGATGACTATGCATGGTGCAAAAGGTTTGCAGTGGGATGTGGTTGTATTACCAGGTTTGGGGAATAAAGGGGCTAACGTTGATACGCCTTTATTGGCTTTTAGTGAGGTTCCTATTGAAGGTGGAGCGATGCCGCTGATGGCTGTGAAAGCATCGACACGTCAAAAAGATGCGCTCTATGCATTGGTGAACAGTGTAGAGAAAAGTAAGGATGACAATGAATTGCAGCGTTTACTCTATGTTGCCTGTACACGGCCTGAGACAGCTCTTCATATGTTTGCTCATGTCTCTGAAAAGAACGGTGAAGCAGCCAAAGGTTCTTTATTGCATCTGTTACTGTCAGAAGATGAAGCCTGTTTTGGTGCTAAGATGAGCACTATTGAAGCTGCAGGTCAGGCTAGAGTGACTGACCGCATAGCGTTGCAAAGAATCAATCAGGTGCCTGAACTGCCTGCTGTTGTTATTGAAAGCGACAATGAACAGGAGACTGAATATGTTTGGGCAGGGGGGGAGGCCGCACCGGTTGGGAATGCCCTGCATGCTGCTCTTCAACATATTGCAGAGTGTGGTATTGAGTCCTGGGCTGATGAGCATACGCAGAAAGAGCTAAAGCTTATGTCTCGTATGTTAGTCGCTGAAGGTTTGTCCGGTACGATGTTGCAGGCTGCATCAATACGTTGTGCCGATGGTTTACAGCGTGTATTAAATAGTCAGAGGGCTCGGTGGATTCTATCGAACAGTCATCTGGATGCGCACTCAGAATGGGCCTTGAGCTCTGTTTGTGATCATTTTGTCTCACACAATATCATTGATCGCAGCTTTATTGATGAGCATGGCATACGTTGGATTATAGATTATAAAACGGCTTCCCATGAAGGTGGTAAGCTGGACGAGTTCTTAAACGAAGAAGCCAAACGACATACAGCACAATTGCAGCGTTATGCAGCCATTATAAAAAATATGGAGCCGAATCAAGTCATTAAAACAGCGCTTTACTTTCCTATGCTGGATGCATGGGCTGAAGTCTAAAATGTAGTGTTGCTCTGTTTGTGAGTCAGCTTTTACCAGGATGAAGTTCTGATGCTAGAGCGAGTTAATATCTGTTGTTTTTGTCTTCAAATCCTTTGTTTTCAAGGCTTTGAAAGGGTGTCCACAGAGGCTGTGGATAACATTGTGGATGAACCTCTGTCAGGCCTTTGTATTGTTACATTAGTCTGACATGTGAGCTATATGCTTAAAATTTAAGCATATTTATTTTGTAAATTAAAACAATGACTTAGCGTCTTTTTTATTGTGCCTAAATAGATTTTGTATGAGAGGGTGGCATGTTTGGCTGCAATCTCTATGACAAGTGGATAAAGTTATTTTTTTAGTTGTTTTATTGTGATTGATATGTATCGGCAGGTGTTATGACAAAGAAAAAAAATATGATGTTGTTTATAGCTGTTTTTATTGGTTTTTTTGCCTGTTCTGCGATTTCTCCATCCAGTTCAGTCGTGGCCGATGAGCTCTCGGAATATGCAGGTATGTGCGATGCATCTGCGGCGGTAGGGATCGGTGCATCCCATTTTGTGGCTGCCAATGATGAAGATAATATTTTGAGGGTTTATCGCAGTGATGGGGCCGAAGCTGAGGCGATTCAAAGCTTCGACCTTGGGCCTTTTTTAAATCTGGATGCCAGGCATCCAGAAGCTGATATTGAAGCTTCAGCGCGGGTGGGGGAGTTGGTTTATTGGATCACTTCACATGGTAGGAATAAAAAAGCTAAGCATCGTTCGAGTCGTCATAAGCTTTTTGCCACGCAGGTGGAGCGTAATGCGAACAATAGTGTGGACATCCGTTTTGTGGGTAGACCCTATGAGTCGCTTCTTCAAGATATAGCAGGTTCTCGAAAGCTGAACCGCTTCAAGTTGGAGGAGGCTGCTCAGTATGCCCCCAAGCAAGAGGGCGCTTTAAATATTGAGGGGCTTAGCTCCACCCCTGGTGGATCGTTGTTGATTGCATTTCGTAATCCTGTCCCCGACGGGAAAGCCTTATTGATTGCATTAGAAAACCCGCAGGAAGTGATTGCCGGCAAAGCTGCCCGCTTGGGTGATCCGATTCTACTGTCATTGGATGGTATGGGGATTCGCGGTATGGCCTATTCCAAGGGTTTGGGAGAGTACATCATTATCGCTGGGCCCTACGATCATCAGGGTGATTTTAAACTGTTTCTTTGGTCTGGTTTAGCATCGGAAGAAGCTGAGTTAATCAAAGGAGTAGATCTGCATGGATTACATCCTGAATCGCTCATTGTTTACCCGGATAAGAAGATTCAGCTGTTAAGCGATGATGGAATGAAACGTGTGGGTGGTGAGCGTTGCAAACATGTAGCACCAGAAAAACGACGTTTTCGTAGTATATGGATAAATGAAAAGTGAATGAACCTCGAGGGATGCGTTTATTTCAGTAGATCACAAGCTGTATCGGTGTCGCCATATTGTTGCTGCATGATTATAGCTTACGACACATCAGCGTCATTCAGGCATGTTTTTAGCTGGGACCTATCGTGCGAAAAAACTGGGTTTCTCCCAGGGGGAAGGGTTCAGGTCTTTTACTTTGAAAACAACGATTTTATGCCTCATCCATTAAGCTGTGGGATCACCAGGAAATACTGCTGTTGAGGACGAAGGCTCCGCTGCTGTTCTCTTTGAGTTTAATGATTTTTGCATTTTCAGGTTTATACCAACCTTCGGGTGGGATCCCTTGAAGCATTTCAATGATGCGGGTTCCGGAGTGAAACTCACCAATGATCAAAATATGTTTGCCAGACTGAGAGAATTGGCGAAAAATTCGATCACTGGCGAGATGAATTTGCATGATGCCTTCTTCATAGTTGTGCGTATCAAATCTGTATTGAGAACTGGTATCTGTAAATGTGAAATAGGCTTGCATATTTTTTTTGAGTTCAATTTTTTCTTTGAATCTCAGTATGCTGGCAATAAAATTGGGATCTCTTTTCTGCCAGCAGCACTCATCGAGGCTGGGCCAGATCTCTGCTGTTCGTTGGTGTTTTTTGAGGTAGGGCAAAATGGTTTTCAGGGCCCTGTAGTGCGGGGAAACTATAATATGGTCAATTTTTAATTGTTCGAGTTGTTTGGTGAGTTGCTTAACCTGTCTTTTACCGAAGCCTGAAAGGGTAGTGTCATTTTTCACATTGTATTGATTAGTGGCGTTGCTCACGGTTTCGGCATGACGCACGAAATAAATTTCGGTTGGAGTCGAGTTGCTCCCCTCAGCCCAAGCCTGAGTCATGCCTGATAACAGATAGATAGCAATACAGAATAGTTTCAACATGATCGTAGTTTATCCATGATCTGTAGATCAGGCAAAAAATAATGGTGTATGACGACTGGATAGTACCGATGTTTCGTTAGATTCTTAGTAAGCTTCTATCACGAAGTATCAGCGTTTATCTCTGGCTGATAGCAATGCCTGCAGCATAGCCGGATGACCATGCCCATTGAAAATTGAAGCCGCCCAAATGGCCTGTGACATCCACCACCTCACCAATAAAATAGAGGCCCGGAATTTTTTTGCTCTGCAAGGTTTTTGATGATAACTCATTGGTATCAACGCCACCGACAGTGACTTCAGCGGTGCGATAGCCTTCTGTGCCATTGGGTTTGAGTTGCCAGCTCTGCAATAGTGTTGTGATTGTCTGCAGCTGTTTATCGCTGAGTTGACGCATCTTGTTTTCACCCATGCCATCTTTCATCAATATTTGAACCAGCCGTTTAGGCAGAAGTTCAGATAAAATGGTGGAGAGCTGTGCATCCGGTCGAAGCTGTTTTTTAGATATAAGTTGTTCGTGGATATTCATATCTGGCAGCAGATTAATTGCAATCGCATCACCAGGTTTCCAATAGGATGATATTTGTAATATAGCTGGACCTGAAAGGCCACGGTGGGTGAATAGCATCGCTTCAGTGAAAGCTTGGTTTCGGCAACTTACGGTTACATCCAATGAGATGCCGGCCAGTGATTTTAATGACTCTTTTTCGATGCCTGTGAATGTGAACGGTACAAGGCCAGCAACAGGCTGATTAATATTTAGAGCAAACTGCTTGGCAATGGTAATCCCGAAGGGTGTGGCCCCCATTTTTGGGATAGAGAGGCCGCCAGTGGCGATAACCAGAGCATCGGCGGAAAATAGACCTTGAGTGGTTTCAATATTGAATTGATCTGTTTTATCTATGCTACTGATACTGCTGTTGAGTTTAATCGTCACGCCATGTTGTCGGCAGGGAGCCAACAGCATCTCCAGAATATCTCTGGCCGAATCATCACAGAACAGTTGTCCATGTTTGCGTTCATGGTAGCTAATGTCAGCAGTTTCGACCATGTCGATAAAATCGTAGGCGCTGAATCGGGCCAGAGCTGATTTGCAAAAATGAGGATTGGCCGAGATAAAGTTTTTTGAATCGGTAAAACGATTGGTGAAATTACAGCGGCCACCACCGGAAATAAGAATTTTTTTACCCGCCTTGTCAGCATGATCAACGATTAGAACAGATTGTCCCTGTGCAGCTGCTGTAGCTGCACACATGAGACCTGCTGCTCCTGCTCCAATAATGATGACATCGTATCTGTTTGTGGGCATAGCTCGTCCATAGTGAGTATTGGTTGTAAGTTGGAGCGGATAAGGTGAATCGAACTATTGTCACAAGCTTGGGCAGTACGATTATACGATATCCGCTGAATCATCTGAAAAGTAAGCGGCATGATGATCTATTTCTGATTATATGGGAACCATGCTCTGCTGTTCTTATAATAGCTATTTTCAGTTTAAGCAGTTATTCACAGTGGTGCAGCCTTACCCTTCAAACCCTCTACGTTCTTCAAAGATTTCATTCATGCTGTCAGCACAGCTCATGAAAGCGGCAAGCACAGCCGGGTCGAAATGTGATGGTTCCGTACGGCCATCACCCTTGGTAATGATCTCAATAGTTTGAGCATGATCAAACGCCTCTTTATAAGGCCGTTTGCTGCGCAGGGCATCGTAGATATCTGCCAACTGCATAATACGGGCAGGTAAGGGGATAGCTTCACCTTTGAGTCCGAACGGATAACCACTGCCATCCCAGCGCTCGTGATGCGCCAATGCAATCTGTTCACCCATCTGCAGATAAGGTGATGAATTTCCGGACATAATTTGGGCACCGACGGCAGCATGGGTTTTCATCACTTCCCACTCTTCGGAGGTGAAACCACCCGGTTTGAGAAGAATATGGTCGGGTGTGCCTATCTTGCCGATATCGTGCATGGCACTGGCGTAGAAGATGAGATCGCAAAACTCATCACTCTGGCCTAACTTTTCAGCCAGTAATTTGGTGTAATAACAGATACGTTTTACATGGGCGCCGGTTTCATCATCGCGGTATTCGGCAGCCCGCATCAATGTATAAATTGATTCAACAAATGAATGTTCTAAATCTTTTTCGGCCTTTTTGCGTTCGCTTATATCACGCAATACAGCGGTATACGTTCTCTTTCCATTTAATTCAAACTTGGAAATGCTGGCCTCAGCTGGAAATGTTGAGCCATCTTTTCTTTGCCCCCATACCTCACCTCGGGTCGCCATATATCGTGCACGCGTAGAAGCGCTCCCAAAATTAGCAACTTTACCATGATGGTTAGCGCTGCACTCTGGGGTGAGGAGCATTTCAAGTGGTTGCCCAATGGCTTCATTCTGACGAAATCCGAATATTTCCTCAGCACCTTTGTTAAATAAGCGGATGCGTTGGCTTTCATCAATAGAGATGATCGCTTCACCGGCAGACTCGAGAATGCTAGAGATAACACTTTTACTTTTTTCAAGCTTCTTAATCATTGGCCAGGTGATCTTTGAAGCAAACAGCCACGACCCAATGAGAATAAGACAGGCAGCAAATCCAGCTACAGTGAGCCCAGTTTTGATAAATGGTGCCTGCACCTCGCTCATATCAATTTTAGCTACGATTCCGACGGAAAGTTCCTTCACGCATGCATAAGCAGCAAGCACCCTCTCACCACGGTAATCTCGTCCTTGCATGATTCCAGATTTACCCTCCAGGGCACGTCGCATTGGCTCGGCATCAGCTTCATCTAACGTGAGTGGTCCCCGTTCTTGTATATTGTGGTGGCGATGATTCAACAGGAAAGTGATTTCATTGCCTACCAGCTTAGCCAGTGTGAATTCACCCGTTTCACCAAAGCCTTTGAAATTCTTATGGGCCTCTCTAATTTGTGAGAGAGTCGCGTCAAAGGATTCGCCAAGTGACGTATCGTGAGAGTGCATCTTATCGAATCGGGCAACGGCTTCAATCAACTTAGCCTGACTTTCTACCGTTTCAATCAGTCTCTCTTGCTGCACACCAAGTGCTGTATTGTATAATAAAGTGATTGATGCAGTAGCAATAGCGATAGTGATGACTGCCATGATGGTAATCAGGATAAGAGTTTGTTTATAAGCCGCTGATTGAAGCAATGGTGTTTTTCCCCTTCCCGTTAAATTGTGAAAAACCTGTGATAGCAAGCATAAGTCATGCCAAAGCTTAAAATATGAATGTTTGAATGATGATTGAAATCAGTTATTTGTAGAGCGGTGAATATTGACTTTTTAAGGCTAGAAACATGGGGGACTAAAGAAGAATTCGATGTTCATTGCCCCATCATTGTAAGCTCCTCGCTAAATTATAAAAAAGGATGAATGCATGGAATCAAGGTGAAATGGTACAGAAATTGCTTGACTGTTTTACTGCGCTATTTGTTCGAGATCTATGACGGATTCAAGGAAGGTAGATAGTACAATTGATGAAAATAACGTTGTTTATAATATTCCCAGGATGAATGCAGATTGCGTGTTGTGTTCGTGATCTCCGTAACTCTCAAGAGAATGATTGGTTTGAATCCTGGCATGGTAAAGTGGTAATTAATAAAACAAAGTCAATTGGTTATGAAAATGTGGAATGTATGGGTTGAGTTATAAAAAGGAAGGGGTTCTAAATGGAATTTTTCTCAAAAATGAAGTTGAAAGGAAAATTGACTATGGCGGCAGCTGCACTGTCAATTATACCTGTGATACTCTCAGGTACTATTGTGGGAGTGCAGAGTGTGAATGGTGGCTACGATGCCATCTCTAAAGAGGTGCAGGAGAAACTGAATGCTGTTTTAAGTGCCAAGAAGACTCAAATTGAGAGTTATCTTGATACAATTAAGGCTCAGGTCTTAACCCTATCCGATGATTCAATGGCTATTGAAGGCGTTATCCATTTCAGCAGCGCATATAAGAGCTTTCGCGATGAAGCTGGTTTGAATAAAGCCCAGATTAAAGCGATGCGCGGCAAACTTGCTTCTTATTATGAGAATGACTTCACCAATGCGTATAAAGATGTGAATTCTGGTAAAAAACCTAATGCATCGGAGTTCCTCTCTAAGCTCAGTGATGATGCAGTTGCCCTGCAATATCAGTTTATTCAAGCTAATCCAGCGGCACTTGGTTCAAAAGATGAACTGAGGCATTTGAAAGTGCCCTCTTCGTATGCTGATACACATACAGAGTATCATCCTCACTTCCGTCATTTTTTAAAGCAATTCGAATTTTATGATATTTTCCTCGTCGATAACGACGGTCATGTTGTCTATTCAGTATATAAAGAGTTGGATTTTGCGACCTCATTGGTGGATGGCCCATATGCTGCATCAGGCTTGGCTGAAGTATATAGAAAAGCCAATAAAATGACTGATATGAATGGCTGGGCAATCACTGACTTTAAACCTTATACACCATCTTATGAAGCTCAAGCCGGTTTCATTGCCTCGCCAATTATTGAGGATGGTAAAAAACTTGGTGTGTTAATTTTACAGATGCCGATTGGTAAAATTAATCAGGTGATGACCAGTGATAAAAAATGGCACGATGCTGGCCTGGGAGCATCGGGTGAATCTTACCTTGTCGGTTCAAATAGGACTCTGCGTAGTAATAGTCGCTTCCAGCTTGAAGATGAGCCAGGGTATCTTAAGGCCTTGCAAGCAGGTAATATCGATTCGAGTATAGTGAAAGAGATTGATGCAAAGAACAGCGGTATTGGTTTACAGCCGGTAAATTCATCTTCTGCTACGAAAGCTTTAGCAGGAGAGAAGGGCTTTCATATTATCCCGGATTATCGCAATGTAGCTGTGCTTTCAGCCTATGCACCGATTCATTTCGGGCAGTTAAACTGGGCAATTCTAGCCGAAATTGATGAAGAGGAAGCTTTTGCTGCTGTTGAGGAGCTGAAAACAACAATTATAGTCGGTGTGTTGTTAATTATATTAGTGATTGCTGTGATTGCTATCTTTCTGGCCATATGGGGTGCAAAAATGCTGGCTACGCCAATTACTGCAGCAGTGGGCGTGGCGAGTAATATCGCTAAAGGTGATCTCAATAATAGAATCACAGTAGACCGTAGTGATGAGATAGGGGACCTATTGAACACCCTGGATCAGATGCAGCGCACCTTCATTGAAAACCGGGAACGTGATGAAAAAGCCCGACAGCGTGATGAAATAGCCAAAGAGCAGGCGGCTGATTATGAAGGGCAGCTGGATGCGATAGGTAAGGTGATGGCGACGGTTGAATTTGAGCTTGATGGCACTATACGTACAGCCAATGACAACTTCTTACAAACGATGGGTTATGGCTTGAATGAAATCAAAGGCAAGCACCATAGCTTGTTCGTGACTGCTGAGTACAAAGCAAGTCCTGACTACGCAGAACTGTGGAAAAACTTGAACAATGGTGAACCTATTGCTGATCAATTTCTGCGCATTGCTAAGGGAGGTCGGGAAGTTTGGATTCAAGCCACTTATAACCCGATTCGCGATGCTAATGGAACTGTCTATAAAGTCGTGAAATTTGCTACTGATATTACCGAACAGAAACAGTCTGGACAGCAGTTGCAAGCCATGATGGATGAGGCCAGTGATACCTTGCAGGCTGTGTCTGAAGGTGATTTGACGGTCGCAGTGACAGGAAACTATCAAGGTGAGTTGGCTAAATTACAGCAGGCAATTAACGTCACGGTTAAGAACCTGAATGCTACCTTCAGTGAAATAGGGGATCAGGCAAATGATGTGGGGGGCATTGCCGGTGAACTGGATGAGGGCAACAACACCCTTAATCATCGCACTCAGGAGCAGGCCGCAGCTTTGGAAGAGACAGCCGCCAGTATTGAAGAGATTACAGGCACTGTGCAGCAGACAGAAGATAACTCTCGTCAGGCCAACCTGTTGGCCCGTGATGCCCGAGTTCAGGCCGAAGAGGGAGGTAAGGTGGCTGAGCAAGCTGTGAAAGCGATGTCAGAGATTAATGCCAGTAGCCGTAAAATAGCAGATATCATCAGTGTGATTGATGAAATTGCATTCCAGACTAATTTGCTGGCACTCAATGCGGCGGTGGAAGCGGCTCGTGCCGGAGAACAGGGCCGAGGTTTTGCTGTGGTGGCAGGAGAAGTTCGTACATTGGCACAGCGCTCGGCTGAAGCAGCCAAAGAGATTAAATCTTTGATTAATAGTAGTGTGGAAAGTGTGAGTGCAGGTAGCAAATTGGTGGATGAATCTGGTGTGATGTTGAATCAGATTGTTGGTGCAGTTGGTAAGGTCAATGACATCATTGCCGAGATTGCTGCGGCCAGCGGTGAACAGACCTCCGGCATAGATCAGGTCAATAAAGCCATTGCCCAGATTGATTCAGGCACCCAGCAAAATACAGCTCTGGTGGAAGAGTCAGCTGCTGCTAGCGAGCGTTTGAATGAGCAGGCCAACGACCTGCGCGAAAAGGTGGCGACATTCAGACTGAGTTAAGTTGAGTTTCATAAAGCGGTGTGGCGATTCGTGCAGGGGCGTCTATGTCCCTGCACTTTGCGTTGAGCTATGAGAGTTCTGTTGTAGATCAAGCAATAAGAAAGGTGGCGACAGAGTTTGTGGATAATGTGCTCAGGTGCTGAATCAGGAGCTACTTCCCAGCCGTTGTTATTGCATAGATTATTGTATGCAAGAAGTTCATAGGCATGATCAACGGATATTGTAATGTGTGTAAATATTATCCAAGTGTTATTGCTGGATCAGTGATGACTTTGAAGAGAGCTACATTCGAGGCTATTTTATCAGGTTGAAAGTCAACTCCCAGCCTGAAGCCAGCACCCTCTTCTCTACTGTTCTCTGATCCGCTCCAGGCGACCGTACCAACAACCTTAATGTCATCTTCTCTATGTCGATATTGCAGTGTTACCAGGCTTCCTTTATCGATCAGTTGATCTATGGAAAGGCCAACCCCAAATGGCGAAATATCCAGCAACTTCCATACTTCAAATGTTTTTTCACCAACGAGTAACAGGAGTTCACCCTCCGGCTGTAGCTCAAAATTAAAACAATATCTGTCACCATTACGACGTTTATTTCTCATCATTGACCTCCAGCATTGAGCCTGAATATATACGGCAACATACATATCATTTGAATGGCTCAGTTTACATAGATCTGTTTGCAGGAATGTGATGGGGCTTACACTAGACTATTGTGAATATGATCTGTTTATACTGGTTTTGAATAGCTCTGAGGAAACCCTGGTAGAGGGAGCAGTGCAAGGTGCATTCAGTAAGAGTGCTTAGCGGCAGTGATGACGATGTTTTTTGCAACTAACTTAGAAGAAAATATCGTCATCATCTTCATGGTTATCAAAGCGAATCACAATCAGCTCAACGATATCCTGGCGATTCTGTTCCCATGTGCTAATCGATGAAGGCATGCTTGTGTGGTTCATAACAATCAGCTGCTGACGCATACAGCGGAAATCAAATTCCCGTGGGAACATCTTAAAGACCAAGTCGTGCTCTTCACTGGTATAGACAGCCCGGTCTTTCAGGCGGAAGCCAATCCATAGATACCCTTGATCAAACAGACCATTAAACAGCCCTTGGGAGCACTCAGGCAGAGGGCTATCCACTTTGAGCGCATCGATGGTGAATAGATTGGAGTGGTCACCAGCGTCACTCATCATGTCATCAATGACATAGCGCAATGAACGATGCATCTCATAAACATGTTTATCTCGGGATATAAACATGTGAAAGCTGGTATGGGCTACATAGGTGCCGTAAAATTCATTGGGCACCATCAGGTGAATTTCATCTTCAACATGAAACTTATCCATCTGTTTTTGTAGCATCAGTGCCTGCTCTCGCGTGTCTACCACTGGAAAGATCATCGGCTTGTTCTCGTGATCTTCAAAAAACGAGATCATGTCGGATAATAGACCTGCCACCAGTGCATGCGGTTTATCATCCTGAGTTAGCGGCGGGGCGAGAATAATCCTGTCAATACCGACAAGATGTTCCTCAATATCCTGCATGTCGATATGATTCCAGCTTACCATCTCAAGATTAATGCGCCCATTTGCCCCATCCTGCTCTTCCAGACGGCGCTGCAGGTATCGCTTCTGCTTATTGCATTTGGAGCGAGATAGATTATCAATCACAGTCACAGAGAGTGTGTCATAGCTCTGCAACAGACGCTTGAGCATCAAAGGCAGTGAACCAACATTACCAATGATAAGAATATCAATATGGCGCTTTATCTCTAACGGAGAGAGTTCAGTGATAATGGATTGCTCATTCTGGCTGGAGAATGAATCAAAATATTGCATCGTGAAATTGATTTCACCGGCTAAAGTGTTGGCATCGAGTGCAATGCCAACCAGTGAGAAGATCTGCATCGATGCTGTCGGTGCCATAGCTGATTGAATGTGCATATCAGAATCGGCGGCAGCAATAAGCAACACACCACGATTAAACAGTGCTTTTACCAGTTTATCGATGCGAACCTTACAAGAGCCATCGGCGTGCTGTAGAAAATAATGATCATCCTCGCAGAGCAGTTCTCCATTCCAGTCGGTCACACATAAAGCCGACTCATTCACTCTTGGCGGTATCATCAAACGCGTTATCACCTGATCATAGTCCGGGTATAACAACACCTTTCTAAATAGATTGGCACGCACTTCTGCGAGGGAGTGAATGACCGTTGGTTTGTTGTAAAAATCGTTTTTATCCCAGCCAACCTGTAGTGGATGGTGATGTTTCTTCAGACGTGGTTTGATACTGCCAGATAAGGCATAACTGACGTAAATATCAGGGTTCTCCTGCCTGATGGCCAACAGCGAGAAGAAGCTGTGGGCACGCTCTTCGGAGTCGGTATGATCCGGGACATTTACGATGACCTGTTTTGCAGCAACCATATTGACGCGCTGGATATCCTCTTCAATCTCCATATCTCCCCAGCGAATACTCACCCAGTCTTCGTTGTGATAACCATCAGGCCGCTTGCTGTCTGGATTCAGTAATACAAGCTTTAAGCGGGAAAAGCTGCGCTGAGATAGCGAACGCAGTTCGTGCAGAATAAATGGAGAGGTTCTGTTCCAACCCAGCATGACCATATGATTTGCAATATTCATTTTTTCATTGCGCAAACGGCTCATCAAGCCGGAAACAATATTGGCACCAATACCGATGAAGAAGGCAAAGATAAATACACCAACCACCACCGCTAGAATTGAAAACAGGGCAATCTCATTGGTTTCAGGATAAAATACTGTATTGCCCGGATCACTAAAGGAGCGAAATGCAAACCAGATATGGGATAACATTTCGTGATCTTTGGCCGTAATAGCGCCATCACGGGTATAGTCGTATTCGCCTCCCAGAAAATGGCCTCCAACACCGCCGGCAATGGATAAAAACGCCAGCATCAGAACAATCAGATTAACCTCTTGAAGATACTGTCCCTCTTTGATGACTAATCTTAAGTTTTTGAGAATCACCAGCCATGGTCTGAATAGACGAATCAGGCGTAAAGTGCGTAAAATATTGCCGGCTTGATTGCTGACGACTCCCGGTACCATGGCTACGGTTGCAACAAGATCAATCCACCAGAAAGTCCATTCGATGGCCTTTTCACGCCGGGAAGTGAAAAGCATATTTCTCATGATGACATAGCGCACAATCAGCTCAACAAAGAAAAACATCAGTACAGTCCACAGTACAATATCAGTGACAAAAAATGATAAGAGTACAATGACCGAAATCACCATGCCGTAAGTTGGTGAGTAGATAGCACTCTGAATATCGATATAACGGAAGAGGCGCAGTGTTCTTAACAGGTAAAGGGCGCGAATGAATCGAAGAGCCGCAGCATCTTCGAGGGGGAGAGCAAAACTAAATATGGTCACCAGCAACGATAAAGCCCCGATGATATCAAAAAAGAGAAAGAGCATATCCATGCTATTGTTGGAGCTGTCTCTATAGGGGTAGGTCTGTCTCTTATATCTGATGACCAGTGCCCTGATTGAAATTTCAATGGCAAAGATGACAAGTAGTATGGCTGCCAGCCATGCATAATTGAGAAATGAGGTGCCGATCAGCACAAGCATAATTATGCCGAAGCGGGGATGGTTGAGTACCCATTCAGCATTCTGATAAAGCAGACCGTGTTCGCTCTTCATCTTCGTGAAGAGAGCTTTTTCACTTTTGACCTTGAAGGAGTCAACCATTATTGAATAGCTCCTGTTTTTTATCGCTATTGAACGCTAACCAGCCGGTACTACGAGCAATAATCAGGCCAAGGTGAAAATGAAGTTTTATGATTTGGGTTTAATTGATAGAGCATAAATAAAAGACTTTTTTGACACGCTAGACTTACGATTTTGACGTTTCCACACTCTGCTATGCACTATTTGAGTTTATGATCTGTTGATGGGGTAGAAAGATAGGTGCCACTTTGATCATGGCGAAGACGTTTCCAGCAGGCGTATGGCATATCTATCTCGCGCGTGGCTGATATGGGGAGGCCAAGAGCATAGGTGATCAGCATACGCATGCTGCCTGAATGACCTACAACCAGAATATGTTTGTCATTGATGCTTTCAGTTGTTTCATGCCACCATGATGCAATGCGCTGGCGTAACTCTTCTGGTGATTCACCACCACCGGGCGGACGCATGCCGGTAGGGTCTTTGCGCCATTGCTGTAGCAAACCCGGCGAAATCTGTTCGATCTGTTCTGCCGTTTGATCTTCCCAGTCACCATAATACATTTCTGACAGGCGAGGTTCGCTAATGCATGGGATATTGTTCTGTTTGGCCCACTCTGTAGCCGCAATTGAACAGCGCGAAAAAGGCGATGTGATGATGCACTCCACCTGATCAGCCAGCGCCATCCAGACCTGATCCATGCTTTCGCGTCCTTCGATTGTGAGATCAGCTTCGATCTGTCCACGGTATTTTATACCGCCTTGCAGAGCCCCGTGGCGCAATATATCAATCGTGAGCATGTTATCCCCTACGTTAAACATGTGTTGTCGCGTTTCATAATCCGCTATGGTGCCGCCCGCATAAATAAAATAAAGCTTGTTCATATATCCATGTAATTGCTGGATGACCGGATGATTAGAGTCTCCTTTTGATCTCTATGACAGGGTATGTGAAAAGGAACTGACGATGACTGACGAATTTGACATCAATGATAAAAAGAACATCGAAGCCATGGGTTTTGTGCGTGGCATGCTTGAATATATTGGTGAAGACGTGAATCGGGAAGGTCTCAAAGAGACGCCTGCGCGTGTATTGTCGGCCATGGCTGAACATTTTTCCGGCTATAAGGAAGATCCGCGTGAACACCTGCTTAAAACCTTTGAAGAGGTGGAAGGTTATGATGAAGTGGTGTTGGTTTCAGATATCGATGTCCATAGCCACTGTGAACATCACATGGTGCCATTTGTAGGCAAAGCGCATGTTGCTTATATCCCGCGTGATCGTGTGGTTGGTCTATCCAAATTAGCGCGTGTGGTTGAAGGTTATGCCAAGCGTCTACAGGTACAGGAAAAGCTCACCATGCAGATCGCCAATGCGATTGAGGAGGTGCTCGATCCGAAAGGTGTGGCAGTAATTATTCAGTGCCAGCATTTCTGCATGTGTCATCGTGGTGTGCATAAACCCGACTCATGGACAACAACATCCAAGTTGAGGGGAGCTTTCTTGAAAAATCCATCATCGAGGCTGGAACTGTTCCAGTTGATAGGCATGAAGAAATAGGAGATAAGTTTTCTGTATCTAATTTCTGAGTGATGATTCGCCGGTGAAAACAATAGGTTTACTTGTGCTGGGCATAAGCTTGTGTCTGTTTGTACTTGCTGCCTGTACAGCGAACAGACCTCATTTATGGCTGGCTGACTCCATTGTGTCAGCAGGCCTAAAGAGCGATAGACTTGATTCGAAACATGTAAGCTTGAAATTGCCTGATCAGGTTATTGCGGCTTCCATAAGCCGCTCTGTTATGAAAGAGCTATTGGATGTTCATGCGAAAATTGATGCCGCTGCCCAGGTCCATTCAAAGCTATATATTACCAATCGTGGTCACCCCTGGCCCAATGCATATGCCGCTACGCTCGATGGTGTTCAAAGCATTGCGATTAATCTCAATATGCTTGAGTTGATCGGTGATGATAAAAATATGTATGCTGCATTGATTGCGCATGAAATAGCCCATCATATGAAACAGCATCGAGCCTCTGCCGCATTGATCGAAAATATATTCACTCATCATCAGGAAACAGAGGCAGATGAGCTAGGTCTGCAACTGATGTTCCAGGCCGGATACGCTTTAAGTGGCGCACTTGGCTTTTATGAAAAATTAACCAGGGCAACAGAGCAGAACACTACATTTTTGAGTCTGCACCCCAGTGGTGAGGAACGGCTGAAACATATCAGGCAGGTGATTGAATCACTTCATCAAGAGTAGTGACGCTCCTGATTCCATCGACTTGTTGAAATCTAGGTGCATACCCTGAAGAAAGCATGATTCAAATAATGTGAGATGGCAGCGATGACTAGCTGTTATTCAAGCAACATCAGTAATAGTTTAAAAGCTAATCAGGTGAACTTGTTTATGCAGAGAATATTCCAGGCTGATCCCCGCATGTTTTTGATCCATTGCTTGTTTTTCCCCTCCCCCAATTAGGGGGTAAGCTGGTTTCACTTAGTGATATGGTGCAGTCAGATTGATTAACAATTTAATTCAGGCTAATGGACGGAGCTTAAATAATGGGTTTGGATGTTCTGCGTGTTTTGATGACAGGAGATGTGAGCCCAATTGTTGTGTTTTTAGATTTATGGCCCATAGTCCTTACTTTTTTTGGGGGAAACCGATGTCATCTCATTTATTACGTATTTTATCTTCCAGTCATGGCGAACGTATGATCGCGCTTGATCAGGCTCATGCTTTAGTTGCGGAGCCGGGAGCTGTTTATTCGCTGCTTGATGGTGTGAGCTTACAGCTGCTGGAGCATCTGAAGCTTAGGCAAGAGGGTGACAAACTGATTGTAGAGCTGGAAGATGAGGTTGTCGCAACAATCGATGGTTTTTATGCGGAGGGTCAGCAGGTCAGCTTTGATCTGGGCGCAGGTAGTGCGGTTCAGACGATCGCAAGCAGTGATGCAACTATCAGTAGCTCCAACATGGTTTGGGAAGCGGCCACCGATTTAGGCACTGCGGCAGCAGAAGCCGGTGCCAGTGTGCTGCCATATCTCGCCGGAGTTGCCGTAGTCGGCGGCGTGACGATGATGGCGATGAATGATGCAAACAACCATGCTACGCCGGTAGCTGCAGCTCCCGATACGGTTGCTCCGGTTATTCAAACTATAACAGCTCAGGGAACAACAGCAGTTTTAACCTATAATGAGGCTCTGGATGCTGTGAATGTTCCGGCTGCCGGAGCTTTTTCTGTTATGGTTGGTGGTGTTGCTAACCCTGTCACCAATGTTGCTGTTGCAGGTATGACAGTTACTTTAACCTTAACCAATGCTGTTGCCACGGGTGCAGCCGTTACAATTAGTTATACGGATCCGACCGCAGGCAATGATGCCAATGCGATTCAGGATGCAGCGGGTAATGATGCATTAGGTTTCAGCTCCGGTGTTGTTGCCGATGGTTATATCTCCGGTGCCCAGATCTATATTGATGTGAACAACAATGGCATAGCCGAGGTAGGTGAACTACAGGCGGGTGTCCTCACCGATGCCAATGGTATGTTTATTTTACAGGCAGGAGCGCCGGTAGGAGCGATTTTGGCTGTAGGTGGTACGAATATCGATACAGGTTTGCCGAACACGCTTGTACTGAAAGCGCCTGCCGGTTCCACCACAGTCAATCCATTGACCACTGTTTTGCAGGATTATATGGCAGCCAATCCGGGTGCAACTGCAACTCAGGCCGATACGGCCGTTCAGACAGCGCTCGGCATTACCTTGCCAGCCGGCTCAACACTGTCCGACTATGATCCTCTTGCTGCCGGTAATCTGTCCGTCCAACAGGTGGCAGTTCAGGTGGCAGAGATTGCTAATCAGGCCGAGTCGGCAACGGCAGGCAGTGGATCAACAGTATTCACAAATATTGCCAATGCAGTGAATACCGCCAATACCAATACGACTCCGCTGAATTTCACAACCTCTGCAGATGTGAATACAGCAACATCCGGTGTTGCCGGTGTGGATGTGACGGCGATAACAACTCAGGCAACGGCAATTGCGAATGCTACAACGATAACAGCCATCTCCACACTGCAAAAGGCTCCCATTGTTCGGCTGACAACAGATAGTGGCACTGCGGGAGACCTGATCACCAACGATGGTGCTTTGACTGTGACGACAAAGGTGGCCGGTTCAACAGTGCAGTATAGTGTTGATAGTGGTACAAGCTGGAGTGCAAGTTTCAATGCAGTAGAAGGCGCAAACTCCGTGCAGGTACGTGAAGTTAATACAGCAGGTAAAGCAGTCAGTGGTGTAACAACATTTGATTTTACCCTGAGAACAGTTGATATCACTGCACCGACAGCCACGGCTACAGTCGAAACTATCGCAAATACGGCCAGCACCGATGTACAGAGCAGTGAGACAGGGACGGCGTATCTGGTGAATAGTAATATTACCGTAAATTCGCTTGCAGATATCACAACTGCTGTAGATGCTTTATGGAATAAGGTAGCAATCACATCAGCGAATACCGCTACTGCTCTGCCCGCTACAGGTTTGGCTGCGGGTACATATAATGTCTATAGTGAGGATGCTGCAGGAAATCTAAGCAGTGCTTCAACCGGCTCGGTTACGGTGACAGGAGCAGTTACCGTCGTATTTGATTTAACCATCGCTGGCGCCGGAGCAGTCACAGCCAGTGACGGCTCTACAGCATTCAGCACGGGCGTTGATTACAATATTGTTGTGAAAATTGAGGGCTCCAATACGGTGGATTCTGTAGCCGCAGCAACGACGTTCACAGGGGGAGCAAATTTAGCTGCAGGTGATACGGTTTCGCTGGTTGCTGCTGATGGAACATCATCGTCCATTATAGCAGTGAATGGCAACGCTGCAGCTAAATATCTGGGAATTAATTCGGCCGCTTTACTGCGGGCAAGTCCTGGGACGTTCCGCTCTCATAACGCTGGGTTCATAACAAATTCTGGTGGTATAGGCGAGTACACTGCAGGAGTAAACGCTCCGAAGGCGTTTGCAGATATCTGGACAGGGATTGCCAATTTTACAGCAATACGCGCCAGCAGTGGCTATATATTTGTTTAAAAGTCTCTAAAAGGGCACCGGTAAAAGGGGTCGAGGTTACGGTGACATATATGGTCCGTCCCGCGTTGCAAGGAAAAAGTTTGATGTGCAAAGTAAGGAAAGTTGCATACATATATCCGGCCTTTAGTTGCGGTAAAAGGGGTCGGAGCCCTTTTCTGCTATACTAAGGATATGAATCTCAGTTAAGGGAGGTTGATATGCTCAGGAAGCCACGTTTTTTTGTACCAGGAATGGCAACGCATGTTGTTCAGCGGGGGAATAACCGGCAAGCGATATTTTTTGATGACTCGGATTATATTGCATATTCAAAAAGGGGTCAGAGCCCTTTTCAGATAAAGGGGTCAGAGCCCTTTTCTGCTATACTAAGGATATGAATCTCAGTTAAGGGAGGTTGAAATGCCTAGGAAACCACGTTTTTTTGTACCAGGAATGGCAACGCATGTTGTTCAGCGGGGGAATAACCGGCAAGCGATATTTTTTGATGAATCGGATTATATTGCATATTTGGGTTATTTGAGAGAAGCGTTAGAGAAATATGAGTGCCAGCTGCATGCTTATGTGTTGATGACAAACCATGTACACCTGTTGCTTAGCTCAGAAATAGAAGATGGTATAAGTAGAGTGATGCAATATGTGGGCAGGTGTTATGTTCCATATATTAATCACAAATATGGGCGTAGTGGCACCTTGTGGGAAGGGCGTTATAAAGCAAGTTTGATTGATAGTGAACGTTATTTTCTGATTTGTATGCGTTATATTGAATGTAATCCGGTGCGTGCAGGAATGGTGGAGCAGCCGGGTGATTATCGTTGGTCGAGCTACCATGCGAATGCAGGGGGGCGTTGTGACTTGTTGTTAACACCGCACCAACAGTATCTGGCTTTGGGAAGTTCGAATACTGGGCGAACCGGGCATTATAAGGAACTATTTAAAGTTCATATTGAAGAGGCTGAACTCGAAGGCGTTCGGGCGGCATGGCATTCGGGAACACCTTTAGGCAATGATCATTTTCGTGAAGAGATTGAACATGTGTTGAAACAAAAGGTAGGATATAGCCATCAAGGTCGGCCTAAGAAAGATTGACTAAAAGGGCTCTGACCCCTTTTAGACCGCCCCCTTTTAGACCGACCCCTTTTAGACCCTTTTAAGACCCCTTTAGAGAGAGAGGAATAGATGACATATCTGAATATACTACGCCGATTGGCCTATTATCAGCAGTTTGATGAGTTGAGGGATGGTGCTGAGAGCTATCTGGCCGAGAGTGGGGATATCTCTGTTCTGCCGCTGCTGGCTTTTGCTTATGCCAGTCTGGGACAACGGGATCAGGTGGAATCGCTGCTGGTTCGGATTGATGAGCAGATGGAACATCTGGATAGTGGTGCGCGCGTTGATCTTGCAGCGGTATATATTCTTACCATGCGCGTAGATGATGCGCGGGCTCTGCTTGAATCGGTATTGCAGGATGATGCCAAGCACGCTTTGGCTCTGGCACGTCTGGCCTGGTGTTGTGCACATGATAATCAACTGCAGCAAGCACAAAAACTGTATGAGCAATCTGAGGCGATTGAGCCGGGGCGTTTGCAGCTCTATACCAATCTTATTCAACTCTGTCTGGAGCAGGATGATCATGAGGCTGCTCAGCTGTGGCTGGATAAAGCTATTGTCAGTTTTGAGCATGTTTATGATGATCTACCTGAACATGTTGCAGAGCTGCAGACCACGCATCTGCGTTGTTTGCAGCTGGAGATATGGGTTGCAGATGAAGCCTTTGCGAGAGTAGAAGAGTGGCTTGAGGAAAAACGTGAAAGCATTGAAGAAGATGAGTGGTGTGGCCTGCTAACAAGTTATGCTGCGCAGCTGGGTAAACATGACAGACAAGATCAAGGATCAGAAGCGCTTCGTAAAGGTTTAAAATACTATCCTGAAAAAATCGAGCTGCATGAACAGCTGGCTGAGTTGGAACAAGTTCAGGGCCATTTTATGCAGGGCATGCATCTGCTTCGTCGGGCTATCAAGTTGGCTGAGGAGCAAGAAAAAATGACGGCAGGCCTATGGGCCAGGCTTTCCTCAGTCTGTCTGCACCGCTCTGATGAACAGGCGCGTTTTGCTGCTGAAAAAGCGGTAGGGATTGCAGAAGCGCTGGAAGTGGATGAGCAACACCCTGAAGCGATGCTGAAAAACTTACGGCTGCAGGCCAAGAATGCTTTGGCGCAGGTGGAGAGCCAGGAGCAGAACTTCGAAGAGGCAGATAAGCTTTTTCGTGAACTGCTAGATGATAATGCCTGGTTTTTACCTGCTCTGCAGGGTTTGGGTCAGCAGCAGATGCAGCGCGGCAAGATCGATGAGGCTGTGGAACTGTTTGAGCGGGTAAAAGAGATTGCGCCTGCCAAGGGTTATTCAGCCCTGATCAATGCACGGCAATTTCCTGATGATGAGGAGACACTGAACAAGATTGAGAAAGCTGCACGTCAGCCGAGCATGGAAGGGGCTGTGAGCGCGGGCTTGCTGTTTCAGCTCGCTTCAGCCTGGGAGAAACAAAAAGATTACGACAAAGCCTTTGGCATGGCACAAGAGGCGAATGATGCTAGTCGCCGTTTTCTGAAATATGATGGCAAAGAACATCGCAACAGCTGCGCACGTACTCGGGCGGCCTTTTGTCCTGAGCTGTATGAACATCGTAAAGAGCGCGGCTCGGATAGCACTCTGCCGGTGTTTGTACTCGGTATGCCGCGTTCGGGTACCACGCTGATAGAGCAGATTCTTGCCGGTCACAGCGAGATATTCGGGGCAGGTGAGCTGGGGGTGATTCCGCAGGTGGTTCAGGGGCTTGAACGCTGGGAGCGTCATGTTGGTTCCGGGCGACAATATCCGGACTGTGTGGATGATCTGAATCCATATGTGTCGGCCGGTATCGCTGAGAATGTACTCAAAGAGTTGCAGGAGTTTGATGAGAGTGCCAAACATGTGGTGGATAAACTGCCACACAACTTTGAGAATGTGGGGTTGATTAAATTCCTCTTCCCCAATGCGAAAATTATCTCGGTACGACGTGATCCGCGCGATATTGCCATCTCCAACTACTTTACCGATTACCAGGCTAAACATGGTGGTATGGGCTTTGCTTATGATTTGACGAGTATCGGCGAGCAACTGGCTGATCATAATCTATTGATGCATCACTGGCATGAGCTCTTTCCGGGTGAGATTCTGGAGATCAATTATGAAGATGTGGTGGATGATACCGAGGGCTCAGCGCGCAAGATGCTCGATTATATAGGCGTAGAGTGGGAGCCGCAGGTATTGGCATTTAATGAATTGGATCGGCCGGTGAAAACCGCTTCGGTTTGGCAGGTGCGTCAGCCGATCTATAAAACCTCCAAAGCCAAATGGATGCGTTATGAAAAGCATCTGGAACCACTGATTGCCGGTACCAATGCAAAAATTGAGCCTGATCCGATTACCGATATGGCGCGTTTACCGGTTCCGGGGCTATTGGTGGATGGTGTGGCGCTCTATGAAGAGGGCAAACTGGATGAGGCAGAATACAAATTCAAACAGCTAATGCATCATGTGCCGGAGCATGCAGCAGCCAATTTTATGGTTGGTAGCATCTATGTACAAAAGCATCATCTCCAAGAGGGTATTGCACTGATGGAAAAGGGGCATGAGCAGTGTCCATGGAATAAGAACTGGTCGAATGATCTGATTCAGGCTTATGAGCTGAATGGTGAAACAGGCAAAGCAGAAACACTCCGCCAGAAGGGAGTGAAGAAGACCGGAGCTGGAAAAAATGATGCTCTGGAGCTAGTAGATGATGAAAATATACATTGATTTAACTGACGGAGTCTCGGCATGAATAGATACAGTCTACATGCACTACAGATGATTGCAGCTTTATGGCTGATGCCGACCCAGAGTCTGGCTGAAGCTGGAAATGGCATGAGTATCAACGAAGTGTTTCGTGCAGTGATATCCCGCCATCCTGCGCTTAGCGGTAAACGGGCTGAAGTGAGCGCTAAAGAGTTCAACAGTGACAGTGCTCGTGCAGGCCGTTATCCAAGTGTGAGTGGGCAGGCCGGTTATGCAAAAAACAACACCAGCTCTTTTACACTCCGGGCACGTCAGCCATTATGGGCTTTTGGGCGTATTGACAGTGCGATTGCATATGCTGATGCGGATGTGACTGCCAATGAGAATGATCTGTTACGGGTGAAACGCGATCTATTGGATAAAACAGTGAGCGCTTATGTTCAGGTGCTTGGTCACTATGCGCGGAGGCAGGTTGCAGAGGATAATATAGAGCGTCATGATGATTTGTATCAACAGATTCAGCGCCGGGAAAAGGGGCAGATGGCATCGCAGGCCGATGTGAAATTGGCGGAGCTGCGTTTGCTTCAGGCTAGGATGCAGCTTAAAACCACAGATGGTGAAGTGAGCCTGGCTCTCAATGAATTGGAGTCTCTGGCACAGCTTCATATTGAGCAGCTGCAGCCGATCAATAAAAGTGATGCAAGCCTGCTGATTCCAGATGCCGAAGTGGAAGCGCAGGCTTTAGAACAGAGTACTGAAATTCACTATAAAAGTAGTCTGGTTGATTTAGCCCATGCCAATGTCGAGCGCGAAGGTAAGAGTGGCATGCCAACGGTCTACCTTCAGGCTGACAGGCAGCTTAACCAGTTGGGTGCCTGGAGTGATACGCGTTACGGCGTGATGTTTGAAGGTTCACTCGATGGTATGGGGGTTGCGGGTTTTAAAAGGGCGCAAGCGGCTGGAGCAAGTGAAGTGGCTGCTGCTGAAAGCCTTAAAGTAACGCACAATGAGTTGGTTCGTAATGTTAGAAGTCTGCTGAGAAATCGTCAGCTACAGAGTGAGATGGCAGTGGCTCAAAAACAGTCGGTAGGCACATTCAAAGAGATTCTCGACTCCTATTTGCGCCAATACGAGAATGGTCGTAAAGCCTGGCTGGAGGTACTGAATATTCAGCGTGAATTGACCACCCAGCGCTTGCAACTGGTGCAGGCGGAAAATGATTACCTGCTTCATACCCTGCGCCTGAAAACATTGATCGGCAGTTTTGATGAGCCGGCCGAAACGATGAAGGAATAAAACGATGCAAGAAGCTGTAGTAGAGGTTCCTGATCAGCCAGTGGCGAGTATGGATGCGCGCTTGCTGCATCAGCTGTTGAGTAGATTACATGTGCCGGTGAAGGAATATCGCATCAAACAGGCTTGTGATAAGGTGCAGGGAGCACTGCAGCAGTTAAGGCCGGTAGATTGGATTCAGCAGGTTTTTCTTGAAGCGCAAGTGAAGGGCGTTCAACCGATACAGTTGGGCTGGAGGCGTTTTGATCAACGTCTGCTGCCGGCTCTGGTGCAGTATGAAAACAGTTGGTATCTGGTAGAAAAAAAAGATTCTGAGAGCATCGTCTTAACAGACGCTAAAGGGGAAGCGGCGGAGTACGCTGATGAGGCCTTACAAAATGCGCTGGTGCTGTGGTTGCGTGCTCCAAAAGCGAAACGAAAAGATCAGGGTATTCTGTTTAAAGGTAATCGTGCTGCGGCTCTGGTCTGGAAAGAGTTGTTCCGGGAACCGGGTTGGTTGGGCAAGGTTTTGATTGCTACGGTGATTGTTAATCTACTGGCTGTCGCCACCTCCATTTTTGCCCTGCAGGTCTATGATCGGGTGGTGCCTACTCAGGCCTATGCCACATTAACAACACTGGTGGTGGGCATGGGGCTGATTGTGCTGCTCGACTGGTTTCTGAAAACGATTCGTGCCCGCATTGTTGATAGTGTCTCTTGTGCGGTAGATAAGCGCACCTCACAGCATCTGTTTGATCATGTTCTGCATCTGCAGCTGGATATTCAGCCACGCAGTCTGGGAACGCTGGCGGCTCAGGTCGGTGGGCTAGATTCTGTGCGCCAGTTTTTATCATCGGGCATTGTGTTTGCACTGTTGGATATGCCGTTTGCATTGATGTTTATTGCCTTTATTGCCGTGATTGGTGGTGTGGTGGGCTGGGTCTATCTGCTGCTGCTACCGATTGCACTATTGCTAGGTTATGTGACACAGCGGCGGCTACGTAAATTGATGCGGGCTCAGATGATGCGCCACAATGAGCGCCAGGGTGTACTGGTGGATACCATACGCGGTGCTGAATCAATTCGAGCCAGTAATGCCGGATGGCGTTTTTCACAGCAGTGGCAGCAGATCACCAGCTCTATTGATGGTTATAATATTCAGCAGAAAGCCATTAGCAGCTTTTCAACGGTGACAACCGGTAGTCTCTCTACTACAGCTTATGTGGCGGCGATTGTTGTTGGTGTAATGGAGATCGAAGCAGGTAACCTGACCATGGGTGGCTTGATTGCCTGTAGTATTCTTGGCGGGCGTGTGATTGCTCCGGTTGCTCAGGCGGTGCAACAAATTGCCCAGTGGCAGAATGTTTCTCAAGCACTGCAGATGGTCAATGAAGTGTTGATGCTGGATAAAGAGCGCCGCGATGATCAGAACCTGCTGCTGCCGGATGAGCTGCCTGAAACGATCCATCTGGAAAAGATCCGTTTTGCTTACCCAGAATCGCCCATCCAGCAGATTGATATCCCTGAACTAAGCTTCAAATCTGGTGAAAGGGTGCTGCTACTGGGGCCTGTTGGCTGTGGTAAATCCACGCTGTTGAAGGTTTTGGCTGGGCTCTATCGTCCCAATGAGGGGCGTACGCGTATTGGCCATGCTGAATTGTGGGAGATTGATCCACAGGTTTTGGCTGCCCAGATGAGTTATCTACCACAGACGGTGCACTTGTTTAAAGGCACGTTGCGTAGCAATCTGGCGCTATCGGGTACAGCAAGTGACTCAAAACTATTGCATGTGACCCGTGATCTGGGGGTAGATGCGATAGCAGCCAGTAATTCGCTGGGCATGGAGCTGCCGATCTCCGAAGGTGGTGAAGGGCTATCCGGTGGACAGCGGCAGCTGGTGGCTCTGGCGCGGGTGGTGATCAATCAGCCGCGTATCTGGTTGCTCGATGAACCGACCTCATCGTTGGATAGTGAGAGTGAAGCCAGAGTCTGGCAGGTGCTTGAGAAGAGCATTCGTCCGGAGGATATTTTGATCGTTGCGACCCATAAGCCGATGCAGGCGATGAAGTTGGCAACGCGGGTGATTGTGATGAATCAGGGTGAAGTAGTACGCGATGGCAAACCGGATGTGGTGATGGCACAGATGCAGGCACGTGCGCCCGGTGCGATGTCAAAAGTGACAGCCAATAGAGGGGGCAGACCCAATGTCATTTAATGCGCTGATACATGAAGATGATCAAGCCAATCATGCTAAAGTGGAACGTCTGGAAAACTATCATCGCAGAAGTCATGGCATCCTGTTAACGCTTTTACTCTTTTCGCTTGTCGCATTTGCGTATTGGGCATCCCACTTCCGTATTGATGAGGTGGCCAAAGCAAGCGGAGAAGTGATTGCCAGTAGTCGTGTGCAGATTATTCAGGCTGTTGATGGCGGTGTACTTTCTGAGATGCATGTGAAAGAGGGCGATAAGGTAAAAGCGGGACAGACTCTGGCGAGCCTGGATCAAACACGGGTCGGTGCTTCGGTGGGAGAGGTGGAAGCACGTCTGTTTGCTCTAAAAGCCCGTGCCATTCGCTTGAGAGCTGAAGTGACCGGTGCTAAAAAGATGCTGTTTCCCGATCTGTTTGAAAAGTCACTGCAGGAGATTGTGCTGGTTGAGAAGGCTTTGTTTAAGCAGCGACGAACTGGTCTGAATGAAGAGTTGCGTACACTCAAAGTGGCTGTAGAGATCTCTCGCAATGAGCTGCTGAATATGAAGAAACTACGCAAAAGTGGTGATGTCAGTGAGCATGAGATATTGCAGGCCAGACGCGTTTTTAATGAGTCTGAGGCAAAGCTTATTAATCGTCGTAACCGTTTTATGGAAGAAGCGCGCGTTGACCTTACCAAGGTTGAAGATGAAATGGCCCAGAATGAACAGGTCCTGGCACGCCGAATGCAGGAACAGAAAGATAGTGTGTTCACAGCGCTTACTGCAGGTATTGTAAAAAATGTTCGGGTCACCACTGTGGGGGGGGTACTGCGTGCAGGTGAAGAGTTGATGCAGATTGTACCGATTGGGGATGATCTGATTATTGAAGCTAAAGTCAGCCCTGCTGATATAGCGCGAATTCACAAAGGTTTGGAGGCAACGATTCGTTTTGATCCCTTTGATTATACGATTTATGGTGGGGTAGCAGGTGAAGTGATCTATGTCAGTGCGGATACCCTGAAAGAGGAGACTAACCGGGGGGTAGAGACTTATTATCGTGTGCATGTGACATCAAACAGCAACCCTGTTGTTAGTACCATTGGACGTAGCTTGGACATTTTGCCGGGCATGACTGCACAAGTGGATGTCCGTACCGGAGACCGAACCTTGATGGATTTTTTGCTCAAACCTTTGCGTAAAACATTGTCTGAATCCTTTGGTGAGCGTTAGAGGTTAATAACTGAGGGTAGTTAGAATGGGCTGCTAGTTGTCGACTCCTTTTTAGTGAAATTTGGATTTTGTTGGCCCGCCTTGTAGCTCTCTATCATAGCCTTTTGTATATCGGGGTGTTGCATTAAATCAGAAAGGTTGAGGTGTTGCTTGGCGATGGGTTGAATGATTGAGACGATTTGTTGCTGTTGCCATGCCTCGCTGAAGCCGACGAAATCCAGAATGCCGTCTGCAACAAAGTCCGTTGCCAGCCCCGTTGGGTCTGAGAAAACAATCTCTTCCAGTATCATGACATCATATTCATATCTATAGGCATCCAGTCCAATGGAGGTACCAAGTGGTACATATAGATAGTTCAATGGCTGCTTCTCTTTCATCATTGTATGCAGATCTACGACGATGGATGGAGTGAATCGCTCTCCACGAAAATCGAAGTTGATGCTGGCGATGAGGGTGGCTGCAGTTCTGTTGTTCATGTTTTCTCCAAAGGGGCTATATCAATAAGTTCTGCGGCATGTTCAATAACAAAGTTTTTGAATGCCTCTGGAATAGCGGCAAAGCGCTTCCCACTTCGGTGCACAATATGCCATTGGCGCATGATGGGAAAGTCTTCGACATTGAGTACTGTCAATCGTTTGAGTGCGAGCTCCATATCAATGGTATGCAACGAGACAATACCTAAGCCCAATTCTGCCATCACAGCCTGCTTGATGGCTTCAGAGCGGTTCATCTCCATGCCGGTTATCAGTTGTAGATCGTGCTGGGCGAAAAAACGTTCTACGGCCATGCGTGTGCCTGAATCTCCTTCGCGTACAATAAAGGGTTCATCAGCAACCTCAGCCAATGGGATGTGATTACGATTGGCCAGAGGATGAGTGGGGGCAGCAATCACTACGAGTGGATTATCAATGAAAGGGATGCCGTTGAGCTTGTGTCCTTTAGGTGGTCTACCCATGATCACCATATCGGTCACATTGTTGTCGAGAGCATCAAGTAGACCAGTGCGATTGCTTACATCAAGTGTGACCTGTGCGGCAGGGTATTCATGGTGAAAGGCTGCAATGAGTTGAGGCGCGAAATAGTTAGCTGTGGATGCCATGGTGAGATGTAATTTCCCTCGTTTCATACCTTTAAGCTCTTCCATGATCTGTGATGCTTCTTCAAGCTGCTGGCGAATGTTCTGGGCATAATGAAGTAGTTCAAAGCCCGCTTGGGTGGGTGATACTGTTTTGCCATCCCTATCAAACAGAGGCAAGCCGATCTGCTGCTCCATCTGTTTGATCTGCATTGACACTGCAGGTTGGGTCATGAATAGCGATTTGGCCGCTTCTGTATAACTAAGCTTTTCTATAATGGCTTCTAGGATTGTTAATTGCTTCAGTGTAATATTCATTCGCTCGACCCATAAGAAATATTTATGGATGATATCATATGCTCTGATTTTACATTATGGAAGTGATTTCTATACTTCCATCCATCGCCGAAGAGGTCTATTATCCTCCGCCGCGACGGAGAGGGGCGAAAGCTTCTTATGTTACAACCAAATAAACTGGAGGGATTACCCTAATGGATCAATCGAATCGTTACGCCGATCTAAGTCTTAAAGAAGAAGATCTGATCGCAGGCGGCAAGCATTTTCTTGTAGCCTATAAAATGAAGCCAGCTGAAGGCTATGGTTTCCTAGAGGTAGCAGCTCATGTTGCTGCCGAATCTTCAACAGGTACAAACGTTGAAGTTTCTACGACCGATGATTTCACACGTGGTGTGGATTGTATGGTATATGAAATTGATGAAACTGCTTTTGATAACGGTTTTGGTTTGTTTAAGGCCGCTTACCCTATCGAGTTGTTTGACATCAACATCACTGACGGTCAGTACATGATCTCTCAGATGTACTCTCTGATTCTGGGTAATAACCAAGGCATGGGCGACCACGAAGGTCTGCGTATGCTCGACTTCCAGGTTCCAAAAGCGATGATCGACAAGTTCGATGGCCCAAGTGTTGGCATTTCTGATATGTGGAAGCTGCTGGGTCGTCCTGAAACTGACGGTGGTTATATCTCTGGTACGATCATCAAGCCTAAATTAGGCCTGCGTCCTGAGCCATTTGCTAAAGCATGTTACCAGTTCTGGCTGGGCGGCGACTTCATCAAGAATGATGAGCCTCAGGGTAACCAGACTTTCTGCCCAATGAAGACTGTACTACCTATGGTTGCTGAGACTATGGATCGTGTTCAGCAGGAAACTGGCGAAGTGAAAATCTTCTCTGCTAACGTAACTGCTGATTGCCATAAAGAGCTGATCGCTCGTGGTGATTATATCCTCGAAACATTCGGTAAATATGGTAACGAAAAGCATGTTGCATTCCTGGTTGATGGTGTTGTAACAGGCGTACACGGTGTAACTACTTGTCGTCGTGAGTTCCCGGACACATACCTGCACTATCATCGTGCTGGCCATGGTGCTTTCACTTCTTACAAATCACCAATGGGTATGGATCCACTGTGCCACATGAAGTTGGCTCGTCTGATGGGTGCTTCCGGTATTCACACTGGAACCATGGGTTACGGTAAAATGGAAGGCCATGGTGGCGAAACTGTTTTGGCATACATGCTTGAGCGTGAAGAGTGCATGGGTACATACTTCAACCAGAAATGGTATGGTATGAAGCCAACTACTCCAATTATCTCAGGTGGTATGAATGCACTGCGTCTGCCAGGTTTCTTCGAAAACCTTGGCCACGGCAACGTGATCAATACATGTGGTGGTGGTTCATTCGGCCATATCGACAGCCCAGCTGCTGGTGCTCAGTCTCTTAGCCAGGCATATGATTGCTGGAAGTCCGGTACTGATCCAATTGAATACGCCAAGACTCATAACGAGTTCGCACGTGCATTCGATTCATTCCCAGGCGATGCTGACAAGGTATATGGCGCTGACTGGCGTGAAAAAATCGGCGCGCACAAATAAGCTCCGACTTTTAAGTCAACACATCGAAAAGGCCTCCACGAAAGTGGGGGCCTTTTTTTTGGGTTCATCGCGGGTTAGCGGAAACCATGTCTTTTGATGCCTCCGTTATCTGGCTGATATAGGGCGGCTTTCTTTCTTTGCTGTTTAGTTAATAGCAATCGAAATAGATTATAAACATAACTCCATTTTCATGATATGGAGTTGAGCTTTTGATCGCCCCTATGCATAATCTGAACGGCTTCTTTTGGCCACTTATCACTTCGTAGACAACTTAAAAAGGTTCCCTGACTTTTAAAAAGTCAAAAAACATAAACCTTGCTTTGAACTTTTTATTAATACCCTGCTTGGCTGAACTGTTGTCGTGAGTCGCTATGTTAGTGAT
>JAJFLH010000028.1 GCA_021772775.1 Mariprofundus sp. | reverse complement strand
TGCGACCTTCATGCTTATGTTCTCATGACTAACCACGTTCATCTATTGATGACGCCTCAAAACTCACAAAGCATCAGTAAAGTGATGCAGTCAGTAGGTCGTTATTACGTTCAATACTTTAACCATCAATATAAACGGTCTGGCACGTTGTGGGAGGGGCGATATAAATCAACGTTGCTTGATTCAGAGAACTATTTACTAACATGCTATCGATATATTGAACTGAACCCGGTTAGGGCTGGCATGGTTGATCACGCATCGGAATACATTTGGAGTAGCTATAGCTGCAATGCATTGGGTAAAACGAATGCACTGATAACACCTCATCAGCTGTATATGAATTTGGGGCAAAGCAAGGAAGAGCGTAGCAGTTATTACCGTTCCCTGTTTGATTGCCATCAAGAAGAGCGTGAACTCGATGAGATCAGAGAAGCGACGAATAAGTCCTGGGTGTTGGGCTCAGATCATTTTAAAGATCAGATCGAAGCGCTGACATCAAGGCAAGCTAAACCAAAAGCTAAGGGTGGCGACAGGAAATCAAAGAAATACCGAGAACAAGTTAAAATCAATCGAGTCTGACCCCATTGATTCCATTGATTTGTTGATTTTACCTGTGCGCTGTTTTTCTCTTATAATTTGTAACTCAAACTTCTTTTTTGCTCTTCACCACAGGTTTGGCCTCTTTATTGCAGGTGTGTAGCAGACGCTTTGTGTGCACCATTTGAATGAATGCACGAAGTGAGCAATCAGGAGCAGTGTAGGGCTATGTCGATTGCAATTGGACATATGTTAAGAGTGATAAAGGTGCGTCTGCTTTTTGACGTTTTAGTTCATCATGTCTGATGATCAGGACAAAAGCCAACAAACCGAAGAGGCATCTGATAAGCGGCTTGAAGACGCCCGCAAGAAAGGTCAGGTGCCGAGCAGTAAAGAGCCTTCAACAGCTATTTCATTTGTAATTATTAGTTTAATTGTGGTGAGCGGTGTAGGGGCGTGGCTGGTCGATATACTGATGAAGATGATGAAACTTTATCTCTCTGGTAAAGCGGACTTCGCAGCAACCGGTGTAGGTATGCAGGCACTATTGATCTCGTTGGGGGCCGATATGGCTATGGTAATGCTGCCGATTGCGATACCGATTGTGCTGCTCGGAATGATGGTCACGGTGGCAGTGAGTGGTCCAGTCTTTACCTTTGAAACAATGAAACCAAAATTAGAGAAGATTAGTCCCTTGAAAGGTTTTAAACGTCTTTTTTCAACCAAGTCATTGGCTGAGTTTGTGAAGTCAGTACTCAAACTTATCGTCATATCTTCGGCCTGTGCCATTATTGTATCAGACCTGTATGGGCAGATTTTACATGCCGCTCTGCGTGACCCTGCTGATATTGCTACGTTGGCAGTGCAGGGGAGTGTGCGGATAGTGACGCTGGCAGCGATTATTTTCACTTTTATAGCCTTGGCTGATGTGGTCTATCAACGCTGGGAACATATGAAATCAATGCGTATGTCGAAAAAAGAGGTGCGCAATGAACACAAAGAGATGGAAGGCGATCCACAGCTGAAAGCAAAAATTAGACAGGTGCAAATGCAGCAGGCGCAAAATCGTATGATGGCTGATGTGCCCAAAGCCGATGTGGTTATTACCAACCCCACTCGTATTGCCGTGGCTCTGGCCTATGAGCCGGGCGGGGCAGGAGCGCCGCGTGTATTGGCCAAAGGTAAAGGGCATATAGCCGCGAAAATCAGGGAAGTGGCGCGTGAAAACAATGTCCCTCTGCGTGAAAATAAACCTTTGGCAAGGTCCTTGTTTAAGCATGTAGAGATTGGTGATGAAATCCCCGAGGAGCTGTTTGAAGCGATCGCCATTATTTTAGCCGAAATATTTAAATTAAAGCAGCGCTAACTGGCTGCATAGTGATGCATTACAGATAATGTGCATCAATATATAGGAGAACACTGACCCATGTCATCAGGTGCAATTATGAGATTACAGCGTATAGGAAGGCAGCCTGATCTTTTGCTGGCCATCGCCGTGCTCGGAATTTTGTTGGTGATGATGGTGCCATTGCCAAGTTGGCTGATGGACGTGTTGCTGGCCGCTAATATTACCATGGGTATTTTGATTTTATTAACCTCACTCTATGTGACCAAACCGTTAGAGTTTTCAGTCTTCCCCTCACTGCTGTTACTGACAACATTGTTTCGTCTCTCTTTAAACGTTGCCACCACCCGTTTGATTTTGCTACATGGGCAGGAGGGGCCAGCTGCTGCAGGGCATGTTATTGAAGGTTTTGGCCAATTTGTTGTGGGTGGTAATACGGTGGTCGGCCTGATCATTTTCATTATTTTGGTGTTGATTAACTTTATTGTCATTACTAAAGGTTCGACCCGAATCGCTGAAGTTGCAGCTCGTTTCACTTTGGATGCGATGCCGGGTAAACAGATGGCCATTGATGCCGATATGAATGCTGGCCTGATTAACGAAGCAACTGCTCGTAAACGTCGTGAAGAGATATCTCGGGAAGCTGAGTTTTATGGGGCAATGGACGGTGCTTCTAAATTTGTGCGTGGTGATGCAGTTGCCGGCCTGATTATTACGGTGATCAACCTCATTGGAGGACTGGTCATTGGTGTTATGCAGCATGGTATGCCAGCTGGTGATGCGATGTCGGTATTCAGTCTTTTGACGGTAGGTGATGGTTTGGTGTCACAAATACCAGCTTTGGTTATCTCGACAGCGGCCGGTATTATCATTACGCGTGCCAGTGGCAATGTGGCGCTACCTATCGAATTAAAGACTCAATTTACCCAATATCCGAAAGTGCATTGGGTGGCGAGTGGGGCGTTAGTGTTGATGAGTTTGGTGCCAGGCCTGCCTTTTATTCCATTTATGATTTTGGCCCTGGGGCTTGCTGCCAGCGGCTGGTATTTGCATTTGGGGGAGCAAGAGAAGGAGATGGAGGCAGTGGCCGAAGAGGTGATGCCGGAGCCGGAGCCCTCGCCAGATGAGGGGCTCGATGATCTGCTGGTGGAGGATCCGATTCGTCTGGAAATCGGTTATGGTCTGATTGATATGGTCGAAAACAGCCGGGAAGGTAATTTGCTTGATCGTATGAAAAAGGTACGGCGTCAAATTACTCAGGAGATTGGTTTTGTGCTGCCGCCTGTGCATATCAAAGATAATTTGCAGCTTGGTGTATCCGATTACCAAATTTTGATTAGGGGGGCAGTGGTTGGTAAGGGAGAGATTCGCCCACGCAATCTGTTGGCATTGGAAAGCCAGATTACAGGGCCTGCCATCGAAGGCATTCCTACCCAGGAGCCTGCTTTTGGTTTGCCTGCTTTATGGATTACGGAGGATAAACGGCAGTTGGCTGAACTATCCGGTTATACGGTGGTTGAACCATCGACAGTAGTGATAACACATTTGACAGAGTTATTGCGTGCACAAGCTGCAGAGATGTTGGATAGAACACAGGTGCATGAGTTGCTGGATAAGTTTTCTCAGCGTCACCCTAAAGTGGTGGAAGAGATTGTACCCTCACAGGTTACCCCGGGTATGTTACAGAATGTGTTGCAATCTCTGCTGTCTGAATGGGTACCTATTCGTGATCTAATGCTGATTCTTGAAGCTTTGTCTGATAATGCCGGACATCAATTGAGCTTAAATGATCTGGTGGAGAAAGTCAGAGAACGCTTGGGACGTACGATTACCCAGCGCTATCTCAATGCGCAGGGTGAATTGTCGGTGTTTATGTTGGATGGAGAATTGGAGCAGCGTATGATGGAACGATTAAATCAGCAGGCTGGTTGGTCACTGCCCTTGGATATGGCGGAGTGGCAACGCTTTATATCGCGTTTGAACGAAGTATCGAGTCAATATGATGTGGATATGCCTGTGCTGTTAACCACGCCACAATTGCGCGGCCCATTGTCATTCGCATTGCGCAAGGTGATGACACGTATTGTGGTCTTGTCGATTGTAGAAATACCACCACAAACAGATGTACAAGCCTTGGCTAAAGTGAGTTTACACGATGCGTATTAAAGTCTTTTCCGCCCCCCATTTGCATGAAGCTCTGGCTAAAGTTCGACAGGATATGGGGCCAGAGGCGTTGATTCTGGATCGACAGAAAGTTCGTGATGAGGCTGGAGAGATGGTGTGGCATGTAAATGCCGCATTGGATCAAGTCAGTGCAGCTCCAGTGGTGGAAAGAGCAAACCGAAAAGTGGAAGAGAAACCGGTTATAAAGCCAAAACAGAGCCTGGAGAGTGATCAACCGAGTGAGGTGCAACCATCTCAACATACCGATGCTGCATTAGCACGACTTGAACGAATTGTTGAAGGTTTGGGTCATGCTGAATCAGCAAACCTGAGGCAGGCTTTGGCTCTGGGGGCTGAGCAGGACTCTTTTGATCATCTCTTGAAGCTTGGGGTGTCTGGCAGTCATGCCTTTGACATGGCGGCAGAGTTTAGTCAAAAAAAACCGATAGGAACGAAAAGTATCCAGTGGGCCAGCCGCATTGTGCCTGCTAAAGAGAGTAGCGCACTGCTCTTTTCAGGTCCTTCAGGTAGCGGTAAAAGTACCCTGATAGCTAAACTGGCGGCACATTATAGTATGAAAGGAATCCGTGTCGCCCTGCTCTCTACTGATACCGAGCGCATGGGGGGATTGGACTCCCTGAGGGCTTATGCCAATACGCTTGGTATCCCTTTTTATCCTCTTAAGAAAGTCGCCGATGCAGAAAAAATATTAACTCAGACTCAAACGGCACAACTCATGCTAATAGACAGTGAAGGCTGGAGCCCTCAACGTGATATGAGCTTAAAACGGCAATTAAAAATATGGGATGCTTTTTCCCACGGTTTGCCTGCAGATGTATCACATCGACGTTTTTTGATGCTTCCGGCTAATATGGATGAGGAGGATGGCATGCAGCAGCTTACGCACGCAGTGGCATCGGAGATGACTGATATCGCATTTTCCAAATTGGATGAAACACAGAAGCCTGGAAAAATTGTCAATTGGGCGATGGCATCGGCATTACCAATGAGTTATTGCAGCTTTGGGCCTGAAGTTCCTGAGCAGATGGGCTGGCTTAATGCGGCAGCTTTGAGCACCTTGCTTAGCAAACAATACAGAGAGTCGGTGGTATGAGTGCTGATATGAACGAAGAAGCCGGCCATCAGCAAGCTGTATTTGATCAGGCGGTTGATGAGCAGCCAACAGCAGTGAAACAGCCTCACCGTATTGTTTCCCCTCGTGTGATATCCATCAGTAGTGGTAAGGGTGGAGTTGGTAAAACATTCATGTCGGTTCATATGGCGGCGCATGCAGCTAAAGCAGGACAGCGCGTATTGTTGATTGATGCTGACTTAGGTTTGGCTAATGTCGATGTTATGCTGGGGCTGCATTCAAGCGGAACTATGCAGAACCTGTTAACCGGTACGACACCATTTGAAGAGTTGATTGTGCATTGTCCACAGGGTTTTGATGTATTGCCCGGTGGTAGTGGACTGTATGAATTAACCAGCTTGAATGTGTCTGAGCAACAAACTATTCTCGATAATTTGCGTGAAGCAGGCGAGAATTATGATTTGATTCTTATCGATACAGCTGCGGGTATTGGTGATAATGTACTCTATTTTGCTTCAGCATCGGAAACTGCTCTGGTGGTTTTAACGCCTGACCCTACGTCATTAACTGATGCGTATGCGCTGATTAAAGTTTTATCCCAGCAACGCGGTGTGCGTAGATTCATGGTGCTGATTAATCAAACCGATGAAATTGATGGTCATATTACTTTTAAACGCCTGCTTTCCGTCACAGATCGTTATCTTGATGTCTATCTGGATTATGTTGGCCATGTTCCACAGCATCTCTCTGCCCGCAGGGCTATTCAGCAGCAGCGTCTGCTTAACGATAATGATCCCGCTCTGCGGCCATATTTGGATCGTCTGTTTGATCATATATTGAACCGTCCGCGTGATGCATCACGTTCCGGCGGTTTGCAATTTTTCTGGGAGCATACGCTCTCAGCTGGCTTGGATGATGATACAACGGATGCATCAGATCGTGACGATACATTACAAGCTCAGGGAGCTTTGTAATGAAGCTGGTTCATGCTGGAATATCAGGAGCCTTGATAGGGCTGCTGTTTGGCAGTGCGATCTGTCTGATTCAAAATATTGCCATTAGTGATGCTCTATTCCGTGTTTTTATTCTTACCTGCGCCGGAGCATGGATGGGCATGATGCTGGCTTGGTTAAACCAACTTTTACCCTCAAAATCAGATCATCAGTCTGAACATTCGGATGCCAATTGATGAGTGCTGTACCTCAATATGACAGGCAGCCGACACCAGATGAGCTGCTGGAAGAGTACCTTCCCCTGGTGCGCTATCACGCAGATCAATTGATGCGGAGAACGCCTGATTCCATTGAACTGGATGATCTGATCAATGCAGGTGTGTTGGGCTTGCTTGATGGTGCGCAGCGCTTTGATCACAGTCGTGAAGTACAGTTTAAAACCTTTGTCTCCTACCGCGTGCGTGGTTCTATGATTGATTATCTCAGAGCCTATGACTGGATGCCTCGAGGTCTCAGGGATCATGCCAAAGAGATGCAAGGTGCATTTATGGAGCTTGAACAGCGCTATGGACGACCTGCTGATGAGCAGGAGATTGCCGATCATCTTGGCGTCAAGATAGCTGATTATCGTGAGCGCTTGAATCAGGTGCGCTATATGTCAGTGATTCATTTTGATGATGTGCCAATACAAAACAGTGATGGTGATGAATTTAGTATTCTCGAAACATTGGAAGCTGACCCAATGCTTACGCCTGAATCTCAGAATTCTATGCTGGAGTTTGTGCAACAGTTGGCTGATGCTATTGCTGCATTGCCTGCACGGGAAAATGTGTTGATTACGCTCTATTATTATGAAGAGCTAACGATGAAAGAAATTGCCCTGATTTTGGGGCTTACAGAATCACGTGTATCCCAACTGCACTCTCAGATGGTGATTCGCTTGCGTGCTCTGATGGGGCTGAGTTAAAGCATGGATGTTATGACTCAGTTTCTTAATGAATGGCTTAGTTTGATCATAGATATAGCTCTGCTTATCGGTGTGTTTTGTCTATGGTTCATATGGTATCGCAATGGAAAACGTCAACAGCATATGGAACAGTTGTTGATGGAGACGGCTCAGCAGCTGGAAGAAGCCAGTATGCATTTATCAATAGCAACTAGCGCGATTGAGCAGATCAAACAGCAGGAAAACAGCCCACCACAAACGACGAGGTCTCCTGAGCCGATCAGGCCGAAAAGAGCTGCTCCAGTTATCTCAATGGAGCGGTCCTCTGCACCGACTGTTCCTCCGGAGAATAGTACACAGGCCACTATGATTTTACGTATGCAACGCGAGGGTGAGTCTGAAGAGGCGATAGCTGATCGTTTGGACCTTCCGTTGGCGCAGGTTAAATTGATGCTGAAGCTTCATACCGCATCGAAAAGCAGTGTTTAATAGTTAATTCGCCATAGCGCACAATCACTATGAAGAGTGCTTCGTTACCGTTGTAAAATAGACCATTGGCGAACTGTTATTCATCAATAAGGCTTTTCACCATATCAACAACACCGCATGCCGGTTTCTCTTGACCTAATGTCTCTTGAAGTTTTGAAAATTCGGCGCGTTGTTGAACTGCAGGGGCTTCATTGCGTATGAGCGGTAGAAGCTCAGCGATAATTTGATCAATATGGCAGTTCTCCTGTATCAATTCAGGCATGACAGGTCTGTCATCCAATATGATGTTGGCTAGCCCTACGCAGCGGAGTTTAACCAGTCGTCGTGCCAGAAATGCCATTAAAGGGGCCGCTTTATAAATAAGTACCGTTGGTGTGTTCCATAGCGCCAGCTCCAAGGTGGCGGTACCCGATACGGCGACCGCAGCATCTGCACGCATGGCATAGCCCTCCAGCGTGCGCTCAATGGGCTTGGCACCCAATTTCCATAGTGCTTCCAGTGCACTTGTTTCAATGCCAGGAGCAAGCGGCACCACACAGGCGATATTGGGTAGATGCTGTTTCAGTTGTTTTAGTGTTTCTGCCAATATGGGTACATGCGTTTTAATTTCTTGTGGGCGGCTACCTGGCAATAGCGCCAGCAGCGGTTGATCTGTACTGATGCCGAGATGTTGCTTTAATTCACGCTTGGACCAACCCTGCTGGGCGCATGTAATAGCAGTGGGGTTACCAACATACTTAATTTCTTTGATACCATGGTTTTTGAACCACTCTGATTCAAAGGGTAAAATACTGGCAAGTTTGTCCTGTGATTTTATCAGTTTGGCAACTCGCCAACTACCCCAGGCCCATAGTTTGGGGGCAATAAAATGCACAACAGGAATACCGAGTTGCCTAAGTTTACGACCAAGTCGCATATGAAAGCTGGAGAAATCAACCAGAATAGCGACATCAGGCTGTTGTTCAGAGCAGTGCAATAGAATTGATTTTTCAATGCGGCGAATGCGCGATAGTGATCGAATGACGTCCCCGATCCCCATCACATTGAGCTCGTGCGTATGATGGATTGCAATGCAGCCCTGTTGCTGCATCTGAGTGCCGGCAATGCCACTAACCTCGGAGTTTGGAAAACGTCGTTTGAGCTCTGTTATCACGGTTGCGGCATGGAAGTCACCTGAGGTTTCTCCGGCGCTGATAAAAAAACGATTCATCGAAGAAGCATTACGTTTTTGGGACGATTATTGACCTGAGGTGCCATATACTGAAATACCGTATTGGTTGGCTAGCTCCAAGAAACGTTGGCGTTCAATCATCAGCGTTTTTCCTGCTTCAACAGCCAACAATGTGCAGCCGTTACTGTGCATGATTTCGAGTGTGTCCGGGCCAACGGCAGGGACGTCAAAACGGAGATCCTGATTGGGTTTTGCAACTTTGATGACAGCGGCTTTACCGCTACCCAATTGACCACCGCGTTTGATTGCTTCATCGGTGCCTTCAATCGCTTCGACAGCCAATACAGCTTGGTCTTGAACAATGATGGTCTGGCCGATATCCAGGCCCGCGACACCTTTAGCCTGTTCAAAACCAAACAGGATGTCGGCCTGTCTCTTTTTAGCAGCAGGACCTGCTAAATGCCCCGCAGCTGCTAACATATCACCAGCATAAAGTGTTTGATCAATCAAGGTTAGCCCGCCTTCAGCCAATAGCTCTGAGATAGTAAGCATGATCGAGTCATCGCGCCGATCTTTGAGGCGCAACAGGCCTTTCATGGCAGTCAAATCAGGTCTGAAGTTGCGGAAGAGATGAAGTTTTCGAACTTTCCCTGCCATCACGACTTGTTCAACACCGGCGCGTTTGAAGGCTTTGATCATGCCGCCAATTTGGCCTACATGAAGCCAGCAAGTGGAGGCAGTGAGTTTTTCGATCTCCTGGCTGGCTTCTTCACGTGCTGCAACAGTATGAATTTCAAAGCCAGCCGTGTTAAGAGAGACTGCCAATTCCAATGGAAAATGCCCGTAACCGGCAATCAGGCCAATTTTTTTCATCGATCTGTTACTGCTCAGGATCGCGGCCATGTGTCGTCAGGCCCCGTTGTGCGGTGCGAACAAAACTAACAAGCTCATGTCCGACTTCATCATCATCACTCAATAATGCTTCAGCTTGCGTGAGGCGTTCATCACGTTTGCCTTTTTCCTGTAATAACAGGCGATAGACCTCTTTTAATTGTTTTATTTGAGCCAGATTATAACCCTTACGTTTCAAACCAACGACGTTCAGGCCGCTCAGGCTGGAGCGGTATCCACCAGCGAGAAGACAGTAAGGAGGTACATCCTTGGTAACACCGGACATACCGCCAATCATGGCAAGTTTGCCAATGCGTACGAATTGCTGAATGGCTGAAAGTCCACCAATGATAGCGCGATCATCAACTTCAACATGGCCAGCCAGCGTTGAGCAATTGGCTAAAACAATATGATCACCAAGTTGGCAATCATGCGCCACATGAGTGTAGGCCATCAGTAGATTACTATTGCCTATTTTGGTGACCATACCACCGCCTTCGGTACCTGCATTGATGGTAGCATTTTCACGGATTTGATTGTCGTTGCCGATAATGACCTCAGAAGGTTCGCCGTGGTATTTCAGATCTTGAGGGATTTGGCCAATAGAAGAGAATGGAAATACACGATTTCCTGATCCCATCGATGTATGACCTGTAAGCACGACATGCGACATTAATTCACAGTTGTCGCCCATGGTGACATCGCCACCAACTACGCAGTAAGGGCCAATTGCTACATTAGCACCCAGTTCAGCTTTGTTATCAACAATAGCTGTGGGGTGAATTAACGTGCTCATGATTCGTCTTGCGGCACCAGTGTTGCCGTTAGTGTGCCTTCACAGACTAGTTTTCCATCGACGAAGGCTTCACCACGCAATTTCCACAAGAAACCACGACGACGTAAACATGTTAATTCAAAAATAACCTGATCACCGGGCACTACCGGTTTGCGGAAGCGTACACCGTCAATACCTGTGAAATAGACCAGATAATCACGATCATCCTCTACCGATTGAAAGGCTAACATGCCACCGGCTTGCGCCATTGCTTCAACCAATAATACGCCTGGCATGACAGGATGGTTGGGGAAGTGACCAGTAAATTGAGGTTCATTGATAGTGACGTTTTTTAGCGCACGAATAGTTTTCTCTTTTTCGATATCAAGAATTCGATCGATCAGTAAAAAAGGATAACGATGCGGCAAGCGCTGCATAATATCGTCAATCGTTAATTCGGGCATGGGATACTCCATCAACTCGTTTTATGTTTTATGTTTTATGTTGTTACGTTGTGCTTTCCATATTTCAGGAAGTTTGGCGGTCAGGGCTGAAACCTTGAGCCATAAGCGGTGTGGCATAGCAGGAGCACCGGCATAAATACCTCCTGCTTCTAGATCAGACATGACGCCACTTTTGGCGGCCAACTTTACGCCAGCACCAACCTTGATATGGCCAGCAAGACCTGCTTGACCACCGAACTGGCAGCCTGAGCCAATGTGGGTGGAGCCCGAAATGCCTACCTGTGAAGCCATGATGCTATAGGCACCAATACGAACGTTATGTCCAATCTGGATCTGATTATCAAGTTTAACACCGCGCTCAATCACGGTATCTCCAATGGCGCCACGATCAATGCAGCTGTTGGCACCGATCTCTACGTCATCCTCCAGAATAACACGACCGACTTGCGGGATCTTGAGATGTTTTGTGCCACTCCATGCATAACCGAAACCATCAGAGCCAATGATGGCACCGGATTGCAGGAGCACCTCATTGCCAAGTATGCAGCTATTAGCAATGACAGTTTTGGGGTGCAGCAGACAATCACTGCCTATTTGCACATCATCACCAATTACGCAACTCGCACCAATTCGTGTGCCGGATCCGATTACAACATTTGCCCCCACAACAACACCGGCAGCAATATCAACATCATGGGCCAGTGTGGCTGAATCATCAATCACTGCTGAAGCGTGTCGTTTTCCAGTCGCAATCAGATCGGGGTGAAAGAAACGCTGCAGAAAGGCAAAAGCAAGATAGGGATCATCGACTCTGATTACCGGCAGATGTTCGTCGACTTTGGCATTCAGCGCTACTAAAACAGCAGCAGCCTGTGTTGATTGCAAATCATCCTGATACCGTTTGTTGGCAAGAAAAGAGATGTTGTTCTCATCAGAGCCTTTCAGTGTGTTGATGCCTTGCACCAGCTTATTTGCTGAGTGGATTGCATCTCCATCAAGCTTGCCATCAATAAGATCAGCAACTTGAGCAAGTGATAATGTTTTCAACAATGGAGTTACTCTTTAGTTATCAAGCAATTTTGTGATATCACCAGTTACATCATGTTTTGGATCGGCGTAGAGAAAAACAGGGCGTGGTACAATCATATCGTATTGATGTTTTTTACCATATGCGGTGATTACTTTTTGAAATCTCTCCATGCTTGCCATATCCATGCGGTTTTTCTCGGCTCCAAGCTCTTCCTGGGCGTCCTGCTGCATACGTTGAAAGTTTTTTCCCATCTCCTTCAGATTCTGCTGCTTTTGGGCCAGATGCTCTTGCGACATAGCCAACGACTGACTCATCAGATCTTTTTCAGCCTGATTTATCTTTGCTTTTAATGTCTTAAGCTCTTTCAATTTTACGTCGCTTAATGCTTGTAAACGTTTCATGCCATTTTGATATTCGGCGGTGTTTTCCAGTGCAGTTTTGATATCAATGTAGCCAATTTTTAACTCGCCTGCTTGAGCTGATGTTAAACCGAAAGTCGCAAATATTGCAATGGATGCGACCAAAGCATGTAGGTTCAATTTTTTAAGCATGATATTCTCCTTTTTTCCTATGGTACAAAACGTGTAATATGATTGAGCTTGATTAAAACTTTCTAAAACTTACTTCACTATGCTTATCGCTTCCATTAAAACGCTCCGCCTAAGACGAACTCAAAAGTTCTTTGCGCATCATTAGGCATGATTTTAATCGGGAATGACCAGACCAAGGCAACTGGCCCCACAGGCGAACTCCATTCAATGCCAAATCCTGCCGTATAGCGGACACGGGATAAAGAAAATGGTTCGATAACTGGGGCAATATTTAGCGCGTTCGCATTTAATGAGCCCCAAACGGTGCCTGCATCAGCAAAAAGTACGCCGCGTATGCTTGTTGTATCTGAAAGAAATGGCATTGGCGTAAATAAGTTAACCGAAGCTCTTACGTGATGATCAGCACCAACTGATTCTCCTGTGGCGGGGTCACGTAGGCTGATGCCTGCAGTATCCAAGCCTCTCATACTGCCAAAGCCTCCAAGCGAATAGCGGCGCCAAAGTGGAATGTCTGAGTTAGAATAGCCGCGAATCATACCGGTGGAGAAAGAGGGATTAAATACAAACTTATTTTCCTCATCCAATGGGAAATAGGCTTGGCTAGAGAGAGACGCTTCCCAAAACTTGCTTTGTCCACCAAGTCCTGAGAAACCAAAAGTAAGAGATTCAAAGTGGCCACGTGTTGTTGCCATCATACGATCACGAGAATCCCAATTTAAGGACTGGGTCAGTTCACCAATCGTATGCTTGCCCGCTTGAGCTTGGAGCATCAGTGTCGAATTGGCAGGTAGGTTGGAGAGGTTTGTACTGTTAAGTCGATAACCAATGCCATAAGAGAATTTATGAGTGATCGGGATGCCAAAGCTTAAGCCGCCACCGAAAGAGTCTGTTTGATAGTTGGCGTTAACGAGTGGATCTGTTTTTTTTCTGGTTCCACTGATTGTAGCACTAACATTGCTGCCTAAGAAAAATGGATCCGTTATACTGGCGTTGATATCCTGTGTTACCTTGCCATAGGTGCCATTCAGATTGGCTTGATAACCTTTTCCAAACAGGTTTGATTCTCCAATTTTGGCGCTTAAAATTAATTTTTCACGTTGTGAAAAGCCTATGCCTCCAGAGATTGATCCGGTGCGTTTTTCCGTGATATCTACCTTCATTTTAATTTTATCACTGGCGGAGCCTTTAGGGGTCGATATGCGAAGGTCCTCTACAAAAGTTGAGCGAGTTAAAGCATCTCTTGATACTTTGATCTGTGAACCTGAGTAGCGAGCTCCCTCATCTTGCGTTATTAAGCGTCGTACAATGGCATCGTCCGATTTTTTGTTACCAATAATCTCAATGCGCTCGATATAAACTTCTTTACCTTTTTCAATGTCAAAAACAATAGAGACGGTATGGCTGTCAATGTTTCGATTTAACAGAGGGGTTACTGTTGCAAAAGCATAACCTTCATCACCGATACGCTCGGTCATTGCTGCGATGGTTGCTTGCATGTCCATAAGCGAATAAGTCTGATTTAATTCCAGTTCTATCAACTCTTCCAGTGTCTGTTTGTCGGGCTCTATATCACCCTGTATATCTATTTTGCTGACGCTATAAGGATGACCTTCATGCAGGCTGAATGTTAGCGAAAAGCTATTATTATCTTCCGCAATGGTGATCTGTTTGGATTCAACTTTCATGTCGAGAAAGCCATGGTTGAGATAATATTGCTGTAACATTTGGCCATCGGCACCAAAGCGTTTTTGGTCGAATACATCCCGGCTGGTGAAAGATGATACAAGATCAGGTTGCTGGGATGCAATTTGCCCACGCAGAGTGGCATCGCTGAATGCTTTGTTGCCAATGATATGAATGCGATTGATACGCGTAACAGTGCCTTCAGTAATTCGAATCAGAAGATTTATCCTGCCATCTTTCAGTTCAGTTGGGATGAAGTCGACTTTTACCTGATAAAAACCATCTTTAAGATAACCTTTCAGTAAAGTGTTGAGGTCTTTCTGGCGGTTTATCGGGTTAAAAATACGCCCCGGTTTTAGTTTCATTCTTAATTGAAGGTCTTTGGTGCTATGTTCATCATTGCCTTCAATCTCAACTTTTGCAATCAGAGGGAACTCTTTAACATGGCAAACCAGCTTGATGCCACGAGCGTTTCTTGTGCCAACAAAGCGGATATCAGAAAAGAAGCCTGCTTTATACAAACGGCGTACATCACGACTGAGTTGACGTCGATCAAGAGGCTGGCCAACTTTTGAGTGTAATTTTGCCAATACGGCATCGCGCTCAACGAAGCGGTTACCTTCCACGTCAATAGAAAGGATTAGGGGCGTGGATGCAGCCGCAAGAGTAGTAGAGCTAAATCCGCAGAGTATGCCTGCCATAACCATTGCAGTGCTTATCAACCATTTGCTTGAGCCAATCATATTATCCTCTAAAAAGACGCGAAATATCATTATAAAATGCAAATACCATTAAGCTTATGATTAGAATTAACCCTATCATTTGAGTCATTTCTAATACTTTTGGCGGCAATGGTTTTCCTGTTATTTTTTCCAGTCCAAGATAGAGCAATAAACCTCCATCTAAAATGGGGATAGGCAAGAGGTTTAAGACGCCAAGATTGACCGAAATCAGAGCCAGAAAGCCAATAAAATAAACCAGCCCCATCTCCGCAGTTTTTCCAGCCAATTGCGCTATCGCTATTGGGCCACCGAGATTATCGGGAGAAATGGCGGATGTCACCATTTTACCAAACACATTCAGCGTCAACGCGGTCATTTCCCAAGTGCGGGTAAACCCATATGATAGACCTTCCCAGAGGTTCATGCGGTACATCTCTGTACCATGAATGGCCTGTGAAGCTAATTTGACACCCAGGCGACCGTGTTTGTTTTGATCTGCTGCGGGAGTAACACGCAACTGCATGAGGGCATGTTCGCGTTGCACGATCAAATTCACTTGCTGACCTGGCTTGGCTTTGATTTGTTCAATCAATTGGGCCATGTTGGATACAGGCCAACCATTGATCTGTTTAATGATGTCACCTTCTTGCAATCCACCGAGTTGAGCAGCCGATCCATCCATGACACCATCAATGCGCACAATTAAGCCGGGGCTAAATCCAAGTACCTGATCCGAAATATTCATGAGCAATGGATCTTTATCCTGGCTTGGTAGGTGCACGTTCAGGTCAATAATATGATCATCCCGGCTCACTTGTAGCGTAGTAGAGCTGCCAACTTTATGTTTGAGCTGCTCTTCCATCTGTTGCCATGAATGAACAGGTTGTTGCTCGATGGAGAGAATGCGATCATCAACATGCAAACCAGCCTGTTCAGCAATCGAAGCGGGGGTGATGTGACCAACAATGGTGGGTAGTACTGCTTGCCCAAGCCAACCAATGATCATATAAGCTAGAATAGCGAACAGAAAATTATAAGCAGGGCCGGCAAATGCAACAGCTGCACGTTTCCAGATAGCCTGATTGTTAAAGGCTCTGGCCCTGTCTTGTTCAGAGAGCTCTGGTTGAGCACCATCACCTTGTTCGTCCGGGTTTTCCCCTAGCATTTTTACATAACCACCGAGTGGAATGGCTGCAATGACATACAAGACTTCTTCATCTTTGCTGCGCCATGAAAATAGCGCCGGCCCGAAACCAATAGAGAACTTTTCAACTTTAATGCCCAGTCTACGTGCCATCGAAAAATGGCCGTATTCATGCACAGCAATCAGCAGTGCAATGGCGACGATAAAAGCTAGAGATGTGTGAAGAATTTCAATCATTTTGGTTGTATCACCTTATCCATTCATGATCTCAACAGCCATTGCTCTGGCATGGGCATCATGCGACCATACATCATCGAGTGTTTCTACGGGGACATTGTCCACTTGTTGAAGCACTTTTTCGACCGTAGTCACAATATCCATAAAACCAAGCTGTCTATTTCTAAACGCTGCGTTGGCTTCTTCATTGGCTGCATTGAATGCGATTGCAAGAGAGTCGTTGCCTTTAAGTACATCTTGTACCAAACGCATGGCAGGAAAGCGTTGTTGGTCTACCGCTTGAAAATTCAATTGCCCCGCCTTGGCCAGATCTAACCACGGGATGCCTGTTGTAAGGCGTGGCTGGATTTGCATGGCATAGGCTATTGGCATACGCATATCTGGCATGGCAAGTTGCGCCAAAACGGAGCCGTCCTGGTACTCAACCATGCCGTGAATGATGCTTTCAGGATGAATGATGGCGGATAATTTATCTGGCGCGATGTCAAATAGCCAACGCGCTTCAATAAGCTCAAGTGCTTTGTTCATCATAGTCGCAGAATCGACACTGATCTTGGCGCCCATGTCCCAGTTGGGGTGTGCAATGGCCTCTTCTGGTGTCACTGTATGCAGAGTGGCGGGATCACGATCGCGGAATGGGCCTCCTGATGCAGTTAAAATAACCTGCTTTATGGATGCATGATCATGACCAACCAGGCATTGATGTACTGCAGCATGTTCTGAGTCGACAGGTACCACATCTGCACCGGAGACTTTAGCTTCAGCCATGAAAATTTGTCCGGCAGTAACCAAGCACTCTTTATTGGCCAAGCCGACCCGCTTGCCTGCTTTTACGGCAGCCAGCGTGGCTGGTAGGCCTGCTGAACCGACCATGGCAGCCATCACCATGTCTGTTTCTGCATCGGCTGAAATTGCTATGGCTGCATTCATGCCGCTTTCCAAGCGAATCCCTGCAGGTAACTTGCCTGTTAACCGTTTGGCGGCATCGCTATCTGTCATGATGACCCACTGAGGTTTCAGTAGAGAGGCCAATTCAAGCATTTTGTCGCTATTCTGGTGTCCAACAAGAGCAAAGGCTGAGAATTTGTCAGGATGTTTAAGCATAACATCAGCAGTGCTGCAGCCAATGGAGCCAGTTGCGCCAAGCACAGTCATGCGAGTCGGGCGCCTGAGGTCTGTTGTCATTATATCAGTCCCCACAATAACCAGGTTACAGGAATGGCGATTAGCATTGCATCAATACGATCTAGAATACCGCCGTGGCCAGGTAACCAACGACCACTATCTTTTGCACCTACAAGGCGTTTTACCGATGATTCGGATAGATCGCCAAGTATGCCGGCTATGACCGTGACAATAGCCAGTAAGATGGCGGGGATCAGTGGCAAAACCCCCCAGTAGACCCAGCATGCTGCTGCAACGGGGACGCCAAACAGTAAGCCGCCCAGTGCCCCTTCAATTGATTTTCCCGGACTGATCGCAGGACAAAGTTTTGTTTTTCCCCAAGCGCGACCAACAAAATAGGCGGCTGAATCGGATACCCAGACAGCCAAACAAGCACCGATAATCAAACCTTGCCCTGTCGCCGTCGTATGTGTGTCGGCGATAGCCAGAGTAAATGCGAATAACCAACCCAACATCCAGATGGCTGTGAAAAAGTGTTCAAATGAAGCAGGGTTCTTACGTGAGTCGTAGACAAAGCATGTGAACCAGATAAATGTAGTCAACAATAGAACCTGAATGTCTGCAGCAAAAGAGAATGCTAACCAGCCGAAGAGTGCGCTGATCATATAGAGCCAGGCTTGGCGTAGTTTTACCAGTAGAATGAGCTCACAGGTAGTGAGCCAACCAACGAGTGCTAAACCACGTTCAAACCATGGTGATGATAGATGGAAATACCAGCCCCAAACCACAACTAATAAGATGGCTGCCGTGATAATTCGCTTCGTTAATTCACTCATGAGTTACCTGCTCGCTGGTTAATCCATAGCGCCGTTCGCGTCTCTGATAGTTTTCGATAGCTAGCTGCAAGTGGTGCTGAGAATAGTCTGGCCACAATACATCACTGAAATAGAGTTCGGCATAAGCTGCATCCCACAGATGGAAATTAGAAATTCTCATTTCACCACCGGTACGAATAAGCAGATCCAATGGTGCAATCTGATGACACCACATATGATCACGAAACTTCGATAGTGTTAGGTTTTCTATGGCCACGTTAGGGTCATCTTGTGCCAGGGCCCATTGTAATGATGCTTTGGTAGCAGCCAGAACTTCTTGTTGACCACCATAGTTCAGGCATAAAATGAGCTCGATGCCGTCATTGTTCTTGGTTCTTTCGCTGGCTTGTTCAACTGCTTTTCTGGCGCTGTGAGGTAGCGGGGAGATGTCTCCCAATGTGCAAAAGCGTACATTGTTTTGCATCATTTCGGGCAGAGTTTTTGGTAAAAGGATAGCCAATAAACTCATGAGGCCACGAACTTCCAGCTTGGGACGCTGCCAGTTTTCTGTTGAGAAAGCATACAGCGATAGTTGTTTAACGCCCAGGTTTTTGGCCCATCGCACAACATCACGAGCAACTTCGGCGCCTTTTTTGTGCCCTTCAAGGCGACCTTTCCCTTGTGCTTTAGCCCAGCGGCCATTGCCATCCATGATGATGCCTACGTGATAAGGCAGGGTGGCAGAAGCCTCCTCTAAGCGTGGAGACATCAGACAGTCAGTATATCGCTTTCTTTGTGCTCGATAACTTGATCTATTTCAGCTACAAATTTATCGGTTATTTTTTGAATTCTTTCTTGCCGACGTTTGCTTTCATCTTCAGGTAAACCATCATCTTTTACCTGCTTTTTAATGCTTTCATTCGCATCGCGACGGATGTTTCGTACGGATACTTTGGTTTTTTCACCGGCCGCTTTGACCTGTTTAACAAATTCTCTACGACGATCTTCATTCAGTTCAGGCAGCATGATGCGTATAACTTCACCATCATTGGATGGGTTTAAGCCGAGATCAGATTTCAGGATTGCTTTCTCAAGGTCGCCCAGAATACTTTTTTCCCATGGTGTAATCATCAATATACGTGCTTCAGGTACTGAAATATTGCCAATTTGAGACACAGGTACATCAGAGCCGTAATAGGGTACTCTAATGTGATCGAGTAGGGCTGAGTTTGCGCGGCCAGTGCGGATAGTGGCCAACTCTGATTTGAGCGCGCTGATCGACTTTTGCATTTTAGTTTCTATATCGCTAAACATTTAACCCTCCTGAACAAGCGTGCCGACAGGCTCGCCGGATACTGCTCGTAACATTTGTCCTGGTGCGGTTACATCAAAAACAACAATCGGCATATGATTGTCTCTGCATAAAGACATTGCAGTAGAGTCCATTACGCCTAGTCGCTTGGTTAAAGCTTCAGTAAATGTGACGGTCTCATATTTTGTTGCATCAGGGTTTTTTGCTGGATCAGATGTATAAATCCCATCTACTTTGGTGCCCTTTAATACGGCATCAGCCTGGATTTCCATGGCGCGTAGGCTTGCTGCAGTATCGGTTGTGAAGTAGGGGTTGCCGGTGCCAGCAGCAAAAATGAGAATGCGGCCTTTTTCCAAATGGCGCACTGCACGGCGGCGAATATATGGTTCGGCTACTTCTTTGATCGCCAACGCAGAAATTACCCTTACGGTTGCTCCCTGACGTTCAATTGCATCTTGTAGGGCTATCGCGTTCATCACTGTTGCCAGCATACCCATATAATCTGCACTGGCGCGATCCATGCCGGAAGCAGTGCCACTCATGCCACGGAAGATGTTGCCGCCGCCAATGACAACGGCCAATTCAATGCCTGAGTTCTGGACATCTATTAATTCTCCGGCCAAACGATTGATAGTGTCGACATCAACACCAAATGCAGTGTCGCCCATCAATACTTCGCCAGAAAGCTTGAGCAGCACTCGCTTGTACGAGCGCTGCTCTGAACTGTTACCAGAAGCTTTAGTCATAGACGCTTAGACTGCTTGAATCTGAGCTGCAACTTCCGCTGCAAAGTCTTCTTCTACTTTCTCAATGCCTTCACCAAGCTGGAAACGAGCCATTGATGCGATTGAAGCTGCACCAAGTGCTTTGCCAACTTTTTTGTCAGTATCCATAACAAAGTCCTGCTCAAGTAGGCAGATGTCAGAATAGAACTTGTTGAGCTGGCCAGTTACGATCTTGTCGACAATCGCTTCTGGCTTACCACTGGCGATAGCACGTTCAGAAAGAACAGCGCGTTCACGTTCTACAGATTCTGCATCAACATCAGTGCGTGCAATGAACAGAGGGTTGGCTGCAGCAACATGCATAGCTACACCGCGAGCCAGAGTAGCATCGACTTCGCCTTCAATACCTATCAGTACACCAATCTTGCCGCCAGCATGAACGTAAGAAGCAGCCGTTCCAGCTACTTCAGTGCGTGCAAAACGACGGATGTCCATGTTTTCACCGATGGTTGAGATCAGCTGTGAAAGGGCTTGTTCAACATTAAGCTCTGCATCGAAGTTGAGGGCTTTTAATGCCTCAACATTGGCAGGGTTTTCCTTGATGATTAAAGTTGCAATGCTGTTGGCGAAAGCCACAAACTGATCATTTTTGCTTACAAAATCAGTCTCAGCATTAACTTCCAGTACCACGCCAACGTTGCCTTCAGACAGTGATACCACAATGCCTTCAGCCGCTACGCGTCCAGATTTTTTAGATGCAGCAGCTAAGCCTTTTTTGCGCAGGAAATCGACTGCAGCATCAATATTTCCATCGGTTTCACCCAATGCTTTTTTGCAGTCCATCATGCCTGCGCCACTTATATCACGCAGTTTTTTTACATCTGCAGCAGTAATAGCCATCTCAAATTCTCCGTAATCTATCTATATATTATTGTTGTGTTGTTTATGCTGCGGCTTCGTCTTCAACGTTAACAGACATAGCTTCTACAAGATCATCGCCATCTTCTGCGTTTTCCAGCTGCCAAGCTTCAGCGCCTTCAAGCAGTGCGTCGGTGATTTTGCTGCAGAATAGGCGGACGGCACGAATTGCATCGTCGTTACCTGGGATGATGTAATCAATGCCAGCAGGGTTACAGTTGGTGTCAACAACAGCGACAACAGGGATGCCCAGTTTCTGCGCTTCTTTAACAGCCAGCTCTTCTTTGCGTACATCAACAACAAACAGGCAGTCAGGTAGCTCTGTCATCTCTTTGATGCCACCCAATGAACGCTCCAATTTATCAAGTGAGCGCTGAAGCTGTAGCGCTTCTTTCTTAGTTAACAGGTCAAATACGCCTTCTTCTTTCTGGCGCTGCAGGTCTTTCATCTTACGAACAGACTGCTGTACGGTTGTGAAGTTGGTCAGCATGCCGCCCAACCAACGATGATTGACGAAATAGTGACCGCCGCGAGATGCTTCTTCTTTAACTGCATCACGAGCCTGGCGTTTGGTGCCAACAAACAGTACACGTCCACCTGCTGCTGCCAGCTCCTGCATGAATGAATAAGATTCATTGGCCATGCGCAATGTTTTCTGAAGATCGATAATATGGATGCCATTACGTTTTCCGAAGATGTAAGGAGCCATTTTAGGGTTCCAGCGACGGGTCTGGTGACCAAAGTGTACGCCTGCTTCAAGCAGTTGTTTCATAGTGAATTGAGACATTTCTGTCCTCCGATTGTTTTTGTTACCTCCACCGCCAATCACCCTTTATTATTTAATAATACAACAATTCGGGGCACAATGGATTAGACGATGTGCGTATTCGCTCTTCTGAGCGGGCGCGCTTTCTAACGAAAAGCTTATGAGATATCAAGTTTTTGAGCGCTAGCTTCTTGCATGTTTAGTGTGACTGGGGTGTGAAGTTCCATGTTTTTATACATTTTTGCATCTACCCTGCCTTTGTGATCAAGGTGAATAATGAGGTAATAATAAGTTGTGTGAAGGCCGTTTTCAGGGCGTAATGCATGTCTGTTTATTAAACTTTTAAGCTCACTGATATTCTGTTTGTCAGTCGCTATATATGCGCCTAAAACAGTCTCTTTATAGAGGCTGTTTGGGGCGATTGTGTTGCTAGATAACAGCTTCTCCGTGACATGAAAGTTGTTTGTTATTAGATTCCCGCTTCCGGCAAGCAGACCGAAGCATTGATTTGCTCCGTTATTGATGGCTTCATGGAGTATGCGTTGCATGCAGTGACGATGAATAAATGCTTCTGGAGTAGGCTGAATGTTTGTCGGCATGGCGGAAGGATAAAAGCTTTATGCTGGTAGTCAATTGAGCAGATCTACTTGCTGGGCGGGTGTTTTAAGTTATAAATTGGTTTGTGATGAGAATGAGAGGGGGATTAGCTGAATGAGCAAACAACTAATGATGTCGTCATCTTCTTCTGGAGACCTGTTTGGGGTCGTGATTAGCCGAAATCTATTGATTGTGTCTATGGTCGCTTTTTTAGGCGCGATGACGTTTGGTGTTTGGGGTGTGTTTGGTCTGATGCAGACAAATCAGTTTTCACAAGCGCTAAAACAGAGTGAAGATGCTTTGGCTCAGGCAAAACGGGCTGGTAATATTCAACTTGAGTCGTTGCAGGATCAATTGCATGCAGAGCAGGAAAAGCAGGCCGTATATGCTCGCACATTAGGGCAGGTTCAAGCGCGTATGGCGCGTTTGGACGCACTGGGCTCCCGTTTGGTGGATGTGGCATCGCTTGATAAGTCTGAATTTGATTTTTCGCTTGAGCCAGCTTTTGGCGGCCCTCGTATGCAGCAGCCGGAGATTTTTGTTGCGCAAAGCAATTTACGTGAAGATTTGCAGGATATGGATGGTCATTTAAAGCAGCTTGATGCGCAGCTGGTTGCTATTGATTATATGCTAAGTAATAGACACGAAGTGTTGGATGCTACGCCTCACGCATGGCCTACTGAAGGCGGTTGGTTGAGTTCTCGCTTTGGGCGGCGCATTGATCCATTTAATGGGCATCCAGCTCAGCATTATGGTGTTGATATAGCCAATCGCGCTGGGGCTCCGGTATTGTCAGCCAGTCGTGGTGTGGTGGCCTTTGCAGGGAAGATGGTTGATTTTGGCTATGTGGTTGATATTGAGCATGGTTATGGATACAAAACCCGTTATGCTCATATGGGCAATGTTGCTGTCAAAGTAGGTGATGTTGTGCAAGGTAATCAGCTTGTAGGATCTATCGGTTCTACAGGTCGTTCGACAGGGCCTCATTTGCATTATGAAGTTCGCCGCTTTGATAAATTAATCAATCCGAAATCATTTTTGCCACGCGGTTAAGATCTAACGCACTAAATTATTGGTGTTCTCATAACACTTTTTCACTTTACTCATTGAAACAATTTGAAGCATTGACGCCATTGCGTATCATGGCTGCATGATAAAGATACCTGTAGCTATTCTTGGGTCCACCGGATACACCGGTGCCGAATTGATCCGTTTGATTGAAAATCACCCTGTGTTTGAAGTGGCCCATCTGGGAGCTCATTCGCAAGCTGGAAAAATGGCCGGCGAAGTGATGCCCGGTTGCGCTGGCAAAATAGCAGACATGAGATTGGCTGCGGCAGATGCCGAGTTGCCGGAGGATGTGGCGCTGGTGTTTACTGCTTTACCACATGGGGCCGCTGCAAATAGTGTTAAAAAAGCACTGGATGCAGGTAAAAAGGTAGTCGATCTATCGGCTGACTTTCGCCATCAGTCACATGATACCTACCGGGCAGCTTATGGTGTGGAACATCCACACCCGGAACTGTTTTCTGAAGCAGTCTATGGTTTGACTGAATTTTCGCGCCAGCAGGTTGCATCAGGCAGATTGATTGCTAATCCGGGCTGTTATCCCACTTCGAGCCTATTGCCGTTGGCGCCACTAGTGAAGACGGGTTTGCTTGATACTTCATCAATTATTATTGATGCCAAGTCCGGTGCATCTGGAGCGGGCCGGAGTGCCAATGTCGGTTTACTATATTGTGAACTTAATGAGTCGGTAAAAGCCTATGGGCTGCCTCGGCACAGGCATGCCTGGGAGATGGAAGAGTGGGCGCTTGGTTTTGGCGGCGAGCCGGTAAAAGTACGGTTTGTACCTCATATATTACCCATGAACAGAGGTATGCTGACGACACTGCATCTATCGGGTCAGGATACAGGCTCCTGGCATGGCGTGTTGCAGGAGACGTTTGCAAATGAACCCTTTGTCCGTGTGCTGCCAGCCGGAGTATTGCCATCAACAGCCGGTGTATCTGGCAGTAATCGTTGTGATATCGGCATTGCTGTATTGGGCGAGCATGAAGCTGTGATTGTCAGTTGTATTGATAATTTACTCAAAGGTGCGTCCGGACAAGCTATACAAAATGCCAATCTGATGTTTGGCCTGGATGAAACGATGGGGCTGTCCATGCATGCGCTGTGGCCCTGACTTGATGGGCTCGGTATAAGGTTTTGATATTTCCGTTAAAGCTTACTATTCGTCCATTTTCACTCGTGTTGATACTTTTACTGTTGATTGCAGTAGTGCTTACGCCATTACTGTTATCGTCAGGTAAAAATTCACAACACAGACAAAATATCGCTCAGTTGCAATATGAACAGCGCCATTTAACCAGTAAGTTATCTGAAACAGAGGCTATGCTGGCGCTTCGTGAAGGCCAGATTGAAAGTATGCAGCAGCAGTTGCTGCGCAATGATCACGATATGCTTGCCATGAAACAGCGTCTGGCGATGTTTGAGGATGTATTAGCATCTCGAAAAGTGGGTGGCTGGCATATTTTGCATCCGACTGCGCTATGGGCTGATGAGAAGACAATCTCATACCATCTGGTGGTGGTGAAAGGTGAGAACTATCCTCGCTGGGCAAAGGGCCATTTGAGCTTTTCAGTCATTGGTCCAAATGGTGAAACCATTCCAGTTACCAATAAGCGGGGGAAAAAATCACTCAAGTTTGATATGACCACACATGCTTTCTTTGAAGGGGTGATTCCCTGGTCAAAAGATTGGCAGCCTAAGCTATTAGTGATTTCAATGTTTGATAAACGTAGGAAAAACAATCAAAAAATTCAAATTCCAATTCTAACTCATCAGAAAGTAAATGAAATTGAGTCAGGTATTGAGCCAGGCCGGGTAGGGCTAAATGGTGAGATAAAGAAGAGCGGGCAAGTGAATGATTGAGAAGTGCGATGAAATGAACGTTTCATCGGCAGGAGTCGCGCATGATTAAATCGTATCTTCATTGGCAGCCAGAAATTGCATCATCTGCATTCATTGCTGAATCGGCCGATGTGATGGGGCGCGTAACAATTGGGGCCGATTCCAGTATTTGGTATCAGAGTGTGTTGCGTGGCGATGTTCACGATATTATTATCGGTGAACGTTCCAATATCCAGGATTTGAGCATGATTCACACCAGCGGGGGTGTTACTCCCTGCGTGGTAGGTAATGATGTGACAGTGGGCCATCGGGTGATTTTACATAGCTGTGAAATTCAGGATCGTTGTCTGGTTGGGATGGGGTCGATCATCATGGATCAGGCGGTATTGGAAGAGGGATGTTTTCTTGCCGCAGGATCATTGGTGACAGAGCGCAAAGTATTGCGCGGCGGTTACCTCTATGCCGGCTCTCCAGCCAGAGAGTTGCGAGAGCTGAAGGATGAAGAGAGAGCATTCCTACTGCGTTCAGCCTCCCACTATGTAGAAGTCGCAGGAAATCATAAACAATCTAAATAACCGTCTAATAGGGGGGGCTTTGAGTAATCAGCCACGTTTCGCCGCAATTGATATTGGCTCCAATACCTTTCGTTTGATGATTGCCGAGGCCAGTGCCGCAGGCAGTACAACGCCTTGGAATATTATCCATTACACCCATAATATCATCAGGCTTGGTGAGGGATTACACCATACTGGTCGGTTATGTGGCGCTGCGATGGAGCGAGGGCTGCTTGCTTTTCGCGACTATGCCCGGTTGTTGGGGGAGCATCAGGTGAGCCCAGAGCACACCCATGCAGTTGCCACTGCTGCAATGCGGGAAGCTGAAAATGGAAAACTGTTTCGTGATCAGGTGGCTGAACAGACGGGGATAGAGATCTCTATTGTCGCTGGTGAAACAGAAGCGAGTTTATCGCTGGCGGGCTCCTGCGCTGTGCTCAGAGCTGCAACACGAGCTGATATGCTGCTGTTTGATATTGGTGGTGGCAGCACTGAATTTATTCGCGCTAGCCAGGCAGATAATGATGTTGCGATGAAATGCCGTGATGCGATCAGTCGAAAAATGGGCGTGGTGCGTTTGGTCGAGGCAGAGCTACATTCCGATCCACCATCGTCGTCCGATTATCGAGACCTACTTACTGCGGCCGATGCCCATCTGGTCGAAGTGGAAGCCTTCTGGGGGGGCTGTGAGGCACCACGGGCGCTGGTGGGGACTGCTGGTACAGTCACGACGCTGGCAGCGACGGCGCTAGATCTATCTCCTTATGATGCAGGGATTATAAATAACTATCGTATGAGTTGGGCCGATTTTGAGTCGTTGCGTGATCGTTTGTTGGCCATGACTCATCTTGAGCGTCAGTCTATTCGCACCATCGAAACAGGTCGTGCTGACTTGATTATTGCCGGTTTAGCGATTGTCGAAGCGATCATGAAACGCTGGCACTATGATGAGATGATTATTGTTGATGCAGGTTTGTTGGAAGGGAGCTGGCTTCAGATTAGTGATCTAAAGGTATAGGTTTTATTCAGACTGTATGTTCTGGAAGTAGGCTGCTGACAAAGTTATCAGCATTGAATGGCATTAAATCTTCCAGGCTTTCACCAACACCAACATAGCGGATGGGAAGGCCAAATGTATGTGAAAGTTGCAACACGATGCCGCCTTTACCAGAGCCATCGAGTTTGGTGACAATAAGCCCTGTTGTTCCTGCAACTTCACGGAATTTGTCCACTTGAACCACGGCATTCTGTCCGGTGCCACCATCAACGACTTGCCACACTTCATGCGGCGCATCTGGGAATGCTTTGGTAATGACGCGGCGGACTTTGGCCAATTCATCCATTAAACCACGGTCGGTTTGAACGCGACCTGCGGTATCGACAATGACCACATCGTATTTTCTCGCCACACCGCGTTGTACGGTATCAAAAGCAACAGATGCAGGATCGGCACCATCATGCTGACGTACCATATCTGCGCCAGCGCGCTCTACCCATACTGCCAACTGATCAACAGCGGCAGCGCGAAAGGTGTCGCAGGCACCGACTAAAACGGACTTACCCTGCTGACCAAACATTGTGGCCAGTTTGCCGATAGTGGTCGTTTTTCCTGTGCCATTGACGCCTACAACCAGCAGTACAAATGGTCCGGTGTTTACCTCATTGATCGGTTTATCTTCTGGAATCATGGATAACATGGACGTCTTCAATGCTTCGATAGAGCTGCCGCGCCGCTTGCGTGCTTTCTGAACCAGAGAGCTGGAGAGTTCACCACCACAATCGGCCATGATCAAACCATCTTCAATATCCAGCCACTCCTCTTCTGACAGTGCATCAACCGAACCACCAGGCACCAATTGGGCTAAACTGGCGCGACTGCGCGACAATCCCTGTTTCAATCTGGAAAAAAATGAGGACATAACTGCTCCCTGATACTGGTTATATGCGTGTTGGATGAAATCGAATTTCAGGATGACAAGAATCAAAAACTTGTCCATGAAAATTTGCGATATCCTGCATGAAATATGCTCAATGCCAAAACAATCCAATTATTATTATAATATTTCCCAAAATAAGTGCATTTTATCATCAATATTGATGATGAGATGGCTGTTTCCTGATGGCAGCGTGCGCCGTTCATAGTGATTTACTATAGCTATGCTCTACGGAGGACAGATGTTTTTAAATGAAAATGATTTGAAGTTGAGTAAACCTTCAGTGATAAGGCCTTCTCAACACTTCAGTGATTATCCGTGCTGAAGCCAACTGTTCTGGTCATTGATGACAACCAAATTACCCAGACATGTTTGACAATGATGTTAGATGATAGTTTGAATGTGCTGACCGTTCCAACTGCTAAAGAAGGTCTCGAGAAATTATGGGGTGAACAGGATATCTCTGTTCTTGTGCTGGACCTCATGTTGCCTGATCTGAATGGTCTTGAAGTTTTGAGGAAAATTAGAAGCAATGAAAAAACATCGGATCTCCCTGTTGTTGTGATTACTGGCTCGAACAATAATGAGTGGATGCTTCGTTCTGCCAATATGAGTATTCAGGGATATTTTAAGAAGCCGTTTGATGGTGCTGCTCTGACTACACGCATTATGGCGTTAAGTGGCGATTTAAAAAGCTCGAATTTAACGGTTTTGAAAGAGCTATGGGGTAGTGATTTTGAATCACGTATACGATCTGTTGGATCAACCACAAAAGCTACACTTCACTTTATCGACAATAATTTTCACAAGCAATGCCGTCGGGATCATATTGCCTCTCATCTTAAATCAATAGGGTCAGACTCAATCGATGGGGTCCAATCGATGGGGTCAGACTCGATTGATTTAATAAATGAAACTATTCCTTTAAATTCAGTTGTTTAAAGCGTTTTTAAAGTGCGAGTTCTGGCAGCTCAGGTAAATATTTCATATCAATCGAGTCTGACCCCATTGGTTTAGGAATAAAGACAAGAAGGGCATTAAGGAATCATCCTGATCAAATTATGCGATCAAAAAGGATAAGATATGGTCGAACGAGTAGTCTGTCAGGTAATTATGCTGTTGATATGACGAGCGATGTGTTTCATGTTGGTCGAACTAGAGTAAACTACTCGACTGCCTGCCAAGGAAAGTCGTGTACAACAACTTATACGGGTTTTTCTAAAGATGGCTTTTGGGATCCCCTCGCTCCTACAGGGGGAGATGGAATAGGAGGTTATTGGGAAATACTTGGTGGAACAGGTTACCATTATAAACCTTATACATGGACAGATACATATGCCAATCCATATTAGGTTAAAATGATTTTTTATCTATTATATTATCTTATGATCGTTACTTCTGTTTGTTTATATGCTAAATATCTTAGCAATGAGCAGTGGGGGAACTTTAGAATTATTGGTGTTTCTTTTGGTGTGTCTGCCCTATTGTTGCTTGCTTGGAATTTTGTTCTTGGTGATTTATTGCTCAGTAATAGTGAGTTTGACTATGGAGTTTCGATAGTACTTAGATCAGTGTTTTCTATTGCTTTATTGTTTGTTTATTCCATGATTTCTTACTTTGTTCTGAGTTACTACACAAAATATTTGAGTAAAAGGGGTCAGAGCCCTTTTTGACGATTGATATGCTAAACTAGTTGTAACCAATCGATGGGGTCAGACTCGATTGATTTAATAAATGAAACTATTCCTTTAAATTCAGTTGTTTAAAGCGTTTTTAAAGTGCGAGTTCTGGCAGCTCAGGTAAATATTTCATATCAATCGAGTCTGACCCCATTGGTTTCAATGATCCCGATATGGGCGAATGGTTTTATGCATACGATGCACTGGGAAATCTAACCCAACAGACCGATGCCAAAGGCCAAATCACTACGATGCTCTATGACCAGCTCGGTCGTATGACATCACGCACAGAGGCAGAAGGAACC
>JAJFLH010000027.1 GCA_021772775.1 Mariprofundus sp. | reverse complement strand
CACCTTTCCAATTTCTCGATAAGACAGCCCTTGAACCAATAAAGAGGCTAGCTCATATCTCTCTGTGTTTTGTAGCTGATTATATTGTGTTTCCATAGTGCTCCACCTTAGCTGGTGGTGCACTTCGTAATTGAACTTAATCACTCCGCATCATCAATATTGATGATAACACACACTTTTTTCATTTAATTTTGAGAAACATTCAATTGATGTTGAATAAATTGAAGTCACAAAGGCAAAGCTAGAAATGTTCCACCATTTTGTTTGGTCACTTCTCGCATCAAAGTAGAGAAACGATTGGTGGCATAGTTGGGCATAAATCCGACCGCATGAATCTTGGCCAGTTTTTTGCCTGTGATTTTATTGCTGTTCAGAGTTGCTAAACTATTAATAACATGATCATAGGATGCACCGGTATAATCATCGCCAAAAATATAGATCGACAATGACCGCCCCGGTTTCGCGTACTTTTTCAGTGCAACCTCAAGTCCTTCAACCGGGCTGCTGTTTGAAGCGCTTCTCCATGCTCCGAATACATTCATCACACTTTTTCGTTTTTGTGCTGTGTCCGGAATCCACCTGCCCCTATAACTGGAGATCAGATGAATGCCATTATCATTCATAATCTGAAACCCCTTCACCTTGGGATGAATTTTCAACACATTGATCACCTCCTTCGATACACGGTCCCAAATACTGATCATACTCCCCGAGGTATCGACGATAAAAATAATGTAATCACTATCGACCGGAATGCCTCCCACTTCCACATCCCTGACAGTTGATGAGCTCGGTTTTATCGAGGCGCGGTCAAGTGATGATTGCACCAACGACAGACCTTCAAGGTCACCATCAAGCTTTTCGAGTTGGCTGGTTTTATCGCCCAGATGTTTTTTCGCGCTCGCTTCAGAACTATGCAGCAGGGTATTGATCTGTTTCAACCTTGCCAGTTCCTGACGCTTCTTTGCCAGCTCCTGAGCAGAATTCTCAACACTTCCATCGGCAGAGATTACCTGTTTCAACATCGCTTCAGTCGCAGCCAAATCGATAAGAGATGAATCTTCAAGTGGTTTGGATATCAGCACCAGAAGCACCACCGCAGCAAAAGCGGAAGAGATAATATCTAAAAATGAGATAGTAAAAATTTCGAGGCTTTCTCTACGCCGTCTCATGGCCAGCTCACCGCCGGACTAATCAGCAGACCACCTGTCGTAGCAGTCCAGCGCCAGTACTCAGCAGCGGCTTCCGGATCACCCTCAATCGGTAACAGGATAACATTGATTTTGGTGCCTCTGTCCGGCGCACTTTCTGCAACTGTTTGGCGAAACAGCTTTACACGGCATGCCCCGGAAATTTTATTAGATTTACCCACCAACGAGCTACAGGCTGCAAATGGATTCAGACTGCTATATCCCGAGACACCATCAGTCGGTAGCCCATCGGTCACCAGATAGATATCGGTGGGTTTCAATGCGTTAACTTTTTTTAAACCACGCTGCAGATTGGTAGAGCCTGTCGGCACAAGCTTATCGAGATCAGAAAAGGCTTTAGCAATAGCGCTGGCATCACGGCTACTGAACCAGCCCATACCACCCAACTCATAGGCTTGTTTGTTAAATGCCACGACAGCGAGCTGGCTGGATTTAGGCGCACGTGCAAGCAGCCACCGAACCGCACGTTTTGTGCGCAACCACTTCGGGCCCTTTTTTTTCTCAGCCTCTGAACTATTTTTGCGGCGAATAATATTAATCAGTGATTCATCCGTCATCGACGCACTACTATCGATGAGAAAGACTATTCTTTTACCCTCGACCTTAAGCCCCATGACATAATTTTCTTCACCACCCTGATCAGCCTTCACAACATCATCCTGTTTTGCATGGGGCGCATTTTTAATGCTGTTTTTAATACTCGACATCTGCAACTGCTTTTGCGACAGCATATCGCTCTTCTGCTCCAACTCGGATTTCAGGCGGGTGATTTTGGCCTGAATTTTGGTAATTTCCCTGATTTCGGCCAGAGCGTCACGGTTTAACTCGGAGATCGACTGCTTGAGGCTACCATCCTGCTGTTCAATGCGTGCCAGATCAGCCTGCAAGAGCTCAGCTTCCGGAGAGTGTTTGTCCACGTCCTGTTTAACGAGAATCAATACCAGGATAATCGCACCCAAACCTGAAGCCATGATATCCAGGAAGGCGATATTAAACCCTTCGGTCTTACGATGGCGTTTCAGCCTGGGCCTCTACTCAGAAATCCGTTTCAGGAGAAACTTTTCACAGTAATCCTGCGTATCTACCACGAGACCATCCTGCAATCGCAGCAACTGATGCAATAAAAACATCAACAAAATACTGATCAGCAAAGCCACGAAGGTGGAGTTAAATGCCAGCCCCAAACTGTTGGTCATACCACTGATGTCGCCGGCCAGAGCCTGATCAGCCTGAGCAAGCGCGCCACCAATCCCCCTTACCGTGCCGATAAAACCAATCGATGGAATAGCCCAGATCAAAAAGCGGATCATCGAGTTTTCTGATTCTTGGCGAATAGACAACGCCTCAATACTCGATTCCACGGCATCCGATGTATTCTGCACATCGCTGGTAATCAGATAGCGCCGCAGGCTGGCCATCAAAGCGACCACCAAAGGTGTTGATTTTGTCTCTTCCGGCAGCCTCTCCAGATTAGCAAGAGCCCCGCTCAAGTCTGTCCCAGTTTTCTCAGAGTCTTCCAACAGGTCTACCGTGTACAAATATCGGTCTTTGAGAATCGCCATGCACTTGCTTATAATGAGATAGCCCGCCCATAACATCAGGATGATACAGATCTCCTGCTCGTAATCTTTCATGATCACCAGCATATCACGCGGGGCAGACTGACCAGCCTGTTTGGCTGCCTGCATAATCAGCTCGGCTTGTGGCCGGACAAAACCAATATAAGCCAGATGGACGCTGATAGCGCTTACAACGAGTGCAATCATACTCTTGATCATATCTGTCATTTAAATATCCACCGGAAAACTTGCTGCCGAATTCAATTGAATCGACTTTATCGCAGCGTTAGCAGCTCCAGCCAACAGCCCAAACAGGCCGATGCCAATCATGGCAATCAAGATCAAACGTTTTCTGGATCGTCTATTTTCCACCATCACTTCCTCCATGAACATATCTTGCAACTCTAAAACCTATATCATCACGTCCCATTTTCTCACCCTGTCGATAAGAGGCACGCAGCTCGGTGATTGTACCCGAGCGCCAGTTTGAGCCTTTAACCGTATGTGTGTCACCCTTATTGGCACCCAGAGGATTCGTTTCCACACCCTGAGCTGCTGTCGGCACCAATGCATAAACATCATGGACCCATTCACTGGCATTGCCGGTTAAATCATACAAACCCATCTGTTCAACCGGAAAACTGCCTACCGGTGCAATACCTGCAAATCCATCTGAATAGTTCGGCACATAACGGGCTGTTTTCCCATTGGCATACTCATCTGCAATATTACCGGCTTTGGGGGGAATGGTTGTCTCATCACCCCATGTGAACCTGGTCTGCTTAGGCTTGGAGGCTTTTCTCGCCAGCCATTCCCACTCCGCTTCGGTCGGCAACCTATAGCCATCCGACATCATATTTGAGCCCCGTAGCTGCTCACCCCGAATATCGTAAAAGGGAATCATCTTCTCCTGCTTGCTCAACCAGTTGCAATACCGGGCTGCATCAATCCAACTGATCGACGTGATCGGCACATTGTCCATCGCTTTAACCCGCTTGAATCGTGCATATTGGGAGCGTGAAACTTCATGTGTAGAAATATAAAAAGGCCGCGTTAATTTGACTGACCTTAAAAACTCATTGGCCCGCTGCCCTTTCTCTGAACGGGGTGCCCCCATTACAAACAGGTCATTGGGTCTGAACTGCTTGAGCTCTATACCCGCCGAATTGCTCATCATCTCAGGTGATTCAGCAAGCTTTGCCTCTATCTGCGTAGCTAGCTTCACCTTAACCTCTTGAGCCGACGTAGCCGTTGGTCTAAGCATTTTCCTGTGCGACCTGTAACCTTGTCGATGCACAATCAACTGATGTGGAATGGCCAACAACTTCATTTCAAGCGGTGTTCTACCGACATCTTTACCATCAATATTTACAGTTGCAGCCGGTGTGGAGATAACACGTACCTGCCCCAGCTCCTGTTTTAAATTGAATGAGACTCGCTTTTTCTCACCTGTCTTGACTGACACACTCTGCTGCTGTGAAAAATAACCATCTTTCAGATAGATCAACGTATGAGTTCGCCCTGCTTTCACCAACAGGTTCCCTGATGCTTTGACCATTTTCCCATCCAATAACAATCTGCCTCCGGCAGGTGAAAGACGCAGATTCAGACGAGCACCCTTTTGCACTAAACGGTAATCCCTTTCAACGACACTATCGCTATTGGTAATCTCAACATGCTCGGTAATGGCTTGATAGTCGCCATAAGATATATTCAACTCATATGCGCCCCCCCGTTTCGATAAGGTCAGAGGTGAAACACCGGCTAAATCACCATTGATATGAATCTTTGCACCGGCAGGTCTCGTTTTGATCTTAAATTGACCAGCCACATTTTCTAAACCTATCGTAAGGCCAAGCACCTTACCCCGTTCCAGACTGACGAGGATATCCTTTTTAAGATAATAGGGACTATCTATTGCAACATTGTGTTGACCGGCTTCAACATCTTGTTTCAAGAGCGCTGCAACAGCAGCCATTTGTCCATCAATGAACCAACGCGTTTTATCCGATAGAGGGTTTGTTGTGATCTGCAGCTCACCCGGCAACTCCGCCAACTCAAGCCTCACTGTTCCACCGATTTCGGAAGCCTCTAGTGTTTTACGTAAGGGACTGAAACCCGATGCGGTGACTTCAATCACTGGATTCTCACTCCAGGAATAGAGCTTGCTGCCAACAGTTTTGCCAACGCCATCGACGATGCGAATCAGCGCACTCTCCTGCGACTCTTCAGGATGAATATCTATATGAGTAGCGTTAGACAGAACAACCATTGCAAGGGTACAAAATACGCCCACAAAGAGCCCCAAAAAGACCAGTATATACATGCGTCTTTGCCGCGATTTAGCGCGTAACAGTTCAGCAGTGATGCGCTCTACCGGGTGGGAGCCCTCATTGTTCGATTGATGCGCAAGCGGTGATTCAGATGAGTTCATCACACACCACCTCTACCTTGAACGAGGTCTCCCCAACTGGCAGACGAACCTGAACAAGCTTGGACCTGTAACCCTTCCGAATGCCCTCAAAAGTATACTCACCGGGCTTTAACTGAATCTCCCGTCCCGGTGTAAAGCCTACTTTCCCAACCCCTCTAACCTGTATATAGGTTTTATTATCCGATTTCACAAAAACAGAGACCTTCACATTTAACTGCGCAAGCAAAGCCTTCAGCTGGCTGGTCTGACTCTTTAAGGTTTTGCTGTATGATGCAAAGACTCGCGCCTGAATCAGCCTCTCCTGAGCTGCATTAAAAATATTTTGAGACGTAAGCCTCTCTGATCGCTCAAGATAGTCTGCAAGAGCAGCTTGTAGACTCACCAGCTTTGTCGCCAACTGCAATCCATCCCGAATGCTTCTGTCCTCCGGGTGACGTTGCAAAGCCCCCGAATAAATAAGCTGTGCCTTTGACCACTCATCCTGAGCGATTGCCTGCTTACCTGCTCCAACTGCCTGCTCCAGATCCACAGTAACCGACGTTTTAATGATCGCATCATTTAAGACCCGCAATTCAGAGCGATTAGCATACAACGATTTGGCTCTGTTATAATTGGAGCGGGCCGACTTGATCTGCTTCTTTTTCAGGTTTAACAGAGCACGATTAATTAGGTTTGAAAATTTTATCTCCTTTATCTGCTCAGATAACTGATCTCTACGCTGCTTTAAGTCTACTCTGTCAGGAACAATCTCAACAGCCTTCGCCAGCGCCGCATGCTCTTTCTGTGCATTATTTTCTATCTGCGCTATATTGGCTTTTTTAAGCAGTGCCAGCAACTGAGGCAAAAGCTCCAATTTCTTCTCTATAGCCATAGCCTCGGGATCGTTTTTTTTCAGGCTTAAAGCTTTCTGTATATGTAGTTTACCCTCGTCGTATTGATCCTGCTTTAAGGCCTCTTTGGCCATAGATAGCTCGGCAGAAAAAACAGCCTCCCGCTCTGTTAGAACTTGTTTTGCAAGCACTTCCAGGTTGGTCATCGTTTTAAGTGCAGAAGAATAATCAGCCATGCCGAATGCCGAGATAAGCTCTTTCTTGAGTGCGCTCAGCTCAATATCTTTGTCCAAATTCCAATCTTTAAGATTGGCCTCAACAATGGCTGGTTCGACTTCTTGTTCATATGCCTGCAATCGCGCCATCATCTGCTCTCGTAGCTCCGATTGATCCGCTACAAATCGCTCTACAGCTGGAGGTTTCTGTGAAGTTGATTGCTGCTGGGGAGCTGGCTCAAATACTTTAGAGTTGAAGTACGGCATAGCCATCATCATTGAGAGAACGACAAGTCCCGCGATGACAAAAAGGTAAATTATGCGTTTGCTTTGTTTGGCACTGCTTTCGCTCGCTTGCCTTAATTTCTCCTCTAACATCTCAAAACAATCATTTAGAGCTGAACATCAGGGGTGGCTTCCTGATCGAAAATGCTTTTAAGAAAGACTCTCCATTTAGAAAACTGCTCTTTAGCACTACCCGTCAATTCGGCTGTCGCCTCTTCATGTTGAACCACCTGAGGAGCCATTTCCCCCTCTATAGACTGCCCAAGCTCCTCTAAAGCATCTCGATGAAATTTAGACTCTTCATTCATCTTCACGCTATCTCCCAGCATGCCCATGCCCACCTGCCCTGCAACAATAGCACCAGTCGTACCGGCCACCGAACCGCCTCTGGAGTTTGAGCTGCCTCCAGAAATACCCGACAGCACAGCTAGGGCGATCAAACCTACACCTGCAGCGGCTTTACCAATCGCATCTATTTTAGCCTGATCAGCGGCCTTCAGCCCTTCAAAACTTTGCTTCTGCCAGAGCACATAACTCTCATCCATCTTCTGACTAAACTGCTCATAATGTGGCTGCATACGATCAGTAAACATCTGATCCCGAACCCTGATTGCCTTCACCCGCGTTAGCATACTATCGTTCTCATCGGGATAGCCTATCAAAGATATTTTTCCACTCTTCTCCTTCATGTATGGGGCAAAAGCCTGTTCAGAAAAGTTAGCGCCAAAGCGCAAATCGGTGAGTGATTGTAGCTGGGTCAATTGCTCAGTGTTATGGCTCTTAAGCTTTTCTACTATTTTCTCTGCAGCCTGTTTAAAAACAGATGCATAAGCATCCAGGCCTTTGTTTCTTAGATTACTGTAAAAATCAGCCTCTACCTCATGATCAAATGATTTATCAAACCACTCTTTACCACTGACATCATAAACTTTGATATCGATATCGACTTCTTCTCCATTAGACTCGTTAATTTTTCCAACAACATACAGATCGCCGGTTGCCGAACTATCCGGCATCACCCGAACAGCTCCGAATGCGCCGGTCTCTTCAAGCGCCAATTTCATTTTATAGGCAAAACGGGTCGCCTCAGCTCTGCGTAATTCAGGCCAGACACCTTCCTCTTTATAGTCCGCCGGATCATCAGGAAGCCCCGGATCAAAGGCTGGCACAATGATATCAAGTTTGGGCTTAGCAATAATCGGAATCGCCTCCTCTAGCTCCTTTTCATCATACGATGAGGATATTTGTGGGCCAACAGCTGGCTTCGAAGAGCCGCCACCGCCAACCGCACAACCGGTTAAAAAAATAGTACAAGCGACAATCACCGAAATCACTTTTTTAAAAAACATCAGACCATTCACCTCTGCTGTTTACCCACCACTGGTAAACCTTTGTATTTACGATATTCGTTCCAGAGTTTTGCTTTAATTACTGGATCTGTTTCATTGATCGCCGCCTGACGAATCTGCTCTTCAAGTACGCTATCATTATCTGCCGGTGGAATATCATCCGGAATTTTTCCACGACCCAATGCAGGCTTAGTTTTAGCCTCTTTGTTCTGGCCGGCCTCAAGCGCAATATTTTCATCAAGCTGGCTATTACCCTCACTCTCAGCGGCCACACTATTGGTACCCGACATCTCAGCACTGGCTGAGGATGAGGCTATTGCACCGTTTTCAGCACCATCTTCAGAGCTGGAGGAAAGAGATTGAAGCTGGGTATTCTGACAGCGCTCATATTTGTTCAGGGAGTTCATTAACGCCCTGTCCATCAACTCTATTCTTTCTTGACGAGTCAAATTCGAAGCATCATCAAAGTTGACCGAATTTTCGCCACAATCATCACTAGCAGCAACCCCAACTGCAGCATGGTTTTGCGCTAAGCACCCCCCTGCACTAAATAAAACACTCAATAGAATAGATACCTGTATAGGTACTTTCATCTTCCCAGCCACTACAGTTCTCTATTGATATTCATATCTTATTAACCTCTTATTACGTTGAAACTTGGAACCAATCACCGAATGATACAATAACTGCATCCCCATAAGCCATCACTCACAAGCCGTTCACTTATAGGTTCAAGCTCTCCATTTGAGGTGAAACAGTCATTAAAATCACGTCCCAGTTCCTGCTAAGCTTTTCATCAACGACTTCATCTGTAGGTTTCGCCACCGTTCAACACCATCATTCACTTTAAAGAGAGACTTATGACACCTGACGAATTAAGCATTGATTATGAAGAAGGCGGCATCCTGACCACCAAACAGTTGGATAAAGTCATCCTTAGTAAAGGCGCCTGGACAACCATCATATTCCGTTACCACAGCTGGGTAGCAGCAAGCGAATCGTATAGTGAAGACAAATTCACTATTCGTCGCTATCAAAAACGTAATGGCGAATACACTCCGCGCTCGAAGTTCAATATCACCAACGCCAAACAAGCTAAAATGATTATTGAAACTTTGCAGAACTGGACTGACGAGTAATAAATCGTCCGCTCCTGAGGGGGATAGTACACCATCCGTCGCTTTCAGAAGCGTAATGGTGAACATACTCCACGATCAACTACAGCATCACCAATGCCAAACAGGCATAGTGATCTATTGAAACTGCAAAAAGGTCAGCTTTCAGCTGACTTTTTTGCATCCTCTTCAGCTTTATTCTTTGGAATGACAAACTCGATAAAAATATCTTTAGCGACAGGCGTTATGCGCCTGACATCATTTTCCAGGTCCCGGCGAACATCGTCCAATTTATGCATAAAGCGAATCGCTTGTGCGATTTCGGCCGGCGTCATATTTGAAAAAAGCGTCTCTTCACGCAACTCAACCTCAGCCATCAACAGAGTCTCTTCTGGTGATAATACAATACTGTTAACTCGCCCTACGTGCTGAACCTGATCATCGGCCTGCCACACCTTTCGGGTGATTTCATCCACCTCATTATTTGAATGGTTGAGCAGATATTTGCGATTCATTGCCGCCAAAAAAAACGCTAGACCGCCCATCAGAAGTCCAATACAGATCGCTGCTATGCCATCAAAAATGGCGTTTCCAGTCCAGGCCGATAAGCTCATACCTATGACTGCGACAAACAAACCAAGAACAGCGACTGAGTCTTCAATCAACACAGCTAATGTAGTCGGGTCTCGCGTCTCGGTTAAATAAACTCTAAAGCTCTTACCCTCTTCGCGACATTGGCGTTTGAACTCCGTCAATGCCACAAGTAATGAATAGCCTTCAGCTATAAAAGCAAAACCAATAATCACAAAAGGGATCCATGATAGCTCAGGCACATGATTCTTCATAAGCTGTTCAACGGAGTGCATCACCGTATAAATACAACCAAGAAAGAAAATCGTTACCGCTGAAACCAGGTTCCAGAAATACTGCTCCTGCCCATAACCAAAGTGATGATCAGTATCGGCTTCCCGAACCGAACGACGCAAACCAATATAGAGTAGAGCTTGATTGGCTGTATCCGCCAACGAATGCACTGCCTCAGCCAATAACGCACTGGAGCCTGAAACGGCAAAACCAAAAAATTTCGCCGTCGTCACCAGAGCATTGGCAACAATCGCGGTTACTACTGTTTTTGTTGAACCATGTGACATGGAATGGAATCTCCTATTACGCTAAGCTGGCCGCATGTGGTCATACCAGCATCAGCATTTCACTGTTCATCAACTGCCCGTACTTCGGGATAACTATATCTATCTGATCGAAGTGCACCAGTCGAATACGCTAATTGCGATTGATCCGGCTGAAGCTGTTGCTGTTCAGCACGCCTGTAAAGCATTGAACAAAAAACTGACGCATATATTCAATACGCACCACCATTGGGATCACACCGATGGTAATCTAACCCTCAAAAATGATTTCAATTGCCTGATTGTAGGTGCACAAAATGATGCCGAGCGCATCCCCGGCATTGATCAGCTGGTCTCTGAAAGTGAAATAACTGACATTTCAGGCATCTCCCTTCAAGTTTTGGATATGCCCGGACACACATCCGGGCATATCGCCTTTGTTATTGATGATGCGCTATTTTGTGGAGATACACTGTTTGGTGCAGGTTGTGGCAGACTGTTTGAAGGTACTCCGGCGCAGATGTGGGCTAGCCTCTGTAAACTTGGCAAGTTGAAAGCAGATACAAAAATCTATTGCGCACATGAATACACCATGGCTAACCTCGACTTTGCCCGCACCATTGATAGCAACAATGATAGCCTGTTAAAGCGCCTTCAACATGACGGAGATCTTCGCAAACAGGAGCAGCCGACCATCCCCTCCTGCATTGCCACTGAACTCGCCACCAACCCTTTCTTCAGGCCGCTGGATTCAAGCTTTTGTCTGAATTATGCAACAGAACATCATCTCCCCCACCACGATGAACTAAGCATTTTCACAGATATCAGATTAAGAAGAAACCAATGGTAACTAAGACTTGATGGTCTATTTCACCTGACGAAGAATTAACGCATGTTTAGAGATAATCGAATCCATCTCTTTAACCTGAGACTGACTGACGTCATCGAATTGCAAACCAATACCACGTTCCGTTTTACGAACAACCGTACCGGTCAACCTCAAAGGGTTCGGGGCTGAAATAAATGTTAAAACCAGTTTAACCGACTCACCAATTTCAAATTTTGCAGGCGTTTCAATAAACACCCCGGTGCTGCTCACATCTTTGGCATGGCCATAGTGGCTGCCACTTTTCGAGTTAAAGTTAAGTAACTCAGTATACGATTCACGCGGAGCCTGGCGCACATCAGGTGACCATGAAGAGACCAACTCAAGCAATTGCTGCTTTTTTTCATCCGGCAATTGCTGAGCGATTCCGGCAAGCTGCTCAATGATTTCTTCTGATACTGATTCCATAGTGGGCAGTGTAGCAGAAATTGTCCCCGCTTTGGAACACTCCCGCACACAATTCTACTAATTTATCCAGAGAGATTCTAGTTACAGGCTTATTGCGGCATCTCTAGATAAGGGCTTTTACTAAACATTATTTTTTCACCTTAGTGATTTTTGCACCTTCAAAGGTAAGGTTAAACATCAGCCCTTTATTCGAAAATATAAAACCAATGATAGGGCTGTTGATCGTGTTGGTATCAATATCGCCCCCCGCACCAACTTTAACGAGTGCGACACTACCATCGACACCGGCTTTCCAGCCCTCTGTTGTTTCAAAATCTTTAACGGCACCCTTGGTCATAAACATAATAACCTGCGATTTCACCTGAGCCCCTATCTGAAACCCAACAGATGCGGCAATCGTATTATAATAACCCGTAGTTTGTCCGTTCTGTAACATCGCTCCTTCGCCATATTCGCCACCGATACCAAAACCAGCTTTATATACCTCTGGAAAAACTAGCATGGCAACCGCCTTATTAGCCAACTCTTTGCCAGACTTCACCTGTTGATAGAAGGATGTCACAGTAGAAGCCACATTCGCATCAATTTCTGTCGCAGTTGCAGCATCTGCAAGGGGTGCTGTATAAACACCAATAATCAATGCCAGTAGAGCAATCGTAGATCGCGTTATCATTTGCATATGAACCTCCTCTTCACTTTCTCAAATCAATATAACTTAAATCGCCCCATTTGTCAGCCAAAACTCCACATTGCGCATCGACCTCAAAAGCAGAATAATACTGACATGGACTTAAACGCTTCCAACAAGCATGAGAAAACAACGATTTTAGTTGTCGATGACACGCCTGAGAACATCGATGTACTTAGAGGCCTACTGAAACCTCATTACAAAGTAAAAGTAGCCATCAATGGAGAGCAGGCATTAAAACTCTGCTTTTCTGATTCACCACCATCGCTCCTTTTATTGGATGTGATGATGCCCGGCATGAATGGTTTTGAAGTATGCGCAAAACTAAAGGAAAACCGTCAAACTGAAGGTATCCCTGTCATTTTTGTCACCGCGATGAATGAAACATGTGATGAATTACGCGGCTTTGACGTTGGTGGTGTTGATTTCATCAACAAACCCGTCACACCCTCGCTGGTATTGTCTCGGGTGCGCACACAGTTAAAGCTACGGGCTGCTTATACGTTTATTCGCCAAACCTTTGGTCGCTACCTCTCCGAAGAGATTGTCGACAGTTTAATTGATTCTCCACAAGGCTTAGAACTCGGCGGTGAAAAACGCTTACTTAGTATCATGATGGCTGATCTGCGCGGCTTCACCTCGCTTGGAGAGCGATTACCTGCTGAGACAGTAGTGAATATGATTAATATATTTCTTGGCTGCATGGTCGATGTCATTCAGAAGCATCAGGGCACCATTGATGAGTTTATCGGCGATGCCATTTTGGCAATCTTCGGTGCTCCCATTCAACGTGAAGATGATGCGCTGCGAGCAGTACGTTGTGCTATAGATATGCAACTGGCGATGCAGTCGGTGAACGAGAAGTTTCAACAAGCCGGTTATCCCGCCATAAAAATGGGGATTGGCATCAACACAGGCGAAGCCATTGTCGGCAACATCGGTTCCAAAAAACGTAGTAAATATGGTGTCGTAGGTCGCGAGGTCAATACCACTTCGCGCATCGAATCATATACGGTTGGTGGGCAAGTCCTGATCTCGGAAAGCACTAGAATTGCTTGTGGTGACAGGCTTATCATCAATGCAGAAATGCAAGTCATGCCCAAAGGAATGGCTGAGCCTATAGCGATTTATGATGTTGGCGGAGTAAAAGGAGATGCCACACTTACTTTACCAGACAGGCAACACAACACACTGAGCACACTGGAGCAATCCATTGCAGTCAAGCTCATGCCTATTTCCGGCAAAGATAGTAGTGAATCATTTGCTGGACGAATCATCAAACTCAGTCTGAATGAACTCGAAATCGTCTCAGAGCTGAGCTGCAAAGCGTTCAGTGACCTCAGAGTGATTATATTAAATGATGATCGAACAATCCTGACATCCAACCTCTATGCAAAGGTACTGCCTCAAAAAAACTCCAGCCCATCTACATTTCAGGCTCATATTACATCGCTACCACCGGAAGCTGAGGCTATGTTCAAATCAGTGTTAAAACAGTAATCATGCCGGTATTTCAACTGTTACACATCACCGATACGCACATTTTTAGCGACTCATCGCGCCAGCTCAAAGGCATATGCACGCATGACAGCTTCCATGCAGTCATTCAGCACGCACATGATAGACACCCCAGCCCCGATGCCATCATTCTCGGTGGTGACATGGCACAAGATGAATGTGCCGCGAGCTATCATAAGCTTGCCGAGATGTTATCCAGCTGGTCAGCAGCATGGATGATTTCACCAGGTAATCACGCCAACATAGAAGCCCTCGAGCATACGCTCATTCCAGCTCTGGAAAAATTATCCAACTACAGCCGCTGCTTACAACTTGGAGAGTGGCAAGTGATCACCCTCAACAGCCATGAGGACGGGAGCATAGGGGGGCTACTTGTTGATACAGAATTACAAAGACTCGAAGAGCTACTCTCAGCTGAACCTCATAAACACACATTGATTGCCCTGCACCATCATCCAATAGCAATCTATAGTCGTTGGTTGGATCGCATCGGCTTGAAAAACAGTCAGAAACTATGGCAAATCATTGGCCGCCATAACAATGTGCGCTCTCTATTGTGTGGCCATATTCATCAGGCATTTGACCGCATACATAACGGCGTCCGAATCCTTGGAACACCTTCCACCTGCATCCAGTTCAAACCGCTGCAGCAAGATTTTTCCATGGACAATAAATCACCCGGCTACCGCACTCTCTCATTGATGCCTGATGGACGTATTGAGACTATTGTTAAACGTATTGATGGCTTTATTCCCGCCAATTTAAACAATGATGATCCCTATTAAAGCACTAGAGTGACCCTATAATAACCACATGACCACGCCCATGCTTAACATCGCCGCCGGCGCATTCCACTGACCCGGTACAAGAGCGCGGGAAACAGATGCGATCGAACTGGCGACCAACGCACCGATAAACAGGAGCTTCCAATCCGTTCCATGATACACCTGCAGACTCCAGCATAACATGACAGTACAAGCTGCGATCAATATCAAATGCCCCGCCAGAGTCTGCTCTGGATGAGCTGGGAACTTCAAAATTAAAAAACCATAACGCTGGCTGAAGTGATCGACCCAATAGGCCGCAGGAAATGCCACACAGAGGCACAAAGCCAAACCGAAGCCAAATTCAGGTATTGCCTGAAACCAGGCCCCGGCAATAAAGATTGCAATCAACAGATGCAACTGTGGCAACAGAGATAGACGAACATCATCATACTCTTCCGCGCCTACATTCTTCGATTCCCACGCCACACGTAAATGTTGCCAAAAAGGTGATTTCAACAAACAGCTCAGCACCGTTACAACAAGCAAAACAAGCAGACCAACACCAAGCCAGCGCATATCAACATAGACCGGCCACATCAACACCCACAGTGTCAAAAAAGGCGGAATAGCTTGCTGAATAATGTTCGGTGGTGCTCCGCGACGCACAAGCATCACCGAAAACCATGCCAGTTGCATAATTCCCACAGCGACAATCCCACTTAAAACGACATCCGATATTGCGATATTTGTCAGCATAGTGGCAAGGCTAACCTCTACTCCACTTTGCCGAAAGATGGGAATATCGTTAGTCTGCGACAATTGAACGGTAAGGGGATAGAGATGACGCAAGATGAAATGAAACAACAAGTTGCCGAAGCGGCATTAGAATATGTTGAAGCAGGCACCATTGTTGGTGTTGGCACAGGCTCTACAGCCAATATGTTTATTGATGCATTAGCAACCCGAAAAGATGATATCATCGGTGCAGTTGCCAGCTCCAATGCTACAGCTGAACGCTTAGCAGGCCACGGCATTAAAGTGATGGAGCTCAACGATGCTTTAACCCAGGTCGACTCCTTATCCGTTTATATTGATGGTGCCGATGAATTTGATCCAGGCCGCAATCTTACCAAAGGTGGCGGTGGTGCATTAACCCGTGAAAAAATTGTTGCCGCAGCATCTGACCAATTCATCTGTATCGTTGATGAAAGCAAACAAGTAGAGTATCTGGGTGCTTACCCTTTACCGATTGAAGTCATCCCTATGGCTCAGGAACTGGTCGCAGGCGTTGCGATCGAGTTAGGCGGCAGACCTGAAGTACGCGATGGTTTCACTACCGACAACGGCAACATCATTATAGATGTGCATGATCTGAAAATCACCGATGCGCTGGCAATCGAAGATCGTCTAAATAAAGTCCCAGGCGTTGTCACCAATGGCATATTCTCTCATCAGGGTGCCAACGTTGTATTGATGGCAACTCCTGATGGCGTTCGCGTGATTTAATACTCTGCACAATCACTTCTGAACGAACAAACTTGATAAAGGCCCCGGCACTACCGGGGCCTTTATTATTTACTCAAGCCTGAAAAAATAAACAAAAGATCTTACTCATGTCAAAAGTAAACTACTTTCCCACCAATTAGAAACACTCTCCATCTGGGCAATCAGTAAACCATGTCGTACTTACATTACAAAAAGAGATCATTTCTCATTCCTCTCTCATATTTTTCTCAAAAATTTGAACAAACAGCCAAATAAGAACCTTTTATCATCAATATTGATGATGAAAGAGTACATCTTAGTGGTAGAATCGTCCGTTCAAATAAAACCTTGTTAGCAAATAACAGACATCTGCATTCGGAGAACCTCTTGAGAGACAACATCATCAAATCCACACAAGAAATCGTACAGTGCTCTGATAATGGGCATCATCCTGTAGTTTACATCAACATCAACGGTGGAATTGGAAAGTGTCAGTATTGCAACCAAAAATTTGTAAAAATCACGCTAAAATCAGATCATGCTATTGCAGCCTGAAGTTCAGAGGGGTTATTCTCAAACAACTAAAACCGACCAAAGCTCAATCCCTATAATTAACCCTCACATTCTCACCCGTTGCCGTTATGCTTACCCGCGTGGAAAATAGTCAACACATATCTAAGTCATGGGATCCTTATCTGGCGACTGAGTTTGATAAACCCTATATGCAGGACCTCTACGCGTTTCTAAAGTCTCAACAGGATAAGACTATCTACCCCACTCAGAGTAACTGGTTTGCAGCCCTGAAACAGACGGACTTTGAGGATGTTAAAGTAGTTATTCTCGGACAAGATCCTTATCACGGTGCTGGTCAAGCGCATGGGCTGAGCTTCTCTGTCCCTATTGGGCAGAAGGTTCCACCATCTTTACGCAATATCTATAAAGAGTTGGAAAGAGATCCAGAGGTTGATTTCAAGACTCCTGAACATGGCTGTCTAAAGCACTGGGCAGATCAAGGTGTATTGCTGCTTAATGCCACGCTGACAGTCGAAGCGGGTAAAGCTGGTTCACATCAAAAATGCGGCTGGGAGCAATTCACCGATGCCATCATTCAGACTTTGAATGAGAACAGGGAGCAAATCGTTTTTCTACTGTGGGGAAAATATGCTCAGGAAAAAGGCGCTATCATCAATCCAAAACGCCACTCTGTATTGCAAAGCACACACCCATCGCCTTTTTCAGCTTATCGTGGGTTTCTTGGTTGCGGCCATTTTTCCCAAACCAACCTCTGGTTAAAACAACATGATCAACAATCCATTAACTGGCAGCTTCCAGCTGAACAAACACAGCTTGGTTTCGGGTTCTCTAAGCCGATCTAATTTATTGACTCCCTGCTAGGGATCAGGCGTGACCGACTTGATCTGATAAATGTGTTCGATCAACACCCATGCAGCGAGCACCGAATTCCCAGCGCGCTTCCGGAGGCTCTTGAAAAACTATCTGATGAGTCGCTGGTGCAATAAGCCAATCATTGTTCGATAATTCATCTTCCAGCTGCCCAGCAGTCCAGCCAGCATAACCAAGTACAAGCAGGTAGTGCTCAGGCCCATCTCCTCGCCCCAAAGCTTCCAGCACATCGCGCGATGATGTTAGGTGCAGCTCGGATGTAACCTGCATAGTACTCTCATAAATATGCCAACCGTCATGCAGCACAAAGCCTCTAAAATCATCAATAGGGCCGCCCTCAAACACTCTCTGTACAGCCTCATGATTATCTTTTTGATCATCAGTCATACCAATGTCCAAATCAGTTAATACATCAGTCACACTGATGGAGCGGGGTCGATTAATCATCAAGCCCATGCAACCTTCGTCATCGTGATGGCAGATCAGTACAACAGCATCCTTAAAGCCCGGATCAAGCAGCGTGGGTGAGGCAAGTAGCAGTTGACCAGCAAGCTTATTGAGTTGATTAATCTGCACACGCCCCCCTTATCATTTCGACCATCATCAGGTGCATCGCTTTGATGAAGTTAATCAACAACGCTGGCAGCACTCATCTGGCGAGCCATAGCAACAGCAGCCAGTAGACTTGAGTACGATACGTCGTCCGCCCCAACCCGGTCAAGTGCAGTACCATGATCAACACTGGTACGAATAAAAGGTAAACCCAACGTCACATTCACAGCTTCACCAAAACTAAGTGTCTTTAATGGAATCAAAGCCTGATCATGATAACAGCATACAATCGCATCAAAATGCTGCCTAACTGCAGCAGAGAACAATGTATCAGCAGGCATTGGCCCGGTCACATCAATGCCTGCTGCCTGGGCCTGCTCGGCAGCAGGGGACAGAATATCAATTTCTTCACGCCCAAAATGACCTTGCTCACCAGCATGAGGATTTAAACCACACAGAGCCAAACGCGGCTTCGCAATGCCAAAGCGTTGCCGCAAGTCTAAATCAACAATAGAGATACACTTCAAGGTCTCAGCAACACTCAACGCATCGGCAACATCACGTAGGGCCATATGCGTAGTCAATAAAGCAACCCGCAACCCTTCTGAGGCGAGCATCATCACGAAATTGCTCTTCTCAGCCGCTGTAGCTTTAGAGACCCTGGCTAAATGATCAAGAAATTCAGTGTGCCCGGGAAAATCAAAACCCGTACGACGCAACACTGCCTTTTCAATCGGGCCAGTTACCAATGCAGTAGCTTCGCCTGCCAAACAAGCTTTAGCAGCCGCCTCAATGCAGCCCACCACTTCTACAGCAGTCTGCTCCGATGGTTTGGCTGCCGTTACAATACCAGCCCCTTGAGCATGCATTGGATACCAACAATACAAAGCATCAGTCGGAGCTAAACGTAAAGCCTCATATGCCTCAGCTAGACATGTAAACTCCAGAATTCGAACATCGGCTTGTATCTGTTCGGCACGTTGCAGCAACCAGCGCGACGGTGCCACAATAAGGCAACGCTCAAAAGCCTCGGAACAATCCAGGTAAGCACGAATAATACAGTCTGGTCCGATGCCGGCCGGCTCACCAACCGTGATAACAATGGGTTTCATTCTGCTTACCCCTACTTTGGAATTGCGGTCATTTCACGAACAATGTGCCAACCAGATTCTGAATGTTCCATCAACAGCAGTTTAATATCGTTTTGACTGAATGCATCGGCTTTATAGCGCTGTGTGAATTCAAGGCGCGCATGATCTTCCTCTAGGTGTATGACTTTGAGCTTTTGAATATCAATTTCAATGTGTTGTTTACTGCTAATCGCATCACGTCGAGATGCTTTCCAGGTAGCAATATCAGCATATGCTTTTCCAGGTCTGAATTGTTTTGAATAAGCCGCAAAATAAGCCTTTAGATCCTTTTGAACCCATGCTTTGCGCCATTGCTCCAGAGCATCTTTTAGTTCCGCATCAAGTGCTTTAACCAAATTCACTCCATCTTCTTCACTTGTTTCAATAGCTGGCAAATTAACGTCAACAGATGGGCATGTGTTATAACTGATGGTCGCATCTGCTCGCAGAGAGGAGATCCAGCGTGGAAGCTGATCCTGCAGTGCTACATTATTTAGGATCTGTTGAATTTTATCATGGTTTACTTCCAAAGAATTGGGGTTGATATGGCGTTTTGCAACAACTCGAATAATATGCAAACCAAATTTGGATTCGACCACACCACTGGTTCCACCAGCCTGCATTGCAAATGCAGCCTTTTCAAAAACAGGCAGCATAGCCCCCTTTTTGAACCAGCCTAAATCACCACCACTGCTCGCACTCGGTCCCTGTGATGCTTCTTTAGCGCGAATACTAAAAGCTTCATCGCTGACGCCCTGCATCTCTTCTGTAATGGATTTTGCCCGTTGATAAATCTTATTGCGCGTAGCCTTGTCAGCCAAACTTGGAATTTGCAACAATATATGGCGTGCATGCACCTCATCGTGACTTTCACCAACATTTTCAGCTTCCTGCCAACGCTCATCCATCACTTTGATCACATGAAAGCCGGAAGGTGAACGAATAGGATCAGTCAATCCATTGACGGGCAGATCCAGAGCCGGTGCAAAACGCTGGCTAACGCCGCCTTCCATAAACCATCCCATCACACCCTGCTGCTGACGATCTGGCGATTCGGAATAGATAGCAACCAATTGCGCGAACTCTTTACCATCCTTAAGCTGCTGATGGATCGTACGCATCTTGTTGCGCACTTCAGCAAGCAGCTTTGGTGTTGGCTCGGCCGGAAGCGTTAAAAATATTTGCGCTATTTGCACTTCACGTCGAGCTTTAGGAACAGCCAGGTATTTTCTATAATATTCAGAAATAGCTTCTTCGGAAATCTGCAATTGGCTGCGTACTGCAACATTGATCACTTTACTGACCAATATTTGATTATGCAGGTTCTCTTTAAAATCTTCAAAGCTGCCGCCCTGCTGCTTCAACACCTCTTTCAACTGGCCTGACATCAGACCGTTTCTCGTCTCCACATCTTGAATCGCATTAGCCATCTCTTCAGCGCCAACTGACAACTCCAGTTTTTTAGCTTCAATCAACTGCAATTTCTTAACGATCTGCGCATCCAGAGAGCGCTGTCTTAACTTTGCAACATCGGGCAAGTTTGCGGCTCCCGACTGACGCAGTTGTATCAGCATCTCCTGCGTATCTTTTTCAACTTCGTAACAGGTGATCACATTATTGCTGGCGATAGCGGCAATGGCATCAATGGTTTCAGCTCGGGCAGGCAAAGCCAGTAAAAGTAAACTGACCAACAAAAAAGGGAAGTGCATTAAAGCCTCCATGAAAATTATCACACCGCTATTTAATCACCGCGACTATTCAACATACTATACTTATTTTCAAAAAAATAAGATCAAACACTGAACCTTTATAGAACAATCAAGAGAATAAACAGTCACATCAACTTAGAAAGCAACGCTACCCAGCCCCTTGAACTCGAGCAACAAACGGTAACCATAATTAGCAGATGTACCGGTACCAATAGGACTTATCAGCTTATAAGTCTCAAGTCCAAGAGTCCAACATGGGTGATCATATTTTAAACCAAGCGTTGTTTGCTGTGACAACTTCAGCAGCATGTCGTACTGCCACGTAGCACTTGCTTTCCAACGCCGACCCAAAGCAGCATTTGCACGAACATTAAGGAACTGCACTTTTGTTGAATAACGTCTATCAGTAAATTGGTAATCAACATGCAAAGAGTTAGCTGATAACGTTACATCAGCTGCAGCAGTATAGTTTGTCCAATACCCATCAGCCGGATTATACTGACCACTACTATAGATTCGCATATTCGTAAGCGGCTGCCAGATGACTTCAGCCAACAGGTTGGATAAAGGCCGAGCCGGAGCAGCCTGCAGAGTCACATCAATACTCTGTTGCAACAAGTCATAGGACATTCCGCCACGAACTATCAATATATCACTCGCCGCAACCCCGTCCTTACTCTTTAGCTGCAACCTATTTTCAAGCAATAGACTAAAACGCTTAGTCTTTTCAACACGATCAAGACCTGAAAAGTGATTGCCTGAAAGTAAATTACTCCAAGTCAGCTGCCCAAAGCCCGAATCAAAGTTCGGCAGCAGAGACTGATTAGGAGCACTTACATGATCGTAACGCATGATTGGAGATACCACATGGCGCCATTGACGGAACCTTCCCCGCTCCACAACACCTCGCTCTCCAACCCTTTCGAAATCCATTCTTACTTCCAGACTAGCTTCTCCAGTAGTGCGAATCGGATTGGCGTTAAGCAAAGTAGTATCCTGTAGCTTGTAGCGTGTGTGCTGTGACCCTGCCCTCAATACTGCCGATACACCACCTGCCTCCAAGCTCCAAGGAATTTCTATATAGGGATGCAGATTCACACGCCAGCCATCCTGGCCAATACGACGACTAAAACGCGTACTTTGCTGACCAAGGTGCAGCATCATATTAGGCAACAGCCTCCATTGCGCATGACTTTGCAAACGTGGCAGTATCTGCAACGTTGTATCATTATTCGGCAACAATAGATTTTGTACATATGCCGCTTGCAGCGACCAGCTACCTTCAAGTTTATTATATCGCGCCGCTTGCGATAGCGTCGCTCCACTATGCAAGTACACCGAACTAATTTGATCTCCCGTGGCGTAATCGGCCACATACAAATTATCACTGACATAATCGCCACTTGCACTAAATTGCATACTGGCAGGCAGTTGCCAATTCACACTACCGCCCAAACGACTGCGTCTTGAAGCTGTAACCGTATCACTAATACTAGCGATATTGATTTCCTCATATCCCAAACTTGAAATATGACGAGCTTCAAGCTCTCCCATCAAGCCACGCTCACTCATCCAGTGCGGTGTCAAAGTCGCATCCCAGTTGGCATAGGGGGCAAAATAGTAGGGCAGACTCACTTCTGTACCGCGCCGTTTTCCAAACGCAACTTTAGGAATAAGCAGACCTGATTTTCGTTTCAAGGGCTGTTGCCACCATGGCGAATATAATATGGGGAATCCCAATAATTCAAAGCGAGCATGTTGTGCAGTCACACTACCGTCCTGCTGATCAAGCACAGCATGACTGGCAGCAACACGCCACGAGTCATCATCAATCGGGCATGATGAGAATATCATTTGATCAGCCTCATAGGTGTGATCATCGAGCTGTTTCAGCCGTTTTGCCGTCAGCCGATCTCCACTCGGCATCTTAATTATCGCATGATCCATATGTCCCGTGTTGCTTTGTGTATGCATCATTGCCTGATCTGCTTCAATGATGGCCTTTTCCGACTTAATCACTACATGGCCTTTCGCTTCCAGCACTTGTTGCTGAGAACGGTATGTCACATGATCAGCCATCAACGTATCCCACTGACGTTTAATCACCACGTTGCCGCGCGCTATCATCACACCGTCAGCGCTACGACTGATCTCATCAGCGGTAATATCTACCGGTTCCGCAGCTGCAATCATTGTCATCGATAATGTTATCGACATGATGGCACTGCATATCATAAGTAAAGGCTGAAACATGGGTCAGCAAGCTATCCTACATTCTGAAGCAGTCCACGCATTACAAGTATAAGCGTTCAGGAGCAGTGAAACCTAAATCGATTTTTTACCGACTTTCCCATCACTTTTTTCCACTATCTCGTCTGTGTTCGGCTCTACAACAGAGCCTTCCGACTCAACATCCGCTGTAGCAGACTGCTCAGCAACAGGATGATTTGAGCCTGAATCAGCTGCTTTCTTAAGCTCATTTTGTTTTTCCGTATACTTCTCAAGAAACACTGTCACATTGGCAATAATTAGCGAATAGACCACGATTCCGAATATCATCGTAATAACCGCAACAATTCGCCCACTGGGCGTAATCGGATACATATCCCCATAACCAACCGTAGTGAGTGTCACAAAAGCCCACCACAAACCATCCTGCATGGTTCCAAACTGGGGATTCTGACCATGTTCCAATAGAAAAGTGCCCGTTCCAAAGACAAACACAATGCCAAATATCATCGCCATTGAGACAGGTAAGCTTTCTCCGGACAAGACTAACAAACGCAACAATCGTGTTTTATTGGCTCGAATCAATGCCCCCAGACGTAAAGCAGGGAGAAGATGCGCTAAGCGCAAAGCCATCAACATGCGCAATATTGGGGAGGAGAGCAGCACCACAACGACCAAATCAAACCAGTTTGCTTTCATCCACACTCGGCGATCATCGGCAATTCGCCAGCGTACAAAAAACATCGTCACAAATGAGATCAGTATAGCCATGGTCGACCATTCAGGCAGGTCATGTATAAATGAGGTCGCAACAGCAGCCAAGGTTGCCATAAACATCCCCACATCAAGCGCGCGCTGCCAGAGAAGGATTCTGCTCATAATGCCCGATGAGGTAGCGTATTAATGCTTGTGCCCGAAATAACCAGCCAGAGCAACAAGAAAAATACCAGCACCCATATAGAGAATATCCAATGGTTCATTAAATTCAACATGCAATACATTCTTGAAGAAGGCTACGATTAGAATCATCAAAATCACTTTACCCAAACGATCTTTCAAATCATCCAGGCTTTCGATCTTCAGTAACTTACCCGCTGCAGGGTTGTCACGGGCAATATGAATTTTATCAATATGCAACTCATAGACGCCAAGAGCAAAAATCAGTAGCACCATCGCCAATAGAAAATCATCCACCGCTGTGATCACATGACTTACCACCGCCGTATGAAAGTCCGGCATATCATGACCCAAAACATAGACATTAAAAAATTCAATCAACAGCTTACCCATATCGAGAGCCGACAAGAAAAACAACAGTGCCATACCGACGATACATGACCAAACCGCAAGCAGAGTCAGATAGCGGGAACCCCACAACATTTTTTCAAAAAAAGCTTTCATATCCATCCTCTCCTTTTCCACAAAGACGCAGCGTAACCATTCAAAGTGAATTCGTCAGCAGTTTATAACAAACAATGCGGTTCTTATGATGCTGTTACGCTGGCCAATCACCCACTCCCGAGCGCAACACCTCTGGTTCATGCTCACACAGATCCACCACCGTCGTCGGCTCCATACCACCCCAGCCTGCATCCAACACTGCACACGACAGATGTTTCAAAAGCGGCACAAACTCATCGGGATCAAAAGCACAGGCTTCATCATCAGGAAATAGCAACGTCGTACAAATCAGCATTTCGCCATACTCCTCCAATAGCATCTGACAAACAGCATGGTCTGGCATACGGATACCAACATCACGTCGCTTTCCAAATATCCGCTTTGGTAATGACGAGCTGGCCGGCAGAATAAACGTGTAAGCTCCCGGCAAACAACGCTTCAGAATGCGATGAGCATTATTATCCATGCGGACACAGGTCGCGGCCTGCGACAAATTAGCACAAACCACTGACCACAAATGCGTAGCATCAAGCTGGCGCAGTTTCCGTATATCATTCATTGCCCCTTGGGACTCAGGCTTACACATTAATACATATGTTGTGTCTGTTGGCACCACCACAAACAAGCCCTGCTCTAACAGACTCACAGCACGACGTATCTGCCTGATCTGAGGACGTTCCGGATGAAGACGAAGATGTTCAAATTGATGCACGATGAATTCCTACCCTTTTAATAGTAAACCCTGAAATAGCTCTTAAAAGCCGGGGATCAATCCCCCAAGTCCTTTAAGAAGTTGCTTCTGAGGTGACTCTGGTTTTGCCTCATCCTGAGCAGGGGATGAGTGAGCGTCGGCGGCTCCACCTAGCAGCTTATTTAGCCCACCGTTATTCAACAGGGCAGGCGCATTTTGGATCACTGTTTTAGCATTGATGATAGGTTTGATTTTAGGGGCATCAAATGGCCCGTAGATATGCAAAGGTACCGACAAACCTTTGCGCAGATAAGTATCCCCCTGCCCTTTCAATGTCCCCACCACACGCGGTTTCACTTCATAATCCAGGCTTTTTTCTACCAAATTTATTTTACCTTTACCGGTCACTCGCAACAGCGGTGAAGCCATGAACAGATCCTTATTATCCGCGATACCATTTTTCACATCGAAACTGCCTGAGAGCTGAGCAAAATCAGTCGCTTGCGCTCCCTCTTGAGAGGAGGCGGGATGGGTAAATTTACGAATAGTTCCCGCGATATCAAAGCCTTTTAACTTACCATCACGGAACAACACATTACCACGCCCATTGAGTGTATTGATAGCCTTTGCAGTAAGCCCGGTTGCATAGAATTTCGTATCCATATCCATGCTACCTTCCAACATGTCCATATCAGCCAAGGTTTTAAGCAACGGGCCTGCTTGCACACGCGAAATATGGACTGACTCCTTCCATTTCACAGGGAAGGTATTCACATTCAAACTGGCTTTTTCTGTCACTTTGCCACCAGCCAGCTTAAAACTCAGCGGACTTAAATTAAAATGCCCCTTAGCACCATTGATTACAGCAGAGAAATCCCCCATCTCCATACCGCGCATATACAGTGTTTTCACCTTAAATTGCGAAGCCAGTTTCCAGCTTTTCAGAAAACGCAAATCCGGTTCTACTATTGCCTCTTGCTCTTTATTCTCAACTGCAGCAATCGCTTCGCTGATCATCGAGAATCCTTTTAATTTGGACTGGTCAGTGCTATCCAGAGCCTCTTGTTCTTTGCCCTGTGGCAACCACGCATCAAGATGTAACGATTTAGCCGCCACACGCAAGCGGATGTTAGGGCCAGCATAAGCCACCGCCCCCGAGATATTCAACAGCTCCTGATCCAGTTTCAACTGTAGATCACGAATATCCAGCTGTTTACTGCCACCAGCCAGCAATGCACCAAACTTCACCTGCTGCCATGGTGCAGGGTGCCCAGCATACATCGCATTCAAGTCGGGTACAAAAGCCTCCAGCCATGTACGTTCAATGGGATGCCCCTCTAGACGCATGACAAAATTCGGATCAGTTAACAGATGTTCAACATGACCTTTCACGTCGATCAAAGCCTTACCATCCACCACCAAAGAGACATAATTCACCTTGAGCTGATCAGCTTTTGGCATTTCAACTTTCCAGGTCAAGCCCAGCGCATGCGTCGCCTTCAGCTGCGCCTCTCCTTCAACCAAACGCACGCCATTGGGGTGCTGTTCCATTTGCAGAGAAAGCTGCGCCGATGCTGCTGCAATTTCACCCAATTGTTGCGGCCACTCCGAAATCAAATGCTGAAATGGCTGCAACTGAATATTGTCGGCCTTCAAATGGCCCTGCAGTGGCAATGCAAGCGGATCTAATGCTGCAGGATCACCAACTGGCCCCACATGTGCGTCCAGATCAAAACCATTACCCGATATTTTACCTGAGATACGTACCGCAACAGGCCGCTCCAACTGCACATCTTCCAATGCCACATTCAATTCGGACAACACAACAGGTGCCGCCCCTGCATCCACCCATGTGATCTGCCCACCGCTAAGCGTAAGTGTCTCGGCCTGCAAAGCAGCCAACGCTGGTGCAGCCGGTACACTCGCCTGATTTGATTGAGATGCAGCCACAGGAGCACCGGATGGCTTAGCTTGAGAAGCCTCGGCAACCGTATGATTGGCCTGTTGTGGTGAACCCACAAGATCAGCCCAGTTGCTTTCGCCACTCTCAGCACGCTCCAGATACACTACAGGTGAAACCACTTCAAAATGTTCAATCTCTATTGATTTAGAGAGCAGAGGCAACAGGGCCAACTTCACATGCAAACGCTCTACACTCAGGAAGTCACGTTGAGCAAAGCCAGAACGATTGGCTAAATGCACATCTTTCAGCTCCACGCCCACCCACGGAAATAGCGATGCATCAATGTTGCCAATACTTAACTGACGACCAGTTGCATCTTCAACCTTTTTCTCGATCTCACTCTTGTAGACATTTACATCAATAAAAAATGGTGCTGCCAACAAAATCACAATGATCAAAACAATGGTAATGAGAGTGTAACGAACTACTTTAGACACAACGATGCCCCCAGGCGCATTCAAGCGAGCCGTTAAATCCAGAATGGCTCAAACTATTAATTTTTTCGGCCTGACATGGTCGGCTTTTGTGGCAAATCTTGCAAGGGTGGAAAATATTGCAAAAGCTCAACAAAATCATTGACCACCACTTCAGCTCCAGCTTGCATCAGCTCTTCACTGCCTGCAACCCCGAAAGAAACTCCCAATGATCGAACCTTGGCAGCCTTGGCCATCTGAATATCGAACAGTGCATCTCCAACCACACAGACATGCTCGGCCTTCACACCCATCTCCTGCATGCACTCAAGCACCATGGCTGGATGCGGCTTAGAATGGGTGCAATCTGCTGTACGCAGCACATAAAATTGATCGCTTAAATCAAACCGCTCCAGCACACGCAACAAACCTGATTTAGATTTTCCCGTCACCACACCAAGCCAATAACCACGCTGACGTATAGCTTCCAATGTCTCTCGCACGTGGGGAAATAGCTCAACATCATCTTCAGCAGTGAGATAGCTGTGGCGATATGCCTGCTCAATCTGCTGATGCAATGAGATATCCGATTGCAACGCCACTGGCAGCAATCCATCAATGGCCTTGCTAAGTGACAAACCGATAATCTGATTTACCGCTTCTGCCTTTGGCTCGGGAAGAGTAACAGCTTTAAACGCCCGCTGCATAGCCTGCACAATGGCATCATGCGAATTGGTCAAAGTGCCATCGCAATCGAATAGAATGAGTGAATGCTGAGTAGTAATGATCTGCCATCCTTATCCAACGACCATCCATTCAGTCATCAGAGCAAATCCCGATTTTATGCTGGCCTGCGGTTCGGTCAACCAATATAGCCTCATAATTATAAGCGGTTGACAGGGCCAAGTTCGACGCTACATTTCGGCCTCCTTAACGCGGGGTGGAGCAGTGGTAGCTCGTCGGGCTCATAACCCGAAGGTCGTTGGTTCAAATCCAGCCCCCGCAACCAAATATAAGCCCGTAAGCTTATCTCAACGATAACTTACGGGCTTCGTTTAATTAACACCCTGACGCGGGGTGGAGCAGTGGTAGCTCGTCGGGCTCATAACCCGAAGGTCGTCGGTTCAAATCCGGCCCCCGCAACCAAATTATGCTTTATTTAAAGGGACTTACGCTTAACGGCCTAGGGCCCTTTTTCTTTTTTGTCACACTTTTTGTCACAGTTGGTGTTGTTACTGGTCTGATTCGCCCTGATTTCGGGGCTTTGTCACACCATTTGTCACACTAATTTTGTGCCTTTTCCTATTGATTTCACCCGATTTATCGGGTACGTAATCAAGGGATAAATACTATGGCTACAATAAGAAAAAGAGGACAGTACCAGTGGCAGGCAATGGTCAGAAAATCAGGCTTTCCACAACAATCAAAAACATTTGAAACCAAGATTGAAGCATCCAAGTGGGCTGACGCCACAGAAGAGGCAATGAGAAACGATTCCTTCGAAGGAATCCTCAAAGCTGAGAACACACCATTCGAAGAAGTCATCGACAGATATAGAGATGAAGTCACGCCACAGAAGAAAGGAGCTGATCGCGAGTATTCGCGGATCAGGGTTGTCAAAAGAACCTTAGATGCTCTGGACATCCTGGATAAGGCTATCGGGAAAATCACAGCTGATGATCTGACTGACTATATTGATTACAGGGAAGAAGAAGTCACAGGAACAACCATTCGACATGAGCTTGAGCTAATCAGTGGTGTTTTCACCAAAGCGCGAAAGAGATTCAAACTTAAAGTGGATAATCCTGTTCGGGACATTGAGAAACCAAAAGCAGGAGCGCCCAGGAACAGACGCTGCTCTAGCATCGAACAGAGAATTCTACTTACAGCTGCCAGTAAATATGGAAAGGACGAGATGATGGAAATCATAATTCCATTAGCCATAGAGACAGCCATGAGACGTGGAGAAATCGTCAAGTTGCGCTGGGAACATATCGACCTTGAAGAAGGCACTGCATACCTACCTGATACAAAGAACGGTGACCAAAGAACAGTTCCGCTCTCCCCTTTTGCCATGCGGCTATTTGGTCAAAGTGGTGTGAAGGAATCTGGTCGAGTTTTCCCGATCAGGGCAGATAGCGTTACCAAGGCATTCTCTCGCATTAGAGAGAAAACAGAACTTGAGAACATACGCTTCCACGATTTGCGCCATGAAGCGACATCACGACTTTTTGAGAAAGGCCTGAGTGCCACAGAAGTAAAAATGATTACGGGCCATAAGTCCTACCAGATGCTGGATAGATACACTCATTTAAACGCCAGACATATTGTTGAAAAGCTCGCGATGACAGACGAACTGGAACGCTTGAGAAAAGATGTGAAACGGCAGCGTAGTAATATAAGGCTAGTAGCATAATCAACCACACATTAAAGGCATCATTTCATATGATGCCTTTTTTATTTGAATAAGAATCCTATGATTCTTCTACTGCATGACATTAATTGCAATGCGGAGTACGCCATATTACCGTTGTAACAAATAACATTTGGATGCTGAATTTACGTGACCAAATAATATACAGGTGACAAAGGTACCCCCAATGCCCAACATTGAAAGTAATGACTGATTATCAACTTAGGTTTATTAAACCGTGCAGAGAATCAGACAGCTCTCCCCCACTATCTGTAAAGAGAGTTAAAGAAAACAAAGCCAGAAATACAGAAACATCTTTATTGCTCGACTTAAATATTCTTATTCGAATGGAAGATGTTCTACTAAGAGGTGGAGATCCAAACGAGTTCAAATTAACGGAACTAATCAACTTCATTAATACTTGTCCAGAAGAAAGCATATGCCTAACTCCGGGATTTGCCCTCAATGAAGTTCATCCAAAGTTCAAGAACCAATGTTTCGGTGTATATGAGACATTTCTATCATTCTTTTGCCCTCAAATGATTGACCATCCGGCTTCGACACGGCACTCAGAAACTATTGTTTCAAACACTCGAAGGAAGAGATTTGAAGAGCTTCCAATTGGAGAACAATATATCCATTCCGTTTCATATTATTCATTGATACAAATCCATATTATTGACTCAAGTTATCCCAATTTAAGTCCAATAGATAAATTCAATAAATATATGGAATCAGTCTGTAAGGACATTGACCTTCTAAGCGCACTAGAAGCTGAAATTGCTAAATATTGCTTTTGCGAAAAGAAGGGCAATTACAGCCAGGGATTTAAAGTCAAAATCCAAGGAATTAAAGACAATTTCCTAAACAGGAATGGCCGAGGCGAACAACGCTTAATGAACATCTTTAACGGAGTTCAAGACTTAAAATACATCAAATCAGCCCTTCTCTTTTCTGAGGAAGAGTTTTATGGAAAGAATCAAGAAACATGGATAGTCACATTAGACTCGAAACTATACTGGCTTAGTGAATCTATTCATTACTTCCCAGTAGATGGAGAGCCGCATAGCAAGTATTATTGTACTGTAAGAACTGATGAGCAGAACAGCTGTCCGTACTGGCAAGCTGTAGATGATGCATTCATTTCTCTACAAGAAAAAAGAAAGTTGCTTGGGAAAGGTGGAGACCAACCCTTTAAAGACGGCAGAGTAAATGAACTGCATACAATATTAATCACTAAGGGATTTGAAGATTTTGCTTCTGCTTTTACCTGAAAATTTCTTGAGCTTTGGAGTGGTTTGACAGATATCACTAAACACACCCATACTAATCTTCATATTCACTTGGGAGAGGGATTATGATCGATACATTTGTTTGGGTAAAACCTGCATTCTTTAGGTACTCACCAGTTGACCACACATGGGTTACTTCATATGACTCCAGAATAACTCCTTATCCCTCGATTCGAGATGTTAAGAAAGCCAATGAACTTTTCTGGTATTGCAAAGGTGATTTTCACAAAACAGGTGATCCCAGAAGGTCAAAAGGGGGGCTGGTTCTTGGGTGCACATTAGATAAACAAGTTGCTCAATGCCTTGTGGGAGCCAATGACCCAAATAGAAATGGAACTATAAACGTATATGGCATTCACGGAGTATGTCACCAGATCACAAACCAAGTTTTATATAGCGGAGGCATTTCTCTCCCTCGATCACGGTGGTGGCATTTGAAGAAAAAAGTCCGAGGCTATTGGCTAAGCCGAGCAATTTATGGTCAATACGGGCTCAGAAAAGATGAATGGTATGAAAGAACCGTCCATTGTATCCCTTCCTATGCCTACAGATACCCTCGAATGCCTGAACTGCTTCATAGCGCAATTTTGGCACTTAATACATTGGCATCGGACGAAAGGATAACCATTCTGGAATCCCTGCGAGTTCAATTACTATTTGATATTAGGGAAATTGGTTATGCAACACGCGAGCTAAATGAAACAAGTGAGCAACGTGCGAATAAAATCAACGACAGAATTCACCAGTTTGAGGCTGATGCTAGCCAAGTTCTTGAAGGAGAACCTGATGCTTATTACAAAATATTTGGAACGAAGCCTAGGGAAAGACATGACTTGGTAGATCCTAATCTATTCGTGTTTCCAGAATAATATCCAATTTATTAATTTTTCTATCATTATCGAGGTGTCTTATGTTTCCAATTGTTGAGCATTCATTAAACCACAAGAGAGGATATCTCTTTAAGGACTTTGGGGGAAAGTTTGAAGAGGTTCTTGAATACCTAGTCAAAAGTGGGCGTGGTAAAGCCTTTGGTTTTATGTTTTTTGATTTCAACAATCAGGACATGCTTAGAATCACAAACAATAAAGATGTAATTTCTGATTTAGATGAAATATTGGGAAAAGAGTTAAGTCTATTTTATTTTAACATTGGAGAAGATGGCAATAAAATTACTTTAGAAAAATTCAATGAGACTTTTCTTTCAGAACTCGGCATTAAAGAAGCCATACCTTTTCCATGCGTGGTGTTTTTTAAATACAATAACAAATCTGTTTCCGATGCAGAAATTTTAGCGGTAAGAGATGATGTGATTTCTAGTACGTTTGATGAGTTGTGCGATACAATCGAAAGTTATAAACAAACTCATATGACTAATGGGAACTTTCTCCCCACAGTTACTCAACATGTTCCTTCAGCCGCTACTGGAGTCGCACTTGGAGAGGCATTCAGTAAACTGGTAGGGTAATAACACCATTAGAGTCATTAGAAGGTAAGTATCAAAAAGTCTTGACCTAAAGACCTTACGAAAGAAGAAGGCACCAGAATGATGCCGTCTTTTTCTTTCGTATAAATGATGCTGATTTCATTTTCTAATTCGTGTTCGAACTCTGTTTCGCGATCTCCTCTTTTGACGTTTTGGTAACTCTTTGGCTTTGGTTTGAGGTTCGCGATCCCAGCCGGTTGCCAAGCCCAATTGTTTTGAAAGCTTCAGGTAAGAATTCTTAAGACGATTCAGATCGCCCTTTCGCACATCGAGCATGCGCCCATCCATACGTCGAGGACAAACCACTATATGAAAATGGCTTGTTTCCTCCCCTTGCCGGTTGGGCTTAACGTGCCTTGCCCATGACCAGAGACAATCGGGAAAGTGCTCTGCCATAAATTCGCAGAGAAACTCTTCCTGTCTCTCCCTCAAATTGCCCTTCCATGAAATAACGATACGCAGATCCGTGCGTTTACCACGCCGCTGTCCTTTCGATGAATCGGGAGCCAAAGTCACAGCATATTCTGAGAGAAAACCCTCCTGAGCACGCTTCGTCGCGATCTCAGGAGAGCATGTAATGCTCTCTGCCTTTCTCTTGTGTCGATAGCGCCCTGTCCCAGCTATGTACGCCAGATGTGCTGGCAACCTTGCTTCGTCTTTTCCCCAAGCGATCTTAAGCATTGGGAGACCATCCCATGTGTTTCTCAAATAGTTCGACTTGCTCTTTAAGGAACACCTGAGCTTCTCCCTCATCCATCTCGGAGATATCCAGATCACTAACAATGGCCGCATTGGGGTCACAACAAATAAGGGAGAGGTCGTCTGGGACCAAGTCCGATGCTGAAATCTGACGTGCACGCCAAAGTCCCCATGTCGTGATGTATTCGAGATTGAGCCTAATCCCGTCGCTTCCGAGATATTCGTACAGAGGCACCAGCTTGCCTGCTCCACCTTTCTCCAGATTGACGGGAGTCCAGATGAAGTGCTGGCCGGGAAAAAGGCTCTGCGATGAAATGAGGGCGGTGCGATCCGCATCCACCCATTTCCCGCAGACCGGCTCACACAGCACATCACCTGCGTCATACCCCTGTCTATCCAGAGTCAGTTGGTCCAGCCAGCACCACCAGTACGGTAAGTAAAAAGTTTCATGTTGCATGATATCCTCCTGAGCATTGTGCTCAGTGGATAGTTACAACATGGCGTCGACTCTTTTTCCTGTCCCGAACTGGTGAGGGCAGGATAGGGATAAGCTCCACTTATCCCACCTGCTAAGGGGCATAGCCCCCTAGAACCCCAAAGCTTCCGCTTTCAAAAACTAAGCTCTTTCAACTATCTGAAGATAAGTGTTACGCCTCTTAAACTCTTGTATCAATCCTCTTCAGCCAAGAATTCCTTAAGCTGATCATCACTTGGATGCTCCCAATCCTTGTGGAAAATTTGCAAGAAACCTTCTCCATCAAGTTGATAAATCCCGGTATGAAGCACACGTCCTCCAAACCCATTTTCATGTCGACGACCGCCATAAGCCCCCTTTTCGCCAGCTATCACCCATACCGCTGCCAAGTTTTCTCGACTTAGCATTTGCAGAAATGCATCTCGATCAACTAGAGCTGCCGCTGGGCCTGCTTCAATAACAGAAGGATCGTAAAATATGAGCTGCTCAGAATCATCAACATAAACTGGCGACTTTCCACTTGATAAGCGCAGCCCCATAGCTTCAGACATCCAAGGTGCGGGGATATTAACGCTTACGGTACGATCAATGGAGTAGTCATAACCGCCGCGCTCACATGTGTAGCTAGCCACAGTTGCGCGAGTTGGCACTGGAGCCGAAGCCCACCAATCCTCTGTTGGTAAGCTCCACGGGCCAACGTCCTGTAACTCAGGATGCCATGGATATTCTCCCAAATAGAATTCTCGATGAAGGTCAATGCATGGGAGTGCGTGAGAGTCGATAAGCACCTTATTTTTCAATGCTTCAATTAAAGAAACTTGATCGGTGCGATGAACAACATAACAGTTAAGCCTAAACCAAGTATCACGTTGCATTTCCTTGCTTCCATCACTCATGCCCCAGCTCTTCCAATCAGAGAAGCTCCAAAGGGCTAACCAGTTGCGGCCCGTCTTCGGGTTGCGCAAATCAATCAGTGATGCGTCGTTAATGATATCGTTGTCAGATTCCAGCCATGCACGGCGCTCATGTGGACTTACGGCACGTAGCAAAGGGTTGAAAGGAACCCACCATGTTTCACCCCACTCTGCCCACCCATCATAGTGGGTTTCTTGAGTCAAAAGGGATGGGTCAATATCGCGCAGGCCAAGCTGCCGAGCACCACGATATACCGGCACCTCACCAGCTCGCTCCCAACTCTCTCCAACATAGGCAAGGTTATCAGCCATGCGCGCCAGAAGCTCACGAAGTGCCAGCCACTGATATTTCTTCCCTATTCGTTCCACTGTGTGCTCATGTCGGCCATACCTGACGAAATGCTTCTCAAATTCGCGGAATAGTTCTGTTGTCCAGCCAAATTCGTGAGCACGCATGCAAACCCATCGGCGACACCATGCCACATTAAAGGTAGCAGGCCGGTCTTGATACCAGTCGCTGAATAACAGGTGCCGAATGAAATCTTTGGCATAAACCCGAAACTCTTCCCACTGATCTAAACTCAACGCCGCCTTGAGAGCTGTTTCGGCGGATTCCAACCTTTTGGTTTCCTCTGTCTTCTCATAAGATTGGAGGCCTTTTGCTCCTTCTGATGCTCTAGTAAATTCGGTTAACGCATCCAGCTGCTCTTTTGAAGCAGAGAGTGTGAATTCCTCTACCCATGACTCACATATAGCCTGCGAACTAGGAAGTGGTGTTGTCCCGAGTGGCGAGGGACTCCAGTTATCGACGATGTGATCCATCAGTTTGACCGCAAAATCGCCAGCATTAACAGTGGATCCCACGATTGCATCTCGGAAGCTTCCGCTTTCATGTACCTCGGTATAACTCTCGATTAATTCATCAGGCACATGTTCTATAGGCCAAGGACTAGAGTAAGGTGGTTTGGTTAAGCTAATGTCCAATGTGTCTGGAAGCTTACCACGCCAAAGCGCATACTCGATGATACCGTGCGCATGATCTCGTAACAGTGCATCAGCAGGAGGAGTACCATCAGCAAACACCAAATCAAAAACAGTCTGAGCCAGTTCTCTTAATCCATATTCAGAACCCTGCAGCGCCGCGCCATAACAGGCAGCAAGCAGCCGTTCGAAAACATAAGGGTCGTTAACTGATGCAAATTCATTGAGAAGCCGAACAGCCAGCGAAAGTCTCCGACTTAAGATGCATGCAAGCCCCTTCGTGGCTTTATCGCGAAGTGGGCGATGCGTAGCAGCAAGGAACCATGTGAGCATGGTTGCGGCCAAGTGAGCACGATCTTTGTCGATTTGCTCTTGTCCGTTATGCAGCGCCCAAGAAATGAGTGTCTCAACTTGAGACTCGTAGCCATTCATTGCCAAGTCAACTGACCATGATGCATCTCGTTCTGGCATCGACATCTTCATTAAATGATCATGCACATACCGCGCATTGAACTCGTTCAAAGGCTCGGAGCTGATAGAGATAAGTAAGTCACAAATTTCGCTGTGACTCAACAGACTCTTCACCAGCTCAAACGTCCGATTGGTAAATTTTGACTGCTCACGCCACAACAGACTTTCCTTAAATGCCTGTTCTACAACCCATAAGGTTTCTCCTTTCCCACCAACGTCCAATATTTCAACATCTGCCTGTTCAGGTAGCTGAACAGCCATAGCCTCGATAACGCCGGCACGGTCGTAATTGTCAGAACCGAACACGAAATTGTAGAGAAGGCCCCCTGGTTGAAACGACTCAAAAACATTGTCTTTCTTCAGATTATCATGAAATAAGAGCGAAGCAATTTCATGATCACTGAAACGCTCAAACGTGAACCGAACCATCTCGACAAGTGAACCGTCGCTCTGTCTGATCGGCTCTATAGTCAGTAGCCCCTCACTCTCAAGTTGCGATAGCAAGCTCTGTTCTAGGCTCCCCCCAGATGGATGGATAGACTCGAAAACTGCCACAGCCTGCTCTTTATTGAGATATCCATTACCCGCACTTGCCAGACAATTCGCAAACCCAGAGATTGCCTTTGGAACAATCTCAAAATTTGGATCTAACTTCATGCGCATGTTTAAAGAACGAGATATAGCCTCATTGTAGAATCGAAAGATCGATGACACTCCCCGCAGGCCTCGAGGCAATTCGGAAGTACCCTCCTTATCTAGGAAGTCGCAGCACGTCTTCAGAAACAGAGGGTTTTCGAACTCGGAAATTAGGTTAGGTGCTCCAGGACGCACGATCCCCCTCTTATCGAGGTAAACCTTCGCAGCTTCACCCCCTTCTGCGCCGAAACCTTCATGTTCGACACGGAAGAGCTGATCAGCGCCCAAACTGTCAGGGATTACATATGGTACATAGGTTGATCGACAGGATAGAACCACACCAATATGAGGAAAGGCTTCTATATCTTTCAGAAAGGCCGCGAGCCGATGAGGCCAAATATCAATACCGTTGCGCTCGTTTAGCGCGTCAATACAGATAATTGCTTTTGTGCCTACTGCCTGAGCTGCCGCATCCAAGCCACCTAAAAAATGTTTGACCTGTTCGGTCGGAGGCCTATCTAGCTGGTTTAGTATTTGCCGCCAAGGCTCTCCATCTGCAAAGGTGCTTCCAAGTATAAGAAGCGCAGGGTATTCATTGTGGGTTTGAGACTCGACCACATCGGCTAACAGGTGTGATTTACCTATGCCCGCAGGGCCAATGAGAAGTACAGCATGATGGTTTGCCAGCTGCCAGCGCGTAGACTCAACTGCATTCTCAATGTTACTCAAGCCATCTATGAGCTTGTAGAGGATGTGCTGCGCATACCGTTTAGGCTCTGTAACTCGGCTCTCTTGATTAGAATCAGGCAAGCCATACACCCAATCCAGTGTATCAGTGGCTAGGCTCCGATATTGGTTGGCCCAAAGCTTCCAAGAATCCAATGGATATGCTTGATCAGGCTCTATTGGTCCAGTATCAAATAAAATTGAGAGTTCGGACAACGACTTAGCAAGTGCATCCGAATGAATATCCGGAAAATCTTCGGTCGACAAACTACTAACTGCCTTGACTGCAGAGTGCCCATCTTCTGCTATACGAAAGTACCATCGATCGATCTGTTTCTGCAGTTCTGAGTCTCGAGCGAATGCCAAAAAGTCCTGTCGTACAGGAAGTTCAACATTGGTGTCCGGCGTGTAACGAGCGCCTAAAGCAGCACGAGCCTTTTCAAACTGCTCCACAAACCAGTTTGACGTGAAGGCTTCGGTACCAAACCAATACAAAACTCGGCCACTAAATACAGGATTGCTATTTGCCAAGCGACCAGCCAGTTCACTCTTCCCCCAAAGGGTAATCGTGAGGTCTCTTTCATCATCCGATGCCGATTTCTTCCATTTCTTGCACCAGCCCTCCCACTTCTCGCGAGCTGTTTTTCTCCCTTCTATTCGAGAGTCGGACAGATCAAATGGAAGGCAGACAATGTATTCAACAAGTTTCGGATGTTTATTAAGCGCCGTCCGTATGGATTCATCTAATTGTGAAACCAAGCTGCTATCCCAAGTGAAAAGGTACTTAGCCTGCCAGCCAACTTCAGTACCATCCGACTGTTGCAGGTAGCACTCAACACCTGCATCAGCTCCACGACCCTTGCGATAGAATTTAGATTCAGATGATGGCTCTAGAGAAGCCAGCTGAGAACACAGCTCCTCAAAACCTGAGTGACGGCTTCCATCGTACGGGCGGATATTCTCAAAATTAATGTCAGGCAAGCCCATACTGGCAGGCCTCTATTTGATGGTTTGTGTATGCTTGAGGGTTTGAAAGTTGAATGATTGGCCCCTCCCATTTACATGATCTAAATGTACTCCCCCAGATAGTCGAATGTCCATAATTGACTACCGAAAACGAACAATTAATAAAGTTCAGGATTGTATTCTCTGCTTAAGAGGTCGCCCTCTTCTAACAACCCCCTTCATCTCCCGAAACTTATCTTGCTGCCGTTGCTCTTCTTTGATTGCCTCATCAGCTAGTTGATTTACCCATGCCTCAACATCTGATTTCCTCCATAAACGCGCCCTGTGATTCGGTAGCTTGAAACTTGGAGGAAGCAAGCCTCCGACCGTCACCCGATTCTGAATCGTCTTTTCACTCACGCCCAAGAACTCAGCCAGTTGCTCTTTATTCAATACTTCTACACGCATACTTTCAGGTAACCGATATTTTTCAGGAATTCAAGACTAACACTGGATTATTTTGGCTATACCCTCGGGTTTTCGGCGCGTTGCTTAACGCAGCTTTCTTTGTCACAATTCTTGTCACAGTAGGTAAGAGTTGCACAGGGTTTCAACGGGTGTGACAGGGATTAACAAGGACTGTTTTTCAACGATTAGCGAGCAAAACCCTTAATTTGCTAGGGGTCTGAGGGCACTCATAACCCGAAGGTCGTTGGTTCAAATCCAGCCCCCGCAACCAAATATTAAAAGGCCCGGCAAGCTTATGCTTGCCGGGCCTTTTTTTAATCTTAGCGCACAAATGGAACTTTTTCTTCCCGAAATTCGCGTTTCAACCTTTTGAGAATCATATTTCTCAAACCTCCCCCCCATGAATAGGCCATATAATGATAGTAGATTAATTTACAGCTCACTGGTGAATTATTTTCTACTTTTTCTTCAAACTTTCCCCAGCCAAGTAAAGGTAAATCATTTTGTTTTGAATCCACAACGACCCAATGATCCTTGTATAGTATGGCTGTCAGCTTCCTACTTCCATTAATCTGAATTCGAAGAGGCCTCCTCTTCTTCATCCATATATTCCTCCACAGGCCATACAACAGCCCATCTATTTGATCAGCTTTTTCGCCATAAGAGATCAGACTTGAATAGCGTTTATTCATATATTCACCCCGTCAGACTTGCAAACAGCACAGGAAGCTGCTCGGGCAAGCGATCTACATGATCAATAACCGTATAATTATTTTCTCCGAATATGCGTTTCACATATCTGTCGGCATTGGGATCAAGGCTCAGGCAATAAGTCTGTACGCCATTTGTATGTAGCTCTTCCACCGCTTTTTTTGTGTCATGGCGCAAATATTGAGGATCTCTTTCATCAATGTCTGCCGGTTCACCATCGGTAACCAGAAGTATAAGTTTACGTCGTTCCTGCTGTTTGACCAGGTGATGACCAGCATGACGCAATGCAGAGCCCATTCGCGTGGATAATCCCCCCTTCATTCCCGCCAGACGGGTTTTAACGTCATCATCAAAATGCTGATTGAAATCCTTGAACCGGTAGTACTGCACATCATGCCGACCATCAGAGGCAAAACCATGAATGGCAAAGGGATCGCCAATACCCTCCATAGCTGTAGCAACCAATGTACTGGCTTCGAGTGTCAGTTGTAAAACCGTTTTGTCTGAGCCTTGCATGACCTCATTGGTCGACTCTGACAAGTCCAGTAACACCACCACCGACAGATCACGGGTTTTTAATACATTACGCATCGTTATACGCGGGTTCGGTTGCTGACCCATCCGAATCGCAACCATCGCATCGATAGCCGCATTCACATCGACTTCATCACCATCTTCTAAGTTGCGCTCCCGTTGCACGCCTGCCGGTGTTAACAAGTCGATAATTTGTTTAATGCGATGTGCAATTGGCCGATATTCATCAATAATGGCTTGAATATCTTCTACGAAACCTCTCGGCTGTCGGCGCTCAAACAGGGTCACCCAATCGGGGCGATGCAGCTGCGTTTGATAATCCCATTCCTGATAGTGAAATGGATCAGAAATTGGTTCTTTGCCCCACATATCATTGAAACTGATCTGCTCATCTGTCAGATCATCTTCATATGGACGCATATTAGTAGAGCAAGTCCAGATTTCCTGCGCATCATCACCTGCCAGCTCGCAATCCACTTCGTTGGCCATCTCGATGACACTAACCTGTTTACGCAGCTGACGCTGGCTGGCCACATATTCCGTTTCAGCATCCCAGGAGAACTCTTCAAACACCCATGTATAACGGTTGTCATCCCGATAAGGGATCGCAATGCGCTCCAGGATTCGCAAGCTGGGCACCTCTTTGCGGGATGAAAAAATATTGAACAGCTCCAAGCCCATATGCCAGCTCAATTGATTATCATCCTGCCTAGCTTCGATCTGTTCATAAAAACGCTGCACAAATGCAGCCAGCTCGGCATCCTCAATGCTAACCGTATCATCCAGAAGCATCAGGGCGACGTGCTCTAATATGGACATCGTAGGATGCTCAGGGGCCTCTTCTTGTGGTATCTCAATCAGGGATATCCATAAACGTTTCAAACCTGGAAATTCACGGATCGCTTTATATTCAACACGTGCATCTTCTAACAAACCGATAAAAAACATCTGGGCCGGACTAAGCTCTTCAGCAGGTATGGGTGCACTGGAGTAGATCATATGCGCAGCCATATGCGCCGCTGTTGCTCTATAAACCTCCAATCCTGAAACATCTCCAACATCATCCAGAGCATCAGGTAAATGTAAGATACGATGTTCAATAAATGGCCGAAAATCTGCAAAATCCGCACCTGTAGGCCTGAGGAAAAAATCCCTGCCCCATAAGGCACGCAGATAAAAATTAAGTTTTCGTTGGCTCTTCACAAAAAGAATACCACTGCGCTCTTTTTGCAGCATCGCACGACTGTCTGCAGACTCTAAATTAAAATAGGCCGTTAAATTGTTATAATCACGCCGGTAGGCCTGCGCACCAAAATTAGCCCAGCGACGTAAGCCACTAAGCGTAAGTTTTGATAACAGTTCATCAATATGGCCAAGCATCGGACGAATGCCACGCGATGCAGTAGAAGCCAGTTGATGCACCAAGGTCAAATAACCACGAAACAATTCTGCATCACCCAGGTTGCGCGCCGCAATCGGCATACTGCTAAACAATAAAGCAACCACAGCGCCTGAAGTCATAGAAGAGAGCTTCATGGCTGCAGATAGGCAATCTTCAATAACATCCTCACCGCACTCTTTCACCACCAAAGGCATTTCTTGCAGATAGGAGATAACCACATCGTTGCCCCGGCCCAGATTGGCTAAACTTTTTGCCCCATCCAGATAGGTCTGCATACCTGCAGGTGACATCACGCGGGAAGCTTCCTGGAACGTAGCTTGCAAAACGTCCTGAATTTCAGGAACGATACCTTCTAATGAAGCCTCATAATCTTCGAGTTTTATAGACATATCAGTTCACCGTTATAGATAGAGTGCGGAACCACAAACATGAGCAGTTAAGCAAAAAATGTTTCAACCGCAGCATTCAAAGTATCAATCATATCGGGATCATCCGTTAACGGATCCACCATCGTCATTGTGCAGGCTGCCAGAGGATCAACCCCTTTACCGATTAACTGGCCTGCGTAGACCAACAGGCGGGTTGAGATGCCTTCATCCAGGCCGTGCCCTTTTAGATTGCGCGCACGATGCGCAATATGCACCAGCTTTTCAGCAGTTTTGGCATCCACGCCTGACTCTTTTGAAACGATGCTGATTTCAGTTTTTTCTTCAGGGTAATCAAAATTCATCGCACCAAAACGTTGTTTTGTCGATTGCTTCAGATCTTTCATCAGGCTCTGGTAACCTGGGTTATACGAGATAACCAGCTGAAAGTCGGGATGCGCTTCCACCAGTTCACCTCTCTTATCCAATGGAAGAGTCCTGCGGTGATCAGTTAGCGGGTGGATGACTACGGTGGTGTCTTGCCTGGCTTCAACCACTTCATCCAGATAACAGATCGCCCCCATACGCGCTGCAGTGGTTAAGGGGCCGTCCTGCCATTTGGTGCCATCTTTATCCAACAAGAAACGACCCACCAGGTCAGAAGCTGTCATATCTTCATTACACGCCACCGTAATCAGAGGCTTGCCAAGCTTCCATGCCATGTGTTCAACAAATCTGGATTTACCACAGCCAGTAGGCCCTTTAATCATCAAAGGCATACGAACACTGTATGCAGACTCATAAAGCTCCACCTCATTAGCAACCGGTTCAAAATAAGGCTCTGAAGCAATTTTATATTGTTCAATATCTACTATGTTTTCAGTTATCGACATATCAACCTCTTCTTCGTTTTATTCACTGCCAAAAAATGATTATTGTTAGTTTTCATCTTCAACTTCAAACGCGCCAGACCAGCCTGCTGCCTGAGCTTTCACAAAAGCGCTATCATGAATACGTTGATGACGCTCAAACAGTTCATGAGGAAGATTACTCACCATACAGCCATATCTATCCCATTCCTGATTCACCTTATCCAACAACACATCCACCATGCCTGCATTCCAGCCAAGGCATGTTTCCGACTCATTTAACAAGCCAAACACCCATGCATCGCGAATCGTCTTGCCAATAGCCGTCATGCCGCCATTGATTTCATTATCTATGCCAACGTAAGTTTGGGATTTACTCATAATTCACCATTTCGATGCGCGTTTTAAACCATGCACCCTGCTAATAATTTGAGGAGATACTGAACAGGTCAGTTATTCCTATGTCGTTATATCAAAAAGCCCTCGACCGAAATCGTTGCCGGACGAGGGCTTCGTCGTTCAGCGTAAATCGATTTAGATTTTAGACAGATTTACCGCGATAAATCACCATCGATGTCCCCGCGCACTGTGCGAAGTTATCCAATCCCAATAGACGAACATGATTTTCCGGATGGGCTTTATGACAGGCTTCAAGTTCTGCCAGAATCGCATCAACGTCTGTTTCACCAAACAGCGGTAGCTTCCACATATACCAGTAGTTGCTTATGGCATGCTCAGGTTCCGTGTGCTCAATAGATGGGTTCCAACCCTTATCAACAATATATTGAATCTGCGCACGTGTTGATTCTGCGCTTAAAGCAGGTAAGTAAGAAAAAGTTTCATATTTCCGGCTTTGAGCTGCATCACCCAAACTTGAGTTGTAATCTTGCATTTCACTCATTTATATTCTCCTAAGATTATGTAGTAACCCTGATAGCTGGATCATCTCTTAAACAGCTATCAGGGTTTTAATGTTTTTATTTATGTGCAACGTCGATTTTATCAACAGTGTCGAATTCGAACTTAATCTCTTTCCATGTCTCCATAGCGATCTTAAGTTCCGGGCTATTCGTTGCTGCAGAGGTAAGAATATCCTTGCCCTCTTTTTCAAGCTCACGACCTTGATTACGTGCTTCAACACAAGCTTCAACCGCAACACGGTTTGCAGCAGCTCCGGCGGCGTTACCCCATGGATGGCCCAATGTTCCACCACCAAATTGCAGACAAGAGTCGTCACCAAAGATGTTTACCAATGCTGGCATGTGCCAAACATGAATACCGCCGGATGCGACAGGCATCACACCTGGCATAGCACCCCAATCCTGGTCAAAGAAAATACCACGCGAACGGTCTTCCTTAATATAGGAGTCACGCATGATGTCGATCCAGCCCAGCGTCGCATCGCGGTCACCTTCGAGCTTACCAACCACGGTACCTGAATGCAGGTGATCACCACCGGAGAGACGCAGCACTTTAGTTAATACGCGGAAGTGGATACCGTGATGCGGATTGCGATCAAGCACGGCATGCATGGCGCGATGGATATGCAGCAACATGCCATTATCCTGACACCATTGAGCCAAGCCAGTATTTGCAGTCAAACCACCTGTTAGGTAATCATGCATAATAATGGGTGTGCCAATCTCTTTGGCATATTCAGCACGTTTCATCATCTCATCAAACGTTGGTGCAGTCACATTCAGGTAGTGACCTTTACGTTCCCCGGTTTCAGCCTCTGCTTTCACAATTGCTTCCTGAACAAAATCAAAACGGGCTCTCCAGCGCATAAATGGTTGTGAGTTCACATTTTCATCATCTTTGGTGAAATCAAGACCGCCACGCAGACCTTCATAACAGGCGCGACCATAGTTTTTCGCAGAAAGGCCCAGTTTTGGTTTAATCGTGCAACCAAGCAATGGACGGCCATATTTATTCAGAATATCACGCTCTTGCTGAATACCCTGTGGTGGACCATTACAGGTCATGACATATGCCAGAGGAAAACGGATATCTTCCAATCGTAATGCACGTAGCGCCTTGAATCCAAACACATTACCCACCAGCGAAGTCAGTACGTTTACAACTGAACCCTCTTCAAACAAGTCAATCGGATAGGCAATAAATGCATAGAAACATGTATCATCTCCGGGCACATCTTCAATAGCGTACGCGCGCCCTTTGTAATAATCCAGATCCGTCAGCAAGTCAGTCCAAACCGTAGTCCACGTACCAGTGGATGATTCTGCAGCCACAGCTGCCGCAACCTCTTCACGAGGTACGCCGTCCTGTGGTGTCACCTTGAAACAGGCCAGAATGTCCGTATCTTTCGGCGTATAATTCGGCATCCAGTAGGTTTCGCGGTACTCTTTTACCCCCGCGTCATAGCCTTTACCCATATCTGTTCTCCTTTTTAACTGTTATTTCAAGCAGTACTTGTCACCGCTGGAGTGCAACAATGGGAACTGATGCAACAAATTTGAAATTGATAATTTCTATTTTATACATAGACTATTAGCTATGCCTCACTCATCAATCAATAGACTTATTAGAAATATGTCTTTACGGCAGCTACAGATTTTCGAGGCTGTTGTTCGTTTTGGTGGCGTCACGAAAGCTGCGGAAGCACTGCATTTAAGCCAACCTACTATCTCTGTTCAGGTCAAAAAATTAAGCACAGCCATCGGTCATACACTGATCGAGCAGCATGGGCGGAAAATCCGACTCACAGCTATTGGTCGGGAGGTTCATCAGGCCGCCTTAGATGTGCTCAATCGATTACTTGAACTGTCGGACTCAGCCAGTGAGCGAGATCAGGAATTAAAAGGGGAGCTTAGAATTTCGGTGGTTACAACGGCCAAATATTTTATTCCTCAAATGATATCCCGCTTCGTACAGCAGCATCCGCTTGTTACCCCACATTTAACCATAACCAATCGAGCAAATATTCTGGACAGGCTGAAATCCAACGAAGATGATCTGTTTATCATGGGGCAGGTTCCCAAGCATCTGGATGTTAAAATCCATCAATTCATCAACAACAAACTGGTCATAGCTGCACATCCTGATCATCCACTTACCCAATTTCGTGAGATTCCGATAGCGCAGCTTCAACGTGAACGTTTTCTGGTCAGGGAGAAGGGGTCGGGTACCCGGCAGATTCTGGAAAATATGTTTGCTGAGCAAGGAATTCAAATCGACCCCTATATGGAGCTGGGTAGCAGTGAGGCGATCAAACAGTGTGTCATGGCTGGTCTGGGGATCTCCCTGTTATCTGAACATAATATGCGATTGGAGATGGAGAACGATAAAATCGCCTCGCTTACTGTCAGTGGTTTTCCTGTGGTGCGAAGCTGGTACGCGATTCATAGCAGCAGTAGAAAACTACCGATCATCGCCCGAAACTTTCTTGACGAGATCCATTCCGAAGGTGAAGAGGTTCTTCTGAAGGGCTCCGAAACGGCAAGGAAGCTAAAGGTAATTCCAATCAATCCTGCGATTAAATAAGGTGCTCAACCTGGTTTCGCCGGCATTCACTCAAACATATCCAGTACTCGAACTTAGTAATACAAAGTAACATTTCAGGGACAAATATAAGCTTCCCCATCGCTCCCCCCTTGAGCTAGTTCATCACCCAAATATCGTCCGTTATTCACAGCCAACGGCTCACCCTTCTGGCCGTTATACTGCCGCAAAAACGTTCAAGTTGATGCTTATCACCCTCCCCGCATTCGCTTTAATACTTCTACATCGAAATGGATTTTTGGCATGAAACTTGGTAAGCTGAAGATAGATCGAAATGGATTTATTCATCTTCAGCAGGATGCTGAAATCAGACTCGCCATTCATGAGGAGGAAATGTGAAAGAGATCATCAACCAACTCGCTTCTCATAACCTGCTACAGGACATATTAGAGGGTGTGCCGATCCGCATCTTCTGGAAAGACCGTGACTGCCGCTATCTGGGTTGCAATATCCTGTTCGCAAAAGATGCAGGCTTCTCTCATCCCGATGAATTGATCGGTAAAAGCGATTTCGACATGGGGTGGGCAGATCAAGCCGAGCTCTACCGTGCTGATGATCAGAAGGTTATAGATTCAGGCGAGCCAATACTCAACTTTGAAGAACCACAGAACACCCCCGAAGGTAAAACAATATGGCTACGCACCTCCAAAGTGCCGCTCTATGATGAATCGCATCAGGTCATTGGCATCCTTGGTATTTACGAAGACACTACAGTTCAGAAGCAGACCCAAGCCGCACTGGAGCGCTCCGAAAAACAGTTCCGAAGCATTTTCAATACCCTGCAAGATATCTATTACAGCACCGATAGCGATGGTAATATCACCATGGTATCGCCTTCCGCCGCAACACTCATGGGCTGCAAAACCGAGGATCTATTGGGCAAACAGATTACCCAGTATTATATTGATGAACGGGGACGCGAAAAGTTTTCAGTCGCACTTCAACGCGGCGATGGCGTCGTTAACAATTATGATACTGAAATCAGACGATTCGATGGCAAGGTGATATGGATCTCCACCAATGCACATTATCTGTTCGACAAAGAAGGAAATGTATCCGGCGTAGAGGGTACAATCAGAGATATTTCCTCTCAAAAACAGATCGAGTCAGCACTGCATGAAAGCGAATTACGCTTTAGAGATCTATTCGAAAAGTCCCCTGACCCCTGCTGGATCATCAATGAAGAGAACCTGTTCATGCTCTGTAATCAGGCCGCCGCCGATATACTGGGCTATGACAGTATAAAAGAACTGCAAGCAACCCATCCATCAAAACTCTCCCCTGAAATCCAACCAGATGGCCGTGGTTCATTTGAGAAAGCCAATGCCATGATCGCTGCAGCCCACAAGAGCGGCTCACATCGTTTCGAATGGGAACACCAAAGAAAAAGTGGTGAATGCTTTCCTGTTGAAGTGACACTGGCGCAGATTGAAATTGATGCAAAAAAACAGCTCTATTGCGTCTGGCGCGATATCAGTGAACGCAAGCAGCAGCAGGCTTTATTGGAGGCAAGTAGGGCACGTTTTCAAACTCTGTTCGAATCCTCCACCGACGGTATTTTCATCCTCAACATGCAAGGTCGTTTCATCGACATCAACAGAACAGCTCATGAGCGCCTAGGTTACACCAAAGAAGAGATGATGCTCATGAAGCTTACCGAACTCGACCCTCCCGAATTTGCGGCCAAAGTCCCTGAGCGAATCGCCCAAATCCATCTGCAGGGCATGGCCACGTTTGAAACTGCACACTACCGCAAAGACGGCTCGATCATGCCAGTAGAGATCAACGCACGCATCCTCGAACTGAATGGAGAAAAAGTATTTTTTAGCGTTATCCGCGATATCAGCGAACGCAAACAGTTCGAAGAGCAGCTGCGCCAGGCACAAAAGATGGAAGCCATTGGTACATTAGTCGGAGGCATTGCGCATGATTTTAACAATATGCTGGCAGCCATTCAGGGCAATATTTATCTTGCTAAAATGCAGCTGCAAGATCACCCGATAGCCAGTGATCGCTTGGTTAATATCGAGCAACTGGGCATACGCGCTGCTGACATGGTGCAACAACTGCTCACCTTCGCCCGCAAAGACATCGTCGCCATGTCTGTTTTTTCTCTCAACGCATTTATGAAAGAGGGTTACAAACTCGCTAAAGCTGCGATCCCTGAAAACATCGATCATCAGACAACGATCTGCCAGGAAGAGCTGTATATTAAAGGTGATGCGACTCAACTGCAGCAGGTACTCATGAACCTACTCAATAATGCCGTTGATGCGGTTGCAGGTACTCCACAACCAAGCATCCGCTGCAATCTCACTGCTTTCGATGCGGACAGCGCATTCAGACAAAAACATCCGGAGCTGACGATCAACCGCTTTGCTTGCATCAGCGTCATCGATAATGGCCATGGCATCCATAGCGAAAAGTTTGATAAGATTTTCGAACCCTTTTTCACCACGAAGGAAGTAGGTAAAGGCACAGGTTTGGGACTAGCCATGCTTTACGGTGCTGTTCAAACACATGGCGGCACCGTGGAAGTTGAAAGTGACGTGGGTAAAGCTACAAGCTTCCATGTTTATCTACCTCTCAATGGCAGTGATGTGGAGTTAATGGCAGAAACTCCAGCATTCACCAGCGCCAAACACAGTGGTGGCATACTGCTCGTTGACGATGACGACGATGTTCGACAAACAACGGGTGAAGTATTGAGCTGCATGGGGTATCAAATATTTGAAGCTGAAGATGGTGAACAGGCATTGGCACTGTTCAATCTTCATCGCGATGAAATCATGCTGATCATCACCGATGTCATCATGCCACACATGGGTGGGGCTAATTTACTGAAAGCAATTCGTAAACTGGATAAAACAATACCAGCTATTCTGGTCACCGGTTACGATAAAGGAAATGTGCTCGACATGAACAATCAGATAGAGCATTGCAGGGTGATCACTAAACCTTTCCAGCTTGATACTCTCGCCCTTTGCATCGAAGAGTTCATGCAAACATAACTATAACAAACTCGACTCCACATGAGTTCGCAGCCGGCACAATACAACACGACTTTTGAAAAAAATGAATTCCGTGTACCTTTCGCGATCTTATTTTCTTATTAACCAACGATTGGAGTTCTTCATGCAGGTTTCACCCTTAACCGCCCTATCACCACTTGATGGCCGCTATGCCAGTAAAACTGCTGAGCTACGCCCTATTTTCAGTGAATATGGCCTGATCAAAGCGCGCGTTACTGTTGAAGTACGCTGGCTTCAAATGTTGGCTGCGAACAAAGAGATCTCCGAAGTTGCTGCATTTTCTGATGATGCTAACGCATTCCTTGATGCGATTGTCTCTGATTTTAGCGAAGCAGATGCCAACCGCGTCAAAACTATTGAAGCAACAACCAATCATGATGTGAAAGCAGTGGAATATCTGCTCAAAGAAAAAGTGGCCGAGCATTCTGAGTTAGCAGCTGTTTCTGAGTTTTTCCATTTTGCCTGCACCTCCGAAGACATCAACAACCTCTCTTATGCACTTATGTTAAAAGAAGCGCGCGACACTGTGCTGCTGCCATCCCTTAACGGTATTGTTCAAAGCATTGCCGATGGTGCCAAAGCGTATGCCGATCAACCTCTGCTGGCTCGCACGCATGGCCAGACCGCCAGCCCTACCACTATGGGTAAAGAGTGGGCCAATGTCGCCTACCGCATGCAGCGCACTGTCGATCAGGTTGCTGCCACTCCAATACTCGGTAAAATCAATGGTGCAGTTGGCAACTACAATGCACATCTGGCCGCCTACCCCGATCTGGACTGGGCTGCGATTGCCAAAGGCTTTGTAGAATCCCTCGGCATTACCTGGAACCCATATACCATTCAAATCGAACCACACGACTACATTGCGGAGCTTAACGACGGTTTAGCGCGATTCAATACCATCCTAATTGATTTCAGCCGCGACATATGGGCTTATATCTCTCTTGGGTATTTCAAACAGAAGGTTGTCGCCGGTGAAGTCGGCTCATCCACCATGCCGCATAAAGTGAACCCGATCGACTTTGAAAATGCTGAAGGTAACCTTGGATTAGCGAATGCTGTATTGCGTCATCTGGCTGAGAAGTTGCCAATTTCCCGTTGGCAGCGTGACCTGACCGACTCCACCGTATTGCGTAATCTGGGTGTCGGTTTTGGCTACTCTATTCTGGCTTATAGCTCAGCTCAAAAAGGTATAGGCAAACTGGAGATCAATGCGGATCGCATCAATGCCGATCTAAATGCCAGCTGGGAAGTGCTAGGTGAAGCCGTACAGACCGTCATGCGTCGTTATGGACTAGAGAACCCGTATGAGCAGATGAAAGCACTTACGCGCGGCACAGGCATCACCCCTGATCGTCTGCGCGACTTTATTGGCACACTGGATATCCCTGAGCATGCCAAACAAGGCTTAATGGAAATGACACCAGCAACTTATATCGGTAATGCAGCGCAACAAGCTGCAAATATTGATCACTTCCTCAAATCATAAAATAGAATTCAACGAGTAGATATTATGGGCAGAGCATATCAAAACAAAAAAGAGTCTATGGCGAAAACTGCAGGCGCTAAAACCAAGGTCTATTCTAAATATGGCCGTGAGATCTATGTGGTTGCGAAAAGTGGCGGCATCGACCCCAATGGCAATCTGTCGCTACGTCGATTGATTGACAACGCCAAGAAAGATCAGGTACCAGCGCATGTGATTAAAAACGCTATCGATAAAGCTGCAGGTGGTGGTGGTGAAGATTTTGCCAGCGCACGTTATGAAGGTTTTGGCCCGGCAGGCTGCATGATTATCGTCGATTGCCTGACTGATAACAATAACCGTACCTACAATGATGTGCGCAAGTGCTTTAATAAAAATGGTGGCAAATTAGGCGGGCCAGGTACGGTCGCCCATATGTTTGATCATCAGGCTGTTTTTGTCTTCAAAGGTGATAACGAAGATGAGCTTCTGGAAGCCCTGATGATGGCCGATGTGGATGTTACAGACATTGAATCTGAAGACGGCATGATCACCGTACTTGCTCCTCACACTGAGTTCTTCAAGGCTAAAACCGCCTTAGCAGAGGCCATGCCCGAGATTGCATTCGAAGTTGACGATATCTCTTATGAACCACAAACATTGGCCAATATTAGTGGTGATGACGCAACAGTATTCGAAGAGCTTGTCGCAGCCTTAGAAGACTGTGATGATGTTCAAAAAGTTTATCACAATGCCGAGTCAGAATAGCTGACTACCTCAACCTCTGCGTCAAAAGCACTCATTTACAAGCCTAAAATCCATGCTTTTCCTTGATCTTGAGAAAATCAGAAGCTGCCTGAACAGTCACAAAAATTATAAAGGCTAGCTTTTAGCCACGAGAATAGAGCTTTTCGCGTTTCTCGTGGCGCTCAAACAGCTTCCAGTTCAATATTGGAATATTCCTGATAATATCAATCGGAATACGATAAATTTCTGAGGCTTCTGATGTCTGGATAAGCGGATATCGAATATCATTGAAAAATATAGCGACTTCACCAAAAAAGTCGCCGGCTTCAATTGTTTCAAGGCTGCGATCACCAATCACATCAACCCTGCCCTTTTTAACCAGATAGAGCTGCTTATCCTCCATACCAAAGACGTGATTAGCCGGATAAACATCCAGTTCAATCTGATCAACGATCTTATTCAGGGTCAAATGGGAAATCGCCTCATCAAACAACGGCAGGTTCTCCAAAAACTGCCAACTCTCACCCAGCCGTTCAATATCATCATAGAGATTATTCAATCGAACAAAATCCGCATATAGCTGGCTCGAAATACAGAGTGCATGTACATAGCTCTCGGTGCGATAGGTGTGAGAAGCAGGACAGCGTTGTAAGGCCGATAATTCACCCAATAAGGAACCGGCATATAATTTTATCTTAGCATGATGTTTTGAATCAATCATTTCAACATAGCCGGACAGGACGAGATAGAGATGATCATTCACCACGCCCTCTTTGATCATAATTGTCCCCGGTGAAAATGTTACCGTTTCATTATTCAATAAAACACGTAGCTGATGTTTCGGAGCCGATGGAAAATCATCCGATAAAAACTCATATGCCCGCTGCATACCATAATTATGGTGAGTAGGAATCAGCTGATCCACCGAGCCAAAAGGTACATTCGAACCGATCTCTTTCTGCTCATCGCTTAACGTCAGCGCGGTATGAGCAAGAATAACTTTCTTCGATTTATCATGTTTAAAATCAACGGCATTGCCATGAATCAAACCACCACCAATATCAATTTTTTTCAGATCAACCGGCAACAGGTAATCATCTCGTACCCGATCATAAAAAGCCTGAGAAATGCCATCATTAGACTCCTCTTTGCACAGCATGGACTCTAGCACCTTGAACGAAGAGACATCCGCAAAATGCCCGTAACTACGATAACCTCCTTCCCACAAGGCTCTGAATATAAAGACATTCGTTTCAACCGGGTGTGGTGAATAAATCGGCTTCACTTCCAATCCATTAACGTCATTCCAGCGATCAAAATCCAGATCCTGCACATCAAAATAATCAGAAAACCGGCTCTCATCCATATCAAGAAGAGCACATAATTTTTTCGTAACCGAGGTGCGAACCAGCTTGGTGGCAAAATATTTCAATTTCCGGTCTGTGCGAATCAGAGTAGGCAGGCCTGCAAAGTGGTCATCATGAGAGTGTGTATGAAAAATACCTTCAATTTCATTGATGCCAATACCTAAAGCCGTCAGCACCTCTGGCAGGTTTGGGCCCGCATCGATAAGAAAAATTTTGCCATGAAACATAATAATTGAGGACATCGACGGCCGGTGAACATCCCATCCATCACCCTCACCGGAATGAATGACTGAAAAATATTGTTGTTTAATATCGTGAAAGCCAAGCGAGAATGTTGATGAGTACTTTTCATTTGAGTTCAAATTGAGATTGATCGTAACTAACTCATCTTCATAATCAAATTCAAATACGTTCAAAGAAATGCGCTTAACACCCACCCCATCACGAATCTCCACACGTTTTTTTTCGATGATACATGTATCAAGAATATCTTCACTTTCGTGAATTTGACCAAATGCAAAGGCAAGTTTCATACGCAACATTTCATCAGCGGCATTAGCGCTTACGCCAGCGTCCATCAGCTCTTCAGTTGAGACCAAACCATAGTTACCACGATAAATATATTTCATTTGAGCCTGAATCTGCTCTTTTGCACCGATCAATACTGGTTTTACTCCACTGTTATTCGGATGATTCGGCAACAACATCCCCTGATTATAAAGCATCTGTAGAACAGGGAATTCGGCCATATTGGCAAAACTCCCCTGCTGTAACATGGTATCGGAAAGCAGTATTGCATTAGGTCCAGTTTCAAACGTTACGCCGTGATCTTCTTCTGAAACAATTAATCCCGAATGTATGAGATGTTTGACGCTATCGGCAGGGCATCCACACAGAATCCGAATATCCGCAGCAGGTATTTCAAGCCAATATATTCCGGCTGAGACACAAATCTTATTGATTTTTTTTATCATACATCGTCCCTCATCAATGAAGAATACTCCACGCCAAAAGCTTTCTAGCAGTTTGGGCAGAGAAATTCACCCCAAAATCCATAAATCACAGTATAGATGGTTATAATGAGAAAAGTGTGTGGCAGGTCATAGTTCATCGGAATAAATAGGCGTGAGAGAAGAAATATTGTGATCCTAACGACTTATAACATCTATCCGATCAGTTTATCAGCACGGCTTTGTACCCAATCGCTGTCGGCAGTTTCGACAGCATAAAAAAAGCCTGCGACATAAGTCACAGGCTTTTATAATCATTCCATGAAGCAGTTTAGTCGAGACGAGTGCGCTCTTCCTGCTCTTGGGCAGTTTTACATTCAATACACTGTGTTGTGACTGGACGCGCCTGCAAACGTTTGATGCTAATGTCGCCACCGCAGGAATCACATTCGCCGAAATCACCATCCTGCAAGCGTTCAATCGTCTGATTAATTTTCTTAATCAGTTTACGCTCACGGTCTTTGATACGCAGATCAAAGTTGCGGTCCGTTTCCATGCTGGCTTGATCAGTTGGGTCAGGAAATGCGGTCTGATCCTGCTCAGTCATTGCATGCACATTTTCACTCTGACCGACTTCGAGCTCTGCTTTCCAGTCAATCAACTGTTTTTCAAACTCTGCTAATTGTGTCTTGGTTAAGGCCATTGCCATCCTCCCGAAAACAGGGCGATTCTAAATACCAATCGCCAAAAGGCGCGCGAACCATAGCGATTCTTATGAATAGTGTAAATAATAGCTGTTCATAATATGGTTCCGTCATGTGCGAAGCTATCAAGTATATAGATACACTGATCATCGGCCAAGGTTTAGCTGGCTCTCTGCTTGGCTATCAACTCATCAAATTGGGACAGAACATCACTATTGTTTGTGATGAACATAGTCCATCAGCCTCCCGAGTTGCGGCGGGCCTGTTCAATCCCGTTACAGGGCAACGCATGGTGCTGCAGGAGCAGGCTGAGCATATCATTCCTACTGCTCGTCAATGTTATCAAACATTGGAGAGAGAGCTTGGCCAAACACTCTTCCATGAAAAAACGATGTTGCGCATATTCAAACATGAGAAAGAACAAAAAAACTTCGAGAAACGACGTCAGGATTCAGCCTACGCACCCTACCTCGATAAACAGATCGACAGTGCAGAGTCGATACTGGCCCCCTACGGCCTGGGCGAACAGATGCAAACAGGCTATCTGGATACCAATGCACTGCTGGATAGTTTGCGTGACAATTTTATAGAGCAGCAGAGTTATATTTCTGCTCATTTTGAATACAGCGATCTAAAACACTCAGAACATGGTATTGAATGGAAGAACATCCATGCAAAACGTATCATCTTTTGTCAGGGCTTTATGGATAAGGATAACCCGTGGTTTAACTACTTGCCTTTTCAGCCAGCCAAAGGAGAAATTCTAACACTGAAAAGCAGTACTACACTGCCTGAGGAGATCATCAATGGCGGCAAATGGCTACTGCCATTACACGATGGCCGTTACAAAACTGGCGCAACATACAGTCACGATCTATCCCACCTTGACCCCATGCCAGAGGCCAAAACAGAACTTTTAAACGGGCTGCAGAAACTCTTCGATGACGCCCCCCATTTTGATCTTGTCGTACAACAGGCCGGTGTCCGCCCCAACACTCTGGATAAACATCCTTTCATCGGCTTTCACCCGAAGCATTCCCACATAGCTATCTTCAACGGTTTCGGCTCCAAAGGCTCCATGCTCATCCCGCACTATGCTCAGGCTTTTGCACAACACCTAGAGCATAATACAGCCATTCCCCGCGAAGCAGATATTAGCAGGATCAAACTCCCCACAAACAAAACAGCCACACCGACAGGCCGACTTTCATTAACTGGCAGGGTGCACCAAATGCTGTTGCCCCATATTCTAAGCGTATGCAAACAAGGTGATTGTATCGCTATTGATGCAACTGCTGGCAACGGCCATGACAGCCTATTTCTGGCTCATCAGATCAAGAGTCGCGGCCAGCTGTTTGCCTTCGATATCCAGCAACAGGCCATCAACAACACAGAAAAAAGATTAAATGAAGCTGGGGTAGCGGATAACACAACACTCATCTGTTGTGGGCATGAGCAGATGCTGGAGCACATTCCCAACACGTTTTTGGGCAAGGTGAACCTCATTGTATTCAATCTTGGTTATCTACCCCGCGCCGAAAAAACGGTCATTACGCAGAAAGAGACCACCATTCAGGCTCTTGATGCAGCGATTCAACTCATCGCTCCACTTGGACGCATCTCGATACTGGCCTATCCCGGTCATGCCGGTGGTGATCAGGAAACCTATGCGGTAAACACATGGTTAGAGAAGCTGCCCAAGCATCGATACAGCGTGATCAAACACGATCCACTGCACGGCAGTGCCAATTCACCGCAATGGTTTGAAGTTGTACGCCAGTCACAAGCAGCACTGAGCGAGTAAGCCCTACCGTTGTTCCAGCAGGTCAGTGAGCAACTGCCGCCAGCGCTCAGCCAGCTCAGGCAATGGCACTGGCTCAATAAAACAAGAGATACTGACAATACCCGACTGCAGACCACAGGGATTGATGGCTGCAAACCAGGCAGGATCAACATCAACGTTTAACGCCATTCCATGATAAGCCACACCGCGAGTGACGCGTACACCCAGAGCCGCCACTTTCCCCTCTATTGTCCACACACCAGGAAACCCGCAACGACGCTCGGCATCCACACCCAACCACTTCAATAGCTCGATGCAGGATTGCTCCAACAGATGCACATAAGCTTTCACACCGATTTCACGAAGGCGTAAATTGATAACAGGGTAAAGCATCAACTGGTCGGGGCCATGAAAGGTCATTTCGCCACCGCGATCGGATTGAATCATCGGTGCTGGCAAACGATCCCCCAAACGGTTATCCACGCCGCGTCGTCCGGTGGTATAAACAGGCTCATGTTCACAACTCAGAATTATCTCTTCAGCGTCGCCAAGCGCCACGGCATCAGCTTCTGCCTGCAGCCTGTGCCAGACAAGTTCATACGACTCTCGCCCCAACCATTTATAGTTCACAATGCCTATCCCCTGCTATTACCAATCTGAACAGCGACAGTATAATTTATATGTAATACTGAATAGCCCTTAAATGCATAGAACAATGGAGCACAGGTTCCTAGCACATCCACAAGCTCTTCTATTCAATGCCTTCCCATTTTCGTTTTGCCATACTAACGGCTTCTCCCGATCAAAATATTTATGCACGATAAAAAATAATATCGACTATAATGCTGGCCATGGGTCTCATCATTCAATGGAAAAACCCTATATTCAGTCGAGGAGGAACAAAGAAAGTGAAATTTAAATGGATCATGCCAGCAGTCGCTGCTTGCACCCTAGGCGTTGGACAAAACGCACAAGCAGCTGATGTCGCTGTGGGCTTAAAAGCATCAACCTTGGGTATTAGTGGCGAGCTGGTTACCAATATTATACCTGCGATGCTTAATGCGCGCTTACAGGTGAACGGTTTTAATTATAACACGACGATTAACGGTACTGACTTTACAAGCGATGCATCTCTGAAACTCTTCTCAGCTGGTGCTATTGCCGACTATTACCCCTTTGCAGGTAAGTTCAGACTCAGTGCTGGCCTCTATTACAACGCCAATAAATTCAGTGTTACAGGCACACCGACAGCGGCTGGTACATTCACCTTTAACGGTACCACATATACCTCTGCATCAGTTGGCTCTGTGACAGGGAGTATTGATTTCAATAAAATTGCACCCTATATGGGCCTGGGCTGGGGAGACTCAGTCTCCGAAGGCAGTCCTTTCGGCGTCAGTTTTGAACTGGGAGCACTTTATCAAGGCACGCCTAAATCAACATTGACCACCAGCAATAGCATTGCCGGCCTGGCTGCAGATATCGAAGCTGAACGCGTAAAACTCCAAAATGATTTAAACAGTTTTAAATTTTATCCTGTCATCTCATTTGGTCTGAATTATAAATTTTAATGCACACGATGTTTGATAAAACAGGAGCAGGCCTACTCCTGCTCCTGTTTTTATTACAGCAGCCTTTATCGGCAAATGCCAATCCAACCACCGAATTGGAGCAGATTGCCAAGCTCATTTTCAAAAATGAGTGCGCCTCAAAAGACGCCTGTCTGACTTCATGGAACGAAGGTGAAGAGTTCGCATCGCTGGGTATTGGCCATTTCATATGGTATCCGGAAACTGGCCATAAGACTTTCCAGGAAAGTTTTCCTGCGCTGATTACTTTTATGATACAGCAGGGCAAACAGCCACCAATATGGTTAGCAAACAGACCAGAGCAGAGTAATCCATGGATCAATCGCAAAGCTTTTCTTGGCGACTATAATTCCCAAAAGATGTATGAACTGCGTGATTTTTTAATTCATAATAAAACCAGCCAGGCTGAATTTATGCAGCAGCGCTTACGGGGTACACTGCCCAAAATGCTGCTCACATTGGATCAAGCGGCAAAAAAACATGTGCGCCAACAGTTTGAGCTTGTGGCAGCTTCACCCATGGGCATGTATGTATTGATGGACTATGTAAACTTTAAAGGTGAAGGCACAAATCTCAAAGAGCGCTATCAAGGCAAAGGCTGGGGCATGCTGCAGGTGCTGGAAAACATGAACTGTGAGAAACCGGGCCTGCTGACGATCAAATCATTTGCCGATTCCGCCGACACCCTCTTAAGCCAAAGAGTAAAACTATCTCCAGCTCACCGTAACGAAATACGTTGGTTAGCTGGCTGGCGTATACGCTTGAACAGCTATATTCGCGAATCAGAACAGCTGTTCAATCAATCGCGTTTATAAGGCATCAGCAATACGAATCAATTGCTGTTTCACCCAAGCTGGACCGGGTTTATGTTTTTGCTCAAAGGAGAGCGCTTCTAACTCTTGCAGTGCGGCCACCAACAGATCCAGTTCGCGTGGCAGATAGGTCAACATCGCTTGCAACACCTGTTCACGAATATCCCACTGCAATTTACCCGCACTCGAACTCAAGATATGTAAGAGCTCATCATCAGACTCAGGCGGTGCCATATCCACTCTCTCCATGGCTAGCAGGCGAGAGGATAGCTCGGGTGGCAGAGCCTTAAGCTCACCACGCCAAGCAATCACGATGGGACGTTGCTGATCTCGCCCTCGCTCAATCAAATGAAACAGAGCATGCGCAATCGAGACCGGAATATCTCCAGATGGTACATCAATCAACCAACAGCGCTGCCCCTCCAGCTGTCTATCCCACTGCTGAGCAAGCTTCCAGCTATCTGCGCAATCCATATCATTGGCTGTATCAAGCGTTGCGGTGGTCATAAGTTCCGTCGCAAAAGTACGTAAGAGATGACTTTTCCCGGCAGCACTATCAGATGTCAGCCAGATCCTTCCACCATGCAGGCTCCATAGCGCCAAATGGTTACAGGCATCTTCAACACCGGCATGCCTTAACCATGTGCCATAGTCATGGTTGGCTGGAATATCCATCTGCAAGCGTAGTTGATGGTTTGCAGGCGTCATTATTTGCTCTCGTCAGAAACGGCCTTGCGCATCCAGACAATCATATACTGAATGCCGGAGATGCAGGTCAAAGCAAAAGTTAACCAGATCGAAACCTGTAAAACGTCAGGGCCCGGTACCTGCCAGGCCATCTCAGACAGCACCCCTAAAACCAGTGTAATCTGTAAAAACGTTGTGATCTTGGAAGCAATACTCGGTTGCATTTCAAGCTTATGGGTAATCATTTCATAAGTAATCGCACCCACCACGATAATCAAATCTCGGAACACAACAGCCAGAAACAGATACAATGGAATTTGATCAATAAAATAGAGCGTCACAATGGTACTGATCAATAATAGCTTATCAGCCAGAGGGTCCATATATGCACCAACAGTGCTACGCTGATTAAAATAGCGTGCAATCGCACCATCAAGCATGTCTGTCACGCCAGCGATAAACATCAAAATAAGCGCCAGCACAGCCTGATGTTCAATAATCGCATAAATGATGAAGGGCGTAATAAGAATACGCGCCAGCGTCAGTAGATTAGGGATATTAAGAATACGATCTTGCATCATGAAAAAGCTAGCGCGCCACCCAACCTTCGATGGTCGGCACAAGCGTCATACCACGGCGAACAAACCATTGGGATAACCACTGATCATCGGAAGCTTTCAACTGTACACGATACTGTCGACTCTCTCTGTTCACCTGCCGTAATGAGAGAGCTAAAATGCGCGGATCCTGTCTTAAATCATCTTCAAACAGCACTTGATCAGCCAGTGATGATTCTCTTTCAACAGTCAAACGCAACTCAACTTCAGGTTTCATGAGCGCTTCAGCGGCCAATCCATTGAGCGGATCATTGTGGTCGGGTGCAAGCTCTAAACCCTCAATCACTACTTCTGTTGGTTCAACATAGGCATCGCGAGCTTTCAGCAACACCTCTGCCATCCAGGGTTTTAACTGCTCAAGTGGATCACCAAAAGCCAATTCCCGTGTTTCAGAAAACTCACCCAGTTTCGAGTTTCCACGCACACTTAAATCTACCTGTCTATCATCCATCCAGCGCCAGAATAACACCACTGCAGCACCCTGATCATCAACACGATAACCCCGAGCCACTGCCTCAGATCCCGCATAATCGAGCAGCTCATTGGTGGTCTGTCCCATTGGCCGACCATCGACATTATAAAGCTGCACCACCACATTTAAGGCCGGTTGCTCCGCAATATAAGGGAGATTGTTTTCTTGCAGATAATTCAGCACCCGCTGCTGGTGAAATGCAATGCGAATACCCTCTTCTGTCGGTGTCGCCTTTTGCATAAAGCGCACAGCTTTCACTCGCTTGGAAATCAAACCATGGGCATATTGCGGCACAATCCGATTCCACAATTGAGGTAGTGCCAGTGCAGCTGCCTCACGCACATTGGCATGCAACCAACTGACTTCAACTTCCTGCGTGGCAGCGACAATATCCACCTGCATGCGTTCATCAGCAGCCAATGCTTGTGACTGAAGCGCACAGAGGCATAAAACAGCACAAGTCAATCGGATTAGCATTTTAAACATTCATTTTACCACACGAAGATGATTCGTTTTCCGAGACTTATTTGTATCTTCTGTTCTGTTTTTAGCGCCACCTTCAATCACCGTAATGGATGAGTTTATAGGAGCAAGATTTGCTGTTTCGACACTGGATTCATCGCTTAATCCAGCAGAGCTCTTATTTTCATCCTGCAGTGCCTGCTCCTCTTCTTCGGAAACATTACTTCGTACCGCCTGCACAATTGCCTTAATCATTTCAGGCACACTATCATCCCAAATGATACCCTGTTCGAGTTCACCTTCCGGCAAATAGGCCGCCCAAATTGTATGCATGGGAATCTGGCAGGAGAATATTTGACCTGAAAAAGAGAAATCCGAATCCAGCCTGTCATCATGGATATGAATCATTTGTGGCATACGCATATTGAGCACCAAGCGCAAAGCGGGATCACCGCTCAAACTCTCCGGTACCAATACATCGTCCTGGGTTGCATCAACTACAATATAAATTCGACCATGGCGGTTAAAATAGTCGCGCAGTTTTTTCGCTTTGGCTGCATCTGAAAAACTCAAACTCATGTTATATCTCTGCCTCACATCGTTGCCCGAGCCTAACGGCAGACGACTAAATATTAAATACGGAGTGGCTCTATAAGCCGGGTTTTGTCTCTTCCCTTGTCTTTCGACCAGGCAAGTGACGGTCATTCATCTAGGCCTGCCATTACTGACAGGCTCAAGCAGCCTACCCGAAAGCAAACGTGGGCCACGCTTGGCGCTTCCCTATTTGGCCTTGCTGCGAGCGGGGTTTACCTTGCCCCCGTCTGTTACCAGCCGGGGCGGTGCGCTCTTACCGCACCGTTTCACCCTTACCAGCGATCCTAAGATGACTGGCGGTCTATTCTCTGTGGCACTGTCCCAAGGTCACCCTTACCGGACGTTATCCGGCGCTCTGCCCTATGCAGCCCGGACTTTCCTCGACAGGAGATTTCTCCTGGCGCGACCATCCAAGCCACTCCGTGCGGCCAAGTGTAGAAACTTTAGCGCATAAAGACACTGGCATATTTCAAGGCAGCGGTAATGTTCCGCATCCATTATGCGATAAATTTATAGTTAGGCTCAATCAGGAGGTTGCAATGGCACTCACAATAAACAACATTAATCTGTCCAAACTGGTGCCTACGACTCAAAACACACCGATTCAAAACAGAGCAACTCAGTTGCCAGGTCTCACCCAAACTGAGCCTGGAAGCATCAACTTTAGCCTGCAAAATGATCCAACGGCCTTGATCCTTCAATCGGCCATGGAGAAAATAAGCGCTCAGTTTGCACCACACCTTGGCGAGGGAGCATTGCAGAAAGCCACAGAGTCTGGTCAAGATATGAGCCCGCAAGCAACCGCCGACCGTATCCTCAGCTTTGCCACTCAGCTATTTGGTAGAGCCGAAGCTGATCAGGTCGATCTCCCTGTTGAAGAACAACGCTCCAGAGAGCGCTTGTTCGATAATATTAAAACGGGTGTCGAGAATGGTTTCGAGCAAGCTCGCAGCATTCTGGAAGGCATGCAGGCTCTTGATGGTGAAGTAAAAGAGACGGTCAATGCAACTTACGACGCTGTTCAGCAAGGCCTGACAAATCTTTCAACACTGTTAGGGCTAAATGATTCACCACAAAGTGTGACTTAAAACCTCAGCAATCCTAGCAACAGAGAACCACAGCTTGATCCATCACTCGTGCAACAACTTATAAATACTCCGACTCAAATTTGAAACACGAAATGGCTTAGCGATGGTCATCATCGAGCTTTCGCCTTGTTGAATCTCCTGCTCATAACCATACCCCGTCATAAAGATCACAGGCATAGCAGAATATTCTCTAAGCTTTTTAGCAAGCTCCACGCCACCCATATTAGGCATCACTATATCGGTGATGACTAATGCAATATCATGTTGATTCTCCAGAAACAGTTTAAAGGCCTGCTCTCCATCGCATGCAGTAATGACGCGATAACCCATTGAGCACAAAATATCCTCAGTCCCTTCAATCACCATGCTCTCATCATCAACCAGCAGAATAAGCTCACCATTGCCTTCGAAAATAGTTTCCGCATCGGCTTGCATCATATTCGCAGTTTCATCGACCAGAGGCAGATAGATATGAAATTCAGTGCCTTTCCCCAGCCGGGAATTAGCCACTATAATGCCACCATGTGATTCAATGGCTCCTTTGCTCATGGACAGCCCCAGCCCCGTACCTTTGCCAATCTCTTTGGTGGTGAAAAACGGCTCAAAGATGTGCTCCAAATCAGCCTTGGAAATGCCGAAACCACTATCTTCAATGCTCAGACAAGCCAGCTCTTTAGCATGAAGCGTTGAATGTTTGCTGATAAAGGCCTCATCAGCATAAAAGCGTTTTAAACTCACGGAAATGACTTTCTCCCTCTGCTCATGCATCGCATCTCGCGCATTATTCACCATATTCATCACAACCTGTTGTAGCTGTGTTGCATCACCAAAAACAGTTAACGATTCATCACTAAAATCAGATAAAATCTGTATATCTTCAGAAATACCCAAACGCGATGTCTTCAACGCCTCTTCCATCAAAGCCGTCAGGGGCAGATTGGCTTTTTCAGTCACCTCTTTGCGGGCAAAGGTAAGTAGCTGGCGAATCATATCAGCAGCCTGCAGTGATAATTTCTCCATCGATTTCAGATAAGGTAATATCTCAGGGGATGCTTTGGCTTTGAGCTTTGCCAAATATAATTTCCCAGTCATACCCGCTAAAATATTATTAAAATTATGCGCCACACCACCGACCAGTGAACCGACAACCTCCATGCGTTGGGCATGCCTGTATTCTGCTTCCAGTCTCATTTTCTCTGTGATATCAGAGAATGTGCCCACATAATTGCTCACCTCTCCATACTGATCCTTAATCGCACGAATATGTAACTGCTCAGGATAAGTCTCACCATCTTTACGTTTGTTCCAAAGTATACCTTTCCAGGCACCATGATCATCAAGTGATTGCCACATATGCTGATAAAAGGATTCACTCTGCCGTCCTGATTGAAGCATGCTTGGATTTTTACCCATCACCTCAGTCAGTGCGTAACCCGTTGTCGTGATAAAAGCTTGATTAACGTATTCAATCGCACCTCGTCTATCTGTAATCAATACAGCTTCACCAGCTTGCTCTAAAGCTTGAGTCAGTTTGGACATGGCATCCTGCGAAGCTTGGTGAGCTTCAACTTCCAGCCTCAGCTCTGCCGTCCTTCTTGCTACTCGTACCTCAAGCTCAGAATTGATCGTGCGCAACTCCTCATCTTTTTCGTCCAGTAATTCAACCAGACTCTTAACATACCTCCCTTCCATGCCTTTAACGATATTGGTTTCTGTCACAACACCAATAAGAAGCCCTTTCTCATCAACAACAATCAGATGTCTGATCTTCTCTCTGCGCATAAGTTCAGCAGCAACTGCAGTACTCATATCCGCATGTACTGTAAGCACCGGCGCTGTCATCAGTTCGCATATCTGCTTATCCGAAATATCATCACCTGAAGCTCTGATTCGAGAGATATCACGCTCGGTTAGAATACCTACTGGCTTTTGCGCCTCAGCAACGATAATACAGCTGATTTTATGCTCTACCATCAGCCTGATACCATTCATCACGGGAGCCGCTGGATTCACAGTAATCGGTTCAGCAGTAAGCACCTGACTGAGTTCTTTATGTTGAACGAAAGCTTCAACACCAAGATGAGCAATAAAGTCAGTCAACGTTACCACACCGGCAATATCACCACCTGCATCCACAATCACCAAATGGCGTTTATGCTGCAGTTTCAGCCGATGATAGGCCTCAGCAATATCCACCTCGTTACTGACTGCAACAACAACCGGGCTACTCATCACCTCTTGAGCAATCGAGCCGGAGAGATCCTGTGATTCTGAAGTCAAACGAACAATATCGCGTTCGGTGATGACACCGACTGGTTTAGAGCCATCACACACGACAATAAAACTTATTTTATGCTCTGATAATATATGCAGCACTTCTACAACCAGCATATCGGCCTGAGCGGTTATAACATTCGTAGACATAATATGATCAACAAGTTTCATTGTTGGCATTTAAATCTCCCTTTTGAACACAAAACGAATACAATTGATCATCCGAGGCAATATAAAGCTCCCCAAAAAACATCGCCTACTTAACTGTGCATTGGCAACTTAACGTCTTTTGCATGACCCGCGTCAGGATCATTGAATGTATCCATATCAATACTGTTTTCACTGCGTGCCACAATCGTTGTAATAGCGGCATCCCCCGTGATATTGACGGCCGTACGCACCATATCAAGCAGACGATCCACACCGATAATCAGAGCAATCCCTTCAACGGGCAAACCAACCTGATTAAACACCATGGCTAGCATAATCAAACCGACACCCGGCACACCAGCAGTACCTATCGAAGCCAACACACTCATTGCAACCACTGTAAGATAACCGGACAGCCCCAAATCAATGCCATATACATTGGCAATAAACACTGTTGCCACCCCTTGCATAATGGCCGTACCATCCATATTGATGGTGGCACCAAATGGCACAACAAAGGATGCAGTGGAGTTATCAACGCCGATACGTTTTTCAACGCATTGCAATGTAACAGGGATAGTGGCGTTTGAACTTGAGGTACTAAAAGCAAATATCTGAGCCGTACGCATTTTACGCAAAAACTGTATCGGACTGACCCGGGCAAACAGCTTAAGCAGAATCATCAGTGTGCCTGTCGCATGCAAAATCAACACACTTACCAATACGGCAAAATAACCGAGCATCGGAACAATCATACTCATCCCCTGCAGCGAGAAAGTCTTGGCCATTAAGGCAAAAACACCAATCGGTGCCACATGCATCACCACATTGACCACTTCCATCATCACCATATTTAAACGCTCGGAAAGATCGATAATCGGTTGGCCTTTTTCTCCAATCATCAGAATGCAGATAGCAAATAGAATGGTGAAAAAGATTATTTGTAGCATATTGCCATCAGCATAAGCAGCCACCGGATTGCTCGGCACGAGATCAATGAAGACCTGACTCAAAGGCGGTGCAACAGGAGCGCTAAAAGTGCCTGTCGATGCTGCGGCAAGTTCAAAACCTTCCCCCGGAGCAAACAGTGATGCAATGGTAATCGCCAAACTAATCGCCAACGCTGTAGTGAGCATAAACAACGCAAAAGCTTTACCACCGACTCGCCCAAGTTTGCTGATATCTCCTATGCCGCAGACGCCGCAAATAAGAGAGAACGTAACCAGAGGTACCACCAACATTTTCAACAAGCTGATAAAAATAGCGCCGACAACATGGAATAGTCCCATCACCAAATAGGTCTGTACCCACGCGTTATCTGCTGCAAAGTTATTAATCAAAGTGCCAACCATCAGGCCTGCAACCATCCAAATCATTATTTTACTGGTCATGCTCATTTTTTCACTCATCTCATCCCCTTAGAGAAACACTGATTATTCAATATTTCCGCACAGGCCAGAATGACCCGTTACATCGCGCACTTGTATAGCATCACAAGCTCAACATTACTAAAACACCATAACCATGTGATGCTTCAACACCAGCGTCAATATATCAAAACCCCAAACCCAGAACGCCAAAATAGCCATCTGCTCTAAAGGGCTATATAGAAAGCAATATCCCCCTACCTGCAAGTTTTGCGTACAGAAGCCCACTTTATTGAGGTCTGATAGGAACAACGCATCCATTGCAAAAAAGTTGGCACAATTACTGCTACCCCTCGATTCAGGATGACCGCGAAACGAACAACTGCACCACCGCGCTAAATGACTGTCTATTTGCCACTTCGCTCAAACCAGGAGGTTTTGTTCATGAACAATCAACATGGTGATCCAGTTTTAATTATCGGCGCTGGCGCTGGAGGGACAGCCCTTCTGGATATTTTTGCTGAGGAACCACTCATTAATGTGAGTGGTATTGTTGACAGCAATGAAAATGCGATCGGCATTCAGCATGCTAAAGCGCGAGATATTCCTGTCTTTCTCGAACTTGAAGAAGCACTCGATCATGCTGAAGGATGCATGGTTTTTAACATGACCAATGATGAAGCTATTTCAAAACTGGTTTCCCTCAAGCTTGGAGCAGGATGCGTGATCGGCGGACAAGAGGCCAAACTTTTCTGGCGCATTATTTCACGTCTGCAATCCGTACAGGAAGAGCTATGGGAAAATCAGTCGCGTTTAAAAGCCGTGATTCACAATGTTTGTGAGGGCATTGTGACCATTGATACAAAGGGAACGATCGAAAATGTTAACCCTGCCATCGGTCATATATTTGGTTATGAACAGGATCACCTGATTGGACAAAATATCAGCATACTGATGCCTCAAGCGGAACAAAACAGCCATGACTCCTATTTGCGCCAATATCTGCGCAATGGTATAAAAACCAACCTTGATCGCTATCGCGAATTAACTGGCCGGCGTAAGAGTGGCGAAGAGTTCCCGATCGAGATCAACATCTCAGAAATGATACTCTCTGGAGAGAAACATTTTGTAGGCATTCTGCGTGATATCACTGAACGCAAGAGAGCCGAAGATAAAATGACTCAGCTGGCCCTGTATGATCAACTGACAAAACTGCCTAATAGAACACTATTTTATAACAAGCTGGAGTTCTCTTTAGCTCAAGCTAAGCGTACAAAAAGCATCGTCGCACTGTTGTTTATTGATCTTGATGGCTTCAAAGCGGTCAATGATACACTGGGCCATGATATGGGTGATCATCTGCTGATCGAGGTGGGCAAACGCCTCTCTGCAAGCATTAGAGAGTCTGATGTTGCGGCCAGAATGGGTGGCGATGAATTTACAATCATTCTGAGTAACCCAAAAAACATCGATAGCGTTTCACATATCGCCAATAACATCATTAAAACGCTGAACAAATCTGTAGAGTTTAAAGGAAATAGCTGCCACGTTGGTGCCAGCATAGGAATCTCGACCTACCCTGAACACGGCACAAATGTCGATGATCTGGTTAAAGAGGCTGACACAGCTATGTATCAAGCCAAGAATGCAGGTAAAAATAGAGCCTGGATTGCAGGCAATCCTTCAACCAGCCCATCATGACATAACTCTCTTTGCAGTCTCCGGGGTAATGTTACGAGCTTAACTGCTGATGCACTATTTGGCTTAATGACTGAGGCGAAAAGGGTTTAGGTAGTATTGGTATACTGGCAGAATCAGATGACTGTTTTAATACATTGTCCCGGTCATAACCACTGGTAAAAATAATTTTGATCTGCGGGTTGATCTGCTGAATTTTTTGAGCTGCTTCCATGCCACCCATATTCGGCATCACTACGTCAAGAATCACCAAATCAATGTCGTCGCAATGCTGTTGAAACACCTCAATCGCCTTCACTCCATCTGCAGCTTTTATCACCCTATAATTCAAGCTATGCAATACAGCCGCAGCAACGCTTAACAACTCCTCTTCATCATCAACCAGCAAGATAGTTTCTTCACTACCTTTTAAAACGGCTTCTTGATGGCTATCAAGCTCCTTAGCCCCCAGCTCACACAGCGGCAGATATATATGAAACGTTGTTCCTTTACCAAACTCACTCTGCAGCTCAATCATGCCATCATGGCTGCGTATCGCACCATAAGTCATCGCAAGCCCCAGTCCGGTTCCTTTACCCATCTCCTTGGTCGTGAAAAAAGGCTCAAACACTTTGTTCTGGTTCGCTTGCTCAATACCGCCCCCATTATCAGACACGCTCAGGTGTGCGAACTCAACCGCTTTCAGATCAGGATGCAAACGCTTAAACTGTTCATCGGCTGTAAAATAATTCAGAGCAATACGAATCTCAGGATCACTACATTCGGCAACAGCATCTCGCGCATTATTCATCAAATTCATCAACACCTGCTGCAACAGTGTTGAATCCCCTTTCACTTTTAGAGGTTCACGGCAGATATCGCAGCTAAGTTTAATATCTTCTGAAATCGATACCTTTGCCAGTTTATAGGCCTCTTTCACAAATGAAGAGAGTGAAAACTGCTTCATGGTCATCTTACCCTTACGGGCAAAAGCTAATAACTGAGCAACCATCTCACCGGCATGAAAACCAAGCTGTTCAGCATGTTTTAACTTTTCCACCACCTTGGGGATGGACCTGGCACTGCTTTTAGCCAGATAAATATTACCCAGCATACCGGAAAGCATATTATTAAAATCATGCGCCAGGCCGCCCACTAAGGTACCTATAGATTCCATCTTTTGTGATTGATGAAACTTGGCCTCTAAACTTTCCTGTTCAGAGACATCCTGCTGAATAATCGCAAAATGGCTAATATCACTGTTCTCATCACGAATAGGTGAAATCGACATCATCTCAGTGTATGACACTCCACCCTTGTTGTTATTACTATGTTTGACTTGCCAGTTATAACCAGCACTTATGACAGGCCATATTTCCGGCCAACAAATATCAGCTCCCGAGCTATTGGGTATATGCTCAATATTTTTACCGATAACATCGTCAGTGCTAAAGCCAGTGTTATCGATATATGCAGCATTCACATACTCTATACAATGATTCGAATTGATGATGCTTACGGCATTAGGTGATTGTCCTACCACATGCGATAGTTTGCGTAACATCACCTCCTGCTGCCGGTGTTGGTGTCTGATTTCTGCATCGCTGAGTTCGCGTGCTATAGCAGGCACTAGCCGTGTCCAACGCCCCTTCACAATAAAATCGTGTGCACCTGCTTTCAGGCAATCAACAGCAATCTGCTCATCAATACTGCCGGAGACGATAATAAAGGGAATATCCTGACCACTATGCTTCAGTAGCTTTATCGCTTCCGGCGCACTGAAGCTTGGCAGGTCATGGTCAGCAGTGATCAAGTCCCAAACCTCTATGTCCAGTGCATCCTGCATACTGGCCGATGTCTCAACACGCTGATGTTTTTCTATCTCTATGCCGCCACGTTTCAACTCCAATAGCAGTAGTGCGGCATCATCTTCACTGTCTTCAATGATCAGTAATCTGATCGCTTTACTCACTCTTGCTGCCTACCTTTAATTGTTCCGGCGTTTGATTAAGTAGCTTCCAATACATACCAAGCTCAGCAACAGCTTCAGAGAATTGATTAAAGTCCACAGGCTTGCGGACATAGCTGTTAGCCCCCAGATCATAACCGGTAATCATATCCTGCTCTTCACTGGAAGAGGTGAAAATAACAACCGGGATCAATTTGCTACGCTCATCTGCGCGCAAACGACGCAATACTTCCAAACCATCAATTTTAGGCAGTTTTAAATCGAGCAAAATGACTTCGGGCATCTGACTTGTATCACGATCTGCATAGACTCCACTGCCAAACAGGTAATCTAACGCTTCCGCACCGTCACGGGCTACTACGATATCATTCCATATTTTGTGTTTATTGAGTACACGTAAGGTCAACGCTTCATCATCAGGATTGTCTTCAACCAACAACATCGTTTCTCTCATGATCACCTCTCAAATCCTAATTCAAAATAAAACACAGCACCCTGCCCAACTTCAGCCTCACACCAAATACGGCCTTGATGGCGCTCTATAATACGATGCACCGTCGCCAATCCAATGCCAGTGCCTTCAAACTCGCTCATCGCATGCAAACGCTGGAAAGGCTGAAATATTTTATTTGCATGGTCCATGTCAAAGCCAACGCCATTATCACGGACAAAATAGAGCTGTCCATTTGCGCTCGAATTCACTCCAAATACAATACGCGAGACATCCTCTTTGGCACTATATTTAACAGCATTTTCAAATAAATTTTGCATCACCAAACGAAGTAAATGTTTGTCGCCATATCCAAATACGTCATCCTGAATAGTAAACTCCAGCTGCCGTTCAGGCTCCTGCTCTTGCAGCAGTTCGGCAAACTCTCCTGCCAATAGCGTGAGATTGACCTTTTCCCGGGACATCGCTTCCCGATTAATACGCGATAGATTTAACAAATCATCGATCAAGGTGCCCATCTGTCTGGCTGATCCAGCAATGCGTTGAAGATGGCTCTGCCCCATCGCATCAATCTGCGCCCCATAATCTTCGATCAGGATATTGGAAAATCCCCCCATACTACGTAACGGTGCACGTAGATCATGCGATACCGAATAACAGAATGCCTCCAGCTCCCGATTACTTGTCGCCAGCTCTGCAGTGCGCTTCTCCACCCGCCGCTCCAGCTCTACATTGAGTTTCCTGACCTCTTGCTCTGCATGCTGACGCTCTTGAATGCTATTACGCAACTCTCTGGTCTGCTCATCAACACGCTGCTGAATAGTACGATTACGTCCCTGTAAAACGTTCAGATAAAGACCTAACAACAGTGACAGGGCAACACCTGCAAACAGCGTCGCCAAGGTGACCCACTTCCTATCTTCTGAGACAAAGGAGTCCTCTGTCCAGAAATCAATACGCCAGCTGCGATCTGCCACTTTTATAAATTTACTAGTAACTGGCTCTGTAGAACCCCTGACTTTGCCATGTGTATAAAGTAAATCCTGCTGACTCCCATCAACATCATAAACCGAAAAGTGGAGTTTTTTTTGTTTCAACGCAGCCACACTGTTGCGCACAAGCATCTCGACATTCAGCACAGCCAGAGTAATGCCGATGAATATTTTCTTATCCCCTTGCTCAGATATACTTTTTTTATACACCGGATATAAATAGAGAAAAGAGTTACCTAATTCAGGAGCCTGCAGCAATCGAAGCGACTCAGTTGCCGTTGCCTCACCTGATTCCATAGCAGCTAAAATAGCTTTGAGACGTACAGGGTTGGAGCCTAAATCAAAGCCATGTGCGGCTTCATTGTTTTCCATCGGTTCAATAAAATATACCGGAAAATAACTGTCTCTTTCGCTCGCAACAAGCATAGCCCCATCGTTTCCACGCTCGATAAAGTGAAAATCACTGAAACCAGCTTTACGCATCCAGCTTTCAAATTCAACGCGCCGATTATGTGTAACGTAAGGCACCCACTCCAATGCCAGAACATATGCGTTATCACCAGTAATACGACGGGTAAAAGTTTGATAGTCCCTGAGCGCATTTAACATATTATTATCATGTTCCAAAAAATCATCGCTGATAAATGCTGCTGTACTTTCAACTTCTTCATTTACATGTAAAACACCCAAACGAATCAGAGCAGCATGCTGCTCGGCAATATCATCGAGTCTATTGAGTTGATCCTGTTCGCCATGCTCCTGCAGTTCGAACACCATCAACAAGGTCAATAATAAACCAAGGATAAAGGTTAATAATCCGCGCAGATTTCCCCTGTTTATATAACGAAGCAAAATCTAGCTCCCCTATTGAGCTCAGCTTCTGCCCAAACCCGGCCGCCATGGCGTTGAATAATATGTTGAACAATCACCAAGCCAATACCGCAACCAGGATACTCACTTACTCCGTGCAAGCGCTGAAACGGTTGAAACAGCTTATGGGCATATATCATATCAAATCCGACACCATTATCTGCAATACAACAGACCTGCTGCTCCCCATCCTGCCTGAGCGTAATCTCGATGCGTGGTGATGGCTGTTTGACACTGAATTTCAGCGCATTATCAATGAGCTGATGCAAAGCTTTTTGGAGTAAACTTTTATCTGCCTGGAGATAGATGCCGTCCTGAACGATAAATTCAGCCTGCGCCTGACCCTGTTGGCTGCTTACTGAAGCATATACTTCTCTGCTCAAAGCAGTGAGATCCACTGCTGTTTTTTGTACCCTATTTCGATCCAAACGCGAGACACACAACAGAGCATCTATCATGGTCTCCATCTTTTGGGCTGAGTGCTGCACACGCTGCAGGTAATCCTCTCCAGGCTCATCAAGCTTATCACTGTAATCTTCAAGCAGGGCTTGAGAAAAACCAGCCATCGCGCGCAAAGGTGCACGTAAGTCATGCGAGATTGAGTGGCAAAAGCTTTCATGCACCTTGTGAGTTGCCTGCAGTTCAGTAGTGCACTGCTTCAGCTGCTCATTGAGCTGTAAAAGTTCCTGTTCAGCCTGTTGATAACGTTGCTCAGAGACAGCCAACGCCTCTATGAGCTGAGTCTCTCTCTTAAACTCCAGTGTTGAGGATTGATCCCTAGCATGAGTCATTGATATGCCTGCCCCCCCATTCCATCAGTCACTAATCTTAAGTAGCTAGCATAGAGAAGAAAGCGATGACCGCAACCAAGGCGAGGTCTAAGTAATACCTCAAAGAGAATCATGCAACGTGAAAGCATAGCACACTGGCTTGCTAAGTTATCTCGGAGGGAGGCACAAAAAAAGGACCTACGTTTCCGTAGATCCTTTCTATGTGGTGGGCAGAGAGGGAATCGAACCCCCGACACGAGGATTTTCAGTCCTCTGCTCTACCGACTGAGCTATCTGCCCTCAGACGTCCCTTTCGGGAGGCCGGATTATGGGATAAAAGTTGTCAGATGCAAGTACGAATTATGATGTCGGGAAAAACAGCCCGTTTCACAGCGTAGTTAAGCTTATTCAAATTCAAGCTCGCAGATCAAAGCACCTTAATAGATTGAAAAAACACCGTCGAAAGTCTTTCTAACAGGCCCTTCCAGCGTAATGTTCTTAGCACAGCCTGACACCGTCACCGTGCCACCCGGCATCTCAATGGTTAGCGGACGTACTTCCCCTTCCTTAAACCAGATCGCAGCTGCCGTAGCACAAGCGCCTGTACCACATGCCAATGTTCGACCACTGCCACGCTCGATGATATCGATATAAACATGGCTGGCGATCTGGCCTGTGACGATTTCAACATTACGGTCTGTCGGAAACTCTTCAGTCGCATCAAAAAACACACTATGTTCATTGCCGATATCGATATCAACATGCGCATCGGTGGAGTCTGTAACAGTTGCAGCCCCCATATCTACACAGATGCCATTAACCGTAGTTTCTGCGTGTACGTCTCGATCAGCCAGAGCAATCGTAACGCACTCTTTGCCCAGCTCTTGCATGAGCAACTGCCCCACACAACGCAGGCCATTGCCGCAATTGGCAGCTTCAGATCCATCGCTGTTAAAAATACGCATAGCAGCATCGGCAGTTTCGGACTTTTCAAGCACCAGCAATTGATCACAGCCAATACCGTAACGACGTTCGGTAATGCGACGCACAAAAGCGACATTCAAAAGCGGTAGTTCTGTAGTCAGGCCATTGAGCACGATAAAGTCGTTGCCCTGTGCCTGCATCTTAGTGAATGGAAGAGATGTCATAATACCAATTAAGCCTTGCGATGTTCGACTTCGACAGTGGTATAAACACCGCCGCGCACATTAAATACTGCCTGAACTTTCAGATAACGCGGATCAAGCAGCTTAATCAGATCATCGGCAATCATATTGGTCACTTTTTCATGGAAATGACCCTCATCGCGAAAACTCCAGTAGTATAGCTTGAGTGACTTCAATTCGACACAGCGCTGGTCTGGCACATAGTCCAATTTAATTTCAGCAAAATCAGGCTGACCTGTTTTAGGGCATAAGCAGGTAAATTCAGGCGAATCGATACGGATATGATAATCGCGTTCCGGATTCGGGTTATCGAATATCTCTAAATCTTTTTCAGGACGATTGATCTGTGCGCCCAATGTCTCATTATCAGTAGAAACGGTCATGCTTGAACCTCGAAGTTTTCAATTATATCACTATAGATTTTTGTCAGTATATCCAGTTCAGCGATAGCCACCTGCTCACCAATCTGATGAATAGTGCTATTGGTTGTGCCTAACTCAGCCACTGCAATGCCTGCGGCAGCCAAAAAACGCCCATCTGACGTGCCACCGCCGGTATCACGCACAGTTTCAATACCAGTAACTTTTTTAATGCTAGCGCAAACTTGATCTAAAAATGGGCCATCAGGCGTGGAAAAGGCGATCGCAACATGGTCAAAGTCCAGTGTGGTCTCACTATCTTCACATGCAGCTTCAATAGCCGCTTTGATTTCATCAAAATCATTACCCGGATTGTAACGAATATCGATTAACGCCTCACAGCTGCCTGGAATCACATTCGTTGCACCTGTACCACCATTCACATTGGTGATCTGGCAACTGGTGGCAGGAAAACCCAATGCGGGCTCTCCCCACTCAATGGCGGCAACCCTGGCTAGCGCAGGTGCAGCCCTATGAATGGCGTTATCAGCATCCTGCGGATAAGCCGAATGGCCTTGTTTACCATGGAAAGTAGCTCGAACCTGTACCACCCCACGACGACCGCGACGGATTGTATCACCAACTAACTTTGCACAAGATGGCTCGCCAATAATGGCAGCGTCCGGCAATGTGCCATCGGACTGCATATATTCCAAAATACGGATGGTACCATCAATCGAATCACCTTCTTCATCAGAAGTAATGAGCATTTGAATCGTTGGAATCGGCGTATATTCTCCGCACAAACCAGCCACAGCAGCAATCCAACACGCCACGCCACCCTTCATATCCTGAGCACCACGGCCATGCAATACACCATCATCAATCACTGCAGCAAACGGTGGATGCGGCCATAACTCTGCAGGGCCTGTCGGAACCACATCGGTATGACCGGCAAAAGCCAATGTACCGTTTAATTCGCCTATACGCGTATAAATACTATTGGTGATGCCGCCTGTATCAACCGATGTACGCACAAAACCAAGCGGTGACAACAGTGTTTTAATATAGTTCTGGCAACCGCCATCCTCTGGCGTGACCGATTCGCGCTGGATAAGTTTAACTGCAATGTTGGTAGCAATACTAAATGGGGATGTGGTCGAAGAATCCGATTGCATTAATTAAACTGACCCAGGTTACGCAGACGTTTTTCGCGCCCTGCCAGCAGTTGATCCTGCGGCATAGCCATCAACTGATCCAGAGATTTATCCAGTACCTCGGAGATCAATCTGGCCGCTTCTTTTGCGTTACGGTGAGCACCATCGCTAGGCTCAGGAATAATGGCATCAATTAATTTCAACTCCAGCAGATCAACAGCAGTAGGTTTAAGTGCTTCCGCAGCTTCAGGAGCGAATGCTTTGTCGCGCCATAAAATAGCTGCACAACCTTCAGGCGAGATCACTGAATAGGTAGAGAACTGCTGCATATACATGCGATCCCCCACTCCAATAGCCAGCGCACCGCCAGAACCGCCTTCACCAATCACAGTACAGATAACAGGTACTTTCAATCCGGCCAATACTTGTAAGTTGCGGGCAATCGCCTCACTCTGACCACGCTCTTCTGCATCAATACCAGGCCATGCACCAGCGGTATCAATGAAGGTAAGAACAGGCATCTCAAAGCGCTCAGCCGTCTTAAACAGACGCAAGGCTTTGCGATAGCCCTCAGGCCGTGGCATGCCGAAATTACGTTTGAGTTTTTCTTTGGTATCGCGGCCTTTTTGATGTCCAACAACCATGACACTTTTGCCACGGAAATTGGCTACACCGCCTATAATTGCACCATCATCAGCAAAAGCACGATCGCCATGCAACTCCTGAAAATCATCAAAAATCATTGGAATATAATCCAGAATATAAGGCCTATCAGGATGACGTGATAACTGACAAATCTGTGAACGGGTCGCTTTACTATAGATCTGTTCGATTAGCTTGTTGCGCTTTTCATTCAGGCGCTCAACTTCTTCGGCAATATTAACGCCGGAGCCGGAGCCCATGCCTGATAAATCATCAATTTTTGATGTCAGTTCCGCGATGGGGCGTTCAAATTCAAGATAACTATAAGCCACTCATTTCTCCTATTAAGGCCTTCCATAACCAGTGCATGGAAACATTTCCCCGCTTAAAGCGGACAATCATTTACTGGACCAGTTGCCTCGTTTCGGCTGCTGCTTGAGCTGCGGCTGCCACGGTTTGCAATGCAGGTGTACCGCTTCAGGTGAAAAGCGTGCATCCAATTGCGCTTTCACCCCATCATCCCAGCTAATACACGGGCCAGTCCGTAAAATCGCAAGACTAGCGTCAGGAAGCCGTACATGGAATGAAAGTCGTGCTTTGCCTCCCTGCGCTGAGGCTTTCAGCCGCGCTATTGTGACCTCATCCCAGCCAATACTGGCGGCAGAAATCTGAATATCACTGACCAATTCTGGTAAAATAGCCTGTAAAGACGCAATCGCTTCAGCCACCAACGTCGGCTCATCACCTCTGGATTTATCCACACGAACAGCCACCAACAGAGGTTCATCCGCGACCAATAGCTCCGCAGCTTCACTATAGAGATCAGCAAAACAGACCATTTCCGCCTGCCCATGCAGATCTTCGAGCTGCACAAATGCCATCGTTCCACGCCCACCGTGGTAGGGACGAATACTTGTCACGCCAACAGCAACTACAATCTGGGCACCATCTTCGCGTTCAGAGAGCTGGCTTAAATTACAATCACCAAGACCCGAGGCACGACCGAGAAATGATTCCAGTGGATGGCCGGTCAGATAAAAACCAAGCACATCACGCTCTGCCTGCAATATATCACCAGGCCCCCACATTTCAGTCAGAGGAAAACCCTGATTACTTTCAGGTTCAGCCATGGCAAACAGCGCCGACTGGTTGGATGCGAACTCTTTACGTTTTTTGCTTAACTTCTCCAGCGTCTCAGACAGACCTTCCAAAGCAGCACTTTGATGCGGAATCAGACCCTGCAGTGCCCCGGCTTTAATCATACCTTCGAGAATACGTTTATTCAGCGTGCGTGATGGTGCACGCATAATCATCGCCTCAAAGGTATCAAAACCACCGTTCTGAATACGCTCTTCAACCACCGCTCTAACGGCAGCTTCACCGACGCCTTTAATCGCACCAAGGCCATAACGGATGGCATCCTTCTCCGGACGAAACTCCCATTGCGACGCGTTGATATGGGGAGGCAACACCTCAATACCCATATTGCGACAATCGGTAACCAGCGATGCGATTTTATCCGTATTACCCATATCGCATGAACAGGTTGCGGCCATAAATGCATGTGGAAAGTGAGTTTTCAAATAGGCTGTTTGATAAGAGATCAAGGCATAGGCTGCTGAATGCGATTTATTAAACCCGTAACCTGCAAATTTCTCCATCAGATCAAAAATCTGCTCGGCTTTATCCAGATCCACCTTCTCTTTTTCTGCACCTTCCATGAAGAACTTACGCTGCTTAGCCATCTCTTCTGGTTTTTTCTTACCCATCGCACGACGCAGCATATCCGCCTGCCCGAGAGTAAAGCCGGCCAGAACCTGCGCAATCTGCATCACCTGTTCCTGATACAGAATAACCCCATTGGTCTCCTGCAAAATAGGTTTGAGCTGCGGCAACAGATAAACAATTTCCTGATCTCCATGTTTACAGGCGATGAAGGTGTCCACCATGCCTGATTCCAACGGGCCGGGACGATACAGTGCCACCAGTGCAATAATATCTTCAAAACAATCGGGCAACAGACGCGTCAAAAGATCGCGCATGCCGGAGGACTCCACCTGAAATACAGCACCTGTCTGACCGCGCTGCATGAGTTGAAAGGTGGGCTCGTCATGCATGGAGATCTTGGTAATATCAAAAGATTGTGCTTCAGGGCGTGGATCGAACTGCTTGATCAATTTACAGGCGATATCAATTACAGTCAGTGTTTTCAGGCCAAGGAAATCGAACTTCACCAGCCCGACTTTCTCACTATTACCCATATCCCACTGGACCACTTTACCCTCTTCACCGGCCACTTTAAACAGCGGTGCGGTATCGGTCAGATCCCGACTGGCAATAATGACTCCGGCAGCATGTTTACCTGCATTACGATGTTTGCCTTCCAGACGTCTGGCCAGATCAAACAGGCGCGCCACCTCATCATCTTTGTCGAGCATCTCAGCAAGCTTTGGTTCTTCAACCAGCGCTTTATCCAGCGTCATTTTCATATCGGTAGGAATCAGCTTGGCAATAGTATTGACTTTGGAGAGCTCCATGGCCAACACACGTCCCACATCACGCACTACAGCTTTGGCTTTCATCGAACCATAGGTGATGATCTGGGCAACCTTCTCTTCACCATATTTTTGCGTCACATAACGAATCACCTCTTCGCGACGCGACATGCAGAAATCGATATCAAAATCGGGCATCGATACACGTTCGGGGTTCAGAAAACGTTCGAACAGCAGGCCATATTTAATCGGATCAAGATCGGTAATGGCCAACACATAGGCCACCAGCGAACCAGCACCCGAACCACGCCCGGGGCCGACTGGAATATCCTGATGTTTGGCCCACAGAATAAAGTCGGATACGATAAGAAAGTAACCGGGGAACTTCATCTCCACGATAATATCCAGCTCAAAGTTCAGGCGCTTGTTATATACCTCACGATCAGCCTCCGGCTCTCCGGCTAGAATCGTCGGCCAACGTGAATCCAAACCCTCATGGGCTTGCTGGCGCATATATGTGCTTAAATCAACATCACCCGGTGTCTTAAAATCAGGTAGTTGATAATGCCCAAATTGCAGATTCACATTGCAACGATTGGCAATGTGCATGGTATTTTCCAAGGCCTCAGGCACATCTTCAAACAGCTCAGCCATCTCCTCATATGATTTAAGATAATATTCAGGTGTAAAGTGGCCAGAGACGTCATCATTCAAGGTGCGATTTTGCTGCAGCGCCAGCATCGCTTCAAAAGACTGGTAATCTTCCCGCTGCGGGAAATGTGAGTTATTACTGGCCACCAGCGGAATATCCAACTCATGTGCCAACTCAATTACCTGACGATTCACATCTTCCTGGCCTGATGCCCCATGCCGTTGCAGCTCAAGGAAGAAACAATTTTCATGGAAAAGCTCTTTATAGGTCAGGGCTGCTTGTCTAGCCCCCTGTCGATCACCCTGTTGCAAACATTTTTCAACTTCGCCATTCCAGCCGGAGGAGAGTGCAATCAGACCATCGGCATGATCAGCCAAAAAAGCTTTACCTACACGCGGTTTATAATAAAAGCCTTCCATATAAGAAACGGAAATAAGCTTTAGAAGGTTCTGCCAGCCCTTGTTATTGCGCGCCAACAGTACCAGCTGTGGATAACGTGGCCCTCTTGGGCCATCAGAGACGCGAATATTATGGTCATCACAGATATAGACTTCACAGCCAAGGATCGGCTTGATGCCCAATCGCATCGCTTTGGAGTAAAACTCAATGGCTCCAAACAGGTTGCCATAATCGGTCAAGGCAATGGCAGGCTGCTTGTGTTCAACAGCTTTTTTTAGCAACCCATCAATCGAAGTTGTAGCCCCCAGCAGGGAGAAATCAGAGTGATTATGAAGATGAGAGAATGGAGCAAAGTGCATGCCGCGAGTTTACCCTCGACCATCACTTTTTGCATCTCTCAGAAAACAGGCTGTGAAACCACAGATGCTGCCCCAAGGCACCCTCTCTTGTGTGCAATTCACCTTGACGCAGATGGACACAGATTTATAAGCGCTTATACAAACATCTAAGTCAGATGCATACTCGGAGAGGAGAGCCAAGGCTATTTGTGGTCAAGCTTTAAACGCCAAGTATTAATCGATCATACTGTTACAGCCATCCAGGAGCCGCGTTTAACGGAACAGGTGCTGCCTGTACCAAACCAGTTCATCAATCGATTCCCGGATATCGACCAGAGCCATATGAACAGCCTGCTTGCGAGGCGCCCGCATTTTAGGATACCAGCGTCTCGATAACTCTTTGATAGTGCTGACATCGATATTGCGATAATGCAGATACACTTCCAATTCAGGCATATAAGGCACCAGGAAACGACGATCCTGATGCACAGAATTACCACATAACGGCGACACACCTTCAGGCACATATTGCTTGATGAAGTCCAATGTCCGGGTTTCGGCCTCGCGCATCGTAATCTCAGATGCTTTCACCCTAGTAGTTAATCCGGATGCACCATGATGGGTGGTATTCCACTCATCCATCGCATCAAGAATAGGATCAGGCTGATGAATCGCCATACAGGGACCTTCGGCAATAATATTCATTTCACTATCGGTTATAATCGTAGCGATTTCGATAATGGTTTCCTGATCGGGATCAAGACCTGTCATTTCCAGATCCATCCAAACCAGATGGTTTTTTGAAATATTCATGGACACAACCTTATATAATTTTTATGCCGATGGCTTGTGCCATCTGCAGCACGCTTGCATCAGCATCTGCAATTGAAACCGGCGCATGCTGCCAGGCTCGTCTAGCCGGGTAGTGGCGACGATACAGTGCAAATAATTTTGCCCGCTCTTCAGCCCCAACATTAGCCCACACTCGCATCACTGCATCATCATCTGCAATCGTATACAATGAAGTGGCTACCGCATGCAGTGTTGACCACATTCCAAGCTGTACTGAAAACGTCTGACAGGCGGGGTAGTCAGGTAGCACATCATGCATATCCCATGCCGGTAGTACCTCCAGAAACTGACATAACGCATTGTAAATATACTGCGTATTGGCGGCTTTTCCCTCAACTGAATGACCGGCGATATGGGGTGTCGCTATGGCTAAACCTGGGTGATTGATCAAGCGAGCGAGCGGTGCAGGCTCACTCTCCCAACAATCAAGCACAGCAAAACGACCGTCCGATTTATCCAACCAATCACACAGGGCATCATTATCCACACATTTACCACGCGCGGCATTGATGATGCCCTTGCCCTTAAATCCATCCAGCTGCGAATAGGATAGCAGATGCACTGTTTTATCCTCACCATGCTGAATCAAGGGTGTATGAATACTGAGCAGATCCGCTGTTTCCAGCGCTTCATCCAAGCTGACAAAAAGCTCACCACCCTCCCGACGTGCTCTCGGCGGATCATTCAACAGCACCCTCATACCCAGCTTTTCACACAACGTGGACAAAGCTCCACCAATGCGTCCCGCACCAATGATGCCGATGGTCGTATCCGGGATAGCGATGCAGCCACGCATCTGTAGATCAAGCAGCACAGTCATCATATATTCTAATACCGAGCCGGTCGAAGAACCTGCCGCATTGGCCCAACCAATATCCTGCTCATCCAGCCAGGTTTTATCATAATGGTCATCACCAATGGTGGCCGTAGCAGCGAAGCGAACAGAGCTTTGATCCAATAGATCAGCATTCACTCGCGTTGATGAACGCGTCAGCAGGATATCTGCATCACTCAATATTTCTCGCGTGATCTGCTTGTTTTCCAACACGCACAAATCCACATCAAAACCCGGCAGCTCGGAAAAGGCCGATTGAACAGCCCAGATATGCGCATCTGCAATAATTTTCAGTTTAGCTTTCATCTCATTCAACGACCTTTAAATAATTTTCAATGCGACGAACTCCCTCTCGGATATCATCCAAACTGGCAGCATAAGAGAAGCGCACATGGCTATCAGCCCGGTAAACGCCAAAGTCCTCTCCCTGCGTAATCGCTACCCCCGCCTGTTCCAGCATATCCCAGCAGAACAATTTGGCATTATCGGTAATGCGACTCACATTGGCATAAATATAAAAAGCCCCCTGAGGCTCCACCACAATATCAAAACCGAGTTTGGGAAGAGCCGCCAGTAACAGGCTGCGGCGCTCATCATAAGCGCATCGCATCGCTTCTGTTTCTTCTTCAGCCTGCAAAGCTGTGATACCGACATGTTGAGAGAGTGTTGGAGCTGCAATAAAGATATTCTGCATCACCCGCCGACAGGCATTGATCAGTGTTTCAGGCACAATCACCCAACCAAGGCGCCAGCCGGTCATAGCCCAGCGTTTCGAAAAACCATTCACCACAACCGCATGATCATCAAACTCAAGTGCACTACGTGATTTCACACCATAGCTCAAACCATGGTAGAGCTCATCTGAGATCAGATAACCACCCCGCTCACGGCAAGATAGCGCAAGCTTTTCCAACTGCTTATCATCAATCATTGTACCGGTCGGATTGGATGGGTTAATGACCACGGCAGCGCGTGTATTCTGCTGCCAGTGCTGCTCAAACAGAGCGGCGGAGAGATGATATTTACTCTCCGGGCCAACCGGCACATTGATGGGTTCAGCACCGGCCAAACGGATAAAGTTACGCTGACAGGGATAGCCCGGATCAGACAACAGCACCGACTCCCCTGCCTCCAGCAGCACAGCATAGAGCAGACTAAATGCCCCCGAAGTGCCTGGGGTGATTAAAATACGTTCAGCTGCAACATCAACACCATATTCTCTTTGATACCAATCAGACAAGGCTGTTTGCAGCTGCGGATTACCGGTTGAAGGGGTATAAAAGTTATCGCCCCCATCCAAGCGTTGATGCGCCGCTTCGATCACCGATGCGGGCGTGGGGAAATCCGGCTCACCGATCTCCATATGAATGATCTTGCGACCCGATGCTTCCAGCTCTTTGGCCCGTTCAAGCAACTGCATCACCCGAAACGGTTCTATTTTATCTATCCTGCGCATGGGCGGAGGATAGCAAGAGTCCTGGATAAATGCTGCATAGGAGGCTGTCGGACTAAACTTAAATCTACTCAGACATGCCTGAGCAAGCTCAAAAAAGGCTTTTTGAAAAGCCCTGTTATTTCCTCTGCCATGCTCCCGATGCTGAGCGAACAAACTGTCCTGACGGCGTTTTAGCCATTGCTTTTTTACCAGCCATCTGCTCAACGGCATTCAGAGATGTGCCGTTTTTACCGGCAATTTTTTGGTATACATCCTTGCGTTTCAGGTTAATCGTCTTAACCAGAGCTTGAACATCGCCCGAAGCAGAAGTCACGATACCCAGGTAACCATTGGGCTGCTCACCAATCTGACCAGCAGCTTTGGCACTGCGAAGATCCGCCGACCAAGCACTACCTACGCCTGCCACCATCATGGTTAGACTCACTGCCAACGCAGCCATTAAACGGAAAATAATATGTTTGCCTCGCATCTCTAACTCCTTACTCAGAACAGGCCGCTGTCTTCAGACAGGACATTTTCCAACTCTTTATCTACTTTCACACTGATTTCATGCTCAATTTTGATATTCATATTGATCGTAATGGGTTTGTCAGGAGGTGCAATCGTCACCGTTGGACTGCATGCTGCCATCACACAGGGCAGCATGACTAACATTAGGGGAGTACGAATATAGCTGCGCATTAACTTCACCTCGGTACTTATCTTTGCATATCGTAGAATCTATTCACCCATATGTCTATTTGAACAATTACTCCTGTTGTAGTGTTTTTTGCACTTTCTCTTCAAGCGCACCACTCACTGTACCCGCCATTCTCAAGCCTTGCAGCAGCTGCAGAATATTCTCTTCAATATTAAAATTAAACTCAACAGCCCTGCCCTGTTCATACTCAGGGTTACTGCCTTTAAGTTTAATACTCACCTTCAGCTCACCATCAGGCATATAGTTAGCCCCAAGCTTCAACTGCCTGTAATGAAAGTTATTCATAATATCCAACACCATTTTAGTGGCATTGTCGGTCGCTGCGAGCTGACGCACAGACTCCGTACCCTGATAACGGATCAAGCCGCCTGCAGGTGTCGATTGCAGCTCTCCGGTGATCATCTTCAGCCCATTACTGCCCCAATCAAAGGGAAGCTCACCATCGAGCATACCCTTGACGTACAGACCCTCCTGTTGCCTGATATTAGCGATCTGGCCTGCATCCATATGCTCAAGCTTCACCACAAACGGGTTACTGGCCCGAGCAAGATCAATAGAGATCTGTTGACTTGAAATCAATCCGCCCAAAGCTTCGGCTCTGAATTGATTGATCTCCAGCGCCGGCAAACCTTGCAGGGGATAACTCAGAGCAACATTCATACTGATATGATTGATTGGCACTCCGGCAGATAGGCTCTCCAGTGACAGGGCGGAGGGTGCCACAATTAATTTCTCCTCATCGCCTGTAATAAAGAGCTTCCCATTTAGTCCTGCAAACTGATTCGTTTTATAATGGCCTTTGAGATTTGACAAGCCCAGATTAAACAGAGGTTTAAGCTTGAGTTTCTCTTCTCCTTCAGCTTTTTGCCACTGTACCAGACCATTGAAATCCACGACGCCATCATCAATCGCATATTCAGCCTGACCATCGACGATTTTGGAGAGATCAATACCAGCCTCACCAAAAAGCAGCGGTTTGAATGTGAAATCCAGCAGACCTGACTGACGGATGAAGTGATGTTTCAACTTCCAGTTCAAGCGAACCGCTACATCATGAGCATCCATCTCACCTGTCACTGAAATCTTCTTAGCGGAGAGCTTGTATCTGCCGGAAACACTCATTTTAGGCAGCTTTACTGCTGGTGAGATATAGTTGACACCACTGGCAGTAAAGCTGCCTGATGGCGAGAGCACGCTACCCCGATCAATCGTAAGCGTTACCTCTCGGCTAAGCAGATTGTTCTGTTGCCACTGTACGCTTGGCAAAACCACTCTCAACTTGGCCCTTTGCAGCATTTTCATGCCTTTTTTCGAGTTTAGCGACACCTTCACGGGCGCGCTCACATTCATTTGAAAGTAAGGGATAGAGATCTCATTGCTAAGCATATTATTCACTTGCAGATGACTGTTCTTTGCAACAAAGAACTGCCAACCTGGATCGACATGACGGAATGAGCCTGAGAGCTTTGAAAGAGAGACCTTCATTTTTGGCTTCTGACCAACACTGAATTGTGAGCCTTTAGCCAATGCCCAGCTCCCCTCACCCTGGTCATATTCTAGATTGAGTTGCACAGTGCCACGGCTCGAAGTTAAATTTGGCGCCTTCAATGCAACATCTAACGTGCATGCCGCACTCGCCTTAAGCTGTTGTAACAACGGCCTCTTTACTGCTTCAGGCTGCCTTGGCAACGAGAACTTCCACCTAGAGTAGAGATCCCCCGCCAGCTTATATTCTGCCATATTTATCCACGGTTTAAGCAGTGTAGAAAGCGGCCCAAGTTTAAAATCGGCTTCGCCATCAACTGAGGTAGCGCTATCTGTTTTGCGCATGCTAGCAGCTGTCTTAAGAAGCAACTTTCTGCCCTGATACAGCTCCGCAATGACTCGATTGCTCTTATGCAAAGTGAGATTTATCCGCACTACTTCTATGTCAGTCTTCTTATGCACCTGCAAAAGTGGAAGAACCACGGTCATGGCAGCCTTCTCCACAAGTTGAATGCCCTCTTTTGAGCCCCCTGTAAACTCTACTGCTGTCTCCGTTTTAAGCTGCAGAGCAGGCATGAAGATATCGTCGATATGAATATTTATTAGATGCAACTCACTTTTATCAGCAATCGATGCATGCCAGCCAGATTCAGCAACTCCGAATGAGCCTGAAAGCTTTGATATATCGACAGTGGTTTTTTGCTTATCACCAAAACTTAGCAGCGACTGCTCAGCAATAGTCCATCTGCCCAGACCTTGCTTATATGTCAGGCCCAGATTCACATGCCCCTGGCTCGGACCCAAATCCGGCCGATTCAGGCTGAAATCCAACGTAAACGTCGAGCTTACATCCAATTGTTGCATAAGTGGTTTATTTGACTGCACAGGCAATGAAACCTGCCAGGCAGAGTGCAATCGCCCCTTCAGCTGCTGGTCTGGCAGCTTTAGCCATGGTTTAAGTGCTGCTGAAAGTGGAGCCAGCTCTATATCTGCAATGCCTTTAATTAAAATCCCATCAGCTGTTTTATGCATGGTTGAATCAGCTTTAAGAATAGATCTATCGCCTTGCTGGATCGTCGTTCGAATGCCATTTTTTTTATCCAGGTCAACGCTTACCTGCAACCCCTGCAGATATGACTCCTCATGTAACTCCAGTGATAAACCCTGTGCCGAGTATCTGGCCTTGCCACTCAACTCCTGCAAAATCTCTCTAGACTGGTTTTGACGCTGCAGAGAAATATGTTTGATTTCAAAACTGGAGAGTGGCAACGCTTCGAGTATGAGTGCCGGAGTAGTAAGCAAGGGTGCGGCCTTAGACGTACTCTCTAAAGAGGGGCGCAGCTGAATGGCGATACTATCCAGCTTGATATGCCCTATTCGTTTTTCCAGCAGCTCTGAAAATCTGTAGTGAACCACAGCATCTGTGAGATCAATCTCCAGCGAGCCTTGACGATCCTTGCAATAGAGCCTGTTGATCTGGCTGCTATTCCAACCAACGGATTCAAGATCAACCACAGCTTCACTGCATTGTTGGTCAGTTAAAATATATTCTACCGTTTTCGATAACCACAAGGGAGCCGTAAGCCATGTGCCTGATAAAAGCAGCACAATCAGCAACAGAGGAATCATTCGGCGGAATATCATCGTGGTATTTTATTTCGCCAGATTTGCACTAATGACATTGACACTAAAGCTGTAGAGCTCTTCTTGTTTAAGCTTTCTATTCGTCAGCAGCGTTGATTTTTGATAACCAGGGATCGCACTGTTCATACTCAGACGCTGGCTACCTGATGGCTCATTGGACTGAATAATCACATTCGAAATTGGAAATGGCGTATTGTTTCGCACCACATATTTCAGTCGGTTATCAGCACTCAGGCTAACCTGGGCAGTTAAATAATTACCGGCATTCGCCGGCAGATCAAAGCCCAGCAGTTCGGCATAGGCTTTCTGGCCATCGGGGCTATTGCTAGCAGATGCTTCTCTCAAATATTGGCGTGCCAGATTAGAGTTGCCATCGGCTAAAGCATAACTGCCCAATCGCTGCAAAGCTGAAGCCGATTTAAGAAAACGAAGACTATTCTCCAGCGCCTGTTTAGCTTGATAACGATGACCCATTCCATCAAGCAGCAGTCCGAGCCGCAAGTGTGGTTCATAATACGTTGGGCTTAAATTTACTGCTTGCCGGTATGCAGCCAACGCAGCTCTACTGTTACGCCCATGCTCCAAAGCAGAACCCCGCAGCAGATGGAATTTTGCTTCACGTGGCTCAATACTTATGGCCTGTTCTGCCATCGCACGGGCTTTGTGGTAATCCTTAGCTTTAATCGCTTTTTGACCTTCATCATACGCAGCATAAGCCGGGGCCACCTTAAACAGCGATGCCAACCTTTGATGGTATTCATCACGTCCATTTTTTCCTGCCGGCAGCTGAGTGGCAAAAGCGCGATTGATATTAATGCGCTCCTGAGATGGAGGATGACTGGAGAACATATTCGAAATCAGATCGCCTTGCTGACCCTGTGATTCGTTTAATAACACTTCCTGCATCCTTACTGCCCCATAAGGGTCGTAACCGGCCCGAGACATATAAGTCATGCCATAATGATCTGACTGCCGCTCATCATCACGGCTAAACTTGGAATTTAACAGTGTCGCAACGACTTCAGCTCCCATCAAACCAAGTGCCTGCGTGGATTCATCATCGACACTATCTTGAATGGCAAGAGTGGCTGCCATCATAGCTCCTTGCAGCAACAAGGCCTGCTGCATCTGCCGCGCACCATGTTTAGCGGCAGCATGGACAATCTCATGCCCCAACACAGCAGCCAGCTCCGCTTCGCTATCCATCTTCAATAACAGACCACGGTTAATCGCTAATTTACCACCCGGCATCGCCCAGGCATTAATCCCTGAGTTGTTCAACACGCTAAATTCATAGGGCAATTTACGATCAGATACTGCGGCAAGTTTCTGACCAACCTCGCGTACATAAGCAGTCACTTCAGGGTTAACAACATAATCACCGCCCTGCATCTGACGAGCTGGCAGATAGTTCTTCTGCCCCATCTCCAGCTCCATGGATTCGGAAATAAGCATCAACTCATTTTTTCCTGTCACAGGATTGGTGGCACAACCGTTGAGAAAAAAGAGCGTAAACAGCATTGCTATGATTAGAAATAACAAGCGCCGCGCGTCTGCCGTAAACTCATCTATGCGAGGACAATAAAATCTATTCATGAGTCTCTCCTCATCTGTAACAGATCAACAATACGGCAGCCGTTCTTATACCTCAAATTTCGCCCCCCATTGTATCTGATTCAATCAATTTGGTGAGCTTTATTTGCAGTAAACGATACAAACGGCTCTTTGCATTAGTAATCCGTAGAGCTGTTGGGTTAGCCCCATATTGATTTCGTCTAAGCTTGCTATCAAAGATTCGAAACTGGATAAGCATAACAGCACCAATGAAAGGAATCACTGAAATCAACTACCATCATCAGCTGCGGCTCATATCATTAAATCAACGAATTAAGTACTATAAGCTGAGTCATAACAACTAGCGATAGGGATCTTCAGAAGCTCGTTGAGCTTGGTGCGCTGAGCAAAACAGGTCAACTTAAAGGCACTCGCTACTGGCTTAATATTGGAGAGCAGTTTGAAAGCGATAAAAAGAAGCATTGAGGAACTCAGGAAAATAAATAACTCATGCCAGGCCCGTCACCAAACTCTGTGGGACAGTTCTTTACTTAGTAGTCTCCAGAAGTGATTCGTGTAAGCTAAGGAACTACCTCTCGCAACTTGTAACTGTTTTGGGCTGGGAAATTAGTGTCTATGGGCTAAGTTCGCCAACCCATGTTTTAGCCTTTAATTTTTAACATTTAAAAAGCTCTTTATAATTCATTGGTTACAAAGCCTACTTTTCTCATTGGTTAAAAAGAAAAAACAAGGTATCTCCTTGTTGCATATATTCTTTTGGGAAATATGCTCGGGTTCACTGCCGCATAGGCAGCTTAGAAATTGGCGGCGGCAAGGATATCAACTTCGAATCTGTTCACTGCCGCATAGGCAGCTTAGAAAATACGCAGATGAGCGTTGTACGTGATGCTTTCGTTCACTGCCGCATAGGCAGCTTAGAAACTAAGAACGAGACGAGCCCCGGAGCAGGTGACGTTCACTGCCGCATAGGCAGCTTAGAAATTCCGCGACTGATGGCGCACCCTGTTTTAATAGTTCACTGCCGCATAGGCAGCTTAGAAAAACGCAAGGCCGATGCTGTGGCATCAGATACGGTTCACTGCCGCATAGGCAGCTTAGAAATCGCAATGCATCTGCTGAAGAAGAGCGGCATGGTTCACTGCCGCATAGGCAACTTAGTAAACTCATGGGGTCGGGTCTATCAATGTAGCATACAAGCAAAGTCCTAACGCAAAAAATCCCAGGTGACATTGAGTCAGCCCGTTCTTTCGATAAAGGCCTAACGCAAAAATCCCAGGTGACATTGAGTCACCTGGGATTTTATTGTTGGTACCGAGGACGGGAGTCGAACCCGTACAGTATTTCTACCGAGGGATTTTAAGTCCCTTGTGTCTACCAGTTCCACCACCTCGGCATATGGTATTCACATTAAGCGGCCGGAATCATGCCAAAGCAAAATAATTGCGCAAGAAGCTTAGTCATTATCGGTGAGGCGAACAGCGATTTGTCCGCGTACAGGATCGGCGGATTCAATCACTACTTCGAGCTGATCTCCCAAGTGATAACTATGCCCACTATGCTTAGAAGTCAGACGGTGTCCCGTTTCATCGAGCACAAATGCGCCTGGCAGAGCATCCACATCCAATGAACCTTCGGCCATGCTGGGCTCCAGTTCGAAGAAAATGCGGCGTTTACTTAAACCTGAAATGCGGGCAGACAAGGTTTTTCCAACGTCTTTAGCAAGAAACAGAGCGGCCAACATCGCTTGTGTATCCCATTCCGCGCGTTGCTGTATGCGCTCTTGAGATGAGGCGTGTGCACCAATTTCGGTCAGTGTACTTTCATGTTGGGCTTTGTTCGGGTCTTGCCCTTTAATCAAAGCTTTCAGACGACGGTGAACAATCAAGTCGGCATAACGACGAATCGGACTGGTGAAATGAGCATAGGTTTCATACGCCAAACCAAAATGACCTTCGTTGTTGGGTGTATATTGAGCCCGCTGCATAGAGCGCAACACCAATCGGTGCAGCACATGGGCGAATGGTTTGCCTTGTGACTGCGTTAATACCTGCTGCACAGCCCATGGTTTCACATTGCTATCTTTCTCTTTGGCTTTGGGCAGGCGAACAAACAGACCGAACGGACCAAGAAATTCATTAAGTTTCTCAATGGCTTCACGTTCCGGCGGAGTATGCACACGATATAACAGCGCACAGTTATGCGTTTCCATATATTCAGCTACGGCCGTATTGGCCGCCAGCATCATCTCCTCAATCAGGCGGTGCGCAATATTGCGATCCATAGCACACATATCGACAACGGCATCATTTTCCAGTCGTGCACGTACTTCCGGCATATCCAGGTCTAAAGCACCACGCTGCTCGCGTTTGATCACCTGCTTGCGGAACAGACGGGCAGCATCATCCAACATATCACAAATACCGGGCGCTTCGATAACTGTTTCATCGCGTTCATCCAGCCATTTGGCCACCTCTGTATAAGTTAAACGCGCTTGTGAATGAATCACCGCGTTATAGACATGGATCGAACGGCGTGTGCCATTGGCATCAAAACGCATACGCACAGTCATCGCCAGCCGTGCAACGTTCGGATTCAAGGAGCAGAGCCCGTTCGATAGTTTTTCGGGCAACATGGGAATCACACGATCTGGGAAATAGAAGGAGTTACTGCGCTGCTGCGCTTCCTCATCAAGGGCAGAGCCTGCTTTGACGTAATGTGCCACATCAGCAATGGCCACCCAGGTTTCAAAACCATCGCCACGCGGCAAGACGCAAATCGCATCATCGAAATCCCGCGCATCTTCACCATCAATGGTGACAAACGGCAAATGTCTTAAGTCTTTACGGTCATGAATATCCTTTTCTGCCACCTGATCTGAAAAATGTTTCGCTTCAGCGCTAACTTTGTCCGGGAACTCTTGATCCAGACCTTGTTCGGCGATAATCAATTCAACCAGTTTGGACGGCGTAAGTTGATCCCCCAGCACTTCTTGTACACGGCCACGCAATGGGCCTGAAACGCGAGAAACTTCGATGCGCACCCAATCACCCTCATGAGCGCCATTAGTATCTTTATGAGCAATGAGAATGTTTTGTGGAATTTTGCGAGAACGCGGCTTCACTATCGCTTTATTGCCTTGAATCAGGAACTGACCAACCAGAATGGCCGAAGCATGTTCAACAACACGCACCACTTCAGCTGATTCACGGCCACGATTACGCACAGCGCGCACTTCCACAGTGTCACCATGCATTAAACCATTCATCTGCTCATGCGGCAGGAAAAAACCTTTTTCGACGCCAACAACATCAACAAAACCAAAACCATCGGGATGGGCGGAAACAGTGCCCGTCCAGGTTTGTTGGGCCTTTTTCTTCACACTGCCCCAAGGTGATTTACTGCTACCCTGACGTTTCTTTTGGCTTGGTCGCTTCTCATTTTTGTCCCATGCGTTGTTGCTGTGAGGAGATTTCTCTGCACGAGCGTCATCGGATTGTTCACTGGAAGCGCGCTTTCCCCATGGGCTCTTACCAGGACGCCCTTTGTCATCGGAGCCTCCACCAGAGGCCGACTTATCCCATACACTGTTGCTACGACTCAGCTTGTCTGCACGTTTGTCATCCGAGCTTTTGCCCGAAGCCCGTTTATTCGTAGCCTTTTTAGGCCACTTGCCCGCATTATCCGATTTATTGCTCTTACTTGACACTATGTTGCTCCATCCTATGATTGCGCGCCTTCATAGGCCCCGCACTGCGGGACACTATAGGCCGAGGTGGCGGAATTGGTAGACGCGCTAGCTTCAGGTGCTAGTTTCCTCTTGGAAGTGCTGGTTCGAGTCCAGTTCTCGGTACCAACAAAAAAAGCCCAGGTGACTCAATGTCACCTGGGCTTTTTGCGTTAGGCCTTTATCCAACAAGCGGTTAACTCAATCTCACTAGGCCTTTAACCAGTGACTCTGAAACCAGTTACTTGCCTCTTATGCTTCGCCACAAACACCAACAGCAACACTATCAAACAGCTAAAGATGACAAACAGAGTCATCATATCCTGTTTATATTGGTCATAACTGGCAAAAGCCTCACTCACATCCATTTCAGATGTCATGCCGATTTCCATCACCTCATCCCAAAGCCAGACACCAACAACAGGAACACCACGATAGTCATTGTAACCTTCTAAATTACTTCCATGACCACCACCCACCGCAGAGCGTGCCATGTATGTCAAAGGCAGCTCTTCTGCATTCACCTTAGGCACAAAGCTTTGTGTCATATCTCCGCCGGGATCGCGAATCTGGATATTCAGCCCCTTGCTCTCTCCCGCATTGCTAAGAACATCACTATTCAACACAGCAATCGATTTTAGTTGCGCCATAAACTTTGACGTGGAAAGCATCTGCCCATCAGCATTAAACAGATAGGTCTCTCCTGTTTCACCGATTTGTCCACGACTGCTAATACTCGAATATGACAATCCCTCATTAAGACCAAAAGCCAGCGCAGCAATAACTCCGCCCCTATCATCATAAATGGGAGCAATAGCAAGCATATGATCACCCCATAATTGACCTTTTTCCGGCACAGTAAAACCCACATAACCCAAATCAAACACACGACTTAGCAGCTTCGTGGTTCGTTCAGACTTTATCATGGATAGCCCAAGCCATCTCGTTTGGCTGGACGATATACAAACACCCTCGGCTGTAAGAATTGAATAACTTGAAAATAGCCCCTTTTCGACTGCAGGGCTAAGCTCCTCATCAATTTTATTTTGGAGATTGTTCATTTTTTCTTTATCCCGCTGATAACTAAGCAAGAGCCCTTGGGTTAAATCCTTAATATCGGGATGAGATGCCCACGTTAGCGTTTCACTCATATGCATATCACGCCAATCCATGAGCGTTCTATATGTGGTATCTAGTGTTGTTTTAAGCGTATCTTTTGCCTGCTTACTCACCCCTTCTCTGAAGCTATCAAGACTGCTGTAGAGCCAGCCGGAAAGAAGCAGCATAACTACAAAAGTTGCAGCTAATGATTGTTGAATAGATGGATGCACAAGCTCTCCTATGATTAGTAATGAGGAAAAGTGAGTCACTAAACTCCCTCTATTTTGTTATTACAATCTATTTTGATATTCGAAGAAAAACAGCTTGAGGCAAGCGCAATGGATCATCCTGCGCTATCGCTCTTCTGTCTGTGACTTATAGCTGAACTTATTTTTAGAAAAGGTCATTACCTCTGTAAGTACGTTCTGAAGCAGATAGGTTTCCATACTGAACTTTCATTTCGGGCTTAGAGTCTCCGCGAAAGAAATCCAGTAACAGTTCCAACCACGATGAGTTTCCAGTAATCATTTCCATATTATTCCCCTCAACAGCATAACAGAGCCAATTGCTTGATATTTGTTATGTAGTTCCGCGTAGAAACATTCATAACTTGCTCGCAATCGTATGGAGCGAGGGATAAGTCTCCATACTACTTTAGTATGACTGCGGCTAAACCTTTTCGTAACGGTTCACAATAAGCATTAGAATCACAGATGATGCCCCAGTCGGCCTTCTCTCTCGCAAGCTCGATTCAGCTTGGCCCGATTCACCTTCTGGACACAGATAAACGGGGATTTAGAAACGCTTGGGTGCACGTTCTCTATATTTCTAGCCACCCGCATTTCACTACAGCTGATTGATAAGGCATGCTGAGTTATTTCAACAACTCATCTAAAAATGCAATGCAATCTTTAAGTTGCTCACGTTTATGTTCGGATTGATGCAACAGCGATAAATTTCCATCCGGAGTAAGGCGAAAACGATTCGGCTCCCGTTGAACACGCATCATCAATGCAGCCGGATCAATCTTCGAGTCAGCTGTAAAGTTGAGCCTGAAACCACCGCCGCTTTCACGCACACCGGATAGGAACAGGGCCTGAGCGCGCCAACGCAAACGCGCCGATTCCAGACAAAATTTCGCTTCGTCCGGCATGCGTCCAAAACGATCAGTCATCTCTTCGAATAACAGCGTAATCTGACCATCGTCTTCGGCACGCGAAATGCGACGATAGAGGTTCAGGCGTTCGCCTGACTGTGGCATATAATCCGGCGGCAGAATGGCATTGAGTCCCAAGTGCATCTCCATGGGCTGGCTCGGCTTTGGCGCATTACCGCGTGCTTCAGAGACTGCCTTGGTCAGCATATCCAGATACATATCCAAACCGATCTCTTCAATTTTGCCGCTCTGCTCTGCCCCGAGCAGATTACCGGCTCCACGAATTTCCATATCCTGCCGCGCCAACAAAAAGCCAGCACCAAGCTCAGTGTGTTCAGCAATAGCCTGCAGGCGATCACGCGCATCGGCTGTCATGGCTCGTGCGTCAGGCGTGAACAGGTAGGCATAAGCTTGCCTGTGACTGCGCCCAACACGGCCTCGAATCTGATGCAGTTGTGATAAGCCAAGCAGATCTGCCCGTTCAACAATCAGCGTATTGGCATTGGGCACATCAAGACCCGATTCAATAATCGTGGTGCAGAGCAAAATATGCAGACGCCCCTCATAAAAGGCCAACATTTGCCGGTCGAGCTCAGCCGGACTCATTTGACCATGCGCCACACCGATTTCTGCTTCAGGTACATCTTCCCGTAAGCGCGCTGCAATGCGTTCAATACTTTTGACATGGTTATGTAGATAATAGACTTGGCCACCGCGATAGAGCTCACGCCTGATCGCTTCAGCAGCAATATGCGCATCGAAACTAGACACCATAGTGCGAATCGCTTCACGCTCAGCCGGCGGTGTACTGATAATCGATACCGTACGCAGACCGGATAATGTTTGATGCAGGGTGCGCGGAATCGGAGTCGCCGTCAGCGTCAGCAGATCAACACTGGTGTGCAGTGCCTTGAGCTTCTGTTTATGTTTTACACCAAAGCGCTGCTCTTCATCGACAATAACCATGCCTAGGTCAGCAAACTCAAATTGATCTGAGAGCAAACGATGTGTACCCACAATGATTCGAATTTCACCACCGGCCAGTTCACGGGTAATACGATCAGCTTCCTTCTTTCCTTGCAGACGAGAAATGAGATCGACTTTCAAACCCGTGCCGGCAAATCGCTCAGAGAAACTACTATAATGCTGATTCGCCAAAACGGTAGTAGGCGCAAGAATGGCCACCTGCCGCCCTGATTGCGCCACCACAAAGGCTGCGCGCATGGATACTTCTGTTTTACCAAAACCAACATCACCACAAATCACCCGATCCATCGGTTTCTCGTGAGTTAAATCGCGCAGAATAGCATCAATGCTTTCAGCCTGATCATCGGTCTCTTCAAAAGGGAATCGGGCCGCAAATTCATCATAGGCCGCCAGTACAGAGCCCTGCATAGGATAGGGCTCACGGCTGTTACCACTGCGTGCAGCTTCAACTTCAATCAGTTCATTCGCCATGGCCAGCAGATCGCGTTTAACACGTTCACGGGTACGTTTCCATTTCTCTGAACCGAGTTTATTGAGTGTGGGGGACTCCTCTCCGGTATAACGATGCAGCCGTGCCAGCTCTTCAACCGGCACAAAAATGCTGGCTTTGTCGGCATATTCGATTTTGATGAAATCAGCCAGATCACCATCTTCATCAATACTCTCTAAACCCTGATAACGACCCACACCGTGATCTTCGTGAACAACCGGATCTCCGACCTGCAGCTCCGCCAAACTGGAAAAGATATCAGCGCGTAGCACAGTGCTATTGCGGCTACGTTTACGTGGCGAATGCTGCCCCAGCAGTTCCCGTCCGGTCAGCATCAGCAACTTCTCTTTGGGGATCGCAAAACCACTATCGAGATAACCGATGGTGGTCGATAACTGAACCTCCTTACATGCTAGGAGATTTTGTTCTGTTTCTAGCTTAAGGGTAAGCTCATCACATGCTTCGATCATGCGTTCTTGCTGGCCTAAGCCGTGCGCAACCAGACAGAGTTTCCAACCATCATCCAACTTCTTATTCAATAAGGTGCGCATGGCTTGCACGGGATTGGCACGGTCACTGTAATCACTCAGCGATGGAGCTGGCTCAATATCAAAACCTGGCAGTTTTTTAGCATTCACCGCTGTTTCAACAGCATATAGCTCTTGTGGGCTGATACTCGGCTCAGCACTCGCACGCACCATTTCAAACTGAGCACGTACCTGTTCTGCAAAACCATGGCGGCGTTGTTCAATGTCGCTATCGGCATAAACTACGCAACTATCCGGTAAATAATCGCCTAAACGTGCCATAGTACCATAAGCCAAGGGCAATAGCGCTTCAATGCCTGGATGCGGACGACCAGCCTGTACCGCACTTAACATTGGGTGTTTGCGTTGATGCGGAAACCGGGTACGAAAATTGGCGATAAATGTATCACAGCCCTGTTTGTCGAGAATTACCTCTCGTACAGGCACAGAAGTAAAACTATCGAGCACATCACCAGAGCGTTGAGTTTCCGGATCAAACCGTCGAATCGATTCGATATCATCGCCAAACAGATCAATGCGCAACGGCGTATCTTCAGTCGCCGGCCAAATGTCGAACAGACCTCCACGAGCTGCAAATTCACCCGGAACCAAAACTCTGTCGGCAGGAATCATACCGGCTTCAGTCAAACGCGTTTTAAGACCAGCAGTATCCAGCTCCATATTGAGTTTCAGTTGCCAAACATGTGCAGCCACCGACTCCGGTGGAGCGATACGTTGCAACCAGGCAGGCAGTGCAGTCAGTAGTATCCCCGTTGGATTGGGCGTATTGAGCAGGCGGCCAAGCGTGGCAAAACGTTCGCCAACAATACCATGATGCGGAGATACACGATCATAGGGCAGCACCTCCCAGGCAGGGAAGCGCCACAGAAGCTCAGGTTTGTCATGCAGAAAAAATGCCAGCTCCTCAGACAGTTGACGATAACTACGCACATCTGGACATATCCAGACATGCAGTCGGTTTGTTTGATTCAAACGATTTGATTGCTTGGGATCATTTGAATTGGCGAGCTGAGCTAGACGCCAGCCTAAACCAGTGAGTGCGTCAGATGGATGATGGGTCGGAGGAGGAGTCGTGCTATTCATAGGATGGCGTATGCTGCCGAAAAGATATGGGCACAGCTACGGTTCAGGTCCTCTATTTGTGAGTGCTGCTTGCCAGAGCCTTGCGACGCTCTTTGATCAAGCCGGTAATTTTCTCACTCGATTCGATAATATCTGCAATATACTCTTTTTCCGGTTCCGACTTTGCATTCATCAACATCAATTCAGCGGTCATGATGATACCCGTCAGTGCATTATTCAGATCATGGGAGAGATCCCGGCAGAAACTTTCCATGATCTGTTTCGCATCTCGAGAGCTTTCCCGACTCTTCATCTGAGATAGACAAGCATTGATTTTTAGTGTCAGTAGAGCTTTATTGAATGGTTTGGGTAGGAAATCATCGATGCCAGCCTCGATAAATGAACCAACAGCTTCCAGATCATCGATGCCCGAAATGAGAATAACAGCGATATGCTTCAGAGCGTCATCATCACGCACAGATCTCAACACTTCGATACTATCGACACCCGGCAAAATCATATCCAAAAGAATCAGATCAGGCGCGTGCTTACGAATCATCTGTTGTGCTTCGCTACTGTTCGCCGCTTGCATGACTGCAAAACCCAGCGCATGAATCATTTTTTCTAAAATATCACGAATGATAACTTCATCATCAACAATTAGAACTAAAGGTATATCACGCATATCATTTCCATTTTCATCATTTCTGAATGGTATACGTAAGAGAGGCCGCGACGCAATGCCCTTTCACAGTAACTATAACACTTACCCTCCTCTAAATAATGATTTGATTATATAATGAGATTGGAATATGATTCGCCGATGCAAGAAATACCCAAAGATAAAGTCAAAGAAGCCAGTCAGGGACTGAGTGCGATTGGGCATGAGTTACGACTGTCCGTATTGTGCCTGTTGTTGGGTAGAACCATGTGTGTGCAAGAATTAATGGAAGCTACCGGAGCTGCTCAATCCAATCTGTCACAGCATCTGGCCAAGATGCGTATGTTAGGCATTGTGGAAAACGAAAAGCGCGGTCAACAAGTCTTTTACCGCATTGCGAACCCTGCTTGGGAAGACCTGGTGCTGGCCCTGAAACAAATTTATTGTCCTGAAATGTGCTTCAATTCTGAAGACAAGGAGTGAATCGTGTTTTTTTTCCCTTACATATCAGCTAATTATAATATTTTAATAAAGACCGCACTCATCTCCACACTGATGATGACCGCTGGTCTCGCCAGCGCCGCAGAGATTACAACACTACGACAAAGCGTGGACTATGCACTCAACCATAACCGCTTACTGGAAGCCAACAACAGTGCTGTTGAACAGGCCAGTGCAGGGCAGGATATGGCGACAAGTCAATTTATGCCACGTGTGGACCTTTCCACTGGCGTTATACGCACCGATTCACCGGGCAATTATTTTGGCACCAAACTCAATCAGCAACGGGTCAAAGCCGCAGATTTCAATCCTGCATTTTTGAATAATCCAGGTTTCATCAACAACTATCAAACTAGCCTGCAACTCAAAATGCCGCTTTATCAAGGCGGCGCCTTGTGGGCGGGCCGTAGACAAGCGGGACACCATACTGAAGCTGCTCTGTTCAATCACAGTTATATGCAGCAACAGGTCATTTTTCAGACCATCCATTCTTATGCGCGCACCCGACAGGCCGGATCTGCCATCCACGCAATGGAGACAGCCGTTAGTGCGGCTGAAAAACGCCATCAGGATACATTAGCTTTACAAAAGCGCGGCATTTTAATTGATAGTGACGTGATGGATGCGCGGGTTCATCTGCTGCGTAGCCAGTTAAAATTGAAGCAGGCCAACAATGCATATGCTCAGGCCAAAGAAGAGCTGCAACGCGTTATGGGCCTTGATAGCACAACTGCTATTTCTGTCGAGGATGAACCTAATCTTGTCATAACAACTGGTACCCTGAATCAGGCCATAGAAAAATCGACGCAATTCCGTCCCGACTTAAAAGCCCTTGAACAAACTTATCAGGCCAGTGAAGCAGACATCGATTTGAACAGAGCTGCTTTTTTACCGCATGTCGGCCTGGTCGCCGGGCAAGAGTGGAATGCATCCACCGCCACATTGAAAAGCCGTAATAGCATGATTGGGGCAACGATCAGCATAAACCTCTTTTCCGGCGGTTACGATCAGGCACAGATGCGTGCATCCCGTGCCAAAGAGGTCGCTCTCGGATTAAAAATTGCCGACCATAAACAACAAATTCACAATGAAGTCACGCATGCCTGGCGTATGCTCGATGAGAGCAAAAGTCGCCACAGCAGTGAGCGTGAAGCATTGAAGCAGAGTGAAGAGTCACTGCGCATTAAATCACTGCGCTATCAGCAAGGCTTAGCCAAAACATCAGACCTGCTTGATGCCCAGATGCAAGTGGACACAACACGCTTATCGAGCATTCAAGCCCGTTATGACACCACCATTGCCCAGGCTGCTCTACAACTGGCTACTGGCACACTGAATATCGAGGTAATCCGATGAAAAAAAGTTTTTTATTGACGGTGCTCGCACTATTGGCGCTGCAAGCATGCAGTGATGATACCACTCACCGCACTGCGGTTCAGCCCATTGTGCTGACCGATGCAAAGACTGTGACTGTAAGATCTGTGAATGTTGATTCTCACTATGTTACCAGCGGCACCGTGACATCCGATCATCGTGTATCGATCAGCTCGCGCATCTCAGGCTACATTCGCAAACTATCAGTTCGCGAAGGTGATCGTGTGACAAAAGGCCAGGTGTTGGTACGCGTGGATCCGGTCAATGCCAAACAGGCTCTGGTTCAGGCTGAAGCAGACCTGGCGGATGCACAGGCCGACATGAAACGTTATGAGTCACTGTTTAAAGAACATGCAACCAGCAAACAGCAGCTCGACCGCGTGCGTCTGCGTTACAAAGTGGCTCGTTCTCAGGCTGCTCAGGCCCGTAATCAATTGGGCTATGCCGAAGTACTTTCACCGGTAAATGGCGTTGTGATTGAAAAACGACTCAGCAAAGGTGATCTGGCTCAGCCGGGCGCATCGATTCTCACATTGGAAGACCCCACCAGCTTACTCGTAAAAACCTATGTGTCCGAACAGTTTGTCAGTGGCATTCATAGCGGCGATAGTGTGAAAGTAGAGATCCCCTCTATGAAGCGCGCTATTTCAGGTGTTGTGCGCCAGGTGGTTGAAGCAGCAGATGCTGTCTCACATCAGTTCCTGATTAAAATTGCCCTGCAGAATGATCCCTCTGTGCATCCGGGCATGTATGCTCAGGTAGGTTTTAATATTGGCACACGCAAAGCCTTGATGGTTCCCAATGAAGCTATCGTTGAAAGAGCGGGATTGAACGGTGTTTATGTCGTCGATGACAAAGGCACTGTCCATTATCGTCAAATTCGCACAGGCCGTAATGGTGAAGCTAGGCACAGCAGCAATTCAACAACAGAGATACTGGCTGGCCTACACGATGGTGACGTGATCGCCTGGGCTGGAAATCCAGCCCTTCAAACAGGCATGACGGTACAGGCGCAAAAATAATGTCCAATCAAACAATGCCTGAGTCTACACCTGAGCCAACGCCATTAAATATTGCCGGCAAACTCGGCAAAGCGGCCATGTTCTCTAATCTGACGCCGATGATCAGCATGCTTATTTTCCTGCTTGGCGCCATTGCCTTGATGGTGACGCCACGTGAAGAGAACCCACAGATTGATGTGCCTGCTGCCAATGTCATTGTACAGATGCAGGGCGCTTCTCCCGAAGAGGTACAAAATCTGATCGTGCGCCCATTGGAAATGGTGTTACGTGAAATCACTGGTGTAGAACACACCTATGGCATGGCGATGGATTCACAGGCTGTGGTCACGGTCATGTTTGAAGTTGGGCAAGATAAAGAGGCCAGCTTGGTCAAATTGTATGACCGCATGATGCATAGTATTGATCGTTTGCCAGCCGGAGCATCACAACCGCTGGTGAAACCCCTCGATGTTGATGATGTGCCCGCCTCAGTGATCACCCTCTCTTCAACAGAGATGGATGGCCTCGATCTGAAACGCCTGGCTGAGCGTGTGCGTGATCAATTGGCGCCATTGGATGGCGTATCTGTTGTCGATATTATCGGTGGTAATGATCGTCAGATTCGCATTCAGCTGGACCCGGTACGTCTGGCTGCTTATCAGCTTGCACTTGATAGTGTGCATCAGGTTTTAGTCGGTGCCAATGCAGGTGGCCCAAGCGGTCAACTCGTGGGTGATAACCGGGAGATAAAAGTCTGGCTTGATGGCTATCTGAAGAATGCCACCGAAGTAGGACGTCTGATTGTAGGCCAGTGGCAAAATAAAGCGATCTATTTGAGCGATGTAGCCACCATCAGTGATGGCCCATCCGAAGTGAACCATTATCACCGTATTGGTTTTGGTCAATCGCTCAATCCGGGTGAACTTGCATCCGCCTCAATTCCTGCGGTATCCATCACGCTAGCTAAAAAACGCGGCAGCAATGCTGTCGTGGTAACCGAACGTATCGCAACAAAACTGAACGCCTTGAAAGGTGATTTCATCCCCGACAATGTCGATGTAACCATCACCCGTGATTCCGGCGAGCGGGCCAATGCCGCAGTCAATCTATTGCTGGAGCATCTCGGTATCGCCATTGTTACCGTGATCATTATCCTGCTGCTCTTTTTGGGTTGGCGCGAAGCAGCCATTGTCACCATGAATATACCTCTGATTCTGTTTGTTGTGCTGGCCGTCGGGCTGATCGCAGACCAAACTATCAACCGCATCACCCTGTTTGCTCTGATTCTGGCATTGGGTCTATTGGTCGATGACGCCATTGTAGTGATAGAAAATATTCATCGCCACTTGAGTAAAAAAGGCCGCCAAACTGCCGATAGTGTGAAAGAGAAAGCACGTTTGATTGTACTGGCCACCAACGAGACCGGCAAACCAACTATCATTGCTACGATTGCTGTTATTCTGGCCTTTATTCCGATGGCATTTGTGACCGGCATGATGGGCCCATACATGGGACCTATTCCATTCAACACACCGATTGCCATGGCTGCATCACTGGTGATTGCTTACATGTTTACACCTTGGATTGCGCAACGCTGGCTGCCCTATCATATCGCCGATACGAAAGCTGCTGCTGCACATGATGAACCTAGCCAGGACTGGGTACATCGTGTCTATATGCGCCTTGCGACGCCATTGGTGGAATCCAAAGCAGTGCGCCGCCTCTTCTCGGTCGTTGTGCTGCTGCTGTTTGTGGCCGCCATGTTGCAGCCGGGCTGGCAGTTCCTGCGTTCAGATGGCATTAATGGCCCGATGACGCCAGGCTCAGTGGAGCTGAAAATGCTTCCTAAAGGCAATAATAATACCTTTAACATCACCATCGATCTGCCGGAAGGCGGATCACTGGAAGAGACGGATCGCATTGCCAGAGAAGTGGCTGAAGTTGTTCAGATGCATCCCATGGTCACCGACTTTGAAAGCTTTGTCGGTCAGGCTGGTCCTATTGATTTTAATGGCATGTTGCGTGGTGCTGTGCTGCGTCATGGCACCAATCTAGCCGACATCCGGGTAAACCTGATCGATAAACATCAGCGCTCTATTCGCTCCGATGGCATTGTATTGGAAATTCGTGAGATGTTGGCACCAGTGCTGGCTGCCCATCCAAAAACCAGCATCAAACTGGTAGAAGATCCACCGGGTCCACCAGTACGCTCTACGCTTTTGGCTGAAATTTATGGCCCTGATTACGACACACAGCGGGAGATCGCCAAAGCGGTACGCAAGACATTTGAAGAGACCTATGATGTTAGTGATATTGATGACTCGGTTGGCGATGATCAGCAGCAGCTGAACATCAAAGTAAACAAAGAGAAAGCAGCTCAATTGGGTGTCGCTACAGCACAGGTTGAAACAGCCCTGCGTGATTTCCTGCACGGTTATGATTTTGGTGCTTTACACGTGGAGCATGAGCGTCATCAGATCAAATTGCATGTACAGCTTCCAAAAGCCTTGCGTGCACACCCTGAGGACCTGAATCGCATCTATGTCAGTGGCACTCAAGGGCCTGTTGCACTATCGGCTTTTGCGACCGTTGAGAGCAGCATCGCAGGTAAACCGATCTATACCAAAGATGGGCATCAGGTGACTTATGTGATGGCTGAACCGAAACAGGGTTCACAGGTTTATTCCCTACTCGATATGGATGCTAAACTCGATGGGCAGGAGATTGTGCCCGGTGCCAAGCTGAAAACAGGCGGTATGCTGTTTACTAAAACTGTACCTGAAGATACCTATGGTTATCACATGCTTTGGGATGGTGAGATGCGCTTAACACTGGATGTATTCCGTGATTTGGGTGCTGCATTCATCGTTGCACTGGTGCTGATTTATCTGTTGATGGTGGCCTATTATGGCCAGTTCACTCTACCGATGCTGGTGATGGCACCAACTGCGGTCACCATGATTGGTATCTTCCCTGGGCACTGGATCACCGGGCAACCGTTCACCGCCACCTCGATGATTGGCATGATCGCACTGGCAGGCATAGTGGTGCGTAACTCCACCCTGCTGATTGATTTTATCCTCGATTATCGCAATCAGGGTTATGATCTGAAAACAGCCGTGCTCGAAGCAGGAGCCGTGCGTGCTCGTCCAATTCTGCTAACGGCTCTGGCCGTGATAGCTGGCACTTCGATTATGATTTCAGATCCGGTTTTCGGGGGCTTAGGTGTATCGATGGCTTTCGGCACGCTCGCAGCCACGATTTTGACCCTGTTCATCACTCCGCTGATGTATTACCTCTGGCAACGCAAAAAGGCATAGGCAAAAGCATGCACCGCAGAGGACACAGAGTATATAGAGACAATGCAAAACATGAAAAAATAAAATTTGGTTTTTCCTCTACACCCTTCGCGTACTCTGCGGTGAAAGATTTTAGATTTTGAATGAATATAAAAATATAATGGAGAAATACAATGACTATTCAACGCATGATCAGGATTATAGCAGGCACATTTATCTTGCTGAGTCTTTATCTGTCTTACCGCTATAATGGTGTGGTTTTAAGTGAGCCAACCTGGCTCTGGTTCACAGCTTTTATCGGTGCCAACCTTTTACAATCCGGTTTTAGCCAATGGTGTTTGATGGAAGTGATTCTCTCCAAGCTGGGTATGAAGCATAGCTGCAATAAATAAGTAGCTGCACAGTTGACGGGTGCAGGTGGTGTCCTTCTTTCCCCCTCCCTAAGACGTCACCGTCTGCACCTGTCTTTTTAATCTTACTCAAAAAATTATTGAAGTTGCACAGGAGTAAAAAAATGGAATTCATGCAGCAAAATGCGATCAATATCTTTTTGGCTACACTGATCGTGTGGATGCTTTGGAAACGCTTGATTGCACCCAAACTTTCCGGAGTCAAATCAATATCGGCAAGTGCTTACATGCAGATTGCCAGAGAGCCGCATACTCTGGTCGATGTACGCCAACAACCTGAATGGAGCTCCAGCCATGCCAAAACAGCGATTCACATGCCGCTTGGAGAGATTACTGATCGCATGCATGAAATCACCAAAGAGACACCCGTTGTCGTGATATGTGCATCTGGCAATCGCTCTGCTATGGCTGCAACCAAGCTGGCCAAAGCAGGCTTCGCTACAGTTTATAATTTTTCCGGTGGCATGTCAGCATGGCAAAGTGCAGGTTTACCGGTTAAAAGTGGCTCATAATAATGATTGAATTGTTGCACACCGTTTAATATTAATAACACAGATAGGAGAATTAAAATGAAACGTATAATGATGATGTTCTTGATAGTTATAGCCATGCCACTGGCTGCTACGGCATGTGGGTTTGGCGATCAGAGTCCGGATGGTTATGAAAATGCTAATGTAAACCATGCGCATGAACACTGGATGCAAGGTGAAAAGTCACCGGTACCTTTCATGCTACTCGATGTGCGTACAGCTGAGGAGTACGCCGAGGGCCATGTCGAAGGAGCAACATTGATTCCAGTACAGGAATTGGCCAAACGCTTGGGTGATATTCCCCATGGCAAACGCGTATACGTATATTGCCACTCTGGCGTACGCTCAGTAAAAGCTTCAAAGCTATTGGCTAAACATGGCTTTAAGAATATTGAAAACATTAAAGGCGGCATCAAAGCATGGAAAGCAGCCGGTTATCCGGTGGTGAAATAGATGTCTGCAAGCATGACTGTAAATGAATTGTACCCGCGTTGGCTGGTAGCTAAAGAAAAAAAGGCTCCTGTCGCCCTATTTGATGTGCGCTCAATGGACGAATACAGATCAGGCCATGTCCCTGGCGCCACATTGATTCCCCTGAACACATTGATGGCTCGCGTCGATGAGTTTCCAAAACAGGGCGATGTATTTCTAATTTGTCACTCTGGTGCGCGTTCCGCCCAGGCCGTTGATTATTTGGCCAGACAAGCAGGCCATACAAATGTAATCAATGTCGCAGGTGGCACCATGGCATGGAAACAGGCCGGTTATCCTGTCGATCAAGCGTAAAATTATTACCACAGAGTCACCCCAGGGCACTCGCTCTTGCGCAAGCGCAATTCACCTTGCTGCAGAGTAGAATCTAGAGAATTGTAAAGATGCTTTCGTCATCTGATCTCCTTTCTGATTGGTTTTTCTCTATGTGACTCTGAGTACTCTGCGGTGAATAGGTTTAGATTATAAGGAGGATGATATGAGTGATTATGGTATGAGAACAATCTTTGATGGCGATATGGCAGCGGCAGAAATAGCGATTACCGAGGCCTTAAAAGGGGTCGGGTTTGGTATCCTGACCCGCATTGATGTTGCAGAAACTTTAAAGAAGAAAATTGAAGTTGAACGTGCTCCTTATGTGATTTTAGGTGCCTGTAACCCTAAACTGGCCAACAATGCTCTTAACCTGGAGCCGGAACTCGGTTTGATGTTGCCATGCAATGTCATTATTTATCAGAATGATAATGACGAAATAGTTGTTTCCATCATTGATCCGCAGGCCATGGTTGGTATGATTGATAACCCCAAGTTGGACTGCTTGGTCAAGGATGCCAGACCACTGTTAGAACAGGCTCTCAACAGCATCTGAGATGAATCAAAAAAACACGCTAAAAGAGTGGCTCACAAACTTCCCTGAACTCAATGAGAACAGCGATAAGGCCTGGAGTACTGCTTCAGCGAAAGCCATGCGCATGCAAGTAAAACAAGGCAGCGTACTGTTTCGTGATGGTGATGCCTGCAACGGTTATGTGCTTGTTGTAAGCGGCTCTATTCGTGTGCAAAAGATTGACCCTCAGGGACATGAAATCGTGCTCTACCGCGTCGAGGAGGGTCAAAGTTGCATGCTGACCACGACCTGTCTGCTGGGTAAGCAGCACTATCCAGCTGAAGGTGTGGTTGAAGCAGATGTGGATCTGGTGTTGTTGCCATTGGATGTGTTTGATGCCGCTCTGGCTCAATCCCCTCTTTTCAGACAATTTGTCATGGCAAATATTGGCCACCGCATCAGTGATCTGATGCTATTGCTAGAAGATGTCGCATTTGGCCGAAAAGATGTTCGCCTTGCCGCCTTTCTGTTAAAAAACTCAACTAGAAATGGTGATATACTTGAGTTTACACACAGGCAGATGGCTGTTGAACTGGGCACTGCTCGTGAAGTGGTCAGCCGTCTGATCAAAGATTTTGAGCGCAAAGGGCTAGTCACACTTGGGCGCAATAAAATCATAGTACTCCAGCTTGATGCAATTCGAGATATAGCAATTCGAGATAAAGATTAATTTCGGTGACATTGTCACTGAAGCGTTTGTTTGATAATTATAGGATTGCACTTCATTAACGATGAAAGGAGATAATTATGAAAGCAAATGTAGGTGGAGTCGACAGAATCTTTCGTTTGGTTGCAGGTCTTGCCTTGATTGCCGCTGGTGCAATCGCTGGATTGGCTGAACCTTGGAACTATGTAGCAATGGGTGCAGGTGCGGTATTTACACTCACTTCAGTCATTAAGTTTTGCCCACTATATGTCATATTTGGCTTCAAAACGTGCCCAGCAAAATAATTCATTGATATATTATATTACCATATTATAATGCGCATAACTGAGTAGCTAAGTATGGTATAATAATGAGACATAAGAACATCGCCCCAATAATGCAAGACCTTATGATCGGGCATATCAGTAAATTTGATAAATCGATCAGAGTCTGGTTCGGACTAGCCATGATTATAAGCAGCATCTTGAGTGCAATCTTGCTGCCATGGCTGGCTCTCGGGCTATTTTTTATTGCCACTGCAGCAGTGGGATTTTGTCCGCTTTATGCCATAGCTAGCTCTCTATTCAGCCAAACCTGCCACGGCAGAGAAGGTTGATGAATATATAACAGGTAAATAGCTTTCTGGAGACGATATCCGGAGCTTTTCCCGCTTAAGTCTTGCCGCAAGGTAGAGAGTAATATTAGCAGAGGGCCATAGTGAATGCCCTCATAGAAGGAGACAAACAACTATGGCGCATGTAGTCATTATTGGAGCGGGTATCGGCGGTATGCCGGCAGCTTATGAAATGAAAGAAGAACTGAATAAACTCGGTGATGGACATGAAGTGACGGTAATATCCAATGTGGACTATTTCCATTTCACGCCATCAAACCCATGGGTTGCTGTGGGTTGGCGAGATAAAGAGCAGATCAGTTTTCAATGCTCGCCATATTTGAATAAAAAAGGCATTAACTTTTTATCCTGCGGTGTGGATGAGATTCTGGCCGATGAGAGTCGTTTACGGTTAAGTAATGGGCAGAATCTGGATTATGATTATTTGATTGTTGCAACTGGCCCGCGCCTGGCGTTTGAGCTGGTCCCTGGCATGGGGCCAGAAGGGCATACCCATTCGATTTGTCATGTTGATCATGCTGTAGAAGCATACAATGCGTTTGAAGAGTTCTGTAAAAACCCGGGCCCGATTGTTGTTGGCGCTGTGCAAGGCGTATCATGTTATGGGCCAGCCTATGAATATGCCTGCATCCTTGATACAGAGCTACGTCGTCGCAAAATCCGTAACAAAGTACCGATGACATTTATCACACCTGAGCCGTATATTGGTCACCTCGGACTAGGTGGCGTGGAAGATTCTAAGGCACTGTTAGAGTCAGAGTTGAGAAAACGTGATATAAAATTTATTACGAACTGTAGAACAACAGAAGTTCATGAGCATACAATTGATTATGAAGAAGTAGACCGCCATGGTAACACCATCGCTTCAGGTTCATTGGATCATCAGTTCGCAATGCTAATGCCGCCATTTCGTGGTGTTGGCCCTGTGGCCAACTGCGAAGGACTGGTTAATCCGATTGGCTTTATGCATATCAATGATTATCAGCAAAGCCCTAAATTTAAAAACATCTATGGTACAGGCGTAATTGTTGCCATCCCGCCAGTTGAAGAGACGCCTCTACCTGTAGGCACTCCGAAAACCGGTTTTATGATTGAATCGATGACAACAGCGATTGTGCACAATATTGTCCATGAACTGAAAGGTGAAGAGCCTGAGCAATGTGGGACCTGGGGAGCCATCTGCCTGGCTGATTTTGGTGATGGAGGTGTCGCACTGGTCGCTTACCCGCAGATTCCACCACGTAATATGGTTTGGGCCAAAGGTGGAAAATGGGTGCATGTAGCCAAAGTAGGTTTTGAGAAATATTTCATGCGTAAGATGAAAACAGGTGTCTCAGAGCCATTTATTGAAAAAGCATTCCTGAAACGCATGGGAATTGAACGCTTGAAATAAAACAACAAAGGCGCCAAGAAAACCCTCTCGAGCTTTCTTGGCGTCTTTGTTATCTATCCATTGAGGAGTAATGATGTCTGAAAACTACAAACAACTGACAACTGAGTTATCGACCACCATTGGCGGTCTTCGCAAAGACATTCCTGATGTTATGAAAGGCTTTTCAGCCATGGCTGGCGCTGCACTTGAAGATGGTGCATTAAGCAAAAAGACCAAAGAGCTGATCGCTCTGGCAATAGGTGTAGCTGGTCACTGCCAGGGCTGTATAGGCTTTCATGTCAAAGCACTGATTGCTTTAGGTGTAACCCGAGAAGAGCTAACTGAAACTTTAGCTATGGCAATATATATGGGTGGTGGCCCGTCATTGATGTATGCGGCAGAGGCCATGCAGGCATTTGAGGAGTTCTCAAAGCCATAAACATTTGGTTTATCGCTATGTTTCTATTGCATGTGATTATATTCATCGTCTTAATGGCTTTCTCTATCAAAGCCTATCAGCATCAATCATTCTGGTTGAGGTTTATCCCTTTCCTGTTGCTCAAATGGGGAGAAGGCCGTTCTTTCGCCTGGCAATTAATGATCTATTCACCAATCTTTATAATATGGCTACTAAGCTGCCACTGGCTCGATGCCAAAGGCTGGTATGGCCTCGGCGCATCTGGGCTAGGTATTGCGATGCTGTTAGGCTTGCAGGCCTTAAAAATGATCGAAGAAAAACAGAAAAAAATGCGCGAAAAAATTTAACTTAGGTGAACATCATGAAAAACATCTTTTTAGCACTCTTCTTTATGGCTCTATCAAGCAATGCTTGGGCCAATGAGATCCCTGAAGGCATGGGCGTATTGCCATCATCACCACCAATTCCTACTAACAATCCAATGACTCAAGCCAAAGTAGAGTTGGGCAAAAAACTATACTTTGAACCAGCTCTATCAAAAAGTGGCCACTTCTCATGCAACTCCTGCCATAACTTAGCCACTTGGGGTGTAGATAATCAACAGTTCTCTATTGGCCATAAATGGCAGCGTGGCGGACGTAATGCCCCCACAGTGTTGAACTCCGGTTTCTGGAGCAGGCAGTTCTGGGATGGACGTGCACCACTGCTGGAAGATCAGGCTAAAGGGCCGCCATTGAACCCCGTGGAAATGGCGGTTGAATCTGAAGCTGATGCGGTAACACGCCTGAAAGCTGCAGGCTACACAACCGAATTCGATGCGGTTTTTGGAAAAAACAGTATCAGCTATAACAATATGGCAAAAGCTATTGCGGCCTTTGAGCGCACTTTAAATACGCCGAATGCGCCATTTGACCTTTATGTGCAGGGCAAAGGTACAATTAGCCCGGCTGCCATCCGTGGTATGAATAAGGTGGCTGATATTGGCTGCACCTCGTGCCATGCCGGCCCTCTGTTCACCAGCAATAAATTTGTTGCCTTCAAACATGGTTCAGATATCGGCTTAAAGGCAGTTACCGGTAAGGATGATGATGATCACGTTTTCCGAGTGCAGTCATGGCGTAATGTAGCAATGACCGCGCCCTATTTTCATGATGGCTCAGCTAAGACATTAGCAGAGGCAGTAAGCATCATGGCGAAAGTACAATTGAACACCAAACTTTCGAAACACGATGTAAAAGATATTGTAGCATTTCTGGAAACCTTAACGGGTGAAATGCCACAGATCACCTATCCACAACTTCCTCGCCCAAACAATCACGCTCTAGATTGGCAGGAGTAGCAGGTGATGAATAAAATCGGTCTATGGTTGCTGCTGGCATGCTGGCCAGCAGCACTATCGGCGGATCCTCTCGATAAGGGTGAAGCCTATACAACCCGCCAGGGGCCACCAGACTGGATGGATCAAATTGATTTTGCTCTGTTGATCGTGGATTACGGCATTTTTGCCCTGTCAATTATTGCATTGGGCTGGGTATTGTTAAAAAAACCAGCATATCTGAATCGACTGGAGAGATGGCTTTTGAGCCCTTTACGAGCTATTTTCTCTACCGCAAAACGGCGAGGCGGTATATCAGAAGTGTTACTGCAAACGGTTGGCGGATTAACGGCATTTCTCTCTTTAGCCGCGTGGGTGTTTTTCTGCCAATGGCTAAAACATGAAGGCTTGGGCGCACTTTCAATGATCGGCTTGGCATTTGCCGCCCTCATGCTGGTTAGATTACTTAAAGGTAATGAAAAAACTCAAGCCATTTGATCACCAGTGTTTGTTATTGGTACCATTATTGCTTAAAATGGATGCATAAAAGCAGATCAACGAGTAACAGGAACTATCCGAGGAGCCCCTCATGGATCAAACGCAGCAAGAAGCAATAACCCTCTTTGCAAAACTGGCTGAAGGTGATTTTACATATCGAGCTAGTGGTGATGATCAACTGATACAGCAAGCCAACGCACTGGCTGCACAGCTAGAACATCGCATGTTAAATCAACTTGATAATATGGTTGGAATGACCATGAATGCCTTTGAAACAACCATCTCTATGGGTCACATGGAGCAGGACATGAGCACCCTTGATGACAGAGCAATCGCTATGGCAAGTGCAAGTGAACAGATGAGTGCCAATGTCACCCATGTTGCGGCACGTATTGATCAGGTAAATAGCAGTATTTCTCATGCCAATCAGCAGAGCCAGGATGCTGGCGCAGCGGTTAGCCACGCTGTAGATGCGATGAACAACATCGACCAGCGTGTGGAGCAGGCAGGAGAGCGTGTGCAAGCATTGACGCAAGCCTCACGTGAAATCGACAGCATTCTGGCGGTGATTAAAAAGATATCGGATCAGACCAACCTGCTAGCACTTAACGCAACCATTGAGGCAGCAAGAGCTGGCGAAGTAGGCAGAGGTTTTGCCGTTGTTGCACATGAAGTAAAAGAGCTATCTCAACAAACCAAGAAGGCAACTGAGAACATTATCGAGAAAATCCATCGCATTCAGCAGGATGTTGCAAGCATTGCAGAAGTAACCCAAGGCATCACCAAAGCGGTTGATCACGGCAACCAGAATATGGGTGATGTGAGTGATCGCATGCATGAAATGACCGATGCGTTGCACCTCATTGCTGGAGAAGTCGATCAAATCACCCAGGCAACTCAGGATCAATCGGAGGCGTCTCAAGAGGTCGCATCTTCGGTCAGCGAAACAGCTACAATGGTGAGCAGTGCTCGTCATGTCGTCAATCAAACGCTGCAAGATACCGATGCTCTGGAAAATAAACTCATGTCTGAAATTCAAAGTTTTGCCGACATGAAACTTACTGGCGCGATCTTACGTATGGCAAAATCAGATCACATCCTGTGGAAAAAGCGCCTGGTCAATATGATTTTAGATCGGGGCGACATTGACATCTCTACTGTCGCCAACCACCACGATTGTCGCCTTGGCAAATGGTATGACGTCATGGGTAAACAATCTTACGGTAATAGCCCTACATTCCGACAGTTAGAAACACCTCATGAAAAAGTGCATTCACTGGGTAGACGCGCAGTGGAGTCTTACAACAAGGGCGATAAACATGCCGCCATTGCCGATGTTGAAGCGATTGCCCCCCTCTCTGCAGAAGTCGTCGCTCTGCTTGATCGTTTGATTTCTGAATCTTCATAATTGAGCATCAAGCAGGATGACCAACCTGTTTCCATGGCAACTACAGCCATATTGTCGGGAGATAAATAATGAAATGGCTTGAAGAGATACCTTATCTCATTTTAATAGCTGCATCGGTGCTAATGGCCATGTTACCCATGCAGCCTGAACCGCATCTGGTTGAAAAAATGAGAATGCTGCAAGCTGGAGAGCTAAACAAACTGATCGATATATTTGATGTGCTGTGGCATAGCTTTCCAGCTATATTATTGCTGCTCAAAATGTGGATGCAATTCCGCCACCGCTGAAAGCCCCCCTTCTATTCTCCTCCATAGATAGTCCCTCCAATTAACCTGATACAATCAGCTGAGCACCCCGTAGATAAGTTCTTTGCATCCCCCCTTTAATTGGTTGCAACATACAATAGTTGTATATTGCAACCTTGTTGATTAAGGTTCGCCAACAGGAGATAAAATGAGCGGATCAAATCAAGACCACAAATTGGAGAATGCTATCGCCACCATACTTGAATCCACCCAAAGGTTTAAGCTTGAGAGGGCTATCGGAATGAATGTAAACCGCACTGCATTTTTAATGACTGAAGAAATCTCCCGACGTTTCAGTGCTCATGGTTACGCGCTGTCAGCTCAAGATTTTGCCATTCTTTTCCGCTTGCAGGAGCAAGGGCCAATGACTCAAGTTGAAATTGCAACCGTCACCATGCGTGACAAAACTACCATCACACGTCGCATTAACGGATTAACCAAAAAAGATTTTGTATCACGTAATGCATGCCCGGATGATCGCCGCTGCTTTCGCATTGAATTAACAGCATCAGGCCACCAGGCACTCGCGGTTATGACACCTCTGGTTGCTGATTTCCAGCAGGAGATGCTCTGTGATATTTCTGATGAAGAAAAAGCAGTCACCATTAAAACGCTAAAACATATTTCTGATAAATTGATCAATCTCAAGTAAGGAGAGATAAAGATGAAGACTACAACACCACACTGGATCGTCATCGGACTGCTGGTAACTGTACTGGCTGCCGGCGCATTCAAAGTAATCGTATTGGGTAACACGGCAAAAGCAGACGATGGACGCACTGCGGTAATACTCGAGCCTGCCGAACGTCAGGCGGTATTGGGCGAGATGCGCATACTGTTGGAGACAACGCAGAGTATTGTAGAGGCTCTGGCCAATGAAGATATGGCAGCCGTAGAAGCCGCAGCACGCCCAATCGGCAGTGCTGCTATTGCCACTGTAGATTTCAGTCTGCGCGCCAAGCTGCCGCTGGAGTTTAAAAAACTGGGTTTCGGCACCCACTACGCATTTGACGATATTGCCGATATGGCCAAAGAGGGAGCGCCAGCCAAGGCCATTCAGATAAAACTGAGTGATACGATGAACAATTGTATTGCCTGCCACGCCAGCTTCCAGCTACCTGAAAAACGTATTTAAAACCGCAAAGCAATCGAACAATAAAAAGCAACTGGCCTAAGTACTCAGAAAATTAAAACAACGGAGTGACCTTTATGACTACAGAAAGAGTTATTAGAATAATTGCAGGATTATTTATCATGACCTCGGTGCTTTTAAGTTCAGCATATAACGGAAGCGTATTAAACCAAACAACCTGGCTCTGGTTTACCCTGTTTGTTGGCGTCAATCTATTTCAGTCGGGTTTTACCCGTTGGTGTTTGATGGAGAAGATTCTGATCAAGTTGGGTGTAAAACCCAGCGGTGGCAGTTGCAAAAGCTAAGATGCGGTGAATTAGCAAAGCAAGGAGTTGGAATCAACTATCAAGTAACCATCTACGTTATGGCATTGATCGCGGGGCTGTTTGGCATCATAACTATAAAGTCCGGTGGGCAGGTACTGTTCGGCGATGATAGCTCTCGCATTGCGGCAGGTGACTATGTTGCGTTTGTGCTCTGGTTTAATTTTATAGCTGGCTTTGCTTATATCATTGCAGGCATTGGTATAGCACTACGCCAACAGTGGTCTGTGTGGATTGCCTTGTGCATTGCAATACCTACTCTGTTTGTATTTGCCCTCTTGGGTTGGCATATATTTACTGATGGAGCTTATGAACTGCGCACTGTTGCAGCCATGACACTGCGATCAACAGTATGGACCGTGGTTTTCGCACTAAGCTACCGTTACCTTTATAATGTAAAGAATGAAGAAAGGAGAATCTCATGAAAAAATTAAGTCTGCTTATGTTTAGCGCCGCTCTACTTCTGGCTGCTCCGGCTTACAGCAATGAAATGACCGGCCTGGATATCATGAAACTTGTGGATACCCGTGATGACGGCGACGATCTGATTCAGAACATGAAACAGCGTCTGATTGATCGCCGTGGCAATGTGCGTGAACGTGAGATGGTTTCGTTACGTAAAGACTATGGTAAAGATAGCAAATCGATCACCTACTTCTTAGCCCCATCCAATATCCGTGATACCGGGCTGTTAACTTGGGATTATGATGGCATTGAGAAAGATGATGATCAGTGGCTCTATCTTCCAGCTCTGAAAAAAGTACGCCGCATCTCCTCCTCGGATCGTGGTGATTATTTCATGGGCACCGATTTCACATTTGAAGATATCAAACAGACACCGGAACTTGAAGATTATAACTGGACACTCATCGAATCTAAATTAATTGATGGACATGATATGTGGATCGTAGAGGGCAAACCAAAAACCGATGAATTGAAAAAGAACCTCGGTTACTCCAATACACGTTACACCATTCGCAAAGACATTAACATGTACGTCCGGGTCGATTACTGGGATCGTAAAGGAAAAGAGCTGAAATACCTGATCTCTGAAGAGATCAAACAGATTGATGGCGTTTGGACTGCAATGAAAGGTACGATGACAAACGTACAATCGAATCATCGCACTGAGCTAAGCTTCACCGATCAGCGTTATAACACAGGCCTATCCGACCGCACGTTCTCCGAGCGCATGCTCAAACGCGGCTATCGCGCCAAATAAACAACACGTATTTCAATCTAAATTTTATAGAGAGGAACAGCATGAAAAAGATATTTAACTGGGTACTAACACACCCCAAATCAGTACTATTGATGTTAGTGCTAACCACAGTGCTGGCAGTAAGCCAGATGCGTCATATCCATATTGAGACCGATATGGATGCCATGCTACCCAAACATAGTGATGCCTACATCAACAAACAGGTGCTCGAAGAGCGCTTCGGCAGTGTCGATATGGTGATTATCGGCATAATCAATGATGCCAAAGATGGCGTCTACAACACCAAGAGCCTGACGCTGGTTCAGGAGCTGACCGACTGGTTGGCGGAACAGCCCCAATTTCGCACTCTGGCTCTGAATGACCTGCTATCACTCGCAACGATCAAGGATATCCGTGGTTCTGACGCTGGTCTTGATGTTGAACAATTTATGGATGGCGTGCCTGAATCTCAAAACCAGATTGAGCATCTCAAACAGCGCATGCATGAATTTGGCCTTTACGAGGATGTGATTGTTTCAGCCGACGGTAGCGGCACGATCTTTGCAGTACGTCCCATGCCTGATTCACGCCATCAATATGCCGAAATCTATGATCTGGTGAAGAATAAAGTCGCCGAGCTTGAAGCGCGAGGTGGTTCTGAACGCTTCTTTATATCTGGTCGCCCGGTCATTGAGGGTGTGTTCGGTGTCTATATGCCTGCAGAGATGAAACGCATGCAGCCAATGATTATGGGGCTGTTGCTGGTGCTACTATTCCTCTCTTTCCGCACTGCAAGAGGTGTATTTCTACCGATCGCAGTCGTACTGATGGCGGAGATCTGGACGCTGGGCACCATGGCTGCACTCGGTGCCCCGATCTACACCGTAACGACCATGTTACCTATTCTGATCTTGGCCATCGGTATTGCCGATGCGGTGCATTTCCTTAGTCGCGAACGCCTGCTGGCCCACCATAAGGCTTATGCCCATCGCAAAGAGCGCATGGTTGAGGTGATGCATGAGCTGTGGAAGCCGATGCTGATGACAACGGTCACCACCGGTGCCGGCTTCCTCTCTATGCTGGCATCGGATCTGCCTCCAATCCGTGATTTCGGTATGTTTGCAGCCATTGGCATCGTCTATGCCCTACTGATTACCATGCTATTTTTACCTGCTGCACTGATGTTATTGCCTGAAAAAGTAAAACATGCAGAACGTAAACCGCTCTTCTCGGGCTATGTGAGGTGGCTGGGTGAAGCAGTCCTTGCCTATCCTAAACGCATCATGGCCTTCTTTGCCATCCTGCTGGTCATTTCCGTCGCAGGTATCATGAAACTGGATGTAAATGCATCACTGGTTGATCAGTTCAAACCGGCTGATCCGTTGCGCCAGGCTGATAAAATGCTCAATCAGCACTTTTCAGGCACTACCAGTCTGGATGTCATGATCGATACAGGACGTGAGAACGGCCTTCTTGAGCCTGAATTTCTGCAGCATCTGGTCGATCTGCAACAGGAGATTGAGAAGAACCCGATGGTCGGCGATAGCTCATCGATTGCCGAGTTTTTACAGACTATGAATCAGGCCCTGCATGCTGATGACCCGGCCTGGAAAAAGGTGCCCGACTCCTCTGATTTGGCAGCGCAATATCTGTTGCTCTACTCCTTCTCTGGTGCACCGGATGATTTTGAGACCTTTGTGACCGGTGATTACCGTCAAGCGCATGTGCGCATCAATATGAAAACCGATGAAACCAAAGTCATCGCCACACTGCTGGAGAGCCTAAAGGATAAAACAGACCTCTGGTTCCCAGCAGATAAGGGCTTTAAAGTGGAATGGGCAGGCACTGGTTTCACCGTACACCGCCTCTCCGAAATGATTATTGATGGTCAGGTTGCATCACTCGCCACCTCCATTATAGCTATCTTTCTGCTTTGCTGGTGGATGTTTAAACGCCTACTGATCGCGGCGATTGCGATGATTCCAGTTTCACTCGCGGTGACAGTCAACTACGGCATGATGGGTAATTTCGGTGTCCCACTTGATATTGCTACGGCTCTGACTGGTGCCATGGCGCTAGGAATCGGAGTCGATTTTGCTATCCATTACTTACACCGTTACCACGAGGAGAGTTCAGCCGGCAATAGTTACAGGGAGAGCGTCATCAACACCAACCGCAGTGTGGGCCATGCCATTCTGTTCAACAGTTTTGTGGTCATTGGTGGGTTTCTGGTTCTCCTATCGGCCGCCCTCTATCCGCAGATGAAGCTTGGTGCATTGATCGCCGCCACCATGGTGATCTGTTACTTGGCCACCTGTTATCTATTTCCGGTACTGCTCGGTCTCGGTAAGGAAAAGATCAAAGTATGAAACAGCTCTTCATCCTGACGTTTGCACTGCTGTTATTACCTTCAGCAGCCAGTGCATTCGAATGGACTATGCACGGCTCTCTGAAAAATGAGACGGCTTATTTTATCTCAGGAGAGAAGCGCCTCGATAAACTGCAGAATCGACTGGAGTTGAAGCCGGAAGCGATCTTAAGTGACCGCTGGGAGTTTCGTGGCCGAGTGCTGGCATGGCATGACGCCGCCATGAATATCGAAGCAAGCAATACCACAGATATGACACCGGGTATTAAAATGCACTATCGTAATTATATCCGCAGCAAAGAGGCCTATCTGCTTTACGGCGGCGATGATTTTGATTTCCGTATCGGCCAGCAGCAGATTGTCTGGGGCAAGACCGACGGCCTGCGCATGCTCGATATCGTCAATCCATTGGATATGCGTGAGTTTATGCTCGATGATTTTCTCGATTCACGCATCGGACTCTGGTCGGCCAGATTAAACTGGTATGCCAATGTAGGTGGTAGCGATCATGAATTCGAGTTTGTGCTGATTCCTGATGCCCGCTCTGTGGAACTCGCCCCGACAGCATCGCGCTGGGCTTTTGCTCTACCTGCAACGCCTGTCGGCACTGGCTTGAGCATTCAAAATGGAAACGAACCGGGCTGGAGGCCTTCAGATATCGAGGCAGGCATGGCATGGCGAGCCAATCTTTCCGGCTGGGATCTCTCTCTGAACTGGTTTTATGGCTGGAAAGATACCCCGAGCATGCAGAAAAACATGACACCTGCTCTGTTAACGCTGACACCTCTCTACCAGCGTATGAATACGCTCGGCGGCTCATTCTCCAATGCGTTCGGAGCCACCGTTCTGCGTGGTGAATTGGCTGTTAATATTAGTGAAAGCATCAATAAAACAGGTATGACTCTGCTCACATCTGTGGGAACAGAAACAACAGTGAATGCTTCTTTAGGGCTGGATTATAATAAAAACAACTGGCGTATCAGTCCTCAATTTTTTATCCGTTATCTACCTGGCTGGGATAATACGATTGCAGAGGATCAAGCATCCGGCTTTTTCAGCTTGATGATCGCCACCGACTATCTGAATGAAAAACTGAAACCAGAAATCATTGGGCTCTACGACTGGGCTGATGGAAGCTGGATGTTACGCCCGAAACTATCCTATGAATTCAGTGATCAGATTATCGCAAGACTTGGCGCTGATCTGTTTGGTGGTTCGAATGCTTTCTTTGGCCAATATGATAAAAATGATCGTGTTTATAGCGAAGTCGAATACACATTTTAGAATGAATAAATGTATAACCTACAAACCACAGTACTGTTTTACTCATGTATGCTGCGACAATTTGCCACATTGTGGGCCCTCCCTTGGCAAAACATAATGAATGGCTGACATGATAAAACAGCAGAAAAACGGAGAGAGCATGAAAAAGATAATATTACTGGCAATCGCAATGTTATTCACCGCCAATGCCTATGCCGATGAAAAGAAGATGGCCGAAGGTAAAAGCCTGTTTAAGGAAAACTGCTTCGTTTGCCACAATGCAGATCTTGATCCACCACAGGCTCCACCCATGTTCGGTGTCCAAAAACATTACAAACGCGCTACTGCTGATCGGGATGCCTTCATTGAAAAGGTAACGACCTTTGCAATGGATCCCACTGAGGATAAAGCCATCCTGAAAATGGCCGTTGATCATCTTGGTGTCATGCCAAACCCTGGTGTAGAAGAGGCTGATGTTCGCAAAATTGCCGCCTATATTCATGATGAAACATTTGCCAAGCCATGTGGACATATGAAAGCCGCGATGAAAATGGCCAAGTCAGAGGGCGATCTGAAACACTTTAACAAAATTAAAAAGAATTTTAATCGCATGTGTGGAAACAACTCTTCTTCCACTGCAAGATGTGGTTCCTGCGGAACCAACTCAGTACGACCCTCATCGACATTGCCAGCTCCATCAAGCGCTGAGGATGGAACTCTGAAACAGGTCATGCAGCAGCTCGGCCAAGATTATAGCGACCTTGATCGTGCTATATTGCTAGAGGATTTTGAAACTGCTGAAAAAGCAGCTCACACCATAGCTTTCCATGATAAACCCTCCATGGGTCAACGCATGAAGATTTTGGCTTCATTGCGATTGGAGATGTCCGATTTCAAAAAAGCCGATGAAAAAGTACATGCCCTGGCTGTTGAAATAGAACAGGCAGCAAAAGCAAAAGATATGCCCCTGCTAATCAAGCGACAGTCGCAAATGCTAAGCGCCTGTATGGCTTGCCATACATCTTATCGCAGCCGCGTGATTGATATTCTAAAATAGGATCAGACAGGGAGTGCTATTGCGATGAAAAGAAAAGTAGTGAGTTCTTATCAAGATAAAAACGGCAACGGCTGGATAACCGAACTAGACTGTTTTCATAACCACACCATACCGCATCCGAGCATTGTTCATAGCGAACTTGAATGCACTAAATGTAATGCCCTGAGTTTTCCTGAAGGCTTAATGCCATATAAACGTACGCCTGAATTTACAGAGCAGACTATTCCCAAGGCTCTGCTCAATCATCATGCCACGAAAGTGGGTACATGGGGAAAAATTCATGTATTGGCAGGTCTACTTATTTATAGCCCGCAAGGAGCCGATAGTATTGAAATCAGATCAGGTGATAGCGCCAATGTTCCACCGCAAATGCTACACGCCGTAAAAGCCAAAAATTCGGTACGATTTTATGTTGAGTTTTATAAGCTCCATTCAACCGATTGAGTTAATTCTCTTCGTCAGCTTGTTTGGCTGTTGATACAGGATATCTGTTTAACAGTTGCTGAGTAAAAATTTCATCGCTCCAATCCTGAGAGCCTTTAAAGCTTTTAAGAATGGAACCATCAGCAGCAATAATAACAGTCGAAGGCAAGGCCAGAGTACCTAACTTCCTGATTTGAACCTCATCAGTTAAAAGGACCGATATATCAATTCCACTCGCTTTTAAATAATCGCGAGCATCATCACCATGGCGATCAAGCGAGACAGGAATAATGTTGATTTCAGGGTTCTGTTTCACCCAATTGGCAAAACCGGGCAGCTCTTCCCGGCAAGGCGGACACCAGGATGCCCAGAGATGTAAAATGAGCATTTCGCCCTGATACTGTTTGCTGGAAAACGGTTTGCCATTAATATCCTGCCATTTGAATTCGATACTTTCATTCTCCGCCCCGCCACCAAAGAGATCAGCCAGACTGAAAGCTTGAGCATTCAGGGGAGTGAAGAGAAAACAAAAGATGAATATTGTTACCATTCTACGTTGCATAGATGTTCCTTCTTCCTCGCTTTCATGGAGATGGTCGAAAGCTTTTTGAAAACCTTGCAGAGACTATGCCTTTGTGACAATATTGTTAACTATGCAGAGGTTTGTTGCTTTATTTTTGGTTTGTACGCTATTGAGTGTCAGTAGTGTACCCATGCTTTCGCAAGCCGTGCCGCATCACCAAAATGAACTCTCTTCTCATCTCTCTGATATGCATGAGCAAGACGAACAGATGCAACATCAGCAGTTACAGAGTAGTCCTGATGTTATGCGAATCAAAGATTGTCGGCAGGTGCGCATTGAGTGCGGTTGCGGATGTCATCGTAGCACTGATGCACTGCCCCACCTTTTAGCCCCCCACGAAATTTCTCAACTCCAGTTTAAAACCGATATCTTCTCTATGCAGACTCAGGCACAGCTCCGGCCTGTTTTCACAAATCGTCCAAACAAGGTTTCTGTACCACCTCCACGTCAGTTTATTTTTTAAATCACACTGCTGTTCTGAAGAACGGTCCGTTTCTGCGCGCACTTGGGTTGATGCCTTAGTCGTTTGCGTATGCATTTAAAAAATTAATTTGGAGAAACAAGCATGAATAAAAAAAGAATTTTGGCTTTCGCTTTGGCGATGCCTCTGAGTATGATGACATTTAATCAACAGGCCGTTGCCAGTGAATGTGGCCTCTCTTGCTGCATCGCGGCAGGCGTTGATGGCATAGGTTCCAGCGTCGGACTGACTGTCTCCATGCAATACGACACGATGTTGATGAAAACCAACAAACAGGGCACTACTAAAGTCGCCCCCACAACGATCATTAGCAATGAACTGACTGGCCGGGCTGGTGGTTATGCAGTCTCCACAGCGATGACCATGCAGAAAATCGCTACAAACATTGCCTATCGCATGGATGAAGATAATGCTTTTTTATTGACGACCCCCTATGTGATCAATGATATGGATATGATGATGGGCATGAAAATGATGGCCGGGTCTAACATCAGCTATTCCAATATGAAGATGGATACCATCCGAGGTCTTGGTGATATGTCGCTGCTATATATACGTGATGTATATAAAGATGCGGATATTCGTACCCGTCAACGTTTGACGCTTGGCATTGGTGTGAAAGCCCCAACCGGCAAATCAAAAGCACGCAATTCACAGGGGCGACTTGTTCATATGATGATGCAGGCGGGTACGAATAGCTGGGATGGTCTGCTTTCAGCCAATGGTACGCTTGCTTTCGGTGAGAATGAGGATGGCGGCGCACAGTTCTTGCTAGCTCCTTCGTTATTTTATCAGTTCAATTCGAAGAATGCACTCGGTTATAAGGTGGGCAATCGTTTGAACTATGATATATCAGCGCGTTATCGTGTGACATCCACATTCAATGTGAAACTGGATTTGAATGGTGTCTGGTCCCAGCACGATTCAACAAACGGCACGATAGATCAGCCCTCTGGTCTGGTGGCATATCAGAATGTAAATGGAAATGTACTGGATAATGTTGCCAATACAGGTTTGCACTCCATGTTTATAAGCCCTGGTTTTCAGTGGGTTGCTGGTGATGGTTGGGCTGTGAGTGGTGAATATCGTCTCCCTGTTTACCAAAAGGTTAATGGTACTCAGCAGGTGACCGACCACTGGTTTTTCTTCAGAGTCACAAAAGCAATCTAACTAGCATTTACCACGAAGGCACCAAGGAGAAACGATTTAGATATGAAAGATGAATATCTATTGCCTTTCCTTGGTGCCTTTGTCCCTTAGGAGAGCTTCTCTGCCGCAAGCGGCATTCACCTTCTGTCTCTGTACTTCAAGTTTGAATCACGAGTGCATTTAAGTGCTTCTAAATCTGTGTTTATCTGCGACAAGGTGACAATGCTTGCACAAGAGAGGGTGCCCTAGGGCATCATCTGTGATTTCAATGCTTATACTGAACAGTTACTATTTTTCGATCAGGATCAGATGTTTGTTGTTATCAGTTGGTTCGTTGGAGAGTACTTTAAAGCCCTGCTCTTCACATGAGCGAGGCACATTTTCTAGGGGCTCACCTTCGTTGAGTAAAACTTCCAGCGTTTCGCCGCTGTCCATTTTTGCCAGTTGCAGTTTGACCTTCACAAAGGTCATTGGGCAAGTTTCATTGGTAATATCGAGGAAATGTTTCATGTCAGGAGTCCTTAAATAAAAATGATGTGAGAGTTTTCTGATTCATTGAGGAAGGTGGCGACACCGACAACGCTTTCAACCTCTTCAATCATATCGCTCTGTTCAACTTCGAGAATCTTCATGGCCATTTCACAGGCAACGATGCGAATACCCAGCGCATGCGCGGCTTCCACCAGCTCAGGCAGGGTGGCGACATTGTGCTGCTTCATCATCATCGTCATCAGTTTTGGACTGGCACCGAAGAAATTCAGGCGGGATAGCGGTAGATTGTTGATACCCCCCATCAAAAAGTTGAATGCTTTGGCCATCAGGCTCTTTCCAGTCGCAATGCGTCCCTTTTTCTTTTTCAGTGCATTCAAACCCCAGAAGGTGAAAAACATGGTGACTTCTCGATTGGTGGCTGCAGCACCGGTCGCGACAGTGAACGCTGCAACCATTTTATCAAAGTCGCCGGAAAAACAGACAATGGAAATTTTCTTTTTATCAACTGGCAGATTCATGCTGCACCTCCATGAAAGGATTGCGCAATCTAATCACTGCTTATAAAAGGGCAATTGGTAGCTGACATACGATAAAACAAGGCCTACCCTGCTGAATACGCTTTTTGATCACATCAGACAGAAAAACATCAGGAGAAGAGCATGAGTAAACCTGAAGAAAACACCTTAGGGCCATTGGCCCCACTGGCAGGAAGATGGCAAGGCAATCAGGGCATCGACATCTCCTACATCAATCATCAGCAGCAACAGACCGCGTACCAGGAAGAGATCACATTTGATCCCTTAGGCCCTGTAAAAAACGGCCCTCAAACACTCTATGGGCTGCGTTATAGCATGACCGCTTGGCGCCTGGGTGAGAATGATGCTTTCCACGAAGAGCTGGGATATTGGTTGTGGGATGCCGCACAAAAGCAGCTATTACGTTGTTTTATGGTGCCACGCGGCGTGCTCATCAATGCCGGTGGTGATGCAGAAGCTGACAGCACAAGCCTGCATCTATCTGCAGAAGTTGGTTCAGAAACATACGGCATTTTATCGAATAAGTTCCTGGATGCATCACATAAAACCATGAAATACAATCTGGATGTCACCATCCATGACAATGGTCAATTCAGTTACAAAGAAGAGACCCAGCTGTGGATTCCTGCTAATGAGAGTATCTTCCATCACACGGATCAAAACACCCTGACAAAGCTTGAGTAATTCACGTTTCTATTCACTGGTCTGATTGTCCAACTAACCATTTATGCTTTTTTGAGTCATTCGCAATGCGTAATACACAGCCATGCCGCGACGGTTTGTGATGTGCTGAAGGGTTATTCGTATAGGCGAGTTCGTTCCAAGCTTGCTTGCCCACAAAAACATAGGCCGTTTCATGCCGTACATCCGTGTACCTCACCCTTTCAGGGCGCTTGGGCCTGTTGTGTACTACCCTGTACAATTGTGGACTAGCTTTAGCTAACCCGCAGGGTGAGAGCTATGGATAGCTCGAATCAAACTAAAGAAGCAAAAAAAGCCCCCCCCCCATCTCTGTCCTTCGGATCCCCTCAGTAATTATATTTGAGCGGTCACGGCTCCGCTAAAATATGATTCCTGAGGCCGATTTGAAAGGGGAATGAAATCAAAATCAAAGCTTTATAGATCCCCCCTAGCAGACTACCGATCTTGGTTATTTCTAGACGGATGAGAGCGGCGGTAGCCGTGACCGGATATAAATCACTAAGACTGGGAACCCGAAGGGCTGGCTGATTTGGGGCAATTTCTTTGGCTCGTTTCTTTTTTGGAAAAGAAATGAACGAACTCGCCTACATCGTTAACGTTTCAGATTAACCTCAATCCGTCACGGCATGGCTTGACGCTAAACGGCAACTTTAAATACTCAATTCCTTATATTCTCTTTTTTAGTATTCTCAAGCATACCAACTCTAATTCTTCCTCTATTAGATGAATGTGCGGAGAAATCATTCCTATACACGAAAATTTCGGACTTTTTTATTTCAATAATATTTAACTTAATACACATCTTCTTACCAAAAATTAAGATTGCCTGCTGCTGCATATCGCATGCATTAAGAACGCCATAATAAAAGAGGTAGAGACGTCCAAAAGGTTCATCAAAAAAATTAACTTTTAAACTCTTGTTTCGTAAGTTCGGTATCCTCTAGGAGGTAAAAGGAATCAATAATAGAGTTATACGATTTTTCATCTGAAACACCCACAAACTTAACTAAGACTTCGACCGTAGAGTCAAAGCCTTGTGCCACATTTGAAATTTTACTGCGAACCTCGTGAATAATTCTATTGATTCGATCCAATTCACCACTCCTTAATCAAACTTACAACTACAATTTAGCGGAACGTAACCTCAGGGCATTGGTAATTACTGATACCGAACTACAGCTCATCGCTGCTGCTGCGATAACTGGTGACAACAACAGACCAAAGAAGGGATAGAGAATACCTGCTGCAATCGGAACTCCAGCGGAGTTATAGACGAAGGCAAAAAACAGATTTTGGCGAATATTTTTCATGGTGGCTCTGGACAGACGGCGAGCCCGCACGATACCAGTCAGATCACCTTTGATCAGGGTAATGCCAGCGGATTCCATCGCCACATGGGTACCGGTACCCATGGCGATTCCCACATGGGCCTGAGCCAATGCAGGAGCATCGTTGATACCATCTCCAGCCATGGCGACAGTATGCCCCTCATCCTGCATCTGTTTGATCACAGCGGCCTTCTGCTCGGGCAGCACTTCTGCTTCAAAATGTTTGATGCCGAGTTTGGCAGCCACGACAGCAGCTGTGTGGTGATTATCACCAGTCAACATCACCACTTCCACACCTTCGCTATGCAGGGCTTGAATCGCCTCCTGTGACGAGGCTTTGATGGGATCAGACACACCGATCAAACCGGCAAGTAATCCATTCACGGCCAGATAAATCACGGTCTCAACACCCTGTTGATGCGTTTCAACCCACGAGCTTACAGTAGAGATATCAATGCCATCATCTGACATCAGCTGAGCATTACCAAGAAGGATTGATTGCCCCTCTAACGTGGCACGCACACCTTTGCCTACCACCGCACTGAAATCCTCAATCGGTTCCAATACCAACTCTCGATCCAGAGCTGCACCAACAATGGCTGCGGCCAATGGATGTTCGCTGGCCTTTTCCAGACTGGCGGCCAAGGCAAGCAGCTTATCTTCATTCATATTGGTTGCAGGATGAATCGTGGTCAGGCTTGGTTTGCCTTCGGTCAGGGTACCGGTTTTATCCACGACTAAGGCGGTAACCTTTTCAAAGATTTCCAATGCTTCAGCATTTTTAATAAGCACACCGGCGGTCGCACCACGGCCTGTGCCCACCATAATGGAGATCGGTGTTGCCAGGCCCAGCGCACAGGGGCAAGCGATCAATAGGACACTCATCATCGTAGTGAAAGCATATACAGACGATGGCTCAGGGCCAAAGAACCACCATACCGTGAATGTGAGTAGAGCAAAGCAGATAATCGCAGAGACAAAAATGCTTGCGACGCGATCAGCTAGTTTGGCAATGGATGGTTTACTGGCCTGGGCGATGCGTACGGTATCAATAATATGCGCCAACACTGTATCGTGGCCAACCTGCTCGGCCTGAACCAACAGGGAGCCGGTGCTATTGATGGTTCCGCCAATCACACTATCACCAATATTTTTAAGAGTCGGCATCGATTCACCGGAAATAATGGCCTCATCAAGTGCGCTTTGACCCTCTGTAACGCGGCCATCCACAGGCACTTTTTCACCGGGACGAACGCGCAGGATATCGCCTACTCGTACCTGCGAAATAGGAATATCCATCTCAATATCATCTCTAAGCAAACGAGCATCTCTGGGCTGCAGACCACAGAGCCGACGGATCGCTTCACCTGTTTTGCCTTTGGCGCGCGCCTCTAACCATTGGCCCAGATTGATCAGAGCTAGAATGATCAATGCTGCTTCAAAATAGGTGTGACGGGCGGCTTCTGCGATAAGTTCAGGATTAATCACCAAGACGGTTGAATAACACCATGCCGATGCCGTGCCCAAACCAATCAAAGTATCCATGCTACCGGTGCGATACTTCAGACCGTGCAACATACCTTTGTAATAATCAAAGCCAGTAGCCAGCATAATGATTGCTGTGATCAGGGCTATACCTATCCAGAAATTCAGATACTCAGCCGTGATGGCAGGCAGATAGCCCACCATATTGGCAGCCATTAATCCGAAACCAGCCACACCCGCGAGCAAGACTTGCAGCAATCGTTTGCTACTCTGCTCAGCCTGTTCTTGCGAGACTTCAGGCTGAGCATTCAGATCATCATCGGCAGAGAGGCGCTCTGCCTCTCTGCCCGTAGCAGCGATGGCAGCAATCAATGCATCAGAAAGTTCTTCCATGCCACCCAAATGATCGGACACGCTTTCATTGGCAATAATAATAGCCGTATGATCAGCCAGACTGACACTGGCCTTTGCCACACCATCTACGGCATCAATGGCTATTTCAACCTTTCCAAGACAACCGGCACAACGCATACCACTAACGGAGAGACGAATGACCAACTGATCCTTCATAATAGAAATAAGGCCTAGGCCTTGCTGTTAATAATGGGAAAACACATAGGTTGAGCCATCACCCTTGATCGCCAACACATCATATCCCTTGGCTGGTAGACCTGGTTTCTGCATACCAGGTGATTTCATTGGCATGCCGGGGGCGGTCAAGCCGACCACATCCGGTTTTTCTTTCAACAAACGTGTTATATCAGCAGCAGGAACATGCCCTTCAATCAGATAACCACCAATCACACCTGTATGGCATGAAGCCAGCTTCTCAGGCATACCGAGAGTTTTTTTGATTTCATCCATATTGTCATGAACTCTTTCTACCACTGTAAAACCACCGTCTTTCTTCAAATGATCAGCCCATTCGGTACAGCACTCACAATTCTCTGATTTATGCATGATCACTTCATTGGCATCACCTTGATTGATACTGGCGACAAACACGGCCAGACATACCATCACGATGAGTCCAACACTTACATTTATTGCATTCATATGAACTCCTTATTCTTTCTCTACTCTATTCCCAAGACCTATATTTCAGCCGCAAGCTAAATAATAAGCTCTACTTGTCATCTGGAAAAGTCACGCCACCAAAGTGTTTGGTGCCATCAGCTGTTTTAAACAACACCATAAGCTGATGTTTGCCACCATGATCCAAATCATAACCTGCCATGTACCAAACGCCCATTCTCATCATCATTTTTGATTCAGACTTCCCATTGGCATGGCTCACTTTTGAATTGACCAGTAGATCACTCAAAGCTTTACCATCTTTTTCAATTCTCACCATAAAGTTATGGTCGCCACCATGCTGCATATCTCTCGTCGGCTTCATGACATGAAAGCGAACTTCATAGCCATCTATATGCTGTTTGACTAAAAACACCTCAGATACGTCATCCACATGGCTCTTTTGCATCTCATTATGCAGATCTCCATAGATATGTGTCGCATGCATATCCATTGGATGATCATTGGCCTGTGCACTGTGCGTTTGAACCAACAGCATCAAAAACGCCATGAATATAATCATCTGTTTCACTGCTCTTCTCCTTGCATGGCTTCACCACTCTTTTCCTGCCACTGCAGCACTAATCCATACACCACCGGCAACACCAGCAGACTAAGAATTGTGGCACTGAACATACCGCCGATCATAGGAACTGCGATGCGCTGCATTACATCTGAGCCTGTGCCACTGCCCCACATAATGGGAATAAGTCCGGCAATGATAGCTGTCGCCGTCATCGCAATCGGACGCACACGTTGGGTCGTGCCCGATTTCACTGCTTCCATCATTTGAGCAGAAGACAGTCTCCTCCCTTCTGACAGCTCACCCCTCGCCTTTAATATCGCCTGATCAATAAAAGTCATCACCAACACACCAATCTCTGCTGAAACACCGGCGAGCGCGATAAAACCAACCGCCACTGCCACCGACATATGAAAGCCCATAAACCAGACCAGCCAAAAACCACCGATCAAAGCAAACGGAATCGATAACATCACCACCAGCGGTGCTGTGAAATTTCGGAAGTTAAAATAGAGCAGCAGAAATATGGTCAGTAGCGTTAACGGAATTACCATACTCAGTCGCTCCGCCGCGCGTTGCATATATTCAAATTGCCCGGACCAGTTCAAGGAGTACCCCGAAGGTATGTTCACCTGATCAGCCACCAGCTGTTTCGCAACAGCAACATAAGCACCGATATCGGAGGTGGTGATATCAATATAGACCCAGGCATTTGGCGTAGCATTTTCAGTTTTAATGGATGGAGGGCCACGCCGCAATGCAAGATCAGCGACCAATGACAGTGGAATCTGGGCACCGGTCGGTGTCGAAATCAGCACCCGTTTCAACGACTGCATATTGTCACGCAGCTCACGCGGATAGCGGATATTAATTGGATAACGCTCCAACCCTTCCACCGTCTCACTGACATTCATGCCGCCAATGGCCGACTGAATCACATCCTGCACATCACCGACTGTAAGCCCATAGCGGGCGGCCTCTTCACGCTTGATATCGAAATCAAGGTAGTAACCACCGGCCGCTTTATCTGCAAAAGCAGACAGTGTGTCGGGATGTCCAGCCAAAACTTGTGAAATATCACCCGCCACCTTCTCCAGCACGCTCAAATCAGCACCGGATACTTTGATCCCAATCGGCGTTTTGATGCCGGTCGATAACATATCAATGCGCGTTTTAATCGGATAGGTCCAGGCATTGGCCAAACCCGGAAACTGAATGGCATCATCCATCTCTCGCATCAGCTGTTTGCTTGTTTTATTCGGGTCAGGCCATTGCTCTTTCGGTTTCAAGCGAATAGTCGTCTCCAGCATAGAGAGTGGTGCCGGATCGGTTGCCGTTTCAGCACGTCCAACTTTACCGAACACACTCTCCACTTCAGGAAAGGTGGTCAGGATTTTATCAGTCTGCTGCAACAGCTCTTTGGCTTTGGTGATCGAGATACCGGGATAGGTTGTGGGCATATAGAGGATATCACCTTCATCCAATGGCGGCATAAATTCCGAACCCGTTTTCATAATCGGGTAAACTGTAGCAGCCAGCAGAAGTAGTGCCCCAATCAGCGTAATCGTGCGCCAGCGCATAGCACAACCGAGCAGCGGTGCATGCAAAGCCTTCAAGCCTACATTTAGCGGGTTAGCTTCTTCACACGGTATCTTGCCACGAATAAGCAGCCCCATCAGCACCGGAACCAGCGTAACAGCCAGCAATGCTGCCGCCGCCATGGCATAGGTTTTGGTAAAAGCGAGCGGCGCAAACAATCGCCCTTCCTGAGCTTGCAAAGTAAACACAGGAATAAAGGAGACGGTAATAATCAACAGACTGAAAAACAGCGCTGGCCCCACCTCTTTGGAGGCATCTCCTATCGCCGCCCAGCGCTCGGCTGAAGTTAGTGTTGCATCGTCATTCCCGTGAAAACGGGAATCCAGAGCTTCTGTTTTTTCTGCTACAGGCTGGATTCCCGCCTCTGCGGGAATAACGGCTCTGTTCTTTTTTTCATGCAAGCGTTCCAAATGTTTATGGGCATTTTCAATCATCACGATTGCCCCATCAATCATCGCGCCAATGGCAATGGCAATGCCACCCAATGACATGATATTTGCTGACAACCCCTGCCAGCTCATGATTAAAAAAGCGATCAAAATTCCGGCTGGAAGCGCGATGATTGCCACCAACGCACTACGCACATGCATTAAAAATAGCAGGCAGATCAGGGCCACCACAATGGACTCTTCAATCAGTTTTTCAGTCAGATTACCTACCGCACGTTCGATCAGATCACCACGATCATAAACGGGTACGATCTCAACACCGACTGGCAGCCCTGCTTTCAACTCTTCTATTTTTTTGCGCACACGTTTGATCGTCGCCAATGCATTTTCGCCATAACGCATAATGACAATGCCACCTGCGACTTCACCCTGACCATTCAGATCTGTTAATCCACGCCTCAACTCCGGCCCCAGGTGAATATTGGCCACCTGCTTCAAAAAGATCGGTGTGCCCTGCAGATCCACATCAATGGGAATCATCTCCAGATCATGTAAGCTCTTGATATAACCAAGCCCACGCACCATGTACTCGGTCTCCCCCATCTCTACCAAACGGCCACCAACATCATTATTGGAGCGCTGAATCGCCCTTTTAATCTTGCCCAAGGGAATATTATAAGCCAGCAGCGCATCGGGATTAAGATCAACCTGATACTGTTTTACAAATCCACCAATCGAAGCGACCTCCGATACACCTTTCACGGTCTGTAACGGATAACGCAGATACCAATCCTGAATGGAGCGCAACTGCGCCAAATCATAACTACCTGTTTTATCGATCAGGGCATATTCATAGACCCAGCCTACACCAGTTGCATCAGGCCCCAGCTTAGGAGACACACCTGCAGGTAGGCGGTCAGAGGCTGAGTTGAGATATTCTAGTACCCGCGTACGCGCCCAGTACATGTCGGTGCCATCTTCAAAGACGACATAGACCATCGAAAAACCAAAGAAGGAGTAACCGCGTACTACCTTGGTTTTTGGCACCGATAACATCGCTGTGGTCATCGGATAGGTAACCTGATCTTCCACCACCTGAGGCGCTTGTCCGGCGAATTCAGTAAACACAATCACCTGCACATCAGAGAGATCAGGAATGGCATCCAGCGGAATAGACTTCATCGCCTGAACACCGGCTAGAGCAATAAGCAGAGTTGCAATAAGAATCAGGAAACGATTCTTAATCGAACCATCAATAAGCGCGCGAATCATTTGAAGACCTGCGAGCTACAAGGGTACGCCATCACATTCCCTCCATGTTCATATGACCTTTGCTCATCCCCTTCGGCTCTCCTGCTGAATGGTCCCCCATATCTATATCATTCGAGAGTTTCATATCCGACATATTCATGTCCTTCATGTCCATTTCGGCAGGAGCATGTGTTGCCTGTGTTGCTTCCAGCATTTTGGCAGTGGCTTCTTTGAGTTTTGACTCTGAATCAATCAGGAACTGGCTGGATCTGACAACAATATCGCCGGCCTCAAGGCCTTCGAGAATTTGTGCTTGGCCATCGGAATCAATACCAACCACCACTCTACGCGGCTCAAATTTACCGGGACTGCGTTGCACATAGACCTGCTCATGTTCACCGGTACGCACAATCGCTTCCGATGGCACAATCACTGCATCAATCTGTTTTCCAGCTTTCACCGTCACATTGGCAAACATATCAGGTTTAAGCGCCAGCTCAGGATTATCAAACTCCAAACGCATTTTAACCGTACGCGTTTTGGCCTCCAGATAGGGATATATATAACTGACCACGCCGCTAAACTTTCGCCCCGGAATACCCGCCACCTGCATCTCTGCCGCATCACCTTCACGCACCCACGGCAGATCATCTTCATACAGATCCACAATCACCCAAACACGCGAAAGATCAGCCACCATATAAAGCTCTGTATCCGGCGTAATGCGCTGCCCCTCACGCGCTCCAATATTCATCACAATACCATCGAAAGGAGAGTGAATATGCACCGCTTTCATCACCTTGCGCCTCTCTTTCAACTTTTGAATTTGATGCGGGGGCATATCAAGTAGCTGCAAACGCTCATGGGCGGAACGAAGTAGACTCTTGGCGCCATCACGCACATCAGGGAAAGTGCTATCCTTCAATATCTGCGCATTGTTTAGGGCCAGCAGATACTCCTCCTGTGTCGCCACAAGTTGCGGCGCATAAATCGACATTAACATGGTGTTCTTGCTCACCTTCTCACCCGTTCTATCGATGAACATTTTCTCCACCCAGCCATCGTATTTGGGATGCAGACGGGTCACACGCTTTTCATCAAAAGTGACTCGCCCCACTGTGCGCACAGTGCGCGACAAGGTGGTTAAGGTAGCTGCGATAGTACGCACACCAATATTTTGAACTACGGTCGCATTGATCGTAACTGTTCCGCTTAAGTCCGATGAAACATCAGCGACATCAACATAAACTGGAATATAATCCATACCCATCTCATCCTTAGTAGCGACAGGTGAGGTGATCGCCGGATTCATAGGATTACGATAAAACAATATTTTAGCCCTCGTTTCTGCCTTCTGCTCCGCCTTTGTCGGCATTGGCATCACTGACGTTTGCTGCTCAGCCAACCAGTAACCCCCTGTACCACCAATGAGCAACATAACAATTGCAGTGAACCAAATTTGCTTATTCATGAGAGAGCTCCCTTTGAGCGCTTATGCTTGTAACAGCCATCCCAATCGCAGCATCAAGGCGGGCAAGGCTCTGATTCGCCTCAGCCAATGACTTCCAGTATTGGGTTTCATAATTATAGAGCGTCACCTGGGCGCGCACGAGATTCAGGAAATCAACTTTATTAACCTGATAAGCAGCCAGCATCGAAGCCACTGTTTGATGCGCTTGCGGAATAATCCCTGTTTTAAACAACAGCCCTTGCTCTCTGGCCTTTTCATAATCTGCCAGTGCTTGCGACACTTCAGCTAAAACAGCTTCTTTAGCATCCTGATATGAAAACTGAGAGCGTGCCAATTCCGCTCTGCGCTGATCCAGCTGATGGCTCTGCCTGCTTCCGGTAAAGAAGGGCATAGTCATACTCAGTTGCACACTGACCAAATCCGCTCTGCTGCGACTGTTGGCTGGATTAATTCCGCTACGCAGCCCATATGCCGCCCCAAGATTAAAATCAGGGTAATAATCTTTTTCTGCCAACTGCACTTGCGTTTGAGCCGACTCAATATATTTACCTCGTTGGGAGAGTAGCGGACGAGATACCAATGCTTGTTTGCCCAGCAACACTTCCCCGGCCAGATCCGGCAGTGATTCATTCACCTTTTGCGGCAATATAATCTTCGCATAAGCCAAACGATTAAGCAGCGTATTCAAACTGGTCGCCTCTTTTTTACGTGCCGCTTTTAAATTGATACCAACATTGAGTAATTTGGAGAGCTCTAGTTGCGCCAGCAACACATCCTGTTGCAAACCCTTGCCCACCTTGTATTTGGTTTCGGCAATGCGGATGAATTGACGCAACAGCTGTTTATTTCGCTCCACCGTCTCAGTCGCACGCTCAAGATAAAATAGATTCCACCAGACACCCTGTACACGACTACTGAGCTGAAGTCGGAATTCATCACTATCCAACATCGCCGCATCCGCCAGCAGATCCGCTGCTGATGCGCGTAAAGAAAGTTTCCCCGGAAATGGGATAGCCTGACTGATGCCCAATTGCAGCTGAGTCATGTTTTCTTGTGAGCTTGAAAAACTATCCACTGGCAGATTCAGCGCCCGCATCGACAGAACAGGACCGGGCAAACTGCCTACTTGTGGTGCCACTGCCCGCACTGATCTGGCATGTGCATCCTGAACGGCGAGAGCCTGATTATGGGAGAGTGCTAATGCCACTGCCTGATCTGCATTTAAAACAACTTCGTCAGCCAATACGGCATGCCATGCCAACGACATGAAAATAAAAATGAGATAACTGGATTTAATGATATAAGACAACGAAGCCTCCTGTAACGATTACGATTGCAAAGTGCACAATAGAAATCACATCTCTCGATGTGACGTAACAGCAGGTTTAAATCAGATTAAAATACGTTGGTTGGTATGAAAACGGCGGGGAGAGCTTTCTGGTGGCCCAGTGGCCGGAGATACGCTTAAATCAGTAGTTAGTGGCAGAGCCAAATCAATCGTTGCCGTAAGCAACACGACAACTGGAAAATCAATATTAAAATTCGACACAGCATTGGAAACCAACTCATTGGGCAGATCACAATGGGCACATGCCGCCATCTCATGATCTACATGTTTGAATTCGCCCATCGCGGCTTGATCACAAGCACTATCGAAATTTAATGAAGCGTGAGAAGAGGAGGCCTGAGAACCCATTGAAGATGCCATAGGCATATCCGACGCATGCGCCGCAGGTGCAATCAGACAGAAGCCAGCTGCAAAAAATTGCAACGTAAACAGGCCGACCATCAGTCGGCAAGAGCTGCGCATATGCTGGGCAAGTTTCAACATGTTCAGAACTTTAGGCGTGATAAGATTAAAAGGCTATGAAATGTACTACTTTATATTAGTTTTATATCACCTTAATATTAAAAGTTATTTTCAAAGGTGCCTTACAAATAGATCAATAAGACCACACAAAAGATATTGACATAAAACAGCCTAAACATACCTTATAAGCCGATCTGGGGAGATCTTCCTACTATATATAGTAGTAGGTGATTAACTATTGGAGGTACACACCATGGAAGATATGGCAATTGTAGGCGTTGTAGGCATAGCCTTATTGGTTGGTATTTTTTTCAAAGCGCATCTGCTTGAGAAAAAACCAAATGAAGAAAAACAATTTTAAGTTTATAGACCAAACTTAATCGTTTGGTCATTAGCATTTAGGTTTCTGGCTTATTGACTGAGTTTAACTATTTTAAGCCTATCCACACATCATACCCAGTAGCCTTGCTACTGGGTATTTTTGTTTAGCGAGTTCCACTGCTAAAGCATCAAAGCAGTGACAGGCTATGGGCTCACCCGCACATCGCTGAAGGAAAATATTTTCGGCTGATCTGCCGAGAGGGAGAGGATGTGGGCATAGCGATCAACATCCGACTTTAATACTTTCAACATCGGTAAACCCAAGAGCGATGCACTTGGGGAAAAAAGTCCCGCTGTCAGGACATCTGCATTGCCCAATAGCTTTAACATGATCATATCACGCAAACCCAACGGTGGTTTAATCCATACAGAGCTGTAGTCGGCATCGATCTTGGCCAATTTAGCAGCCGCTTCGATAGCCTCCTTAAATCCCCCCAGCGAATCGACCAAACCCAAACGATGCGCATCAACACCTGTCCAAACTCGGCCTTCAGCCAACTTATCAACCGCCTCGACAGAGAGGCCTCGACCATCAGCAACAATATTTAAAAAACGCTGATATGTATGTGCCATCGCCAATTCCATCACTTCGACCAATTGCGGAGACATGGCGCGATCCGGTCGAATACCGTCTGCAATAGACGTTGTGCCCAAACCATCATTATGTATTCCCAACTTCTCTAAACCATGCTCAAAATTAGCCATCACCCCGAAAGCACCAATCGAACCGGTAATTGTAGTAGGAGAAGCCCATATTTCATCGGCAGGCGCTGCTATCCAGTAACCACCGGAAGCCGCCATGCTGCCCATTGATACAACCACCGGTTTACCCGATGCTTTCAGATGTACAATCGCATTGCGGATTGCTTCAGAAGCTTGAGCACTGCCACCGGGGCTATCAATTCTGAGAACGACAGCTTTGATGTGTGAATCAACCCTTGCTCGATGCAGCATTTCGATCATCGATTCGCTACCCACCATACCTGGCGGCTGCTTACCATCCACAATCATGCCACTTACAGAGATCACACCGACTTGTTGGTTTTTAGCGTCAGGAAACTCGGATGCAGTGGCAGCCATGTAGTGATGGAAATCGATGCTGGCATAATCTCCAGCCTCACCCATTGCACCGGCAATATAACTCTCAATCGTGTGATAATCAGCCAGCTCATCAACCAGACCTTCAGCCTTGAACAGAGCTGCATAATCACCGTCGTATCTAGCCAAAAATGAGGCCGGTTTATCTAGCAATGCCTGCAGGCGCTGAGCCTTGATGCCACGCATCTGCGCCACATCACCCTTATAAGCCGACCATAAAACCGACAACATTGCCTGGTTGGAAGCCCTATCCTCATCTGACATATCGTTACGAATTAATGGCTCAATCGCCGCTTTATATTTACCCGCACGAAACACCGTCACATCAATATTTAGCTTATCGAGTGCCGACTTAAAATAGTTGCGATAAATACCAAAACCCTGCAAAGCCACCAACCCCATTGGATCCAAAAACAGTTGATCCGCCATCGCCGCCAGATAATACTGTGATTGCGAATAGTTTGGCCCAACTGCGATGACCATTTTTCCTGAATCCTTAAATGCCATGATGGCTCGCCCTAACTCTTGCAGTTTGGGCAGAGAGGTCTTCTCCATATCGTTCAATTTCAACACAAGTAGACGAATGCGATCATCAACTGCCGCATGCTGAATGACCTCAATCAGCTCATGCAGATTGGTCTGGTTGGGTGCACTAAAACTAAAATCAAACGGCATAGCACCAGGTGCAGGCAACTCAAGCTCTTCAACAATTTGACCCCGCGGGTCAATAACCAGCGCCGCATTAGCCGGTACTTCTGGCTGTCCGGTAAAAATTGCGCTGATAAACACCAACAAAAAAACCAAGAACAGACCATTGATAATGAAGTTCCGTAATCGCCCTAACCAGCTAAACAGTGTAGAAAAAAATTGTTTCATAGCATCCTTCATGTTTAATATACAAAAAAGTTCAGTGCAAACCGTATCAGCAATTCGCAACGGGCACGACGTTGTGTTGTTATAGCCGACTCGTAGAGTAAGCGCGCTTCAAAAGCTGGACTAACAAAGGGTTAATAACATGGATCTCATACAGGCAATTATTTTAGGCGTGATCGAAGGTGCGACGGAATTCCTGCCTGTTTCATCGACCGGACACATGATTGTCGCCAGCCAATGGATGGCTTTGCCACAAACTGAGACCAATAAAGCCTTTGAAGTGATTATCCAACTGGCTGCCATCCTTGCCGTAGTAGCCAATTACCGGGATAAATTCAGCCTTAGTCATTTTGATTTATGGGCCAAGGTGACATTGGCTTTTATTCCCATAGGCGTGGTTGGCTTCCTATTTCACAAACAGATCAAAGCGATGTTTACCGTCGAAGTCGTGGCACCGATGTTTATTATTGGAGGCATTGTGTTCCTGCTGATCGAATATTTTCATCGCAATAAACAGTATGAAGTCGAACGCGTTGAAGACATCAGTTACAAACAAGCTTTATGGATTGGCATTGCACAAATATTTGCCCTGATCCCCGGCACCAGCCGTGCAGGCGCATCCATTGTTGGTGCTCTTCTGGTCGGATTAAATCGCAAAGCCAGTGCCGAATTCTCTTTCCTGCTTGCCCTGCCTGTTATGTTAGCGGCCAGTGGTTTTGATCTGTTAAAACATTATCAGGATTTTAGCGGTGCTAATTTTCTAGTCTTGGCTGTTGGCTTTCTCGTAGCCTTTGTTACAGCCTGGCTGGTGATGCGCCTCTTCATCCAATTTCTCGAACACTTTACCTTTGTCGCCTTTGGTGTGTACCGCATTATATTCGGCTGCTTCTTATTATGGATGATCGCATAATGGTTTGGTCAGGCATTAACCCCGTCGCTCTTCAATTGGGCCCTCTTGCTATTCACTGGTACGGACTGATGTATATCGCAGCTTTCTTTGGCTCCTGGTATCTGGTGCGCAGACAACTGCAACAAGCTGGTTTATGGGAAACACAGATTTCGCGTGATGCCTATGAAGGACTCTTTACCAGCCTTATTCTTGGAGTCGTGCTCGGTGGCCGCATTGGCTATGTGCTGTTTTATAACTTTAGCTACTACCTCGGTCACCCCATTGAGATTCTCTATATCTGGCAGGGCGGCATGTCTTTTCACGGTGGTATGATTGGCCCAGTCATTGCCGGCTGGTTTTACTGTAAAAAGCATAAACTGCCATTTTTAGAGTTGTGTGATCGCTTTTTCACCGTCGCCCCACTTGGCCTGATGTTTGGCCGTATAGGCAATTTCATCAATGGCGAACTGTGGGGGCGCGTCACCGACGTACCCTGGGCCATGGTATTCCCACATGTTGGGCCGGAGCCAAGGCACCCCAGTCAACTCTATGAGATGGCACTGGAAGGCTTGCTCCTGTTCATCATTATGTGGTCATTGCGCGGTAAACAGTGGCCAGCCGGTGCCCGTGTTGCAATCTTTCTAATTGGTTACGCCATTGCCCGCATCATCTGCGAAAACTTCCGCCAGCCCGACGCACAACTCGGATTTCTATTCGGCCCTGTCACCATGGGCATGTTATTATCATCCACCATGATTGCCGCCGGAGTGTTGTGGTTATGGTTGCTGTTTAAAGATAAGAGGTAAGATCTACCGCAAACAGGAAAATGTTTCCGTACATTTTATGAATCGGTCACATAATGTACTGAAATATAAGTAGTTATATTATGGCATAGCCTTTGCGAGTTAATGGTCATGCAAGTCGTACCCCATAACGTCGGAACCTTCGCTCCCATCAGGGCCGCCAACAAGCCGTCTCTGGCTGCCAATCCTGTGGCTGATCCTGTTCCCGCCCAACCTCTGAAAAATGAGGCCACAAAATCACCCGGCGTATGGGAAAATAGCTCATTTAGTTTTTGGGATATTGTTGATGCCATCAACCCCCTACAACACATTCCCATCATCTCTACGATTTATCGAAAGATCACTGGCGACGAAATGGGTTATGCCCCCCGCATTGCTGGCGATACCCTCTATGGCGGCATCGTTGGTAACCTTGTTTCCAGCCTGGTTTCTGCCGTCGCTAATGTGTTTGTAGATTCCACCACGGGCAAAGATATCAGTGAACACGTAATGGCAACCTTAGCCCCTTCAAAAAGCCCCCCTAAAACACCAACTCCTCCAGATATACAAGCCCCTATGGCAATCGCGACTCCGTTGAGGCCGCCTACTTCCGCTTCAATTGCACAACAAGAGGCAGTAATACTACCTCCGCCAGATCCATCAAAAGCACAAGCTGGCATTGATCAGTATAAATGGCAGATCATGGCTGATGAAGAAAAAAGCCGTTCAAACTATTGGGGTTAGAAAACGTAACTATTCAGAGCTGATAACAATCAAGTTCAAAGTATTTTCACCGCAAAGGACGCAGAGTGGAACCATAGAAACGGATGACCTGGCCGGAGAAGATGAGAATACATTGGAAATAAAAAATTCTTCACCAATAAACTTTTAAAGGTCTGCTATTTATCTTTCTTCTGCGCCCTCTGCGGTAAATGTATCTGAACTAAGTAGTTAACAGAAAAAAACCTTATTCCACTACAGAGATATCCAACCGCCGCCGACCCCGACACCCACGATAGCCAACACAGAAGCTCCTATCCTTGCCAACTGCTGCTGCTTATCGCGCAGCTGTGAACGCAACTCTTTGCCAGCGCTTCCTAACCCATATCCAAATACAAGCTGTGGAATCACAATTGCACCGGCCCCAAAAGAGAGGCCAAGTAACAGACCATATGAGGCTGAACCCGTTAAAGCCGATGCAGCCATAACACCGGCAAGAGGTGCACATGGCCGAAGTCCCATAGCAAACCCCATCCCAAGCAGGCCTGCTCTAAATCTCTTTTTCTGGCCCATTGAGGAGCAGCCAACCACCTTACCTTTGCGCCATAAGAGAATGGCAGAGAAGAGCAGCATCGCGGCAAAAATGAGATTAGCGTAATTCAGATCGAGAAACCCTACCAGTGAAGCACCAAGCAACCCGGAAACAGCTGCAAGTAGTGCATAGGCACTCATTCGCCCAATATTAAAGCGCAGCGTTTGCAGTGACGTCTCTTTGGCATCAATATCCTGAGCCAACAACATGACTCCGAGCGTTGGAATACAGGTAAACATGCATGCACCAGCCCCGAATGAGAGGCCGATGATAAATGTAGCCAACATGGATGAGAAAAGAACCTCCATCACGAAGCCTTTTTCACACGACGGGATGGTTTCTGTTTACCCTCCCACTTCTTCTGTGCTCTGTTACGTTCTTTGAAATATTGCGGATCAGAGACCTTGATAGGAATCACGACGTACTTCAATGCCATCACTCCTTTATCAGGGCAGAACTCCACACAGCGGCCGCACAGTGTGCAGTCAGGAAAGAGAATATCTTTCTCTTTGGATGTATGAATCTCACGAATATCCATCGGACAAGCCTTCGCACATAGACCACACTTATCACAACGGCTTGTATAGTTTTTCACCAGCTTTACCAAACCAACTTTTCTGAACAACGCATGCATCGCTAGCAATGGGCATATACGGCAAAATGGCTGGCGCATGGTGAGTGAGAGAACCAGAATCAGGCCAAACAGTGTATCGGCAAGGATCGACAGAATCATATAGCCGAGCGAAGATGTATCGATATAGAGCTGATTCAACTGGCCCGCAGCCAGTGAAGTGAGAATTCGGCTCGGACAAATCTTACAGAATGGATCCCCCAGTTCACTGCCAACAAAACCAAGTCCCGATGCCAGAGGGAAGAGCACTACCAACAGTCCCAACATCAGCCATTTGGCTGGCCTTATACGATCAAGCAGTTCCGGATCCAGCGACTCAGTGCGCTTTAAGCGAAGCTTCTGCCCAATCATGCCAAGCACCTCCTGGAAAAATCCGAGAGGGCAGAGCCAGCCACAAAATGCCTTGTTCAGCACTACAAATAGAATCAGGAATGTACCCAGTGTCGTGAGAATAGGCAGGATCAGACTGAAACTGAACATCCCCGCTGAAAGTGCCGGCCCCAAGCGATGCCCGAATTGATGCTGCAGCGGAATCAGAACACAGTAATCCGCTGTTTTGGCATCATATGCACAGGCGAGCACTGGAAAAGCGCCAGATAATTTATCCGCCGAATAGAACCCAACAAATACCGACCCGTAAACCAGGAACAGAAACGCCAGCAGCTGCACCACTTTTCGGATCACTGAAAGATTTTTCCAGACAGGCATATTATTTCTCCTTACGGCGACGACTACGCCAGGTGATCAACCCACCAAGCAGCATGCCTCCAGCAACGACTGCAAGAGCAAGCTCTGTGGACTGCCAGTGGTTCGGGTTAACGTGATATCCGGCTGAGAACGAAGTGATGTAGATATCAGCACCATCCTCACGCTCTGTAGTCAGCATAAATTCGGCGGCACGGTTTGCCCTGCGCCCCGCCTTCACGTCAGAAAAGTCTTCAGGAAGCGGCACAGTCAGTCGCCCTTCAGCATCACTGGTAAAAGTGCTTCGTGTTCCATTGGATGTCTGCATGATTACTTCAGCACCTGCGATCACTTCACCTTTAAAGCGAATGATGAATTGAGCATCTGTACTGGAGTAATAACGCCAGTGCTCTCTGGCATACGGAGCAGGTTCAATCTCCAGAGCCGATTTTTCATACCCCATCAAACGCGAAGGCGACTCTTTCGACGGTTTACCGAACATGTAGACGTAACGAATGGCAGATTCGTGTCTGTGATCAATATTTCTGATCGCGACTAAAGCATGGTAATTATCCATGCCCATCGGTTTTACACTTACCCGACCTGATATTGCACTAATCTCTTTTGATTCAAGCTTCGGACTGATGAGGTGAAGATTCGCTCCATCACCGTTCTCTAGCAGATAGGACTTGCCTGCACGACGATCATGACCACCATGCCCCTTCTCCACAGGCACTGGTGACCAGACCATTGCGGCTTGCGCAGTGAAGCTGAAGAGAGCCACGACAAGCGTGGCCCCCATCCATACTCCAGCTTTCACTTTTTAAAGCCCACTGACTTTTTTCCGGCATACAGTTTTGATTTCTGCTCAGCAGTCAGTAGACGTGAAGCTCTCACCGATGCCATCAAGTTGGCCTGCAATTTAGCAGATCGAAGCTCACCCATACGTGAAGTGTATGTATGAATCTCCTTGTCACTTAAATGACCACTGTGCAGCCGAGTCCGGAATTTGGCCACGGTAAGCTCTGCCTGCGCATGCGCTTCTGCAGCTCCTGTTTCCGCCTCAACCAGCAAGCCACCAAGCTCTTTGAACTGCTTATCGGTCAAGCCAATTCGAGCTGCTTTTTTCAAAATATTACGAATATAGCTCGGACTTGTTCCCGGTATCTTGTAATGGCTCGATGTTTTATAACTTGTAGATACCTTGCCCTCTGTCGAATAAGAGCTGACAGCTCTATCTGTTGCTGTAGCCTGTGTTGGCATGGCAAGCAACATAGCTGCAGTGGCTATAATTAGATGTTTATTCATATACTTCTCCATTGATTTAACTTGCATTAAAATGTTGCCGATATACCGGCGCTCCAGCTTCGTCCGGGATTGACCACGATAGAGAGGTCTTCGGCGTTGTAGATAAAGTCGCCATTGCTGTCGGTATAGCCGCGAGCCGTGTTGTAGACTTGCCTATCCAGCACATTATCCATGCGCGTAAACAGTGCCCACTTCACCCTATTATTGGCTCCGGTAGCAAAATCATAGTTGGCGATCAGATCAAACAGTGCATGACCACCTATCTTTTCCTGATTGATCTCATCAGCAAAATAGGACCCTTGGGCATTCATTTCACCGGTCAGCGTAAAACCGGAAAATGGTTTCAGGCGCGCAGCCAGGAAAAGTTTGTGTTTGGGTACGCGTGGCACGACATTACCACTATTATTGTAGGGAACGATGGTACTCGCGCCCGGTGCCGGACTGAACCGGTTACCAAGCAGCAGGTTAAAATTGTCATACTGGGTGAATTTCGCATCCAGGAATGTGTAAGCGACATCCATCGAAAACATCTGATCCTGATCGCTCTTCACAGCCAATTCGACACCACGGTTACGACTACCACCAATATTCTGATATTGATCCGTAACACCTCTGAGCGGATTAGCATATTGACCTGCCACATTGAGAATAAAATTCTTGCGGTCTATTTGGAATGCAGCGATATCCCATTCAACGCCACCAACGACATCTAGCCTGCCGCGCAACCCAATTTCATAGTTATAGGCTTGCTCAGGTTTTAGATTGGGATTGGCTGCAACATTGCCATTTAGCGTAATCGTGCCCGCAAAGAGCTGATTAATCGTTGGAGCACGGAAACCAGTCGAAACATTAGAGTACAATGAAACTGAATCGTTGAAGTCATAATTGATACCTCCACGCCATGAACCCACATTGAAACTTTTGGAAAGACTCGCGGCCGGAGCTGCTGGCAAATAATCTTCATAACTGAGCTTGATGTGATCATAGCGCCCGTTCAATGTCGCAGTAAGCGCATCAGTCAGACTGAACTTTAACTCTCCGTAGGCGGCATACATGCGCTCTTTCGTTTTATTATCAGCTATGACTGTTCCTGCTGTTGTGATTGGACTGAATGCACTGACTCGAAAGTCCTGCAGGATAGAAACCTTGTTTTTATAACTATTATCGCGCAAATCAAATGCACTCATCCAGGCGAGTCTTTCTCCACCATTACGCCATTCACCCTTCACACCACGCTGAGTCTGTTTGTAGTCATTACTGTTCTGGTACGCATTCACATCGATAACCGGTAAACGGTTCACATCGGTGCGAATCGGGGCCGTCCAGAAGTTTGTATGATCACCAAACTGGTAAAGGTTGAGCATCAGGTTACTGCTTTCCGAAATATCGTTGGCATAGGTGAGGTAATATTTACCAAGATCCACGTTATAGTTTCGAGCGTAATCACGGCCAGCCACACTGGTCGAATCAAGCGCTGCCTGCGTAACACCTGTTACCGTGCCGTGACTATCCTTGAAGCGCTTGGCCACCTCCCAGCCGAAGGTGAGATCACTCGTATCTGATAGATAGCCTTGCAATTTTCCATTCAAATAATCGGCTTTGTAGCCTCCTTGAAAATAATAACTATTCGCTTCCCGGCGACTGAGCTGCACATGCCCTGAAACAGAATCACCAGCAAATCCTGCTCGTGCCAAACCACGCGCGGAACCAAAGCTGCCTGCTTCTCCTGAAACCTGCCCTCCAGCCATTTTAGCACCTCGTTTGGTGGTAATAATCACCGCTCCGGCCAAAGCATCATCACCAAAGAGATAAGAGGCTCCGCCCTTAATCACCTTGATCGACTCGATGTCATCCATATTGATATTCACCCGGCCCGTGCGCTCGAATACCGGCACCCCATCAATGACCACAGCGACACCCGGCTTTTCACCCATAAAGCGTTGATTTTCCACACCTCGAATATGGATTTTTAACGAGTCTTGGCTCTGCAGTTCCGCTGTGACACCAGGAATCGCATCGAGAATCTGTTTGATATTTTCGGCATGGGCCTTCTCCACCTTTGTTCCGGATATCACCGATATATTGGAGGGCTCCCCGCGCTTGGATTCAAAACGATCATCAATCGTAGTCGAGTCCACCTGCATAAGTCCCATATCTGCGGCACTGCTTATACTTGGCATCATCAACAGGACGGACAGACCCAATGCCCCTGTCACACTGCTTTTTGTTTTTGGATTCATCTCTTCTCCCACTCTTTGATATCTTCACCTTCAGGATGCATTCAGGTTGAAACGCATTCGGAATTCGCACTCCAGCGGGCAATGAACACCAGCCGGAGGGGAAGGCATTGGCATCGCCTTCTCAACTGCCTTTCTGGCTGCAGCCACGAGCATTGAAGGCCCACTTTCCACACGAAGTCCTTCCGTAGACCCATCATGATGCAAGACAAAACGGACATGTACCTCGCCTTCAACACCTCTGCGCCTGGCCGCCTTTGGATACCATTTATGCTTTTCAATATGAGCCATCACTTCAGTCAGATAGCGTTCTGTTTCACGCTTGATCAACCCTTCATCAACTTGTGGTTGCACAGCAGAAACAGCTACTGCCTGCGCCACGACTGCCACAGGATCCGGTTGAATGAGCTGCTCCTGAAGCACTTCTTGAACCACTGCCTGAACCGGCTCAACCACCATCTCTTTAGCCTTTTTTTTCACAACTTTATGCTCTACTTTCTCTACCGGCTTGATTTCCAGCGTTTCCGGTTGCAGCTCAGGAATCACCGGCTCAATCACTTCAGGAACCACGACAGCTTCAGGTGGGGGAGCAAGAAAACTCAAACGTGTTACTGATTGAATCGGTTGCGGTGACATTGCAGCTACTTGTCCTCCATAATCTGCAAAGATCAAACCATGTAATAGCAGCGACACGGCAAACGCCCCATAACGCATTGGGAAGTGAAAGCTTGGATCTGATGACAAAACATTTGCACTCACTTTAAGATCTATCTGGCTGCTCTGTCACAATATCTACTCCGCTTGCTCCAGCCTGACGAGCAGCATCAATAAGCTTCACTGAGATACCTAGGCTCACCTCGCTATCGCCGCGAATCACCACCCGCTTCTCATCTCTTTTGGCAAGTAGTGCGGAGAGCTGCTTGGATAGTGCATTAGCTGAAACCTGCTCTCCTGCTATGCTGATCATGCCGGATCCTGTGATCGCAATTTCAAGTGGTTGCTTATCTTCAAGTGAGATCGCACTAAGGGCTTCCGGCAGCTCAATGGGGATCCCTTCGTCTTTAACGAAGTGAGCTGTGAGCATAAAAAATACCAGCAGCAGGAAAACAATGTCGATTAGCGGTGTCAGATTGGGAGCCTGACCACTTCGGCGTGTACCCTCAAATTGCATGGGCCAGACTTCTCCCGTGTTTAATCTGGTCATTCACACTGTTCTCTGGCGCATGTGGCAGCTTCTCAATCACCATCGATGCCACCCGCTGCATCGACTTGGCGCGACGATCCACCAACCCCTCCAGGAAATGCAGAAGAAACAGTACAGGGATCGCAACGGCCAACCCTGCACCAGTGGTCACCATCGCCTCCCAGATACCTCCTGCAAGCACCATCGCATCCACTTTACCACCAGCACTCTCAATCACCTGAAAAGCTTTTATCATACCTGTAATAGTCCCGAATAAGCCCAATAATGGCGCTGTATTACCCAGCCACGCTAGTGTGCGTAATCCACTCTCCATTCGAGCCAACTGATCACTGCCAATACGAGATGCAACACGCGCCAGATCTTTTACTCCCTCAGATGCAGCCTGCTTCACACCAATGGCAATTGCTGATTCCGGAGACATACGTTTACCATTGACCTGATATAACGCATCAAAATCACTGCTCACACTTGGTAGCAGCTGCAATTGAATGAGCCGCTCCAGCACTATGGTGACGGCTACAACAGAGTAGCCAATCAGCACCCACATCACCGGCCCACCTTTTTCTATCAGCGTGGTTAACTCCAAAGCTCACCTCTCCATCAAAAACTGGCTACGAAGCGTATGAGAAAATAGTGCTATTAAAATTAGGCAAATTGTCGCGCGGCGAATTGTCGCAGCTTATTATTTCAATTGGGGACACCCCAATTATTATCAGTGTATTGTCGGACTTTTAAGCAACTTACCCTTAGCGCGCGTCGGTGCATACCAAGGCATATGGCTTTTCGGAGGTATTACCATCGTACTTCATCTACACCGTTCAAGTTAATCTCTAGCTCAGTAGATGGAAGCAACGCTCTCTAACGGACTATGAGAAAAATCTACTCGGCGACAGCACCTGCGTCGCCTAAAGCACCTACTGTTGGTACTCTACCTTCTGCATGGCCCACGCCAGCTTCTACCTTTATTTGCCCGGCACTCGCATTAATTTGGCTCAAATTGCTGTGAACACCTCGGAAAAATGCTTAAGTATCGGGCACGAGTTATAATTCACCAAAATATGTGGACATCACAAAATAGCCTCCAGAAGAAAGAAACTGACTGACTCTCAAGTACCTGTCGGTTTTGGACGACTACTTCACTTTATACATCAAGAATTGTGCTCCGACTAGTACTGGGAAAGGTGATAACGCCTTCTCAACCTCCCATGGCAAACGATGGCCGATGAACGAATAGCCCTCCGCAATATGCTTTTTTAGCCACCTGAGTGCGACAATTTGCCGCACCAAACTTGACAGAAGCATAAGATACATTCTTAATATGCCTTATGAAATAATGCATTCTAAATATTCTTTATAGGGGTTATATTTTGCATATATCAAGAACAAACTTGAAAAATGAATAGCCTAAATATGACAACTCCATTGGGTAAATGGCTACTGCTAACTCTGGCACTATTCAGCCTTGTCACAGCAAGCCCCGCCCATGCCGGTGACCTGGATCTGTTAAACAAACACAACTGCTCTTCTTGTCACGCATTAACAGGCCCTGCACCGAGTACACTGGCTGCGCTCTGGCAACGTAAAGGGCCTGATCTATTTTATGCAGGCAATAAATATCGCCAGGAATGGCTTGAAACATGGTTGCAAAATCCAAAACGCATACGCCCGGCTGGTATGTTCTATATGAACCACATTAAACCCGGCCCAAAACGAAACATGGTTGATACATCCAGCTTATCACAACACCTCCAACTCAATAGCAGTGATGCCAAGAGCATTGCAGCTACCCTTGCCACTCTCAAAGAGAACAGATCACTTATTCAGAATGAAAAACATGATCCGAAACTATCCCCAGGGCCTCTTGGCGAAATGATGTTTGATAAAATTTACGGCTGCATGGCCTGCCATCAGATCGAACCCGGCTTTGGAGGTTTGTCTGGCCCTGAGGTTTATACAGCTGGTACGCGTCTAAAAGCGGAATTCATGTTAAGCTATATCCGCAGCCCCCAAGCATGGGATACCAAGGTTTGGATGCCCAATGCTCACCTGCCAGATAATAATATACAAAAGCTGGTGAATTATATGATCAATCTATCCAAGAAGAGCTACAATGAATAACTGCTGCTTTATAATCATACTGATCATGACATCCCTGCTACAGATAAGCAGCGCAAGTGCCGAATCTGCAAAAGATAATTACCGTACCTACTGTATGCAGTGTCATGGCATGGCCGGTCAAGGTATGGGGCTGAATATTCAGGACATGTCTGTACAGCCACGAGATCACACTGATACAAAAGCGATGAGCACCCGCACCGACAGCGAGCTGTTTAAAGTGATTAAAGAGGGTGGGCTTGCCATAAGCAAGTCATCTCTCATGCCCCCTTGGGCAGATACACTTACAGACAATGAGATCGATGATCTCGTTAAACATCTTCGCAAGCTATGTCAGTGCGACAACCAAACCAAATGACTCGCGCGCGAGCATTAGCAATTGATTCACACGTAAAATAAAGTGAATCCACACCGCCTACGGGCATACAAAAAACAGAGAGGAGAACAAACATATGAATCTATTAAAAACAAGCATGATCTCATGTGCCGCAGCAGCTATTGTTGTCGGTGTAAGCGTTCCAGCAGCACTCGCTAAAACGGTTGCTGTCACCATGACTGCCATGGAAAACGAAGTCGTCATCAACAATGCCGGTGACAAATATCCAGCATGGACCTTTGATGGTGCAATTCCAGGTAAAGTTGTACGTGTTACAGAGGGTGACACCGTGGACTTCACTCTGATCAATCCTAAGAAAAACAAAAACTCTCACTCCATGGATTTTCACGCCGCTGAAGTACATGTGTTAGAAGAGTTCGCACCGGTCAAACCGGGTTCAAGCAAGCACTTTAAATTCACACCTAAACGTGCCGGTATCTATATGTATCACTGTGGTGCAAGCGCAATGGTTGAACATATTGCGCGCGGAATGTATGGCGTAATCATTGTTGATCCCAAGAAATATACTAAACAATTCCCTAAACCTGATCGCGAATATGTATTGATTCAGTCACAGCTCTTCCCTGCGGGATCTTCCGTCGCCGACCTGCTGGAAAACAAAGGCTGGACCAATGCACTGATTAACGGCAAACCATTCAAATACGATCCCGTACACGATCCAAAATCAACCGGTGGCGTACTACAATCCAAACCGGGTGAACGTGTTCGTATCTATTATGTGAATGCCAACATCAACATGCCAATTGCGGCTCACCCTATTGCTGCAATTTGGGATCGCGTATTCCCAGGCGGTAGCCCTAAGAATGTACTGTATGATATGCAGACATATGGCATTGCAGTTGCATCCGCTGCAGCTCTGGACAT
>JAJFLH010000026.1 GCA_021772775.1 Mariprofundus sp. | reverse complement strand
CCCCTTTGGAACGATCAAAGCATGGATGGGGGCAACTCACTTTCTGACAAGAACGATTGATCGGGTCAGTGCGGAAATGAGCTTGCATGTGCTTGCTTACAACCTGAAACGGGTCATCAACATGATGGAAGTTCGGGAACTGGTTCAGGCATTACGAACCTAAGCTTCTTATCGGATCTTTACCTGCCTGAAATCGGCAATATTGGGTAAGGAATCCCCCAAACTGCTTCGCAGACCAATTTGAAACAGGCAACACAGAAAATGAATGCTTTGTTGGCTTAACGCTGGTCGAATGTGTGATTGAAAGCCTGACCGCTGTTTTCACACAGTTTGGGCCGGTTTAGGTCAGTCACAAAAAATCCCCCCTAATAAAACTACTCCTCAGCAAAAGAAAAAGGCCCGCGAATGCGGGCCTTTTAGATTCATTTATGTTTTGGTGCTCCTCAAAATGGAATATCATCATCCACAGGAATATCACCAAAGTCTGGACCACTGGCAAACGGGTCGTTGTTTTTCTTCGGTGCAGAACCACCACCCTGATTAGAATATCCGCCGCCCTGGTTGCCACCCTGATTTGGGAAACCGCCACCTTGATTGCCGCCCTGATTACCACCCTGACGAGGGAAGCCGCCACCTTGATTAGAAGAACCACCGCCCTGACTGGAACCACCACCAAGCATTTTCATTTCTGAACCACGAATTTCTGTCGTGTATTGATCCTGCCCATCTTTGTTGGTCCATTTGCGTGTTTCGATCTTGCCTTCGATATACACGCGGGAGCCTTTACTCAGATACTGGTTGCAGATTTCACCCAAACGCCCCCATAACACGATGCGATGCCATTCGGTTTTTTCCTGCTGATTACCATCACGACCTTTAAATTTCTCAGTCGTGGCCAGACGAAGATTACACACACATGTACCATCTTGCGTGAATCGCGTTTCCGGATCAGCACCTAAATTACCAATTAACATGACTTTATTCAGCATATACCCTCTCCAACATTAAATCCCAGATGACAATCTTATTGCCACTACGTCTATATTTAATAGGTGCCGATAATACATATAGAAAAATGATTGAGTAGTAATTAGTTGGCTCCAACAACATCACTCCTGTTTTTCATTTAAGCAGATGGATGGGATAGACCGGTATAATCCTGTTGCCATACTTTTTGCCTGCGGCATTTCATGATATTTCGTAAATAGCTGTTTTGCTTTATACTATGCTACAGCCATGAAAAAATTCGACCTTCCCCTACACATTCAGGCGCTATTCAAGCCTGATACTTACCCTCATCCCGTTGAGACAATCACAATGATTCAAACACATATCTCTTGGGTCTTTCTTACCGGTGGTTATGCTTACAAACTAAAAAAACCATTGGATTTGGGATTCCTGAATTTTTCCACCCTGAGCAAACGACACTATTATTGTGAACAGGAGCTCAGCCTCAATCGACGCCTGACTGATGATGTTTATTTAGATGTTCTACCACTATGCAAGCAAGGCCAGCATTATAATATAAACGGCTCTGGGGAAGTCGTCGATTACTGTCTGAAAATGCGCCAGTTCAATCAATCCGGTCTATTTGAGCAGCAATTAGATAACAATCAATTCGATCCTGCATGGATGGATCAGCTGGCACTCAGCACGGCTGTTTTCCATGCTCAACAGCAGAGCACCGTGCAGTTCGGCCAACCCTCACTCCTTGCCGAGCACATCCAAACTAATCTTGATATAGCCAGAGAACATACTGGAGAAATTCTACATGCAAATACCATCGCAGCGCTTGAGGCTTTCGCTACAGAGAGTTTACAGATCCATCATGAAAGGCTGCTAAAAAGGCAGCGCGATGGCTTTATTCGCCCCTGCCATGGTGATCTGCATCTGAAGAACGTCACATTAATCCATAACAGCCCCACCATTTTTGACTGCATCGAATTCAATGATGAATATCGTATTATTGATACAATAAATGATATTGCATTTCTTATCATGGACTGCGATGCACACCATCGCCCCGATCTTGGGTTTCGCTTTCTATCCCGCTATCTGGAGCAGACAAATGACTATTCTGGTCTCACCCTCTTAAAGCTCTATCTATTCTACCGTGCCACAGTTCGTGGCAAGGTCTGCAGCTTGCTTGCCATTGAGCTATCCGACAAAGATAAACGGCAACAACAATTTGAAGAAGCGAAACACTATTTCGATCTTGCTTCTACCTACACCATAAAAAAACGGGCACGCTTATTCGTTGTTGGCGGCCTCTCCGGCAGTGGTAAAAGTCATCTCGCCCTGCTTGCTTGTGGCAAAGAGCATGCCATCATCATTCGTAGTGATGCCACCCGCAAACGCATCGCCAGCGACTACCCTGTTTTAGAGTTATATAGCGATGAGATGCATCGCATCACATTCAGCACCATGTTCAATGCTGCTCGTACAGCACTTGAAGCCGGTTTTTCTGTCATACTGGATGCCACATTTCTACATCCCGACAACCGCAAACAAGCTTTTGAACTGGCACAGCAATGCGATGTACCGCTTCATTTTTTCTGGCTGGAGATCAAGGAATCCCAATTAAGAAGCCAAATCAAACAACGCACCTCTGCAGCCAATGACATATCCGATGCCGACCTCAGCGTCCTTGATCAACAACTCTCTCACTATCAGCGCCCTGCCGAAGCCTGGATTCAGTTTCTAAGCTCAAGCAACAGCTGGCCTTCCATCACATAAACACCCCAAGATTCTTTACTCATTCTAACAAGCAGTGCAACTCAGATCAGCTCTGTTCACTGGGCTGCTTGCAGGGCTGATACTACGATGTGATACTTCCGCGCTATTGAAAAGGGTTAGAATGATTCTCATAAACAGGAAGCGTCTTTCTCATTATTCATCCCAAACACACACAAGACACGTCTTTTCGAACCGGACAGTCCAATGACCGTACGGAAAGATGACACGTAAGCAGGAGGAACATCGTTGTGACACACCCTCTGATACCAGAGATAACAACACCTGCATTGGATCGGCCACGGAAACGCATGATCAACGATCAACTCATCGCCAGAGGCATTAATGATGAGCGGGTGTTGGCAACTATGTCTTCTGTTCCACGTCATATGTTTGTCGATCCGGCTCTTGCTGCCCGCGCCTATCATGATTGCGCTTTGCCCATTGGTTGCGGCCAAACCATCAGCCAGCCCTATATGGTTGCACGCATGACCCAGCTACTGGAATTAAAAGGAGCTGAGCGTGTTCTCGAAATTGGTACCGGTTGCGGTTATCAGACAGCTGTTTTATCACGTATGTGCCGTAGAGTTTACAGTATCGAACGCATCCGCGCCTTACATGAACGCGCACGTCAAAACCTGCGTACCGCACGCCATGCCAACGTCATGCTTAAATGTGGTGATGGACTGATGGGCTGGGAAGAATATGCACCCTTTGATGCAATTATTGTCACTGCCGGTGGCTTTGCTTCGGATATATGGTTGCAGCAGCTCAAACCTGGTGGATTCCTGCTCTTTCCGGAAGGAGGCGCAGGACAGCACCGTTTAGTACGCCGACAAAAAAACAGCCGCGGCTACACAGAACAATATTTTGATGCATGCACATTTGTACCACTGTTAGAAGGAGTACATCATCACTAAAGAAGCCATACAGCCGAAGCGTGAATCATGGTTGCGACGCTGCTATCACTGGACCTTATCCTGGGCTAAACATCCATTTGCAGGCCGTGCTCTGTTTGCTATTGCAGTCATTGAGGCATCGGTTTTCCCTATTCCGCCGGATATTCTATTAATCGTTTTGGCTTTGGGTCGCCCTCTCTCGGCGTTTAAATTTGCAGCACTGGCAACCGCTGGTTCTGTTGTTGGTGCCATGATTGGTTATGCCATTGGCATGTTTTTATTCGCTACTGTTGCACAACCTATCATCGAATTTTATCACGCCATGGAAAAATTTGAACATGTGCAGAGCTGGTTTGTCGAATATGGCGTGGCAATAGTTTTACTGGCGGGCTTCTCCCCTATCCCATTTAAAGTTGTCACCATTGCTGCCGGTGCTTTTGGTTTATCCTTCCCTGCATTTATAATCGCTTCTCTGATCTCCAGAGGAGCGCGCTTCTACCTTGTAGCGGCCCTTTTACGCTGGGGTGGAGATCGTTTGCGTGCTTTAGTGGAACAGCATTTTGAGTGGTTAACTATCGCTGTTGCCGCTGCTGTTATTGGTGGATTTGCCCTATTGTGGCTGTAATAGCCCGCCTATGTTGTCTTATCATGCTGCTAGCACTTGGCGCTTGCATCAGCACTCCTACGCCAGGCTATAATCCACCTAACGCGCACAAAAACAAACAAGTAAAGAAGCATCCGCAAAAAAAGCTAGCAAAAAGCAGTGTTAAAAAAAACAGATCTAATAAAGCCGTCATCCGCTATGTCCGAGCCAAGGATACACTCTACTCTATCGGCAACATGTTCGATGTTGATTATAAACTTATCGCCAAACGCAACAACATCCCCTACCCCTACAGTGTTTACATTGGACAGCGCCTCTATATTGACAGGCAAGCACCCAAAAAAAATAACTGGAGCAGTAAGAAAAACAAGCCGCGCGCTAAAGTAAAAAAAGCCGTACCCAGAGCAAAAAAAGCACCGCCTAAAAAGAGCTATAAAAAAGTTGTCAAATCCTCGCCGAAGAACAGATCCAGTGGCTCTAAAAGTAAATTAATTTGGCCCGTTATTGCCCCCGTCACCAGTAAATTCGGTCGACGCGGAAGTCGCATGCATGATGGTATTGATATTGGTGCCAAAGAAGGAGCGCCTGTGCGCGCTGCTGCCAGCGGCATAGTGGTCTATTCTGATTCGCGATTAAGTGGTTATGGGAAATTGATTATTATTCGACACGGTAAAGGTCTATTTACCGCTTATGGTCACAACCAACGGAACCTGGTTCGCAAAGGTAAAAAAGTGAAGAGAGGTGACATTATTGCAAGGGTAGGACATACCGGAAGATCCACCGGTCCACATCTGCACTTTGAAGTACGCCAAGGCAGTACTCCGGTCAATCCAATTGCCTATTTACCTCGCAGATAAGATAGTAGAAACTTTGACCGACATGTTTATTCATTTAAAAAGATGCTGCAGCAAAAGATTAGCTCATGGCTAGTTCTCATAATGTCGAGTCAATGGCTGTCTATATGCGCGATATTTCCCGCTATGAACTACTGACAGCAGATGAAGAGATCGAACTCTCAAAGCGCATTGCCGATGGTGACGAAGCGGCCAGGCACCATATGATTCAAACCAATTTACGTCTGGTGGTCAAAATATCCCGTCGTTATCTGAACAGAGGCATGGCACTGGCTGACCTTATCGAAGAAGGCAATGTCGGCCTGATGCGTGCTGTTGAAAAATTTGATGCTGTGCATGGCTGTCGTTTTTCAACTTATGCAACATGGTGGATTCGACAATCGGTAGAGCGCGCTATCATGAATCAGGCCCGTACAATCAGAGTACCGGTACATGTGACGAAAGAACTCAATAGCATTACAAAACATGTGAATGAGGTCAGGGCCCTGTTAGGACGCGAACCAAGCGAGCAAGAGATTGCCGAGCAGATGAATATCTCTGTTGAACGGGTACATACACTGATGCGCACAACTGTACGCACTGAAAGCGCCGATGAGATCGGCTTTGGTGATGATGGCATTTCAATTTACGAAGTCACTGCCGATGAACAGGCTGATTCACCGAGCCAACACCTGGAGACAGAGCGACGCAATGCCACCTTGGAAGAGTGGATGAACAGGCTGACTGATCAGGAACGTGAAGTCGTACGCATGCGTTATGGTTTAGGTGGATTTGGTGAAGTACAAACCCTGGAAGAGATCGGTAAACATATGAATGTAACACGTGAACGCATTCGACAAATCCAGGTTAAAGCTTTGAAAAAATTACGTTTAATGGTCAAACGCGAAGATATTAGTCTTGAGGAGATACTGTAAATGAGAGATTTACCGGAAAACAGCACAACACAAGCGTGGCAAGCGTGTATTCGTGATGTGCCCGACTTCCCCAAGCCCGGCATCATCTTCAAAGATATCGCGCCACTGGTGGCCAACGGACCTGCATTTTCTGCAGTGGTATCTGAACTCGCTGAACTCGTCGGCCCCGATATTGATGCCATCGTTGGCATTGAATCTCGCGGTTTTATTTTTGGTGCAGCATTGGCGCAAAAATTAGGTTTAGGGCTAGTGACTGTACGCAAACCGGGAAAACTTCCCGCAGAAGTGCACAGCGTAGAATATGAGTTGGAATATGGCATGGATAGGCTGGAAATTCATCGCGATGCATTGAGTACTGGGCATAAGGTTGTCATTGTCGATGATCTGCTTGCCACCGGTGGTACTGCCGCTGCAACAGTTGAACTTATCAACAAACTTGGTGCTGAAGTGGATGCCTGTCTGTTTGTCATTGAGCTATCTTTTTTGAACGGCAAAAACGCATTAAATGACATTAAAGTTCAAAGTTTAATGCATGTCGAATAAGCATTAGAGAAACGTAAAACTGAATCGTTTTTGAACTAAAAAAACATACATAATTAACGTGCAGATATGATTCAGAAACGCTATGCTTCGAACACTTTTTAGCCTTCGTAGCTCAGCTGGATAGAGCGACCCCCTCCTAAGGGGTAGGCCACAGGTTCGACTCCTGTCGAGGGCACCATTTGATAGTCGTACATTTGTTAATAGTACGAAGATAAAACATTTAAGTAACCACCAGAGGCTAAACAATGGATGAAATCTTAATAAACCCTGCCACACCAGTATTGATTGAAGATGAGATGAAACGCTCTTATCTCGATTATGCCATGAGCGTAATTGTTGGCCGTGCCCTACCCGATGCTCGCGATGGTTTAAAACCAGTGCATCGACGCATTCTCTTTGCCATGCAGGATCTAGGTTGCACCCACGATAAACCCTTTAAAAAATCCGCCCGTGTGGTTGGTGATGTGATCGGTAAATACCATCCCCATGGCGACACAGCAGTATATGATGCCATGGTTCGTATGGCACAACCTTGGAGCATGCGTCATCTGCTCGTTGATGGGCAAGGAAACTTCGGCTCTGTTGATGGAGACTCTCCCGCCGCAATGCGTTATACCGAAGCACGCATGAGTAAGTTGGCTGCTGAGCTATTAGCGGATATCGACAAAAACACCGTCGACTTTGCCCCCAACTACGATGAGTCTTTGAAAGAGCCCAAAGTAATGCCTGCAAAATACCCTAATCTACTGGTCAATGGTTCGCAGGGTATTGCTGTTGGTATGGCCACCAATATTCCTCCTCACAATCTCGTCGAATCTATCAATGCAGCCATTGCACTGGTCGGTGACCCGAACATTGATGATGATGAACTGATGCAAATCATGCCTGGGCCTGATTTTCCTACCGGTGGTTTCATTTATGGTCGTCAGGGCATCCGCGATGCGTTCACCACAGGCCGTGGTTCTGTCACTATGCGTGCCAAAGCAGTCGTCGAGATTAACTCACGCAGCAAACGTGAAGCATTGATCATTAACGAACTGCCTTATCAGGTAAACAAAGCCAATCTTATTGAAAACATCGCTAAGTTGGTACGCGATAAGAAGCTCGAAGGCATTTCTGATCTGCGTGATGAATCTGATCGTGATGGCATGCGTATCTGCATTGAATTAAAGCGCAATGAGATTCCTGAAGTTATCTTAAACAATCTCTATAAACATACGCAGTTACAATGTAATTTTGGTTGTAATTTACTGGCACTGGTTGATGGCCAACCTAAATTATGTGGTGTTCGCGAACTACTATTGCACTTCCTCGATCATCGTCGTCAGGTGGTCACGCGCCGTTGCCTGTTTGACCTGGCTAAAGCTCAAGCTCGTGCCCACATTTTGGAAGGCCTGTTAATTGCTCTCGATCACATTGATGAAGTCATCAAATTAATTCGTGCCAGCCAAACACCAGCAGAAGCAAAAGCAGGGTTGATGGATCGCTTTGGTCTGTCTGACAAACAAGCACAAGCTATTCTCGACATGCGCCTGCATCGTTTGACTGGACTCGAACGCGATAAAATCCAGGCTGAGTACGATGAACTACAAAAGGTTATTACTGAATTAGAAGCTATTCTGGCCGACGAAAAACTGCTTATGGCAGTCATCGTTGAAGAGCTGGAATATGTACGCGATAAGTATGGTGACCCACGCCGCTCTATCATTATGGATATGACTGCTGAGTTATCTGTAGAAGACCTGATTACTGAAGAAGATATGGTCGTTACCATCTCCAATGAGGGTTACATTAAACGCAATGCAACATCGATGTATCGCGCTCAACGCCGTGGTGGCATGGGCAAAACAGCCATGACCACCAAAGATGAAGATTTTGTAGCACAAATGATGGTCGCTTCAACGCATGATTATCTGTTGTTCTTCTCTGACCGCGGCCGCGTATTCCGTAAAAAGGTCTATGAAGTACCACAGGCAGGGCGTGCTGCGCGCGGCAAAGCCCTGGTTAATTTACTACCGGTTGAGAAGGATGAGAAGATTTCAGCTACTCTGGCTATTCGCGAATTTGATGAAGGCCACTTCATTATCATGGCGACCAGTAATGGTGTCATCAAGAAAACGAAACTAACTGAATATCAGAATATCCGAGCCAACGGTATTATCGCTATTAATATCGATGATGATGACGGCTTAATCGGTGTTGTCGTCTCCAATGGTGAGCAGGATATCATGCTTGCCGCCAGCGGTGGTAAAGCCATTCGGTTCTCCGAAAAAGATGCTCGCCCAATGGGACGTAGCACCCGTGGTGTGACAGGCATGCGTATACCTGGTGACTGCAAAGTAATATCAATGACCTTGGTATCTGATGATGCAACACTGTTGGCTGTATCTGAAAATGGGTTTGGTAAACGTACCTCTGTTTCCGAGTACAACGTCCAGAAGCGTGGCGGTCAAGGCGTATTCACCCTCAAAACAGGTGGCCGCAACGGTGAAATGATTGGTGCCCTACTCGTTACTGATGATGATGAAGTCATGATGATGACAGATACTGGTCGTCTGGTTCGCATCCGCATGAATGGTGTCTCAGTCATTGGTCGCAACACACAAGGCGTGAAACTGATTGGCTGCAATAAGGGCGAGCACGTTATTGGTGCTGTCCGCGTAGCTGAACAAGAAGATGATGAGATAGAAATTGAAGACAGTGATGTTATCACTGCTGATTCTGCTATCGATCCATCGTCTGATGCAGTGCATAAACTTGCAGATGAATTGATCCATGAACAAATAGATGAAGAAAATAGTGAAGATAACGGAGCCAATGAAGAATGATTGATCGTCAATCTATCCGTCGTTCATTTGATGAAATGAGCGCAGCCTTAGCACGTCGCGGCGCAGATGTAGTTGCACCCAATAGTCCATGGGGCCGAGCTCAAGCGCTCGACATCAAACAGCGTGAATTAAAAGCTGAAGCAGAAAGCTTACAGGCCGAACGCAACAAGGTTTCCAAGTTAATTGGCCAAAAGAAAGGTGCTGGCGAAGATGCCAGTGCCGAACTTGCTGCCATGGGTAATGCATCCCGCCAAGTCAAAGAGATCGAAGCTCAAGCCAAAGAAGCTGATGCTCAATTCTCTGCTGCTTTGCTTGAAATCCCCAATCCATTGCATGAATCCGTACCTAGCGGCAGTTCTGAAGATGATAATATTGAAATCCGTCGCTGGGGCACACCACGCAGTGATGAAGTACCAGCCCACTGGGATATCGGCACTGATCTCGGCATCCTCGACTTTGAAGCAGGCGCAACCTTGGCTGGCAGTCGTTTCACAGTATTAAAAGGCGCTGCGGCAAGGCTCGAACGTGGTTTAATGCAATTCATGTTGGACACCCATGTCGATAAACACGGTTATGACGAAGTTTGGGTGCCCGCCATCGTGAACCGTAAAACGATGACAGGTACAGGCCAACTACCAAAATTTGAAGACGATCTGTATAAACTTGAAGGCGAAGATGCTTTTCTTATTCCTACCGCAGAAGTGCCTGTCACCAATCTGTATCAGGATCAAATTCTTGATGCTTCTTCCCTACCCCGCCGCCACTGTGCTTATACACCTTGTTTTCGTCGTGAAGCCGGCAGCGCAGGACGAGATATGCGTGGCATGATCAGGCAACATCAGTTCGATAAAGTTGAGCTGGTACATATCACCACTGCTGAACGTGCACTATCAGAGCTGGAAGAACTCACAGCTCATGCAGAAGCGATATTGCAAGCACTGGAGCTGCCTTACCGTATGGTAGAGCTCTGTAGTGCAGATATCGGTTTCTCCGCGCAAAAGACATATGACTTGGAAGTATGGCTACCAAGCCAACAGTGTTATCGCGAAATTTCTTCATGCTCTTCATTCGGCCAGTTCCAGGGCCGCCGTGCAGGGATTCGCTATCGTGAAGAGAGTGATAAACCGCAACCGGTAGCCACACTGAATGGATCTGCTCTGGCTATCGGACGAACGCTTGTCGCCATCCTTGAAAACGGCTGGCAGCAGGATGGATCAATCCTCATTCCGACAGCACTACAGCCATATTTAGGTGGAATGAAGTCGATTCAGTCCAATACTTTAACGCTCTGAGTTTAAGCCTCTGCTTAAAGAACAGGGCCTCTATACAGAAGGGAAACATTTGACCTTTAGAGGCCTAAGCTATATACTTAATAACAGTTCGTTGCACTGGTGTTGATGATTGTAATGCTGGGCCGATGCGCACTGAACGGGAGCCTACATTTCCAGATTGTGTGACATCCCTATGGGATACCTAATATCAGGATGCGGTGCCCACCTTAACGTAAAGGGTTCAGTACTATTACAAGATTCGATGCTGGTGCAGCGACTATAAAGTTATCTAAAGACCTGCCTCTTCCTCCCCCAGGCAGGTCTTTTTTATTCAGCTCCTCTTTTCATACTGAAAAAAACAGTCCAAACTACTTCACTCATTCTCCGTATAAAAATATCAATCTTATCAAATCGACAGATTAACTATAGTTGGCTCATTTATTGCTAACAGATGTGAGGAGTAGATCTATGCCAGATAAACTTGAACAATCACCATTTGATATTGAGTTAAATCACAACATACTTTATGAGCAGTTAATACCTGCAGCGGGCACTCAAGGCCGATTGACGATGTATCTGAAAAGCATTCAATCCCTACCATTGCCACCAGCGCTATGGAATGCCTTTCAACGTGCCTGTAGCGAGGATGCTTCCAGCCAGAAACTCGGTGAAATTATCAAGGATGATCCAGTATTGTCCGCCTCGATATTACGCGCAGCAAATTCATCTGGAATACTCCATTCACCGATCAATGACGTCGGCAGAGCCATTTCACGCCTTGGCCATTCGATGATACGCAGTGTTGTTGCTAAACACTCTTTTTCTACCCCTAACATAAACGCAGCCAAGGTCTACGAGATTCCAATGCTCTGGAAACATGGCATGGCGGTGTCCGCTCTAGCAGAAATCATTGCCGATCATATTCCCGGCTGTAATCGAGCTGAAGCTGGTACACTAGGCCTGTTCCATGATGTTGGCAGGATGGGCTTTAATCTGATCAAGGAGTTCATGCAACCGGCTGAACTGAATCCAGACAAAGGCCACCTTGTTTATGAAAACGACCGTTTTGGTTGCACACATATCGATATGGGCATGCTATTGGCTGAGCATTGGCAGCTGCCGGATAAAATTAGTCAGGGCATCAGCTACCACCATCATCCGGGCTATCTAGAAGCCGATGCAATACCTGCTGACATAAGAGCCGAAGTTCTGGCGGTCTATCTTGCCGATCTGCTTGCCATTCGACTCGATTGTCCTGGCGGCAACCTGGGAATTATTTTACCGCATGTAAGTTTTACATCTATGCTACCGAAAACTACTCTAGCTGATATTGCTAATGACAGGAAAGTTAGCTCTGAACTGGCACTTGTTCAGGCCATGAGGTTTTAGTAGCTACATAAATAGTGTCAGTCAGTCTCTCAATGAGCGATTCACTGTGCTTGAATGTAACACTACGAAAACGACAAATTGACGCACAGAGTTTTCATACCATTATCCGTACATGAACTACTCGGCTTCAGATAAAAAACTTGCAGCATTTGGATGGCTATTCGTCAACCGAATTGCCTGCCTGTGCCTCGGAGTATTCATCATTTAAAGGAAACTTTAACACTGATTCTAGACGGCCACGGGTTTCAATAATCCGTGGCCGTTTTTTTTGTGCCTGAAAAACACCTCGTTTCATAAAATAAGGAGAATAAAATGTCTGTGCCATCTGCATATTTGGGTGTCATTATTATCTGGAGTACCACCCCACTCGCCATACTCTGGAGCAGTGAAGAGGTCGGTTTTCTTTTCGGTGTGACTAGCCGAATGCTTATCGGTGCCATGCTTGCACTGATCGTAGCCGCTTTATTGGGCTCAGGACTCGTGTGGAAACGCCGTGCCATACAAGCCTATATGACCGCAGGACTCGGTATTTACGGTGGTATGATCAGTGTCTACTGGGCTGCCCAGTTTATTCCAAGTGGCTGGATTGCCGTAATATTCGGCATATCACCAATTGTGACAGCAGCGATGGCGCAGCTGTGGTTGGGTGGTGCACAGCTCACACGTTCGCGCCTGTTTGGTATGTTGGTCGGCCTATTGGGTTTAAGCATCATGTTTGGCACCAGTTTCAAGCTTCATGACCAGGCCGTGCTTGGTGTGCTGGCTATGGTGGTAAGTGTATGCATACACTGTGCGAGTGCGGTATGGATAAAACGTATCAATGCCGAGCTGCCAGCAATTGTGATGACCAGTGGTGGTTTGCTTTTTGCTGCCCCTCTATTTCTGATCACCTGGCTACTTTCTGGTGCGGTGCTGCCTCATGAGATATCCATGCGCAGTATCGGTGCCATAGCTTACCTTGCCCTGCTTGGTTCAGTCCTTGGTTTTGCACTCTACTATTATGTATTAAGTAAAGTGGATGCAACTCGTGTGGCGCTGCTGACCCTGATCACACCAATATGTGCACTCGGGCTCGGCAACCTGCTCAACAACGAACCATTGAGTTTAGAAATTATAGCAGGCTCACTGCTCATTTTATCCGGCTTAGCCACATTTGAGTTAAATGGGAAAATGGAAAGGATAAGAGCTCGTTTTTTACGTTACTGATGCGATGAAAAGCCTCTGCATTGCAGGGGCTTTTCATCAATCAGCTTGAATGGCAGCAATTTTGCTGTCTCTGTTGAAGTGTAGCATCTGCAGTCGCATCAAACTTGCGGCTGTTACGCTGCCCTTTTAGGCTATGCTTATACGATAACTTAAAAACAAACTAGAACCTCAGCTGGAGTCATCATGGAAGTATCTGAATTACTCGCATTCACCGTCAAAAATAAAGCATCCGATTTACACCTTTCCGCTGGTGAACCGCCAATGATCCGTATCAATGGTGATATGACACGCATCAAAATGCCGAATATCGAACGACGTGAACTTCAAACCATGGTGTATGACATTATGAATGATGGTCAGCGCAAACACTTTGAAGAGCATATGGAGATCGACTTCTCCTTTGCACTCGGTGATCTGGCTCGATTCCGCGTTAATCTATTTGAACAGAACAGAGGTATGGGCGCTGTCTTTCGTGTCATTCCCAGTGAAGTACTGACATTAGATCAATTGAACTGCCCTGAAGTCTTCAGAAGAATTTCCATGATGCCACGTGGTATCTGTCTGGTTACCGGTCCCACAGGCTCTGGTAAATCCACTACGCTTGCGGCGATGGTGAATCATCGCAATGAGTCTGAACGTGGCCATATTCTCACCATCGAAGACCCTATTGAGTTTGTACACAAATCTAAAAACAGCCTGATCTCCCAACGTGAACTGGGCCCTCACACCCACTCTTTTGCCAATGCCTTAAAAAGCTCTTTGCGCGAAGATCCCGATGTGATTTTAGTGGGTGAATTGCGTGACCTGGAAACCATTCGTTTGGCTCTTACTGCGGCTGAAACAGGTCATATGGTTTTTGGCACCCTGCACACCTCTTCTGCCCCAAAAACCATTGATCGTGTTGTTGATGTTTTTCCAGCCGCAGAAAAAGAGATGGTTCGTTCGATGCTTTCTGAATCCATACGGGCAGTAATTTCACAAACACTGATTAAAACTGCTGATGGGCAGAGTCGTGTCGCCGCCCATGAAATTATGCTTGGCACACCGGCTGTACGAAACCTGATTCGAGAAAACAAAATTGCCCAGATGGTATCAGTCATGCAAACGTCACAACGCGATGGCATGCAGACACTCGATTCACACTTGCAACAGCTGGTGAAGTCGAGAAAAATCACTGTGCAAGCCGCCATGGAAAAAGCCAGCAACAAACAACTGTTCGGTGGCGGTGTGGTTTAACTACTACTCTTAACAGACTAAAAAATATTTCATCAAACACGCATTGGAGATCATGGCATGAATAGCATTGAATCGCAGAACCAATCCATCAAACAGCTGCTGCTTGTCATGGAGAAACAGGATGCATCGGATCTCTATATTACTGTTGGTATGGCCCCCTCCTATCGTATTCATGGCCTTGTGCGCAGCTTAAAACAGCCTCCGTTAACTGCATCACAATGTGAACGTTTAGCTAATTCCACCATGAATGAACGGCAAAAAGCTGCATTTGCAACTGATTTTGAGATGAATCTCGCCCTCTCTTTTGACGATGTTGGTCGTTTTCGCGTCAATATCTTCCGTCAGCGTGGTCATATCGGTATGGTCATCCGTAAAGTAAATCTTGAAATCCCTACGCTCGAAGGACTTGGTCTGCCTGAAATATTTCAAGATATTTCGATGGAATCCAGAGGTCTGGTTCTCATGGTCGGAGCCACAGGCTGCGGCAAATCAACCTCACTCGCGGCCATGATCGATTGGCGCAACAGACATCAGGCCGGTCATATTATTTCGATTGAAGATCCCATCGAGTTCATTCACCAACACAAGAAGTGCGTCATCACCCAGCGCGAAGTTGGCACCGACACATTGGAATATCAGGCGGCATTAAAAAACACCCTTAGACAAGCTCCCGATGTCATTCTCATTGGTGAAATCCGTGACCGTGAAACCATGGAACATGCACTCGAATTTGCTGAGACTGGCCACCTATGTCTGGCAACACTGCATGCCAACAACGCCAATCAGGCACTCGAACGTATCATCAACTTCTTCCCTGAAGAGATGCATCCTCAAGTTTGTCTGAATCTAGCCATGAATCTCAAAGCGCTATTATCACAACGGCTGGTGAAAACCCCCGATGAAGAACGGCTGCCGGCCATTGAAATCCTCATCAATACACCACGCATCGCTGATCTGATTGGTAAGTGGGCCATCACTGAAATCAAAGAGTCCATGGCCACGGGTAAAACTTACGGTATGCAAACATTTGACCAGTCACTGCAAGAGCTATGGATGCAAGGTCTGATCACCGAAGATGAAGCACTGCGCCATGCCGATTCAGTCAATAACCTCCGACTACAGATCAAAATGGTGAACCTCAAAGACTCCGGTGGCGATATCAATGACATGAGCCAATTCTCCGGCGGCATCAGTGCTGCGGATCTCAAAATATGATGAGTATCTAAGCCATGCCGCAAAGCCGACACCTCATCGATGATCTGCTACAGGTGGCCAATAACAACGCCGCATCTGATTTAATTATTCGCACCGGTGATCGCATTCGCATGCGTATCGCTGGTGATATTGTCACTATTCCTCAGGATAAAGTAGATGTCCCGGATCGCACTAAAACCATCGGCATGGTGCAGCATTTGATCCGCTATCATGCGCCCCAAACCGATATTGAAAAGATCAATAATCTCGATTTTCACTACAGTCTGAAAAATGCCTGTCATTTCCGTATCCATGTACTGCGCACCAATAATAACTTTGGCATAGTCGCCCGGCTTATTCCTCAAGAGATTCCTGATTTTCAGCAATTGCGTCTGCCGGCTATTTTCGAAAAACTCACTCAGTACCGCAATGGCATCATCCTCATGGCCGGTGCCGCGGGCTCCGGGAAAAGCACCTCTCAAGCTGCGATGTTAAATCATATGATTCATCAACGCCCAGTGCATGCTGTCACCTTGGAAGACCCCATCGAATTTCGTTATAGCACAGAGCACAAAGGCACAGTGAGTCAACGTGAAATAGGCACCGATGTTGTCAGCTATAAAAAGGGTTTGATCGATGCTCTACGCGAAACACCTGATATCATTGTTGCCGGTGAAGTACGCGGCCGTGAAGAGATTCAACTGGCTCTTGAAGCCTCTGAGACAGGGCATCTGGTTTTAGCTACCGTACACGCCACCACCGCTGTCGGCACCATGCAACGCATCATGGCCTCATTTGGTCTTGATGAACAAACAGGACTCCGTGAACGACTCTCTGAAAACCTGCGCGCCATTGTTGTGCAAAAACTCATTCCAATGACATCAACAAAGAAACGCATCGTAGCACAAGAGATCATGATCAAAAACTCAGTGATCCGGCATTTTATTCTTGACCCATCGCAATGGTGTGAAATCCCCCGTGCCATGGAGGAAGGGCACAATCTCTACGGTTCACAAAGCTTCGATCAACATTTACAGCAACTGGTTGAAGCCAATTTCATCTCCTATGAAGCAGCACTGCCCAATGCCGTTTTCCAGGAAGATTTCGCCATGCGTATGGGCCGTATTTAAAGTTCGGTGATGAGGTAGCAGGGCTATCCATGCTCACTGTTGCTCGGAAAATGGCATAAACATTTCACATATGCATTGCATCAACATCATCTGCAGGTCATATTAGCATTGTCGGACAGACTCAGGGGGAGCAATGCTACAACAGATTGGTTTGGCGCGTTTGGGGATAGCTGTTGGCCTTTTATACTGGCCTGCCGAGGCTCTATTGCACGCTTATGTGTTTTCTAATGGTAGCTTCCTAGAAAATCTACTTGACCCTGATCCAAATGAGATCTGGATGCGTTTACTAATTTCTGCGGCCTTTATCGGCTTTGGCTTTTATGCACATCAGGCTGTGCGGTCCCAACAACAACTGCAATCACAAATCAAGAAGCGTGGCGAACGACTGCAACAGATTATTGATTGCACTTATGATGCCTATATCTGCATGAATGAGATGGGCATCATTACTGGCTGGAACCGTAGCGCAGAGCAATTATTTGGCTGGCCTGCAAATCGCATTATAGGTAAACCCATCGACACCATTATTCCGAAAAACATGCGCGATAATCACCGTAAAGGCATGCAACAATATTTGAAAAATAGCATTGCCCCATCATGGCTCTACAAACCAGCCTTAACAAAGGCATTGCACCGCGATGGTATTGAGCTTCCGGTAATGATGGTCATCACACCCATCGAATCCGATGGTGCACAAGAGTTTTTTGCTTTTATCCGGGCTCACCATCCCGACTAAGTGGATCAATAAACTCATAGCGATAAGGCAAGCATGAGATGCCCCAAATGCGGTAATGAGCAGCACAATGAGAATCTCAATTGCGAATCCTGCGGTATCATTATAGCAAAATTCATTCTGGCCCAGCAACACCGTGCCGATAAGCTCCGGCAAGTAAGAGAAGATGCAGACGCTTTCCCTATCCCTGGCGTTGAAAACTCCCTCTTTCTTTACGGCCGTTTATTCACTCTCTTACTATTATGTTATTTCAGCTCCCAGTTCATTTTCAGCTCCATGCAACAATTACCAATCACCCTCACCTTCTTTCATATGATCAACCTACCCTTTCACGAGGCCGGACATATTTTCTTGCGCCCATTTGGAGATTACCTCTCTTCTCTTGGTGGTACCCTTGCCCAGCTATTCATGCCACTTATCTGTCTTGTTGTTTTACGTTTCCAAACCCATGATGGCTTTGGTGCAGCTGTTTGTTTGTGGTGGTTGGGTCAGAATTTTCATGATATCGCCCCCTATATTGATGATGCCCGATCTCTCACATTGCCTTTAATAGGTGGAAACTTTGGCCACAGCTCGCCTTACGGTGTGCATGACTGGGAGTTCTTACTAAATGAAATTGGTATGCTAAGTTATGATCACACGATTGCCCTGACGGCACGCATTAGCGGCACATCCATCATGATTGTTGCGCTGATATGGTGTACAATGCTGCTACTGAAACAACAGGAATTTATCCGAAAACTGAGAGAATATGATTACATCCAGCATCATTAGCCCACAAGATATCCAAGCTCATTACAACATACTTAATCGTATCGGTTGTTTGGGAGATCAGCCTGATAAGGGCTTTACTCGAGCAGCTTACTCGGATGAAGAAACTGCTGTGCTCGCCTACTTCGCCACGCAAGCCGAGCTGATCGGCCTACATACAGACTGGGATGCTGTAGGAAACCTCTGCATTGAGACAAAGGATAAACATGAGCATTGGGTCGAGTGTGGTTCTCACGTCGACACCGTACCTGCAGGTGGTAATTTTGATGGCCTTGCAGGCATCGTTGCCGGATTCGTCGCCATCGCAGCATTGAATCAGCTACCGCGTGCATACGGACTCAGACTACGTATATGGCGCGGTGAAGAGTCAGCCAGCTTTGGCATCACCTCCATCGGTGCATCTGCAGCACTTGGGCTACTGCCAGCCGACTCATTAAACAATCGTCATGCAGGCCGCTCACTGGCTGAAGCCATACGCGAGCAAGGTGCTGATCCAAAGTTTATTGAACAGAGGCAGAGCACAATCAGCCAATGCGAACTAGATCATATCGCAGCCCATATTGAGCTGCATATCGAACAGGGTATCGTACTGGAAAAAGAGACACTGGATATCGGCATTGTCTCGGGTATTCGCGCTTCATCGCGCTCCTGGATCAGCCTGCAAGGAGAGTTTGATCACTCCGGTGCTACCCCTATGGGCAAAACATATCGACGTGATACCAATCTGGCTTTGGCTCACATTCTGGTGGCGCTTGATGACCTATTCAGCAGCTATCAGAAAGAGAACCCAAGCATTGATCTGGTACAAACCATCGGCCACATCAACAGTAATAAAGAAAAGAATGAGCATGATGATGAGCTCTATAACAACGCCATATCCAAGGTCAGTGGATACGCCTATTTCTCTTATGAACTGCGTAGTTGTGATGATATATTGCGAAACAGCTACAAAAAAGAAGCCATGCAAACCGTTCAAAACATCGCTGCATCGTTTGGGGTAACTGTTGAAGTTGAAAGTGTTAGTAACAGCTCTGGAGTTAAAGCTCTAAACCAGCCACTACAACAGCGCATGCGTAGCATCTGCGAAACCTTACACTATAAACACCGCACTCTCGCCAGTGGCGCCTGGCACGATGCCGCTCTGATAGCCCAACAAAAACGCAGTGATCAATCGAACATTCCTGTAGCTATGATTTTTATCCCCTGCCTGAAAGGTAAAAGCCATTCGCCTGAAGAGTTCAGCTCATACGAACAGATTGCCAAAGGAGCATCGCTATTGGCCAACTTGATGCAACAGGATTTAAACGATTTGTAATTTGGTCAGGGAGCTCTTCCCTATCTCCTTGCATCAAACTTTGCATTGGTCAGCTTTACCACATGTTTGCTGATTTTTTTGGCTTCGCTCTCATGCTCTAATAACAACAATACTAACTCGATCAATTTATCTGGCCATTTGAGCAACAACTCATAGTGCGCCTTAGCCCCCGGCTCTGTTATCACGCACCTGATCTCAATCCAAGCATCCCTTAAGCGTAAGCGACTACCGTCAGCGCCTATGAAAAGCCCCGCCTTAAAATCCAGGCAATGCACTGTATGTCGATTGGAGGAAACATAAAACGCAATCGCAACGAATATCACTCCACAGCCCAGCAGAATATATGACTCCATAGCGAACTTACCATCCAGAAGAGCTTTCGCAGCCCCCATAAAGATAAACAATATCGTTCCTACAACGCAGGCAAACCAAAGCCTTTTTGACTGACCTAGCCACAAACACTTACCTTCTGCATATCTAAACCCGAGTAGCTGAAGAGACATGCTCGAGCCAAGCAGACTTGATGCTCGCGCTTCTGCTTCTTTACTGTCTACCACTGCTTCGCACTTATCACGGCCCGGCAGATCATACAGCATCGCATATCGCTCCCAGACATAGACAAACACGATCACACCCAGAGCGGCGAAAGTAACTGTTCCCAATAGATAAGAGAGTCCAAACGAACCGCCCATCACTGCGGCAATCGCCATGAAACCAAAACCGACCATACCACCGGCCATGACAAAACGTGGCACATTCACCTGCGCACCTCCAATATAGACATATCGCCGTACTTACGCTCAGTCCTTCTGCAATGACAAACGCTGACTAACGATGGCCAACCACGGCTGCTGCTCACGTGGCTGACCTGCTGGACGATAATAATGTTGTTTGATTTTAAAACCCGACTGCTCTAAAAAATGCTGGCTGTTATTCAACTCCATATAATGGCAATAGCGTGACCCATTCCACCCCTCGGAGCTACCTCTCGGATTGGATGAAAAAAGGATACCGTCTGGTCGCAAAGCCCGGTGTAATAGCTTTAATACACCACACAACTCAGCACTCGGTATGTGGAACAACGAGGCGTTGGCATAAATCCCGTCAAAACTCTCTGCGGCTAAATTTAAGTTGAGAAACTGCTGATGCAATGTCGGGCAAGAACTGTGCTCTAGGGCCATCTGACAAAAAGTTTTACTGCCATCGAGACCTATGGCCCGGTGCCCCAAACGCTTAAATGTAGAGAGATCACGGCCAGGGCCACAACCAAAATCCAGAATATCCAGTTGTTGACCTTGAGGCAGAGCTGATAAAAAGGCTTCAATATTTTGACTCACATCATGATCGAACGTCGCCGAGCGGAATGATTCGGCCGCTTGTTCATAATGATCAAGCGTTAAACGCTCTATCTTTTGCAATTGAGCCGCATCATTAGCCCCTGGCATAAGAGCTCCCCCACTCTGAGAAATAAACATGACAGAAAACTCCAATCACAACTTGCATGTCGTTCACTGTTTCACCAATGATGGTTGCACTTTTCCCTTTGAGTTCACAGATTTTTCTTTCACTTCTTCTGGTTTGGGAATTGCAATCAACATTTTACACGTCGGGAACTTCGAACAACACCAAAACAGTTCACCGGAATGGTCACCTTTGGTAATTTTCTTTCGCAACATCTCAGCATTGCATTTTGGGCAACTTTCTTTCAATCGTGCCTGAGCATCCTGTTTTAGCTCCGCTTCTTTTACTGCAATCAATGGTTCCAGAAGGGCGATGATTTCACTCTCCGAATAGGAGTCTCTGACTTTGACACGAACCAGCTTAAGGTCGGCTGATTTACATGCATGGTCTAGAGCTTTCTGCCGCTCAAGCTGCTTGGCTTTCTGATGAGTTTTCTTATCCAACACAATTGCACATCTTACGCTCAAATCACCCGGTTCACATAAAACGAAATCAATATATGCTGTTTTTAAATATTTTTTAGAACGCTGACGGTCTGATTTCGAAGTCTCTTTTTCTATATCCAACACATCCGATAATTTGACTCGTGTAAAAATAACATAGTGATGAGCTACTGCTGAATGAAGCACGTGATAAAACACGCGTTCACTGGAGGAGAGCATCTTACTCTTTTTCACATACGATATAGCGCTGTGCGAATGTTCTTGCCCGGCAGTATGAAGAACCGTCCCCCCCCCTTCATGAAAGGTTGAAAGTTCAGGTTTTTTCTGACTCTGTATTAAGGCTATTACCCCTACGATAACAAGCAGGACTATAGTCACTACAATAACTTCCAACGAAATCCTCCTCTTCTAGTTGTCGCACCGTGGAGACAATCTATCCATTTATCGATGAATTCAACCAATAAATTGCTGCACTAGGCGGAAAAAAGTTTGCGAAACCTAATCAGCTTATAAAAACTCGCGAATCAGCCCTATTCAAGCTTTCAAAAAATATACTGTATTTCGCTTAAAAACAGCCACAGACTCTGTAGAAGAGATACAACAGACATCACTGCAGCCAACTCCTGTTTTGCCTGTTAATGGGAATGAGTCGAGTTGTTAGCGCCCTGCCTTTTCACACGAGCAGAGAGTGAATCTACAAAAGGATTACTATTGCCCTGAATTGCCATAATCCGTTGATTACGTTGCACTTCCCACTCATCTACCGGATCTTGTCTATCCCAGCTAGCAAACAGTCGCTGCTGTTTTTTACTAATCTTCAAGCCATAGACCTTCTGCATATAATAATAGGTGCGTGCAATATCCCCACGTACATTATCAGCAGGCTCGGCAGTGCGCTGTTTAAAGTCCACCTCAAAATCAACACGTCCATAACTACGCGGCTCACCACTGATCATGCCAAAACTGTAATTTGATCGATCACCGTTCAACTCTCCAATCGCCGGCACCAGATTGTGCATATCCGATTCCATAGCACGAAAAATAGTGTCTGTTTTCCCACAACATCTGCGCCCTTTATATGCCTTTCCCTTACTGGTCGTGCACACCTTGTTTTGCCAACATTGCCGGGCATGACCAAACGCCCAGGCCGGAACGACATGCTCCCATTCAATTTTCTTGCCACGTTTCTTATTCTTTCTCGGTTTGTAACCACATGATCCAGCTTTCACATGGCCTTTTTTACCATATGAACATCCTGCGTAAAAAGTGGTTCGATTATCGGCGTAGAGTTTCACCATCTTCTTTTTTGCCTGCCTAAAACTGTTTCCTGACTCATTACCAGCAGCAAACGCAGAGAGTGGCAACAATGCAAGCAAGCCAAACAAAACCAATATTTTTTTACTAAAAATGACATCCCTGTCGTTCATATGTTTACTTCCATGTTTTAAGTTTATTTCATTCCGGGCGCGAACATTAGCCTAACTCAGAGTCTGTTAACACGTATCCGGGTGCACTACATTATCTGAAACATGCTATTTGACCTAAGCCCCCCCTAAACAAGTTCCTGTGACCTACAGCACAGTTTTGTTTCTCTTAACATTCAATATTGCGCCATGCGATCATTCATTTATATCCCCCTGATACTTATCTCACTATGGCTTCCCGGTTGCGCAGCCATTACCGCTGTTTCAGTGGTACAAGGCACGCTTTTTGAAGCCGCTTCAAGCCAGTTCAAAGGTGAAGAAAAGGGTTTCGCCAATAATATAAGTACAACACTCGCAGCAGTTCAATCGAGTCTGCGCAGCATGAACCTTGATGTTGATGTGCTGGAGATTCAGGACGATGGCTACGCTATAGCTTTCGGTAATTCCGATCTCGAGGGTGAAATAAAACTGACAAAAGCAACGTCCCGATTAACAACCGTATACGTTACAGTCCGCAGAACCTTGCGCGAGGAGTCGGTTGAAAAGGCAATTATAGAATCGGTTCAAAGCCAGCTGGAAAATAAGAACAGCAAGCAGCGCTTTCGTTTTGCCGGTTATAACAATCTGAGGACAAAACCGGATATAAAAACAGCACGGCTTGGCTGGTATCGCCACAATGCAAAACTGGAAACCTACCGCAACGGAAAATCAGACTGGTTCAAGCTGAAACTACCTTCCGGAAAAACAGCTTACTTGAAAGGTAACACCCTTAAAGCCCAAAACAGTCGATACAATGGTGCAAAGTCGTAATAATAAGTACTGCACTATGTCACGATAAGTCAGTAGTACAGAACATATAAACAGTTACAGGCAAAGCTGCATCGGATGGACCTCTCCAATCGATTCTCAATTAAACATGCGCTCACAATGGTGAAGTCCAATAGGGTAATCGCATTAAAAAGCGGGTTATGATTTGGAATGTACTCAAGGCTTCATCAAGCCAGGTGAATGCCAAGAGGTGAATCGCAAAGCGAGAGAATATCCCCTAGGGGGGGGAAGAGCCTCCTGGAGGAAATCCATCTGTTAGAGGTGTATCCCCGACACAACCATTCGGGGATGACGTGTGGAATAGCTGAGAACATAATAAAACCTAAGATGTTTTAATGCGATTACCCTGTAAAATCCAGTAGAATTTATTGACTAGCTTTTAATCATCCTACGTTAACTGCTCAATCAGAGTGTTGAGTTCCTGAATATCCAGAGGTTTACTTAATGTCGCACTGGCTCCCAGAGCTTGTGCTATATCAAGATGCTCCGCACCAATATTTCGGCCACCACCTGATATGGCAATAATCGACAGATTGGGATAAGACTTATGGACCTGTCGAATCGTGGCGATCCCCTCCTGCTCAGGCATGATCAAATCAGTAATCATGATATCGGGTTGTTCAGATTCAATGGCTTTAAGCGCTTTCAGTCCATTTTCAAGCTCAACAATCTGATAATCAAATTGCTCCAAACCTCTAACCAGACTATAACGAACCAATTCATCATCATCAATGAGTAGAATCTTTTTCATATTATTCATCCTTTATATCAGATTCAGTTTTTTCTTCGATGGGCAGATAAACCATAAAACAGCTTCCCTCATTTGGCCTTGAATCTACATCCATCCTTCCATCGGCCTTCGATACGATGCCAAAACATTCCGACAGACCTAGCCCTGTACCCTTACCAACTGGTTTATTGGTGTAAAATGGGTCAAATATCCGTGATACGACTTCAGGTTCGATACCCATGCCTGTATCTGCAATTTTAATACAAGCCCATCTATCAGACTCCTGACCCTGCGCCCCCTGAATATCACTGCAGCGCTTTAGTTCTAATGAAATTGAAATACGACCTACCTCTCCTTCAAGTGCATCAACCGCATTGGAGATAAAATTGAGAATGATGATTTCAATATCTTCCGGTGAAACATTCACAAAGCAGTCGGTGACCGGAATATCTTTATCTAAGCTTATCGATACGGGAATCATTGTTTCAGCCAAATCAACAGAGCAGCTCAAGGTTGAAAACAATTCACATCGGCTTGCACTCTCGCTCTGATGATGGGCAAAATTCAGAACCTTTCTTAAAATAGTCGAAGCATTCTTTGCCGCTTTGAGAACTCTACTAATATCTGCTGATGTTCGGTCATCTCCTGAATGGGTATCTTTGATGATCTGGCTCAGTATCAATATTGGCTGTAACTGGTTGTTGATTGAATGAGCCACCCCACCAAGCATACTTCCCATAGACTGAACTTTACGACTATTCATCAACTGCAATTCGATATTCCTCTGATTTTGAATAGCCTTGGATAATCGCCGTCGCAAAATAGTTGAAAGCAAAGCAACACTGATAAGAAGTGCAATCAATACAGCCAGAAAGGCGAGAAACAGTTCATCAAGCTCCCAGCTCTCATGACTGCGCGTGTATTCGTAAAACGCCTCAAATGCCTCCATTTCAATGAACAAGAGTGATAGAATAAAAGCAATAGCCACGAAAGAGCCGCTAATGATAACGATCTCTTTTTTGCTAATAAGAGAAATCAGCCTGGTGTTATTGCCTTCAGTCACTTTTTCTCCTTTCTCTTTCCGTAAAGTTTCGAAATCATCATTCCAGCACGTTCACCTACTTGGAATGCAGAGCTTACAGATTTCACAACTCATTTCATCATCAATATGAGCAAACAGAAATAAGGCAGTAAGTGCAATTGATACTTATATATCAATTACACCCTGCAGATACTTCACAGCTTTTCCTGCGATTGACACCCGTTCGCCTTTGAGTTCACAGATCACTTCACCACCACGGCTGGAGAGCTGTTTGGCGTAGAGTTTCGAACGGCCCAAGCGCTGTGACCAATAGGGAGCCAACTGTGTAAACGATGAGCCGGTCACTGGATCTTCATCAATGCCAAAATTGGGAGCAAAGAAACGACTGACAAAGTCATAATGTTCGGATAACGAGGTGATCACCACACCTCTACCATCGAGTTCACGTAAAAATTCAAGTTTCGGTTCCGCACTTAACACATCATCTTCCAACTCAAAGACGACAATATAATCTTCACCTTTGAGGCATTCGACTGGCTCAACACCAAAAGCATGCAAAATTTCTTCAGGTGTTTCACAGGGGGCTGCTGCTTGAGCAGGAAAATCCAACACCAGCAACTCCTCATCCCTGCTTACATGTAACAGACCTGATCTTGAATCAAATTCAATCTGATCCCGTTTATAGTCCAGACAATGAAATAACACATAAGCTGCAGCCAACGTGGCATGACCGCACAGATCAACCTCAGTTGTGGGTGTAAACCAGCGGATATGAAAACCGGAATCCGTTTCAATAAAAAAAGCTGTTTCAGAGAGATTATTCTCTTCTGCAATCAACTGCATCACCCCATCAGGCAACCAGAATGGTAATGGGCAAATTGCAGCAGGATTACCTTCAAAAGCCTGTTTCGCGAACGCGTCAATTTGATAAACCGATAACTTCATACTCTCACCTCAAACTACTTCCCCATTAAAAAACAAACCTAACAAAAAACATGTAAAACAGCATCTTAGCACAGTTACTTCAAACCAGTTCCAAGCCAAGCGTCAGATGAAAGTGATGTTGGTGTATGCGGCAGTTGTTCATGCAAATAATGCAAAGCCAGCCACTGCCGCTCCTCCCATTCAGCTCTGTCCATGTTCTGTTTCAACATCGTGATCGGTGCACTGCCTTTCACCATACCGTGCCAAAACTCCTTAACCGACTCGACAGGAAAAGACTTCGTTACGCGCTGTATCTGCACATCTTTAAAACCTGCATCCTTGAGCTCCTGTTCAAACTGCTCTGGATTCTCCAACGACTCGATTGCCATCTTCGGTTCCGGTAACTCCGGTTTGATAATCTTGAGTGCACCAAACATCATCTGCATCGCAGGCGATTGATCTACCGGTGCCCAACTTGTTACGGCTACCTTGCCGCCCGGTTTCAGTGTGCGATAGATCTCAGAGAAGCCCCTGCCCCTATCTGGAAAGAACATCAGTCCAAACATCGAAAAAGCAGCATCAAACGAATCACCATCATATGGTAATGCTTGACCATCACCATGGTGGATATGCAGACGATCAAAGCCAGCATCATTAATCTTTTGATCCAGCAGAGAGAGCATCTGTTCAGAGAAATCAATGGCGTGCGCCGATGCCACCTGATCGGCCAGCAATAGTGATAATGTGCCCGGTCCACAAGCCACATCCAGCACCTTTGATTCAGGTGTTAGATCACACACCGCAATCGCCTCTTCAGCGTATTGGGCCAACATCTCCATGGTTGTTTCTGCATATCCTCCAGCCACCAGGTCCCACGGCCCCGGTTTGGCTAAAAAGTTGGCTTTCTTGCTCATCGTTCTTTCCTCTCTTCTGATGCGTTCAAACATAGACTATTTTTACATAATTGACATGCACTACGACGTTTTCTTCAGTCCTAATGAGAACACACCGGCAATTACAAACAGCGCACCGACCATCTGCATTAGCGATACCGCTTCATTCAAAACAACAGCGGCGATCACAATGGTAACAATCGGCCCTAATGCACCCACTATTGCAGTTTGACTTGCACCAATACGATGAATGGAAGACGCCAGTAAAAATGCCGGAATCACCGTAGAAAACACCGCCATGGCAAAACCATAAGCATAGACTTCAACTGGCTGTCGCAAATCACTGATATCTCTCAACAGTCCAAACTGAATAATCACTGCGATGCATGAGATAATCATGGCATAAGCGGTAAAACGTTTGGCCCCTACTTTCGGAATCACTTCACCACTTCCCACTAAAAATATGGAATAGGTCACCGTCGCACCAAAAACAAGAACCGCCCCATACACTGCAAATTCACCGGATATCTGCACATCATGGTACATCGCCAATGCAATACCCGTGTAACTTAACAGAAGCGCAATCACGGCTTCTTTCGTGATACGTTTACCGAAGAACAGGGCAGAGATCATCACAACGATGGTTGGATAGATAAACAGGATCAAACGCTCTAACCCTGCTGTTATATATTGCAGGCCGATAAAGTCCAACAGGGAGGACAAATAATATCCGATCAACCCCAGCATGAAGATAATCCCCATATGTTTCAAACTGATAGGGGAATCAGCTTTGCGCTCTTCGATAATGGCAAAGACAACAAAAAATGGCAACGCAAAGAGCATGCGAAACATTAATAGTGTGATCGCATCAACACCGTACTGATAAGCCAATTTCACAAAGATCGCCTTGATCGAAAAACCAAGCGCGGCTCCTATAGCCAACAACAGACCAAGCATCTGGGCCGGGTTACTCAATTTAAAATTAAACAGTGAATATGTTTTTGAACGAATATAAGCGTTCATGATCTACTCCTATATATGTGGAGCAAGCGAGAAACGGATTCGAGTTAGTTGTAGAGAGTCACAAACAAAGCGCGAGAACGTTCCGCGATTGCATGGTGATATTACGAGATTATGCTTTAAAGAATTCCTTAAATCTCAGACACGTGAAAGCGCGGTGGATGGCAGTAGAAGCCATAGCCAGGTGCAGAGATTCATGTGTACGGTTTTCATAAGGTGTCGAACTATGAGATTTTTATAATGAGTGTCCAGCTTCGTTTATATTCACCTTTTATACAAAGCATGCCCTACCAAAGATAACAGCTTACTCTTTTCCCCATCAATTCTATTGTAAATACCTGTTTCGTTGGCGATTCAGCCATGCCGTAACAGACGTGCAGCGGCAGCAGGTGTTCTTCTCTGGGATGACTAAAGCGTGCTCCCGGCGCACTCTCCCAAGCCACCAGTTTAAGCGCCCTCGCCTGTTCATTTAGTTCAGGATTGGAACATGTGTTGATCAACCACGCTTCAAACGCTTCATTCATCTCTCGTGCTTCAGGATTCGATTGTGAGAAAAATGCAGGAAGGTTATGGAATGAAAGCCCTGAACCTACAATCAGAATGTTCTCTTCTCTTAAAGCAGCCAAAGCTCTACCCATCTGAATATGCTCCTGGGGATTTAAAGCGTTGAGCAATGATATCTGAACACAGGGAATATCTGCATCCGGATACATAATTTTCAGAGGCACAAACAGACCATGATCAAAGCCTCGCTCCTCACTAAGCTCAGCTTCAATACGATTAGACGTTAACAGATCGAATATTTTATGGGCTAACACCGGCTCACCAGGTGCAGGGTACTGAACCTCATAGGACTCTTTGGGAAAACCATCATAGTCGTAAATCAATGACGGTGATGCAGCACTCGTAATCATCACTTTTTCTGCTTCCCAATGCGCGCTAATCACAACTATCGCTGCCGGTTTATCAAACAGAGTTACGACATGCTGAAGAGAGTCTATCATCTCTTGATGGGCTTGATCACCCAATAGTGGCAGAGGCCCGCCACCATGAGGGATATATAAAACAGGGCTTAAAGAACACTTCGTTTTAATCACTATGATATGCTCCAAATGTTGGCGAATCATTCCTCAACTTCAGTGAAATACTTGAGTGCCATGCCGCCAGGAGATCATAAACAGTGCATACATTCACGTCCACCACATGCACATAAGATTATACTTTATACAATAATATTAAACCCTTAGTTAATATTATTTATGTGATACATCATATTGTTTTCAAATCCCAACCAGTCTGAATGGCACGCTCAATATCTTCAGGGAAATCGACATCGAAGCTGATATCGAGTTGTTTCTCCGTGAGCTCCTGTTGATGAATATTATCCAGCGTCTGTTCCAACACCTGCCCGGAAGACCAGACAACATGATCAAACAATGAGAAGAGATTCCGCATAGCCAACAGATCGTAACCACCATCTTCAACGGGGCCGAGAACAACATCATTCGTTTGTAGGCTCCACACAGCCTCCAACAGGCGCTCATCGTCCATGTGAGGCGAATCTGTACCCAACAGCAGAACTGCGTTGGCTCCATCGGCAAAAGCATGCTGCATCTGATTCTGCATACGTTCACCCAGATCCCCCTCACCCTGTGGTGACAATGGCAGATCAAAAGCTGCAAAGAATGGATGTTCACAATTATCGGCTGCGATCACCACATCATCGAACAGACGCTTAGCACGTTCGATAACAGTGGTTGCCATAGCCATATGCAGTCCAGCGGCCTCAGTGGCTGAATAAGAGCTCATTAAGCGTGTTTTCACCGCCCCTGCCACCGGTGCCTTGCACATGATGATAATCCGAATAGCCATGACACGATCCCCGCTCATCGGGCGTCCCGATACAACACGACCAATTTTTCAGGCGAAACACCCAGCCAGTAAAGCAGTCGTATCTTCCACATTAACCATACAGTCCTAATAATTCCGTGTGACTCCCAGCGGCGAGAACTGGTCATCACCTTTTCAGGCAGACAGGCAATGCGACCGATCTTCTTCAAACGTTTTGAGAATTCCACATCTTCCAACAATGGCATTTTGGCAAAACCACCGATGCTTTCAAACACAGTACGCCGTACAAATTGAACCTGATCACCCGTGCTGACCTTTGTGAAACGAGAACGCTGATTCATCATAAACTCGATGACTCTAAAAGCAGGATGGCTGCCAGATAGCGAGACATCAAAGCGCCCACCAACAATAACGGATTGATCAAATAGAGCTTTGACAAGCGCCAAATCACTTTTACTCACCAATGTATCTATATGAATAAAAACAAGAATATCCGATTTAACAACAACTGCACCGGCATTCATCTGATTGGCTCTACCCGGCTTTGATGACAAACAACGCAGACCTATCTGCTCTATAAACGCCTTTGTTTGATCCTTTGAACCACCATCGACAAAGATTAATTCATCAGCTTCTAAATCGATAAACCGTTGTAGATGATCGTGTAAAACCTGCTCTTCATTGTAAACAGGAACGATGACTGCAAGGGAAATTTCAGCCATCAATCTTCAAAGAGACCCAACCTGAACCCGCTTCACGAAAATTGGTAAGCTGCCCACTCCAGACACGGCCAGCCAAAGCAATCAGCTTCTCACCATGCATGTAGAGACGAATATCCAGCTTCAACTCAAGTCCTTCAACTTCAACCTTGCTGGCTGGAATTAACTGCTGAACAATGGTTTCAGACAGATCGAGTGCAGCAAAACGTTTACGACTCATCGCTTTGCCCAACACCACACCTTTACCACCATGACGGGCCGAAGGTTTAAATACCCAAACTTTGCGCTCAGCCCACGCCTGATCGAGATCAATCTCCGCCAACTGATGTGTTGCAGGAGTCACAGCTCGTATCTGCTCAACCAGCGATTGATCCACACAGGCTTCCAAAAGACCTTTTCTCCACCAATCTACCATGCGGGACTTATCCCCGATGAGTGCGTAACTGCGTGGATGTGGATTCAGTACAACCTGCCCCTGTTTATAAGCTGACCAGACATGAGCCAGCAGATGTTCATCAAGATAAAAGTCCGTATGACGATTATAAATGGCATCAATTTTTTCATCATCAATGAACAGGCCAGACTCTCGCAACTGCAAATCTTCAGGCGAGCAGACCCACACATTACGACCATCATTGCGCAATAGCTCTGCATAAGCACACATCTCAGGATACATATATTGCTGCGTCACATCATCATCCATGATAGCAATATTCTTCCATTTTGACGGGAACATAGCCAATAGACGTTCAGCCAGTTCATTATCGAAAGCATCAACAGGTTGCGGTAACCAGCGCTCCTCTCCGATATAGAGGCCGCCGGCATTATTATTGATCTCAATCAGTTTTGGGCCATCCGCTGTAAGATGAAAATCAAAGCCCATCAACAGACTAGGCCACCGTGTTGGCACATGTGCCGCATCGGGAAGCTCGGCATGCATCGCTTCCAGGTAAGCGTCATTATCTTTAAGGCGAAACACCGAACGGGAAAAGTTCAGCATCGCATCAAAATCTTGTCGCTGTATCGAAACAGCTTTTTCACTGGCTAATGTTGTGGTCATATCGAAACCTTATCGCAAATTTATTGAAGAACGGTTAAGAAGCACTGTGAACAATACCGCCACCGAGCAGTTCATCACCCACATAAAATGCAGCCACCTGCCCCGGAGCAGTAGGCTTTTGTGGTTTTTCAAAAAACAGATGTAGGCTTTCGCCATCAATAGTGATCCTACAGACAGCTGGTTGCATCTGATAACGCACTTTCGCAGTCACCACCTCACCCTCCGCAGGCAAACGAATCCAACCGAGTTCAAGCACATCTACTTCAGAAATAAATGCATCTTCTGGATGCGCAACCACAACGCGGGAAACAACACCATCAAGTGCCACCACATGCCATGGGCCATTTGGCAGCCCCAAACCTTTACGCTGACCTAAGGTATAATGCGCAATGCCCTCATGTTTGCCCAGATAGTTACCATCCAGATCGACAATATCACCAGCTCTAAAACCCGCTGTTGCGCCCTCTCGTTTCAAGAACTCAATGCGATCACCTGCAGGAATAAAACAGATATCCTGACTCTCATGTTTTTCGGCTGTTGAAAGCTCATAAAAACGGGCCAGTTCACGGGTATCATCTTTCTCCAAATTACCGACGGGAAATAGAATACGCTCAGCCTGTTTCCGGCTTGTCGTGGCTAAAAAGTAACTCTGATCTTTTTTGTTATCGCTGCCCTTAAACATATGAATGCCATCGGCATCATCACGGCGCTGCACGTAATGACCGGTTGCGACATATTGTGCATCGAGTTTATCGGCAGCATCCAGTAGCGCCCCGAACTTCACAAATCGATTACAACGTTCGCACGGGTTCGGTGTACGCCCTGTTTCATAATCCTGAATAAATGGATTAATCACATCGCGACGAAACTCTTCACGCATATCCATCGCATAAAATGGGATTCCGATATGATCGGCTACGCGGCGTGCGTCATATGAATCTTCCAAGGAGCAGCATGAACCATGGCCTGCAACATCTTCACGGGCGTAATCCCACACATTGAGAAAGACTCCAACCACATCTAGGCCAGCCTCTTTCAACAACACAGCCATCACCGATGAGTCCACCCCACCGCTCATGGCAGCGATCACCCGCACACCTTTTAGGGGGGCCAGGTCAGCAATAATTTTTTGGGAGAGTTCCGCAACACTATTAGACATATGCGAACTTTAGCATCTCACCATAGTTTGTCGTCCATTGAGGTTTTACTGCTAATGCAAAAAACACTATTTATCAGAGGCAACCATATAGACGTCTGCACTTATATTGCCCCAATGCCATAGGAGTACAATTTTCAGAAGGGGCCAGTAGTCATGATGCTTTTAATCTGATTGGGCTCCTTGTTGATGCTTTTCAAGTAGTGTTAAACCTACCGTCTCCGCGTACTGCTCTTTGATCGCAAGGATTTCTGGCCAGCTTTGCTGGAATGCATGAACCAGAGCAGGATCAAAGTGCTGCCCTGCTTCTTCCTTAATCAGATCAACAGCTTTCCCGACTGGCCATGCATCTTTGTATGGACGCTCAGTGGTCAGTGCATCAAACACATCGGCAATCGCTACAATTCTACCCACCAGTGGAATTTCCTCACCGGCAAGACCATTTGGGTAACCTTGACCATTCCATTTTTCATGATGTGTCAACGCAACGATATGCGCCATTTTCAGCAGCTCTGACTCATGTTCACCTATAATATTAGCTCCAAACTCAGGATGTTTTCTCATCAGAATCCATTCGTCGGCATCCAATTTACCCGGTTTCAGCAACACATGGTCCGGTATACCAATTTTTCCGATATCGTGCATCGGAGCGGCATTGAGCAACAGATCAGCTTGGGCATCATCCATACCAATAGTTTTTGCAATAATTCGTGAGTAGTGGCTCATGCGGATAACATGCATACCTGTTTCATTATCTTTAAACTCTGCGGCTCTTCCCAGTCTTCTGATAATTTCAAAGCGAGTTTGATTCAATTCAGCTGTACGCTGCAGAACGGTTTCTTCCAAATCTCTTTTCTGATCATACAGAGCAAGCTGAGAATGAACGCGGGCACGTACTATGGGAGGACTGACCGGTTTAGTAATATAATCTACCGCACCAAGTTCAAAACCGTGTGTTTCATCTTTAGTGTCACCCATCGCCGTGACAAAGATGATAGGAATTCTCTTCGTTCGTGGATCGGCCTTGAGTCGTCTGCAAACTTCGTAACCATCCATTCCCGGCATCATAATATCCAACAGGATTAGATCCGGAGGAGTATCCGAGAAAGCTATTTTCAGTGCCTTCGCACCATTAAGTGCAACTTTCACTTTATACCCATTCGAAAGAATACCCTTAAGAACGGCTATATTCTCAGCCGCATCGTCCACGACAAGAATAGTTTGCTTGGATAAATCATCAATCATAAATCACCTCAAAAAATTAATAGCTTCGACTAACATGGCTTTGCTGTTCAAGCATTAACTCAGCTCACAAGCACCTGAAAGCTTTTCTCTCTTAACATGCAGGCAGAATCAAAACCTATTAAACGCTCTATCACTGCTTTTGTAATCTCTGTGCCATTTTTCATCAACATCATGCCTTTGCGAGTTTTAACATCACACATAAGAGTCATGCCGGATCGCAATTCAGATAACGAAACTGTCTGCTCCCCGCCACCACTACTCTCTTCCACTGTTTCAATAGTTTCTTGAACATAAGCAGGCTTCTGAACAGTTGCTTTTGCCACGGAAACTGGTTTCGTCCGTTTTCTGTCCATATCATCCAAATGCAAGGCTACCTGCAGTAGAGAAGCCCCTAACTGCACTTGGGAGCCAGACTCATCCAGCTCTGAATTTTGCAGAGCAATAATCTCAGCGGCTTCTTGAAAATTCGGTATTTTTTCCAGCAAACGTTTACCAACTTGAGGATGATTATTGAACAAAGCCTGCTCTTCTGCGCTGACGACTTCGCCGTTATATATCTTTTCCAACAATTCGGAGGGTATGGTAATACATCCCAACTGAGACAACATCGCAGCTACTTCAATACTCCAGTTTTTTTGATGCCCTAATCGTTTGGCTGTCGCACAGACATGCCTGCGCAGATTTCGACTGCGCCCAAATGCAGTCGGATTAATTAATGAGAGCACATCCATCATCAACTCAACGCTGCCAGTTAGGGTTTTACTAAGTGCTTCCTGCAATCGGCTTCGTGTGTGATGAAGCTCGATAATATTTTTCACCCGCGCCAACACGATCGGTGGGCTCACAGGTTTGGTGATATAATCAATAGCACCAACTTCAAAACCCAAAGTTTCGTCCCCCACTTCACCTTTGGCTGTAACAAAAATGACTGGAATATCATTGGTCTGTTTACTTGATTTAAGGCGGCGGCATACCTCATATCCATCCATCTCAGGCATCATGATATCTAAAAGGATCAGGTCTGGTGGGCTATCCGAAGAAGAGATCTGCAAAGCCTTCTCACCATTAAGCGCAACTTTCACCTTATAATCATTAGATAGAATCCCCTTAAGAACGGCAATATTTTCAGCTGCATCGTCCACAATCAGGATAGTTTTTTTAGTGATATCAATACTCATTATTTTCTCCAGAATTATCCTGTTTCACCTTAAGCCCTACAATTAGCTCATCCAGTAGTATTAATGCCTTTTCATAATCAAATAGATCTACCGTTTTAGAAAGTTGCTTCAATTCTGGCTGATACTCTGTACCTTTGAGTTTGCCCTCAAGCTTATAAAGCACTTCTGATGCTTCACTATCATCATCTTCTAGCAGAGCTTTGAGCTTAACCATAAGCGCTGTAATAGCCTCAATATCGATTTCTACGTTAGAGTTTAAGTACTCCTCTTCAGCTTCATCCAGGATCGAAAGTCCCGGCACAATCTCGGTCAGCTGCAGCTCAACAGCCTCAAGCAAAGACTCCAGCCCACTCGAGTTCTCACTCTTAAGCGCAGACTCCAATACCCCGGCAACCTTCTGAAGACCTACTGCTCCGATATTGCCGCCCACTCCTTTTAACGTATGTGCAGAGCGCATGGCAGTTTTTATATCTCCACCATCCAATGCTATTTTGAGTTCACTGACTGTATTTACCGCACTATCCCTAAACTGCAGCAAAATACTTCGATACAGCCGCTTGTTTCCTGCCACGCGATTAAGCCCAGCTTCTACATCAATGCCTGACAATTCCGGAATCTCCAAATCATCAGGAACAGTACGCTGCCCTCCTGCGGCTCGCGCTGGTTTGCTCGCTGAATGTGAGGCTTTCACCCACAGGGCCAAAGCATCATAGAGTTCGTTGAGTTCAATCGGTTTGGCCACATGATCATTCATGCCTACTTCAAGACATCGTTCCCGATCTCCTGCCATGGCATTGGCTGTCATAGCAATAATAGGAAGCTCCTTGAATCGCTCATCTTGACGGATGATTCGAGTCGCTTCAAAACCATCCATCACGGGCATCTGAAGATCCATCAAAACACCGTCAAACGAGTCTCGTGCAACAAGCTCTACTGCTTCTTTACCATTATTGGCTATGGTGACTGTGATACCCGCTTTCAAGAGTAGCTCCTGCGCCACCTGCTGATTGATTGCGTTATCTTCAACCAGTAATAGATGAGCCCCTCTCAAAGCTTTAGAAGCCACTGCCACATCTCCAACCCGATTGGAGACAGACAAGCCTTCCGTCGCCCGATCAAATGCAAACATGATGGTATCAAATAACATAGACTGGTTCACTGGTTTGACCAGATAACCATTGATACCAACAGCTTGTGCCTGTTCGAAGAGATCTTCACGACCGTAAGCTGAAACCATGATGATGGAAGGTTTGCAGGTCAAAAGCTCACTGTGAAGAATGCGCTCCGATGCCTCAATTCCATTCATGCCAGACATCTGCCAATCCATGAGAACAAGTTGATACGGATCATCCTTCGATGCATCTTGTAGCTGCTGAATCGCTTCTTCACCGGACGCAACCTCATCTGATTGGAATCCAAACGAATCAAGATAATCAATGAGGATATCACGTGAAGTAGCATTATCATCCACCACCAGAACACGTATGCCTTGCAGGTCGGTTGGTATGACCTGACGTTTACGCTGCAGCTTGCTTTTTGCGCGTTTGAGCACAGCATTGAAATAGAAGGTACTGCCCTTGCCCGGCTCACTTTCTACACCGATTTCACCACCCATCAGTTCAACCAGCTTTTTGCTGATGCTCAAGCCCAAACCTGTGCCGCCATATTTACGCGTCGTAGACCCATCTGCCTGTGAAAATGATCTGAACAATTTACCCTGCTGCTCTTGAGTTAAACCAATACCGGTATCTTTTATTTCAAAACGCAGATTGACCCTGTCGGACTCTTCATCAATCAATCGAACATTAATGGTGATATCACCAGCATCAGTGAACTTTACAGCGTTGTTGGAGAGATTAATTAATATCTGTCCCAGACGCAGAGGATCACCACATAGATCTGTAGGAATATTTTGAGGCAGTGAAACGAGCAGTTCGAGATTTTTTTCACCCGCTTTGAACCCCACTACACTACTGAGATGATCGAATACTTCATTCAAATCAAAATCAATATACTCTATATCTAGTTTTCCTGCCTCAATTTTGGAGAAATCCAGAATATCATTGATGATACCTAATAGATTCTGACCAGAATTATGAACTTTGGTGATATAGTCTTGCTGCTTGGCATCAAGTTTCGTTGCCAAAGCCAGATGACTCAAACCAATAATCGCATTCATCGGTGTGCGGATCTCATGCGACATATTGGCTAGAAAATCACCTTTAGCTTTGGTCGCCTCTTCGGCCAACACTTTCGCTATAGATAGCTCATTCTGGACGCTCTTCTGGTTGGATATATCTACCTGCCAGCCAAGGTAACTTGCCTTTCCATTGTGCTCAATGGATTGCACACTGACCATCACATCTTGAATTTCATGCTTTGGCCCATAACTTTGCAGTTCATAATCCCGCAGTACACCTTCCTGCTCCATAAGAGCCCGCATCTCACCCTGCACCTTTGGATTCACATAAGTATCTACCATGCTATCGCCACTTTTTAAGCCAAAGAGTTCAGTAAATCGTGGATTGGCAAATTGCAAAACACCTTCTGTAGTAATGGACACGCCTACAGGGCTGGTATCGAGAATGGATTGTAACCTCTCACGTTCAACGAGAATGGATTTCTCCATCTCTTTACGTTCGGTAATATCACGAACAATACCTGTGTACAGGTGCTCTCCAGCGAGATTGATCTCGCTTACGGCCAGATCCATTGGGAAGGTCTGACCATTTTTTCGCAGGCCGACCACTTCTCTCCTCTTGCCAACAACTCGAGCCTCAGCACCCTCTTGATACTGTTTCAGATAACCATCATGTTCACTTCGTGTGGGCTCGGGCATTAACATTTTGATGTTCTTTCCAATCACCTCAAATGAAGTAAAGCCAAACATCCTTTCTGCTGCAGGACTATAGCTCTGAACAATACCTTGATCGCTCATCACAATGATGCCATCCGCAGCATTATCAATAATGCTACGAACCTTCTGATCAGCAATAACACGCTCTGTAATATCAACCAGACTGATAAGAATTGCACTTTTATTGAAATAGTTAACGGGGTGAATAGAGATCATACAAATACGTTCATCACCAGAACTCAAGCGTTTGAGCCTTACCTCTAACGCCTTCACGCAGCCATCTCTTTTGAATAGTTCCACTACCTTTGCATGTTCTAGCGGGTCTGCGTAAACATCCAGCATGCTGAATGCCCCTATCTCTTTGCCACTGAGGCGATGAAAGTCTTTCATTGCCTGGTTGCTACGCAACACAAAGCCATCTTTCATGTCGGAAATAACCAGAGGAACAGGAGTACTCTCGAAAATACGGTAGAGGTTTTCTTCACTGTCTTTGAGTTCTTCTGTGCGCTCTGCGACCTGAGTCTCTAAATCATCTCGCGCCTGTTGCAGGGCACGGTTCGCACTGCGTCCTACCCAGAGAAACAACCCGGTGAGAAGCAGAGATATCAAAACAGTCATCGCCAGCACAATAAACATTGCAAAGCGTATATCGTGGAATGTTTGCATGGCTTCACTCACGTCAATCTCTGTGGCCATGCCGATGTCTAGCTTTTCATCCCATAGCCAGGCTCCCATGACGGGGACTCCACGATAGTCCCTATATCCAGATACATTGACACCACTGTTACCTGCAACAGCACTGGCAGCCATAGAAGTTAGCGGCAGTGAGGTGTTGATTGAAGGTAGTGGAGCTCCATCGAAAAGACTGCCTCTAGGATCACGAACACGAATATTAAGTGCGCTATTTTTGCCTTGTCCGAGCAGCCCTATCTCATGCAATTGATCATCGAAACGGCTGCCAGAAATCATCAAGCCACTATTATCAATGGCATAGGTTTCTCCTGAGTCACCAATGCGCCCCATCTGGGTGAAACGCGAAAAGTCTTTGCTTGGATCTATCCTGATACTAAAAGCGGCTATGACTTTACCAGCAGCATTCTTGATGGGTGCCAAAAAGAACATTGTAGGCGGTGCAAGTTCTATCTTACCATTATCACCCTTCAAAGAGACATCGGATGTAATCGGTGGAATGAGAACAGTTTCTCCCTGCAGAACTCGGTTAAACAGATCAGGCCGCTGCTTAGTAATCAGATTGATGGTGCCAATATTTGTATCCCGTCGTGAAGCAATTGAAATCCCATCAGGTGCAATAATGAAAAAACCTTTCTGATCGATTTTTTTCATTGTTTCAGCGAGATGTGCTCTAATCTCATTAAGCTGCCTGCTCTCTGTTAATGCACCACGGCTGCGCGACACCTGAAGAAGCTCCTCGGTCATGCTGTATAGGGTTGAATCACCAACCAGAGCATCTATCTTTTCAAAATTGCTATGCGCCCATACATAAATGATCTCATGCGCCGTCTCTAGCACTGTCTTAAGGTGACCAGAAATTTCATTGCGTATGCGTTTTTCTGCATCGTCTGTTGCATACCAGGCACCGGCAAGCACTGCGAAAAGAAATGCCCCCATACAGATGATAACCAGGTTTTTCACTTCATAGGACTTGTATGGTTTTGATCCATTTTTTGCATCAAACACTTTTACAACCACACTGATGATCGTAAGCAGGATGATAATCAAACTCACCACAGCAACAATAAAAAGCACCAGATCAATGGTATTTATATTCGATAACTCACCCTGCTCTTTGAAACTATGCTTGGTATGCGATTCAGTATCACCAACATACTTCCTGAGCATAAGTCGGCGCTCTTCTTTAGAGATCGAAAGCACTCCTTTGGAGAGAATAGAAGCAAGGAGAGGTTGTTCTTTGGTTGTAGCTATATTAAGCAGAGCCAATTCAGGATCACCTGTATTCACCTCGCCGGACATAACCACATTGTTCATGACATGCTCATGCTTGTAATAGGTAAATACTGCCTGCTCCCCAAAGGATGCATCTGCTTCGCCATAGCTCACTGCCTTCATGGTATCTAGCGTATTATCAAGTAGCAGTAATTTTATTTCCGGATAATTTTGACTGAGTATCTCCTCATAGAAAAAGCCATTCACAATAGCGACAGTTTTTCCCTTTAACGCTTCCAGACTACTAAACTGCTCACTTTGGCGGCTTAGAATGACATTCGGGTTCTGTGCATAAGATGAGGTGAATAACAGATACTTACTTCGCTCAGCTGTCTTAACGATATTTAGCATCACATCAAGTTCACCGCTCTTGATCATAGCCATGAATTCGGCCCAGCTTGGCCCGTTAATATACTCAACGTTCAAGCCTGTTCGTTTGGCCAATAGATCCATAAATTCTATGGAGAAACCCATCGGCTTGCCATTAGCTGAATAGTTAAATGGAGGCCAGCTGGCTTCATTGCTAACACGAATTTTGGGGTTGCTTTGCAGCCAGACTCGTTCTTCCTCTGTTAAGGCAATAGACGGCGCTTCACTGCCAGAGCCGGGCAAAGTCATCCATCTACCTTCAAGAACGGCAAGCTCTGCGGGCTGCAACGAATCCATTGCCTTCTCTAGAATTGGCACAAGGATAGGCCAATCTTTTCGCACCGCGAGCCGATAACTCTGATCCCGGTTACCAAGTTCTGTTACTTCCGCAGCGATCTTAATATTGGTTAGCGATAATTGGCGCATCAGGTAAACTGCCGTCGGTAGCTCTAGTACTGCTGCATCAGCCTTGCCGAGACTGACTGCCTTGAGAACAGCTGAATAGTCGTCAAAATAGAGGTAGCGGGCATCGGGAACTATTTCTGACATGATCGTAGCCACTGAATCCGACTTAACCAATGCCACAGTTTTCGACTTTAACTCCTTCAAACTATTAATATCGTTGACGTCATCTTTAGCAACGATGGCATTAAGCACCCGTTTATAAGGCTTGGTGAAATTCAAATAATTTTCGCGTTCTGCGGGTGCATTGAAAATCGTGTGGACAAGGTCTAACTCCCTGTTTTCAGCCTTCTTCAGGAGATTATCCCAAGTCTCCTTGACAAATTCGATGCGAATGCCGAGACGTTTTGCCAATAGCTTCACATAGTCGGTAGAGTAGCCGACAGGTTCACCATCAATTTGAAAATCAAAAGGTGCGTAATCATACTCGCTCGAAACTCGGACCACCGGATGTGCTTTAAGCCAGGCACGTTCCTCAGCAGTAAGGTTCAATTCCTCTTTTTCTGGTAAGGAGTAGTGATGTTTTACGAACTGATCCAGTGCCTCAGTCAATTGTTCCTTCTGCCTCTTGTATTCACTGCTTACCAGAATAGCCCGTGCACGCTTATGTTCGCCACGCCCAACCATTTCAATGGCATTAGCCTCCATATCCACGAGCTGGTGATTGGCTTTATTAAATGTCACAACAAGTGATTGCTGACTAACATCCGCAAGAGAGAGCAGATCATCAATCACTTTCGTCATTTGAGGTTCATGTTTGTGATAGCGTTCTAGCCATTTGCTATCCTGAGTAAAAGCGTAGGCCATGACTGATGAGGTCAACACCTCATCAAGGTAGTTGGCCTGCATGCTTAAATTGTAGATATGGGGATTATTTACTGCATCGGCCTGATTATTCGATTGCTGCGCCTGCGCTACCGAACCGAACAAAAGGAAGCAGGAAAACAGAAAAACTTTTAGCACAATATTATTCATCATGTATCTCCAGAACCACCAACCGCCTCATCGCAGCTTTGCACCAACACTTCCAGCTTTTTTAGGGCCTGTTCATAATCAAATTGATCTACAACTTTCGCCAATTGTTTTAATTCAGTCTGAATAACTGTGCCTTTAAGACTGATTTCAAGCTCGTAAATCACTTCCGATGCTTCACCATCATCATCTTCCAATAGCGCTTTCAGTTTGATAAAAAGAGGTGTGATCACTTCAACATCGATCTCCTTACTGGATTGCAAGCTTCCTCCTTCCGGTTCCTCTTCATTCAACACCGAAAGAGCGAGCAAGATCTGAGCCAGTTTGATATCAATACTCTTGAGTTCTAATTCCAAACCACTGCTCTTTCCCTGACGCAGTTCAGACTCTAAAATTGCAGCCGCATCCTGAAGCTCAGAAGCACCTATATTACCCGCCACACCTCTTAAGGTATGTGCAGAACGGCTTGCGGTTTCAATATCCCCATCACTTAGAGCAGTAGTAAGTTCTTTAACGGTATGTTCGGCACTACCACTGAACTGCCGCAAAATACTCAGATAGAGGTTCCTGTTCCCCGCCACGCGTTTGAGCCCGGATTCCACATCGATACCTGTTAGCTCTGGAATAGCTAATGTTTCAGCTATCACCTTTTGCACACCTGCTTCTGCTGCAGGCATAAGTGCTGGCTTCGATGCTGTTACCCACAGGACCAATGCGTCGTAAAGTTGTTTGAGTTCAATAGGTTTAGCTACATGATCATTCATGCCTGCCTCAAGGCAACGCTCACGATCACCAGTCATAGCATTGGCTGTCATAGCTATAATGGGCAGATCGTTGAACCTCTCATCTTTGCGAATTGTTCTAGTCGTTTCAAAGCCGTCCATCACGGGCATCTGAAGATCCATCAAAACACCATCAAACAACTCCTTATCAATGGCCTCTAATGCTTGCTGGCCATCACTGGCTATAGTGACTGTGATACCCGCTTTCAAGAGTAGCTCCTGCGCCACCTGCTGATTGATCTCATTATCCTCCACCAGCAGCAGATGAGCCCCATGTAACGGCTTGTACTCTTTAGCCAGCTCTCCTGTTCTGCTTAAGACCGATGCTGTTTCGAAGTCCCTATTGAAGGCATGCATAACAGTATCAAACAGCATCGATTGACTCACGGGTTTGACCAGATAGCCATCTACACCGATATCTAATGCCTGCTTCATCTGCTCTTCAGCACCATACGCCGACACCATAATGATGGCGGGTCTGTTATGGATCAATGTACTCTGAATAATCTGTTTTGATGCCTCAATTCCATTCATGCCGGACATCTTCCAGTCCATCAACACCAATTGGTATGGATTATTATCAGGAGTATCTTGCAATATTTGAATAGCCTCATCACCTGAAACTGCGCCATCACTTTTAAACCCGAATAGATCAAGAGATTTCATAAAAACACCGCGCAACATAGCATCATCATCGACAACAAGAACCCGAGCGTTTTGTAAGTCATGAGGAAGAGTATGGCCTTGCCGCTTCACATCGCTCTTGGCGCAAGCAAACGGAATATTGAAAAAGAAAGTGCTGCCCTTGTCAGACTCGCTCTCCACCCCGATCTCCCCCCCCATCAACTCAACCAGACGCTTACAAATACTCAAACCAAGGCCAGTCCCACCATACTTTCGAGTGGTTGAGCCATCAGCCTGAGAAAATGATCTAAACAGCCTAGCCTGCTGCTCGGCACTGAGACCAATGCCTGTATCCCTGACTTCAAAACGCAGATTAACCCTGTCGCTATCCGCATCAATCAAACCGATGTTGATGGTAATCTCACCGCTATCTGTAAACTTCACAGCATTGTTCGCCAGATTAATTAATATCTGCCCCAAGCGCAGTGGATCCCCACAGAGGGCTGTGGGGATCTCCACAGGCGTGGCAATAAGCAGCTTCAAGCCTTTTTCGTTTGCCTTAACATTGATCACGGAACTTAAGCTGTCGAGCACATCATTGAGATCAAAATCGACCTGTTCTATATCCAGCTTCCCAGCCTCCACCTTGGAGAAATCCAGAATATCATTAATAATACCAAGTAAATTTTGAGCAGAGTTATAGACCTTGGAGATATAATCATGTTGTTTACGATTTAGATCCGTTGCTAAAGCCAGATGACTTAAACCAAGGATGGCATTCATCGGCGTGCGAATCTCATGACTCATATTGGCCAGAAAATCACCTTTGGCTATGGTTGCTTCCTCAGCTTTCTCCTTGGCTTGATGAAGCTCCTTTTCGGCAAGCTTTCGAGCTGTGATATCTCTCGTGAACGCGACAATTATTTTTTTGCCGTTGAATTCGGAAAGATAGAAGGCCCCCTCCATAGGAAATTCATATCCATCTTTGCGGCGCAGCGTACTTTCAATAGTAGCGTTTCGAGTGGTCTGTAATGTCTCGACCCATGCATTCCACTGATCCATAGGAAATTCGGGATCAATATCCTGAACAGCCATAGAATTAAACTCTTCACGGCTGTAACCTAACATCCCGCAAGCAGTGTCATTGACGTAATCGAAACTCGCATCTTCAGGTCGAACCCAGAATACACAGTCGACAGCATGATCCACAGAATATTGAGTGAATTGTAGGCGTTGTTCACTCTCCCTGAGCTCTTTCGTACGCTCTTCAACCAAACTTTCCAGATTATCATGGGAGAGCCTGATCTCCTCCGCCATCGCTTTTCTTGCCGTAATATCTGAGCGAATGGAGACATAGCGAAATGGCTTTCCCTGCTCGTTAAGAAAAGGGACGATTGTTGCATCCACCCAGTAATAGCTGCCGTCTTTACATCTGTTTTTCACCTCGCCATGGAAGCTCTTTCCATTCGCTATCGTCTTCCACATATCAGCATAAAAAGAAGCAGGGTGTTCATCTGATTTGACAAGTCTGTGGTTTTTTCCCATCAACTCATCACGAGAGTAGCCACTGATTTCGCAAAACTTATCATTTACATATGTGATATCACCCTTCACATCGGTAATACTGACGATTGAATGTTCATCAAGCGCATATTTCTGGAAGTTCAACTCATTGACCAGATTGCCAAGACTCTTAGATGAACGCTTCAGACGAATAATAAAGGAGATCACCAGCAGAATCAGAAGCGCAGAAACAACAAACAGAAATATGCTGTATAGCTCTGCCTTCTCTACCTGATGTTCATAGTGTGTTAAATAACCACTGTAAATATCGCTTATCGCACTGTCAGTCTCAAATTGAATAAGCTCTTTAACATGTAAATCAACATCCTCCTTAAAGATGACGATACGATCTATATGACTAATCAACAGCCCAAACTCTTTTCTAGTCGTGCCGGTAAACCCCACTTCATGAGTACGAACTTTCTCGAATAGCTCCATAAGCTGAGCGTGGGATTCAGTAGTAGAGTTGACGGAATATTCCAGCACAAAACGAAGCAAATATCGCAAATCTTCTGCCACGACCCTATTCTGGTCTAAAACCTTCCCTGAAAAGTCGTCCACCGCTTTTGGTAGATAATATAAAGAATTTTTCAACGTAGCATTATGGGACTTGAACTCCTCGGTTACTGCTCTTTTTTGCTCAATGAGAGTCAGATAATCCTGCATCTCCTCGCTGATATGGATGAGCGTGTCAGCTGGCAGGTGATCATTCAGATGATCTATGTTGTTGCGGATTTTAACATATACACCGGTCAGGAGGTCATAATTCAACAGCAGTCCAGCCCTGTTCTCCAAAATTAATGTTGTTACAGCATTGTCATCTATCTTAAGCTGATTCAACTGCTGGAGCGTAAACTGGTGAGAGTCCTGATCATTGATTGTACTGTTTTGATAAAGGAATGATAATAATAGACTTGTTAGTAACAGCCCAACAAACCATTTAATTGTAGTCCGCAGATCGAATGATTTTTGCTTCATTGATCAGCCCCCTTATACTTACCGGTCAGACTCTTGAGAAAGGCAACGATGAGATCGCGGTCTTCATGCGTTATAAGCCGGCCAACCTGATGGTAGGCCATGGTTTCTACTGCTTCCTCCAACGTTTTAGCTGATCCATTATGAAAATATGGCGCTGTCAGCTCAATATTGCGCAGGCTGGGCACTTTGAATTCATGCCTGTGTTCTTCTACTTTTGTTTGATTGTATCTGCCATTATCACTCTCTGTAAGGTCATCTCGGCCCTTATAATAATCAACCAGAACCCCCAGCTTTTCATACATGTTTCCACCGACGGCCATACCCTGATGACAAGAGATGCAGCCATAGGATTTAAATAACTGGTAACCTCTCTTCTCTTCAGCACTTATCGCATGCTCATCACCGCGCAAAAAACGATCAAAACGGGCATCCGGCGTTACAAGTGTACGTTCAAAACTGGCTATCGCCTTGCTGATCGTATCCGGGCTGATGACGCCTGCAAAAGCTTGCGCAAACAGCGCCTTGTATTCAGGGGCAGCAGAGATCTTTGTTACAACCTCTTCCCAGTTACTCCCCATCTCAACGGGATTGTTGATCGGACCATTCACCTGCTCTTCCAGTGTCGCAGCACGGCCATCCCAGAACTGAGCAATATTCAAACGACTATTCAACACTGTTGGGGCATTGATTATTCCAAGCTTTCCATCAACTCCGACAGAGAATTTTCTACCGTCTGCCCCACCTGCATTCAGATCATGGCAGTGAGCGCATGAGACCGTATTGTTATAGGAGAGTCGCTCCTCATTGAACAGGCGGCGCCCTAATTCCACTTTGGCGGGATCTTCATTGATCTCCACGTGCAATGGTTCGATAGGCTCATCGCTGAAGTTGGTCATATGTTCAGCAAACAGTGTTACAGGAAAACATAAAAGCAGAAACGATAGCGGCAAGAGCATTTGAAAACACATGGCTAGCCTCTTCCTATGGTTAGCCTCAATACTCATTCATCTTCTCCAGCATCATTCACCGTTATTATCAGGGCCTCCAGAAGATCCAAAGCTTCATCATAATCAAATTGATCCACTGTTTTCGTCAATTGTTTCACTTGAGAGAGTATAGCTGTGCCTTTGAGTTTGGTTTCAAGCTCATAAAGCACTTCTGAAGCTTCACCGTCATCTTCTTCCAATAGTCTCTTCAGCTTAAGCAAAAGCGGTGTGATAGTCTCAACATCGATTTCATCGTCAGATGGTGAGTTTTCCTCTTCAGCTTCATCCAGAACCGAAATCCCCGGTAGAATTTGGGCCAGGTGAAATTCAATATCACTGAGCAAAGACTCCAGGCCACTGCTTTCCCCATTCTTAAGCGCAGACTCCAATCTCTCGGCCATCTTCTGAAGATCTACTGCCCCGATATTACCCGCCACACCTCTTATCGTATGTGCACTGCGTGTTGCAGTTTCAACATCCCCATCACTCAGCGCTACTTTAAGTTCGCTAAGCGTGTTGGCCGCACTATCGCGGAACTGCAACAAAATAGTTCGGTAAAGCCGCCTGTTTCCTGCCACGCGCTTGAGTCCGATTTCCACATCGATACCAGTAAGTTCTGGAATCTCTATTTCATCAGGAGCAGCGCTCTGCTCCCCTGCATCTGGCGCAGCTATGACAGTTGGATTCGAAGGTTTCACCCACAGAGCCAATGCACCATAGAGCTCTTTGATTTCAATCGGTTTGGCAACATGATCATTCATGCCTACTTCAAGACATCGCTCACGATCACCTGCCATCGCATTGGCGGTCATGGCTATAATGGGGAGATTCTTGAATCGCTCATCATTGCGAATCGTTCGGGTCGCTTCAAAACCGTCCATCACGGGCATCTGAAGGTCCATCAAAACACCATCAAACGATTCTTGGTTAACAGCCTCTACAGCCTCCTGACCATCATTGGCTATGCTGACTGTAATACCCGCTTTCTCCAGTAGCTCCTTAGCTACCTGCTGATTGATCTCATTATCTTCAACCAGCAACAGATGAGAGCCTCGAAGAGTTTCAGAAGCTTTAGGACTCTCCCCAATTCGGCTGGCAACAGAGATACCTTTTTGTTCTATGTCAAAAGAATGCATGACAGTATCAAATAACATGGACTGGCTCACTGGTTTGACCAGATAGCTATTCACACCAACGGTCTGAGCCTGTGTCATCAGCTCTTCACGACTATAAGCCGAAACCATAATAATCTCAGGTTTATTACAAATGGATTCATCCTCAAGAATTCGCCGGGATGCTTCAATACCGGTGATGCCAGACATTTTCCAATCCATCAGTACCAATTGATACGGGGCATCATCCGGTGCAGCTTTCAGCTGTTCAATGGCCTCTTCACCGGATGCAACTTCATCAGAGTCAAACTGGAAGAGATCCAGATGGTTTTTTAGAATCTCTCGAGAAGTGGCGTTATCATCCACGATCAGAACGTGTAAACCCTGCAGATCAGTTGGCACAATCTGAGCATTCCGCTTTACAAGCTTACCTTTTGCCCTGCCCAGTAGGACATTGAAATAGAAAGTGCTGCCTTTACCCGCCTCACTCTCCACACCAATTTCACCACCCATCATTTCAACCAGCTTTTTACTAATGCTCAAGCCCAGGCCAGTACCACCATATTTACGGGTAGTCGATTCATCAGCCTGAGAAAATGATTGAAATAGTTTCTTCTGCTGCTCTACATTCATGCCAATGCCGGTGTCTTTCACTTCAAAGCGCAGGTTAACCTTGTCAGCATATTCATCAATCACCTCAACATTGATAATAATTTCACCTGAATCAGTGAACTTCACAGCATTATTAGCCAGGTTGATTAATATCTGCCCCAAACGAAGTGAATCGCCAAAAAGCTCTGTAGGCACACTCCGGGGTAATGAAATGAGCAGTTCCAGATCTTTGTCACTCACCTTAAAGCCCAACACACTGGCCAAATGCTCGATCACCTCATTCAGATCAAAGTCGATCAACTCCATTTCCAGCTTACCCGCTTCGATCTTGGAAAAGTCGAGAATATCATTGATAAGGCCTAATAAATTCTGACCTGAATTATTAACTTTAGTGATATAATCACGTTGTTTACTATTAAGCTCCGTATCCAGAGCCAAATGACTCAGACCAATAATCGCATTCATCGGTGTGCGGATCTCATGCGACATATTGGCTAGAAAATCACCCTTAGCTTTGGTTGCCTCCTGAGCTTTATGCTTCTCTTCGTCCAAATCCTCCATCATGTTGAGCATGGCTGTCCGGCCTTCATCAAGCTCTGCAACCCGCGCCTTCATATGTTCCTCAGCCAGAGTAAGGGCTTCGCCCTGTTGCTTGAGATCTGCAATCAATTTCTGCTGCAAAGCCTCTGAACGGTCTTTCGCTTCTTCGAATAGCTGTCGGTTCTTCTCAGAGCGCTCCAGTTTTTTTCGTACTATCCGAAGCTCTCGTTCAAGCTGTTTGACCTCTGGATTATCTACATCACTCATCTCGCTCCCCAAGCAGGGCAACTACTATAGTGTGGTTATGAAACTTGGCCCCCTCCTCAACTGACACCGAAGGGCAGATTTCACCGTAAGTGTAAAAGCCAGCAGTGGGTACTGCATGGTCCATCACCCCAGCTAGTCTCTTCTGCTCTTCAACCGTTCGTGTACCCAGTAAAATCTTTCTCCCGGCACAGGAGAATACCAGTGCGGCGGACGGAGGCTTTCTTGAAGAGTACCCTGCCTCCACAGCTTGACCTGCCTCTGTGCAACTGGCTAAAAGTGCTTCAGTGTTCAACATGACAGGTTTAACGATGGATCCCTCCCGTATGTCTGCGAACATAGGAACCGAACCCGTCACTGGATCAAAATCGGTTGCAGGTGTGCGTAGATAATCGATCTCACCATTTTTATCGAGAACAGCCAGCGGAATCTCTGTTGCCCTTGTTGTGTTTTCCCCCAGCATTTTTTTATAAAAGTTTGCTGCTGGTTCCGAATCAATCTCTAATAACGTTGCCCCTTCCGATTTGGTTACGGTTGCCTTGTCTCCCATCGATATGCAACCAAGCCCCAGTGAGAAAGAGAGTTCCAGAGGGCCGGAGAAGAGCAAAACCGGGACTGAATCACTAAGCACCTGCTTGCCATAAAACTGATATGTTTTCTGCAAGCGCCATTGATCTCCGGCAGTACCACCGATTACCGGGACATCCTTCCCCAACTCGGAAACGAGACAGTCTACGATGTGCTGTCCACTGTTGCTCAGCGCATCAGGAAGGGCAAGACACATGGCCTCTTTTTTGGTGGTTTTAGAGCGCGCCATCTTGACCGCCTCAAAGCAGGCTGCGTCTGAATCTTCGCTTAGCCCCTCGCCAACTCCCGCTTTTATCTCGATAGTATCGGAGGCGAACAGGATTAGTACAACAGAGTCCTCCATGAATCCTATGTCGGAGGAAGTCTCGCCATCAGTGGAGCAGCCAATCAACTCCAGGCCGGGCCAAAACTCATTCACAGCAGCAAGTAACTCCTCATAATCGTAGTCGATAGCTGCAAAAAGCACACCCGCACTGGGTTGGTGACCGGCAAGTCTTTGTTCACACTGCTCGCGAATTTCGTTTACTGCTTCAGGGGTATCCGGGTCTTCACTGTGTCCAACTGCTGAAATAAACATGCTTCTCTCCTTGCCTGGCCTTAAGCGTTGTCTTTCTAATTTTGTTGAGAACTCACAATCTTGTATCTGGGAGCATCTCCCTTTTCTTGCAAATGCGCATTTACCTCTTGCTTAAGTTCAATCATCTTTAACTCGCGTCCAACGGCCATACACCGGAAGCGTTCCAGTTCATCGAACTTAAGCTGTAGTTCCTTAGTAGATTTCTCGGCTTTATCTTTGGCGCGGGCCATTCCTTCTTCCATCTGTTTACGCTGAGTAATATCGGTGCGGATGGAGATATAGTTTTCCGGCTTGCCATCCATTCCCATAAAAGGAGCGATAGTAGTATCTACCCAATAGATACTCCCATCTTTAGCTTTGTTCATCACTTCACCATTCCAAATATCTCCACGAGATATAACTTTATACATAGCTTTCCAATAACTTTCAGGTTGGTTGCCTGAATTAAGAATTCGGTGATTCTGCCCGATCAGCTCTTCTTCAGAATAACCGGAGATTTCACAAAATCTTTTATTGGCGAATGTAATCGCTCCTTTTACATCAGTGATGCCAACAATGGCATGCTCATCCAGTACTAGCTTCTGCTGCCTGATATCATGCAGTAACGATTCATTGGCTCGACTGGCCTCTTCCGCTACTACTCTGGCTTTTTTCATTTTGGAGGTCCGTTGATGGATACGGCTGGCCATCACATTAAAGGCTTGCGCAACCAGCCCGAATTCATCACTGCGATCCACTTGAATTTCTCGCGAATAATCTTCCTTCGCAATTCGTCTGGTTGCATCTTTGATAAGTATTAATGGCAGGATAATTCTTTTTTTGAGCAAAGCGAAAATAAATAATGAATATGCCATCGTGAAGAGAATCAAGATAGTGACAACCAGTGTAAGCGCCCGTTCTTGATTAATAGCGCTTCTGATTTCGCTATTAGTTCTAATATCGACTAAGCCATAAAACTCATCAATAGCCTTCATAATCCGCGCTTTCGAAGCAAAGTACTCCTTTCCATGTAGTAACTCAGTAGCAAGTTTCAGGTCAGGATCTCCATCAATGCTGAACTTACCCTGGTCATCAATAAACAAGCCTTTGACTGCATGCATCGCCCTGACTTCCAGCTTGGCTAATTGATCAGATTCCATCTTGGCCTGGGATAGCTTTTGGTACTCCTTCTTGGAGAATTCCAGCGCTTTCATCCGCCCTTCAACGCTATAAGGTTCTCCATCCAGCCTGTGTAGAATTTCTCCTGCTACAACCTGATCCCAGTAAGAGAGATCAGAAATGGCAGGGTGCGGCTTTTTCCCATCACGGATAGCAAGGATATCGTTGAAATACCCTTCAAAACGCGCATCCCCCGTTATGGCATAAAGGCGAACAAAGCGGGTTAATTCATCTGATGAGCGCTTGAGTTCGTCGGCAAGTCCAAGAGAAGCATCTTTGCGCTCCACCAAAGTTTCGTGATCATTCGCAGCATTTTGAATCAATATGATGAAAAAACCTATGGAAGAGATCAGCACAACAAAAACCAAAGAGATCAGAAGCATCGTATCCTTGATTAAGAGCTGTTTGTTTCGCACCCTGAACCACCAGAACACAATAACTATCAATGCGATTAATCCAAAAGTAACAACGATACCCTTGGAAATAAGGGCTAATTGGGATGCAGGAGCTATTTCTGCACCTTTAGCCTTTTGATTGTTTTCTCCCAGCCACTTTTGCTTCATTGGCCGAACTTCCTCGACACCGATTGATTCCACACCCTTACTCAATATGGAGGCAAGAACCGGCAGTTCTTTACGTATCGCAATATTGAGCAGGCTCAATTCTTTATCACCGATCTTCACCTCACCGGTCACCGAAACTTCAGTCATCATATGTTTAGAGGTCAGATGGTTGAATACTGCAAGCTCACCAAGCGCTGCATCCGCCTTGCCGAAACTAACTGCCTTCATGGTTTCAATGGTGTTTATGAGTGGCAGCACCTTGATCTGTGGATATTCGCGGGCCAGCACCTCTTCATAAAAGAAACCTTTGGGTACAGAAACCGTCTTACCAACCAGCTCATCCAGGCTGTGATATGGGGTATTGGTCTTACTGAGAATGGTATTGGGATTGTTGGCATAGGGCTGTGTAAAGAGCAGGTATTTTAAACGGTCCTGCGTTTTGACAATATTAAGCATCACATCGAGCTCGCCGCGCTTCATCATCTCAATAAACTCGCCCCAGGATGGGCCGCTCACATACTCAACCTTTAATCCGAATTTGCTGGCCATCAGATTCATGTAGTCGATAGAGAGTCCTTGGGGCTCTCCGTCCTCGAAATAATTAAACGGTGGCCAATCACTTTCGTTATGCACACGGATGACAGGATGTTCTGCAAGCCAGGCTCGCTCCTCGTTTGTTAAGACAACAGAAGGCGCGCCTTTGACAGAACTGGGCAAAGTCATCCACCTACTTTCAAGCACTGTAAGGTCTCCGGGCTGCACCGAATCCATCGCCTTTTCTAGAATTGATACGAAGAGAGGCCAATCTTTTCGCACCGCGAGCCGATAGCTCTGATCCCGATTGCCAAGCTCTGTCACTTCCACTGCTATTTTAAGATTGGTCAGCGACAATTGGCGAATCAGGTAGACTGAGGTCGGCAACTCCAGCACCGCCGCATCAGCTTTGCCGAGGCTCACCGCCTTGAGCACAGCCGAGTAGTCGTCATAATACTGATGCCGGGCATCGGGAACTATGTTTGGAATGAGCATCGCCACAGAGTCTGCTTTGACCAATGCCACGGTTTTCGAATTCAAATCTTTCAGACTATTGATATCGGTGATGCCATCTCGGGCAACAATGGCATTGATAACACGTTTATAAGGCTTGGTGAAATTCAGGTAATTCTCACGCTCTGCAGGTGAATTGAAGATCGTATGGACAAGGTCTAACTCCCTGTTTTCAGCCTTCTTCAGAAGATTATCCCAAGTGTCGTTGACAAATTCGATGCGAATTCCGAGACGTTTCGCCAGAAGTTTCACATAGTCGGTAGAGTAACCTACCGGTTCGCCATCAATCTGAAAATCAAAGGGGGCATAATCAGATTCACTCGAAACCCTAATTACCGGATGAGCCTTGAGCCAGGCGCGTTCCTCAACAGTCAGTTGGTCCGACAGTGTTATTTTTCCGAAGTTCCGTTCCGCTTTTGGACTATAAGTGATCCACCGGTCACGGATTTTCTGGTATTTCTTCTCGCTGATGCTAGCGAGCACCTTGTCGAGGATGGTAACCAGCTCCGGCCAATCTTTACGGACGCCGTAACCGAACTCGCTGCCAATGATATCCGTTTCTGAATCCACTCGTATGCTGCCCAGATCGTGTTTCAGAATGAGGTGATTGGCGACTGCAAAGTTAGCAAGCGCGGCATCCACCTTACCCGTCGACAACGCCTTCATGGCCTCAAGTGGTGTATTCACAAAATAGGGATCGATATCAGGATGCTTCCGGAGGATCTCTTCCACATAGAAGTAGTCCTTGACCATGGCCAGTTTCCTTCCTGCAAGGTCGTCGAACTCACTTACTGGTTCCTTATCTTTGCGGGTCAGGAAAACAACCGGAAAGTTCAAATAGGAAGACGTAAAACTCAGGTAGGCACTACGCTCAGCGGTTTTCCCGAGCGTAGGCAATGCATCAATCTCTTGTTTTTTCGCCCTGTCCATCACCTCGGCCCAACTCAGTCCGGGAACGATTTGCATATCTGTTCCAAGACGTCCATTGATCAAGGCGAGATAATCAGCGGACATGCCCGCAAAAGCCCCATCCCTGCCAGCAAACTCGAATGGGGGGAAACTCGGGTCGATGCCGAGGCGGATCTTTGGATGGGCTTTAAGCCAGGCGCGCTCTTCAGTAGTCAGTTGCAGCGGCATCTCTTCCGAAGCAGCCACAGCGGTGGAGCTGCTTAAGCCAATCAATAGCAGCTGGGAGAAACAGATAAGCAGTAATGCCTTGAGAAAAGGCTGGAATCTAAAGTGCATCACTTCCCCTCCAATAGATCATCCATCATAGTGTAATAAAACATAATGGTTTAAGATAGAAAATCTCACAAGAGGCTCTTATGCAACCGGATTTAGTGCAGAAATCTGGGCCTCTCATATTCATTTAGAAAAGGAAACCTTGAGCTTAAACCAGAATTCACTTTCCAGCCAGGATGCAGGATTGGTTTCCTTCTTTGCCGACTGGTAAATAACCTCAGGGGTTAAGGTGAGACCACTTAGTTCGAAGCTGGTTGAAACACCGGTTCTGACTCTGGTGAAACCGTGGCTATTTATGCTACCGCCCGGCCCATCTCCCCATATCACATCAACAAAGGTGGAGGCTGTATGTGAGAAAACAGGAATATCGTATCCGATTCCAAGCAGAGCCTCCTGGTAGTTGCGGCCTTTGTTAAACACTCGCCAAGTGTAATACAGCCCCCAGTAGGGATACGGCCTTGAGGGCCCGATAGCAGGCAGAAGATTGGGATGGGTGAACTTTATGCCTGCTGCATGCTGATCCTGTTTGATCTGTTTGGGATAATAGAGATAGGCATAAGAGAGATCGAATATGGTGGCAAAGGTCTCATCCTTCCAGAGGGTTTTGCCATAGCCACCATAGAAATCATACTCGATCCAATCGGCACACCGGTCTCCAAAAGGATCTTTGCACCCATTCTCGACAGGGATGGCTGCCCAAATTCCTGTGTAAATACCAGTCTCCCCCAAGCTGACTGTCAGATTTGGTTGAATGGCCGGACTATCACCGAAAAAATCGACCCCTCGCCTGGCGATGTATTTGGAGGCGTAGGTAACATCCAGACTTATTTTGCTTTCACTCAACAAACTTTCTGCGTAAGCCTTCTGAGCAACAGCACTAAAGAATAATAAGCCAAAGCATAGTATTGCAATTATCACTGCTTCTTTTTTCGCCACATCTATCATCAATGATGCACCATTGAGGCATGAATAACTTTTGCTAAGCGCAACAATTCATTCTGTAGCATTCAACACCCTCTCCAAATAAATTACTGACTTTATTCTTTTGTATAGCATAGCAAGTTTCTCACCAAGTCACACCGTAGAACTTAGTATCGGTCATTATTAGCATTAAGAAAATTGCCATACTTCATCAACCCTATTACTTTTAGTAATATGATAGACCTTCGTCAACTACGTCAGGTTCTTGCCTTGGCAGAACACAGAAACTTTGTCCGTGCGGCTGAATCACTTCATTTGACCCAGCCAGCCTTAACAAAAACCATTAAAAACCTTGAGGCCGAACTAGGCGTGGCTCTTTTTAACCGTACAAGCAAAGGCATTACCCCCACTATTTTTGGTGAGAAAATCATCGAAAAAGGACGTGGCATACTGATTGATGCCAATAACCTGGTTCAAGAAATCCAACAGATGAAGAATGTCGATTCAGGCAGTGTTAACGTCAGAATAGCCCCTGCACTTGAGCCTGTGATGCTTGAGAAACTGGTTTGTCGCATGAGTGAAAGGCATCCTGGTCTTGATGTCCATTTCACCACTAGCTACTGGCAGCCTTGTGCTGCTGCACTCAAAGAGGGTACGACCGATCTTTATGTGGGTGGAACCTATTCAAGCTCCGATGAGTTTGAATTCAATCACCTCTTCCACTATGTCACATGGTTTTATTGCAAAACAACTCACCCGATCCTGAACAAGCCTGATCGTGACATTACAATTGAGGATGTACTACAGTATAAAGCGATCATGCTTAATATTCCCCAGGATATTGTTGATACGGTCTTCGAGCTTCCTCACGACAAAAGTAATCTGGATCCCATAAGAGAAGCACATAAAGTTGAGACTTGCGACAATGCATCAGTCATAGACTCACTGGTTTCCAATAGCAACTATATTGGTATTAGTACATTAGCCCCACTTGAACCACTCCTTACTTCGGGCAAGGTCGTTCCATTCATGAAAGCCTCCCCCAGACTCTTGCTAAACTTTGGCATCACGACGGCAAAAAACAGATCCTTATCGCCAGCAGCACAGGCACTGATCCACTGCGCAACAGAGCTATTCCAAGAGATGAATGTTCAAGAGTTGGCACTTAGACAAAAGTATGGCGTATCAATCCCAAGTGATGATATGCCCATGAAATTCAAATGAGCCCCGGTGAGGAACCTATCTAACTCAGTTCCTGCGTTGCCCTACTACTGCATGAGCAAAACTTTCAGACCCCAGGCTTCTTAACAAAACGGAGATGCAGTCAGATCAACAGGGCTATTTACAATGGTACCTGCATGCGAATCGGCTCAGCGATACCTACTGTTTTAGAGAAGCTGTGCAGACGTTCAAGAATAGGTTTCGTCACTTCCTGGCCAGAAGCCATCAACAACACTCCCCCCTGCGTTTTCACCTCTTCGTCCGACACCATGAAGACTCTGATCTGATCCACCTTCAATGTTCTGACCTCCATCTTGCGCTCGATGTGCTCCATTTTTGCCATCGCATCCAAAATTTGAGGGTGATATTTTGAGCCACGCTTGCGCATGATATTAATCGAAGTACCAATCGGATGGCTTAAAGATAGGCGATCAAAATCGAGCGCAACATGCAACATCTGCGCGCCCAGTTCGGCCATCTCATCCGGCAACTCACTATCTGGCCTGGACCAGTCGACATGCTGGCCTGCAATCATTTTGGAGATCACGCCTAGACGGGGGATATTTTCAAGCAAACCGGCGGCAACCAATGGATGTTTTTCAAATATCTCTTTTTCATCCGGACTCAGCGGCTGATCGGAAAAGCTTCTGGATAGCGTCTCCGGCGGCAAAGTAATACAACCGAGTTGGCATAGCATCGCGGCAAGTTCAAAGCGCCACACGGCTTTCTGCCCCAGCTCTCCGGCCAGATGTTTCATGTAGAATTTAATACGTGACGTACTACTGAAAGCTGTCGGATTCACCAGACTCAAGATCTGACTCATCACACGCACACTGCCAGAGAGTGTCTTCTCAAGTAGCTCCTTCTCGGCCATAAGCAAGCGGTACTGTTCGATACCATCATCGAGTGACACCGAAAGATTTTCTGGCGAACACGGTTTACTCAGAAAACGAAATATACTGCCTTCGTTGATGGCCTGAATGGCATTCTCCATATTCGCATAACCGGTAAGCATGATGCGCACTGTATTGGGGGCATGCGCTTTCACTTTTCGGAGTACTTCAACACCGTTCATACCAGGCATGGCGTAATCGGACACAACAACAGCAAACGGCCCTTTCTCACGCACCGCTTTCAAACCCTCTTCCGGGCCAACTGCAGTATGAACTTCATACTGCTTTCTCAAGGCTCTGTTATAGCCCTGCAAAATATTGATCTCATCATCAATAAAGAGAATTTTTCTATTCATCGCAACTCCCCCTCATCTGCAGAGATAGACTCCTGTAGAAGCTGCCACTCTGGCATTTTCTCAAGCAGTCCCTGCTGCTGGGCAAGAAAATCAAGGTCGAAATCATTCTCGATAAAAGCTGCCCCTAGCCCTGGCTCTTTTTCCAATGCATTCGCAACATGTACCGCAGTTAATGCAAATGAAGCATCCGGGTTAGGACACTGAGAAGGATGAATATGATAGGCAATGCTCTCAGCGATAGCCGAAGGCAAGCCCCACAGCCCTACCAGATAGGCTCCTATTTCTGCATGGCTTGCACCAAAGATCTCTTTTTCCACCTGCCAGACAGGCAGCCCCTCAGCATCGGCTCGGGTGACAACATCCCTGTACTCTTCGGCAAAACTGCACAGTACCACCAGCGAACCGATATTTTGTAAAATGCCTGCCAGAAAAGCATCTGCACACACATCTTTATCACAGCCCTCCAGCAGAGCGATCTCCTTTGCCAGCATACCCACCCTTAGACTATGTGATGAGATTCTTTCCAGCGAAATCCCAGCCGGCATCTCCATACCCGAGCAGCTCTGCATATAAAGCACCAGCGACTTGACCAGATCCGCACCAAGCATAACGACCGCCTGAGTTGGCGAGTCAATTCTTCTGAGGTTGCCGAATATCGGTGAATTCACCAGCTGCAGTACCTTTGCTGTCAATGCCACATCCCGCATAATGATTTCACCCACTCTCTGCATCGAGGCATTATCAGACCTGAGCTCCTCATCAATCTCAAAATAGACTGCAGGCAGTGAAGGCAACACACTGGCTCGTGCCACCAGCTTTTTGAGCGCATTGCACTCAAGCATTTCTCGCATAGCAAGCGTCTGACTAATGGTGTTCTTTAGCGCATCCGCATCACATGGTTTGGCTAGAAATTGATGTGCCGGCCAACCGGAGCGGATGAAATGCTCAATATCGTACTGACCTGATAACACAATGCGGATGATATGCGGATGGAGGCGCACCACCTCGGCAAGTAGTTCTGCACCATCCATACCCGGCATACGCATGTCTGTGACAAGCACATCAACGTCCTCTGCCGCCAGCAATTCCAGCGCCTCCGCGCCACCCAGCACAAAACTTGCATCCCACTGTTTGCGCATGGAGCGGACGACACGTTTCAAGCCCTGTAATATTTCAGGCTGATCATCAACAAACAGAATCTTTATCTTGTCACTCATGTTTTCTCCTTTTGCCCTGGCTGGCGAATCGGAATAGAGATAGTAAATGTTGTTCCACGCCCCACTTCACTGGAGAGCTGCAATGTACCACCACTTTTATCGACAATAATATTATGCGAAATGGACAAGCCCTGCCCCGTCCCCTTGCCAACTTCCTTGGTGGTGAAAAACGGATCAAACACCTTGAATTGCATATCTGCAGGTATGCCCTTACCTGTGTCAGTGATATCAATCTGAATATGTGAATCGCTATGGGAGGTGCGAATAGTAATCAACCCCTTCTCTTCATCACTATGATTCAGCTTATCTTCAATGGCATGGGCTGCATTTACAATCATGTTTAGAAACACCTGATTGATCTCTGGCAGACACTCTATCTGCGGCAGAGTCTTATCCAGCTCTGCATTCACTTCGGCGACATATTTCCATTCATGACGTGAAACCGTAATCGTGTTTTCAATCATCATATTGATATCGCTCATCACCTTCTCTTCACCAGGATGAGAGAACGATTTCATCGCAGAGACAATGCTGGAGGCTTTACCCACCCCATCCAAGCTCTGCGCGATAGCAACCGGAATCTCTTCAAACAGATAATCCACATCACTCTCTTCCTCAGCACAATTCAGTTTCTCTATCATACCAGGAAGCAGCTCTTGCTCAGCACAATGACACTTCAAGGCCCGATATTCTCCTAATAGCTTCTGAACATCTTCAAACGAATCGCGCAGAAAACGGATATTATCGCCCACATATTGCAGCGGCGTATTCACCTCATGCGCCACGCCTGCAGCAAGCTCACCGACGGCCTCCATCTTTTGCGCCAGCTGCAACTGATTAGCAATATGAAATTTTTGGGTAATATCAGCTGCCAGCAGTAGAAAACCTGCACATTTTCCCTGTTCATAAATGGATGCGACCGAAGCCCCCATAAATCCATCTGTTCCATCTATGCGTAAAAATTTAAAATGCTCCAGCTTTGCTTCACCGATGTTCCGGCTCTCTACAATACCCCGGTCCACCGCACCCCAGTCCCAATTCATATCAAGGCTAGTGAAGTTACGCCCAATCGCGTCTTCCTGATTGATCGCAAAGACTTTTTCAGCTGCTTTATTCCACAGGTTAACTTTACCATCAACGCCTACGCCAATCAGAATTGAAGATATTGCAGAAAGAATCCTTTCAATCATTTCATGCTCTTTCTTCAACGCCTCCTGTGTCTGTTTCTGTGCTGTGATATCAGTGCGAATAGCAATGTATTGGAAAGGTTTCCCCATATCATCAAGGAACGGTACGATGGTTGTATCCACCCAGTAAAGCGCACCATTTTTCGCACGATTTAGAACCTCTCCATGCCATACTTTGCCATGACCAATCGTGCGCCACATCTCTTGGAAAAAAGTCTTCGGATGATGATGTGCGTTGACAATATTATGATTTGCTCCAACTAACTCTTGCTCGCTAAATTGGCTAATTTCGAGGAACTTCGGATTAGCGTAGGTGATTTCCCCACGCTTATCGGTAATGGCAACGATAGCGTGTTGGTCTAGGGCATATTTCTGAAATTCAAGATCTCGAATGGATTGTTTTAGTTCTTTTGCTGTCTGCCCCTGCTTTCTGAATAGAAAGACAACGTAAAAGAACAATACAATGGCAAAAAGAAACAGGAATATACGGTATGTTCCTGCATTGTTAATCGCCAACTTATATACCCTGTCATACTCATCATACATCTCTGCAATAGCCTGATCTGTCGGCAACTTAAGCAGCCGATGCATCAATACACTGACAATATCGTGCTCTCTGATCACCACTTTTGCATGCATGATAATATTATTGGCACTAGCAGCCATCTCTCCACCCGTTGCTGATGAGAGCTGCCCAATAAAAAGGTGGATTTTGCTCTTCATCGCCGGATCAGGTGATAGATTGTAAACGAGGATCATCTCCATCAGCTCACTCACATCATCTGATACCTGTTGATCTCCCTCACTTACCAGTTGATCCACAGCACGTGGTAAATAGCGCAGCGAATTACGTAAAACCCCGTTATGTGACTTGAACTGCTCAATCATACGAAATTTCTCTTTGAACAGTTTTTCTGTCGCTACAATATATTCGCCCGTGCTAATACCATCATGTGTGAATATATCATGCATGGAGAGCAATAGCTTTAGTGTTTGATTCGTATGCCGTGAAATGGCATCCATATTCAGTTGTGATTGATAGCGCACCTCGAGAGTATCCTGATTCAGCAACGCATCATATCGTTTGAGATTCTGGATTGAGCTGACCGTTTCTGTATGCAGCTCACTATCAATGGACTGGCTTTTGTAAAACAGAAATCCTAGCCAGACCAGCATGGCCAGAATTATAACGAGAGGAACATAGCGGCTTCTATTCACCCAAGCGCTTTCCCTGATAATTGCCGACAAGCGTATGCAAAAACTTGATGATCAACTTCACATCTTCATCTGAGATATGCCGCCCCAACTGATATTTGGCCATCACATCAATTGCATCATGTAATGTTTTGGCACTACCATCATGAAAATAGGGCGCAGTGAGTACCGCAAGCCTGAGACTGGGAACTTTAAAGACATGTCGATCCAGTTCATCCCCGCTCACATTGAAGCGGCCAAGGTCAGCTCTGTTCATGGCACCGCGATCAGAGAAGTAGTTTCCCATCACGCCGAACTTCTGAAACATGTTACCACCAACGCTCTGGCCCTGATGGCAAGCGACACAACCGTATGACTTAAACAGATCGTAACCCTTAGCCTCTTCTTCACTGATCGCACCATTATCACCACGCAAAAACTGATCGAATGGAGCATTAACAGTGTTGAGCGAGCGCTCAAATGTTGCGATGGCGTCGCGCACGTTGGCAGCAGTGATGCCATCATCATAAAGCGCTTTAAATTTACTGATATAGTCAGGCACTGGCTTGAGGCGACTGATCACCTGTGGCCAACTGCTGGCCATCTCCTTGGGGTTATTGATCGGGCCATTTACCTGCTCTTCCAAAGTCGCGGCTCTGCCATCCCAGAATTGCGAATAGTTCAAGCCCGAATTGAATACGGTAGGTGAATTGGCATCTCCTTCAACTCCTCCCACACCAAAAGACTTGGGAATACCATCTACCCCACCGCTATTCAGATCATGGCAACTGGCACAGCTAATAGTTTGATCAGAGGATAGGCGAACGTCATGGAACAGCTTATGACCAAGTTCAACTTTTCTCAGATCTAAATCTGTGGGAAACGTTATCGGTTGAATAAACTCGGAGCGAACCTTTGCAACATCTGAATCTAATTCGGTTGCCAATATCTGCTGGGGAGCATAAAAAAAAGCAAACATCATGATCAGAACAGCCCAATACTCTCTGACTAAATATAACATCTTTGCCCTCGCCAGCATTCCATTCAATTTCACGCCGATTGGCCTGAATCAATGGGAATACGGATAGTAAATGTGCTTCCCTCACCCTCTTCACTGAGAACGTCCAGTGTGCCGTCATGTTGATCAACAATAATATTATGCGATATCGCCAGCCCCTGGCCTGTCCCCTTGCCAATCGTTTTGGTGGTAAAAAATGGTTCAAAAACCTTTTGTCTCAGTGCCTCAGGAATGCCTGAACCAGTATCACTGATATCAACCTGAGCAAATCTGTCCGTGTATGATGTTCGCAGCGTGATGATTCCCTTTTCAGCTGTTTTCTCACCGATTTTTTCTGCAATGGCATGAGCCCCATTGATGATCATGTTAAGAAATACCTGATTGATCTCAGGCAGACAACGAACCAGCGGCATATCTTCATCCAGATCGGTATTCAGGTCGGCAACATATTTCCACTCATTGCGGCATACTGTAGCCGTGTTTTCCAACATGCGATTGAGATCGGTCAAGCTCTTCTCTCTTTGGCCTGGATGCGAAAACTCCTTCATAGCACTGACGATCCTGCTGGCCTTCTCAATACCATCAAGGCTCTGCGCAAGTGAGGCCGGAATTTCTTCCATAATAAACTCCATATCGGCCTCTTCATCAGCCCGGTTCAATGCTTCAACAATCTCTCCTGCAATATCTGCATCCGCACAATGATGTTTCAGACGATGATAATGTTCACAAAGCATCTGCATCTCCGAAAAAGATTCTTTAAGAAAACGCAGATTATCTCCTACATATTGCAGCGGTGTATTGATCTCATGTGCAATACCGGCTGCCAGTTCACCCACAGCCTCCATCTTCTGCGACAGCTGTAACTGGTTCTGCAATTGGATACGAACAGTAATATCTGAACCCAACAGCATATAGCCTGCCATGGCCTCATCCTCGATGATTGGCGTAAAACTGAGATCAAGAAAACCATCGTGGCCATCCAGACGGGCAAAGCTAAAATGATCGAGCGTGGCGTAACCTTTATGACGACATTCAACTACTGCTTTTGCCACTTTCCTCCAGTCACACTCAACGCCACTATCCATAACATGTTTGCCGATCACGGCTGAAGAAGGGATACCGAAAACCTGCTCCGCAGCACTGTTCCAGAGGGTGATATTCCGATTGATATCAGTACTGATCAGAATAGATGGGATAGTGTGAACCAGACGCTGATTAAAACGATGCTCCTTCTCCAGAGCATTTCTAACCTCCCTCTCTAGGGAAATATCACTGAAGGTGATCACAGCACCAATCACTTCATCACCCTTTTTCATAGGTGTGCTCGAATAACGGACTGGAAAATTACTTCCATCCTTGCGCCACAATACTTCATCATCAATATTGTAGATATCACCATCAGAGAAAGCGGCATACATTGGACATTTTTCCACTGGATATGGAGAGCCATCAGGATAGCTGTGATGGACCAGTGCGTGCATTGATTTGCCAATCATCTCTTCAGTGGCATAACCCAGCATTACCGCTGCTGCCGGATTGACAAAAATAGTCTTGCCATCCATATCCAGTCCGTAAATACCCTCACTGACAGACTCCAATAACAATTGGGAGCGCTCCTGCTCCTCTTGGAGGTTATGGGTGCGCTCGTTCACCTGCTGTTCTAGGTTCAAATTCGACTCTTTCAACTCTTCAGCAAGCGACCTATGACGTGACTCACTCGCCGCCAGACTGCGAACAAGAGGAGAACCTATAAAGTGAAATAACCATGCCCCCAATGCAGTAAAGAGCAGCGTTGCCAATATTGAAATATAGATGGATCTAACGAACGGCTCACGAATCTCCCACAGATCCAATTTGGCCACGATACCGAGATTCAGTACCGGCACATGCTCGAATGCAGCCAGCACCTCATTGCCCTGATAGTCCTGTGCAATGATTACGCCTGACTCACCAGCCAACGCCTTGCGCATAGGCTCGGCCAGCGGGGATACAATAGGCACCCTAAAACTGGGCGATAGCCCCATCGCCCTCCGGGTTGCTAAAAACTCAATCTGCTTACCTAGCTTTCTGGCAAGTACAAACTCAAAGGTCTGGCTTTCACTGGGAATGCTCTTGAATGCTTCAAAAATCTGTCCCATTGTGGCTGCGATCGAACCACCAACCACATCATTTTGACTATGTTCAGCATCAAAACGGGCCACTGCTTCCATCAGTGCTGCCTGACTTTTTACTGTTTCCACCAAACGTTGGCGTTGCTGCTCAATTGCCGTCTGATAAAGAATATTCATCGAAGTGCCTAGAACTGCAGTCACAATTACAACCATCATAATAATCAGAAGAATAATTCTCTGCCCTAGCATTTTCGGCATTCAGTTCACCACCAAGCCCTCAGGCTTGGTGCCGGAGTAAATGCTAGTGTTCTAAATAGATGAAACAGCTTTAATGGCGACAGCATGAATAGAACTATCGGCAGCAATCATATAAACTTAACACCCTATAAACATCGAATAACCGCTTTCGTCCGGTTCACATCATTCATAGGCACAGCGCAGCCATGCCACCACGGTTTGTGATCTGTTCACGCGTTATTCGTATAGGCAGCTTCATTCCTAGTTTACTTGCCGCAAAAAGGCATGAGCCGTTTCATGCAGTACATCTGTGTACGCCACCCTTTCAGGCCACTTAGGCGTGTCGTGTACTATCCTGTACATTTGTGGAGTAGCTTTAGCTAGCCCACACAGTGAGAGCTATTGATAGATCGAGTTAAAGAAAGAACAAGCCTTCAATCACGTATATAGAAACTTACTGCTTTCAGTTCAGCCAAGCAGGCTATTAACAAAAAATGCAGAACTTACTTTAAGGTGAGCAACATCGCGTCAACGCTCTCTTTGGCTTGAGTTAAACGATCCGGGTTTTGGCTGCTTAAACAGATTTTTCCACATGGATCAGGGCCACAGCGACCGGGATATGAACCGACCTCAACATCATCAAATTGTTCTTGAATGATGCTCAAATACCTAGCGAAGAGGCTTTCAGGCAGAGCCACATCAATCTCTAGACGCTGAAATGGGATATCACCAAAATCGTCCAGGATAGATGTCAGCTGTGATGCAAAAATATCCGGTACTCCAGCCAGAATATAAACATTTCCAATGCGAGCACCCGGAGCGATGGTTTTATCACAACGAATCAGCGAAGCACCTTCTGGCACACGCGTCATGCGTCTGCGTCCTTCATTCATGCCATCATTGCCAAAATATTCGGTCATCGCCTGCACAATAAAACGGTGTTCAATCAAACCCACCTCAAACGCCGCTGCAATCGAATCCATGGTGATATCATCATGCGTTGGCCCGATACCACCGGATGTAATAACCGCATCATACTGTGACCTTAAACGATTCAAGGTGGAAACGATGGCTTCTTCTACATCAGGTACAATGGCAATTTCAGCCAGTTTACAGCCGCGATCAAAGAGCTCCTGAGCCGACAAATAAGCATTAGCTTCTCGCGTACGTCCTGAGAGCACTTCATTACCAATAACCAGCATCGCCGCAGTGTGATGTTTCATACTCGCAGATTCTGCCCAGATGCAGGATGAGTCAAGTGCTGTCTGTGATTACCACAGGGTCAATCGCTTTAAACTAGATCATGATTTGACTACGTCTTTAATAAATTGTCATTTCAGAAGTTTTCATCGGACAAGGTGAATGCCTTGGGCAGAGAGAGCCCACAGCGGGGGAAATCCATAGATTGAAATTGGATCCCCGACATAAACATTCGAGGATAACGTATCTGGAACAGCTAAAAAATAAGGATATTTTAATACGATGAGCTAGTAATCACGGACAGCAATCAGCACAGACCTTTAATATTTTTCAACATGTTTCCTGCATCATTATAATCCACAGTAATGGCTTTATTCATCCCCTCCTTTTGTAAGACCAAACTTGGGAAGCCATAAGCACCGATCTGCTGGCTCTCTCTGATATTCTGTAACAACTGCCCCTGTGTAGTAGCGTCGTTCAGCGTTATGGAAAACTGATCGACGTCTAAATTCAGCTGTGTAGCCAGCTCAATCAGAGTCTCATCATCAGAGGGATTGCGTGCTTCGAGATAATAGGCATTTTGTATGGCGAGAATCATAGCATCTTCGTATTGCGGCCCTTGTTGGCGAGCTGCAATCACCGCACGACAAGCAGGATAAGTGGATCGCCGGGGCTGACACTGCGTCCAGAACTCAAAATTGAACATCGTGCCCGGCACTCGCCTTTGAATCACTCGCCAATGCTTTTGAATCTCCTGCTGCATGGAAGCAGGCATCGCTGTAGCGCTATCCGGAGCCAATCCGCCCAAAAGATATTTCACATCTATAGATGTCGACAGTTGCTGTTCCAACACTCTCCAAACCGGCCGAAAAGCCCAACACCAGCTGCACATAGGATCATGAATATAATAGAGTGCTATCGTCTCGCTACGCATCACTTACTACGCCGAGTACGATGCTGTCGGTCATTCACCGCCCATGCTTTCGGCTTGTTACTAATCACTACCAAACAGATCTCGAGTATAAACCTTAGGTGCAACGTCTCTGAGGCTCTCTGACATGCGATTCGCAACAATCACATCAGCCTGTAGTTTGAACTCATTCAGGTCATCAATGAGACGTGAATGGAAAAAACTATCCTCTTGAAGCGTCGGTTCATAAATAACCACCTCAACGCCCTTGGCTTTGATGCGTTTCATGATGCCCTGAATACTGGAGGCACGGAAATTGTCCGATCCGCTCTTCATTATAAGGCGGTAAATACCGACAATTTTAGGTTTACGCTTAAGAATACTGTCAGCTATAAAGTCCTTGCGCGTGGTATTTGCTTCAACAATGGCATTGATAAGATTCTGCGGCACATCCTGATAATTGGCTAATAGCTGCTTGGTATCCTTGGGCAGACAATAACCACCGTAACCAAACGAAGGGTTGTTGTAGTGGTCTCCAATGCGACTATCGAGAGAGACACCCTCAATAATCTGTCTGGAGTCCAAACCATGCGAAGCAGCATAACTATCCAGCTCATTGAAATATGCAACACGCATCGCCAGATATGTATTGGAGAACAACTTGATCGCCTCAGCCTCGGTAGAGTCTGTGAACAAGATAGCCACATCCTGCTCAATAGCCCCCTGTTGGAGCAATCCTGCAAAACATTCTGCCCGTTCAGAACGCTCTCCTACAACAATGCGAGAAGGGTGCAAATTATCGTAAAGCGCTTTCCCCTCACGCAAGAATTCGGGCGAAAATATCAGGTTTTCGCAATTAAAACGGATTCTGGCCTTCGCCGTATAACCCACAGGAACTGTGGACTTGATAATCACCACTGCATCCGGATTAATACCAAGTACATCCTGTATGACCGATTCAACCGAGCTTGTATTAAAACAGTTCGTCTCAGGATCGTAATCAGTTGGCGTTGCAATAATAACGAAATCAGCATCCGCGTAGGCATCCTGTCTGTTCAATGTAGCACGAAAATGAAGCTCCTTCTTCGTCAGGAAACTTTCTATTTCATTATCTACGATGGGAGACTGCTTCAGGTTAAGCATCTCGATCTTTTCATGATCAATATCAACTGCCACAACTTCATTGTGCTGCGCAAGCAACATAGCGTTCGATAAACCAACATAACCAGTTCCAGCAATAGCTATTTTCATCATTCCAAACATCCTCCATACTTTAATTCAAAACCCGCAACAACTGAAAAGCTACATTGATCGTCCTCTGAATGGCAAATCGAATACACTAATCTCCTTCTAACAAAAAAAGGCTCGCCATATGGCGAGCCTTTTAAATGACAGAGATCAATCAGATCAATGTTTTACATCTTTCCAGACTTCTACTTTCAAGCGCCACAGCACCAGAGTAAGTAGGACCAGGAATCCAACTACCCAGCAACCGATAGCCCGACGTTCGTTCTGATGGGGATCACCGATGAATGCCAAAAATGCAGAAACATCATGAGCCTGCTGCTCCAGCTCTGCAGTATCTGCTGCATCATGATCAAGCCATGACAGTGGATCCGGCATAGCAATACGACCACCAGGGTAAAAAGGGTTGTAGTTACCATCTGGGATCTTGCCATCTGGATCATGCTCAAAGCCAACCATAAGTGAATAGATGTAATCTGCGCCACCACGACGACCCGGCACGATGAGTGACAGATCTGGTGGAGACTTACCATACGATTCAGTTGCATCTTCAGGCGACATATCAGAGATCATACCGCTCATCAAAGACTTATCGCCTCGCAGATCGTCCACTTCTTCACGTGTCAGAGCAAGCTCAGGATAAGCCATCAAACCACGATAGGTCATGTATTTAGCTGAGTGACAGCCCATACAAACATCGACAAATACGGTCAAACCACGACGCAGTTGTTCCTGGTTTGTAACGTCAATCTCAGCATGCTTGAGAGCAGCACCGCCTCCACTGGCCATTGCAGATGTTGAAAAGCCCATCACAGCTATGGCAAGTATTGCCATCAATGTGTTAGTGGTTTTCATATCAAATCCCCTCCGGCACTGGCTTAGTCTTCTCGAACTTCGGTAAGAATGGCAGAGCCGCGAAGAACAGGAAGTAGTAAGCAGTTGAGAGCTGACCCACTATTTTAAGCGTTGGTGTTGGTGCGGAATGACCACAATAACCCAGTACAATAACATCTACGAAGAACATGATCACCATGATTCTGTAGACAGGACGGTAGCGAGCTGAACGTACTGCTGAACGGCACAGGAATGGCAGTAAGAACAGGATAGCCAAAGAACCACCCATTGCTAATACACCAATCAGTTTCGATTCAAACGAACGTAAGATGGTGTACCAAGGTGTTAAGTACCACACCGGTGCAATATGAGCAGGTGTAGAGAGGTTATTCGCAGGTACATAGTTATCCACTTCAATGAAGTAACCAGCGAACTGTGGATTAAAGAATACGATGTAAGCATAAATCGTTAAGAAGAACGCTACGCCGAATGCATCTTTAATCGTATAGTACGGATGGAATGGAATCATCTGTTCTGGTTTATGCAGATCAATACCCTCTGGATTATTGGAATGCACAACATGCAGAGCATGTACATGACCGCCAACAATAGCTACCAGCAACAATGGGAACAGATAATGCAGTGAGAAGAAGCGATTCAAGGTTGGATCACCAATTGCAAAACCACCAACCAGGATTTGTGTGACATACTCACCCAAGACCGGAATAGCGCCAAACAGATTGGTAATAACGGTTGCACCCCAGAAAGACATCTGCCCCCATGGTAGTAGATAACCGAAGAATGCAGCACCCTGCATAATCAGCAGAATCACAACACCGATAATCCACAACAACTCACGTGGCTCTTTGAATGAACCGTAGTAAAAACCACGCCCCATATGCAAATAGACCACAAGGAAGAACATGGATGCACCAACGGCATGCATGTAACGGATCAACCAGCCAAAATTCACATCTCGCATAATGCGCTCTACTGAATCAAAGGCGACAGTAAAACCACCAAAGGTAGCTTCAGCTGATGGTTTATAATACATCACCAGGAAAATACCGGTGACAATTTGTAGTACCAGCATCAGCAGAGCCAATGAACCAAAGTTCCACATATAGTTCAGGTTCTTTGGTGCCGGATATTCAGTCAGCTGCGACTTAATGATCGCCTCTGCACCTGTACGTCTGTCAACCCAGGCGAACAGTTGTGTTTTCATCATTTTTTCTATCACTTTATTGCCTCCCCCTGGATTAGCCGATCACTACAGTAGTGTCGGATTTATATTCATATTTCATAACATGAAGATTTGTTGGTGCAGGTGAACCCTTTGCAACACGTGCAGAAAGATCGTACAGAGAACCATGACATGGACAATGCCATCCACCATACCAATCTTCAGGAACAGAGTTACCCCAGTCTTTACGACCAGGCGTTGGTTTAAACAGAGGAATACAACCCAGATGTGTACAACTCGCAACAACGATCAAATATTCCGGTTTAATAGAACGGAACTTGCGTTTTTCCGGTGTATCCATCCATTCGGCCTGTACTTCATCAATAGCCTTTGATTCAGCATCTTTAAGGATATCGTCATGTCCATCGACTTGTTTTAGAAGCTCAGCTGTGCGATTTAAGACAAAAACCGGTTTACCCTGCCACTGAATTGTTACCAGTTGCCCCGCTTCAACAGTTGATACGTTGAATTCCGTTTTTGATGCCGCCAAAGTATCCGCTGCTGGCAACATACTGCCTATAAACGGTACAACAGTAGCACCTGCAGCAACAGCTCCTAAACCACCCGCTGCAACGTAAAGAAAGTTACGGCGCGACTGATTTGCTTGATCTGTCATAGTTTTCCCCCCTCTATAAATGTTTCTCGTACAAAAAATAAGTTCGCATAGCTATCAGCGCTTTGGCTGATGGTCAACTATTCGGCACACAGTGCTTATAGCCTTATTTTTATTGTGTTTATGATGCGTTATTAGCAAGGTCTCTGATATCTTTAATTGCCTTAGCATAATCATCTGCACCATAGACAGCAGATCCAGCTACCAGTGCATCAGCACCGGCTGCAGCTACTTCTTCAACAGTCTTGATGTTTACGCCGCCATCAACTTCCAACCATGCATCAGAACCTGCATCATCTAACATCTGACGCGCTTCACGAATCTTATCCGTCACAGCATGAATGTATGACTGTCCGCCATAACCGGGATTCACACTCATCAGCAATACCAGGTCAGTGCAATGCAACACATTTTTAATGGTAGAGACAGGTGTACCAGGATTTAGACTCACGCCCGCTTTAACACCGTATGAACGGATTAACTGCAGTGTACGCTCAAGGTGTATACATGCTTCCTGATGCACAGTAATAATATTAGCACCAGCTTTAGCAAATGCTTCAACCTGCGTATCCGGATGATTCACCATCAAATGCACATCAATAGTTTTGTCGGTATAAGAACGAATAGCTTTGCAGATGTTGTCGCCAATAGTGATAGGAGGAACGAATGAACCATCCATCACATCAAAATGAACCCAATCACAACCACCGTCATCAATGGCCTTAATCTCTTCACCCAAACGGGCAAAATCGGCCGATAAAATGGATGGTGCAATAACTGTATCTTTTTTCATGAAAATGCTCCCTTAATTGAGTGGTGCTTTCTAACGTTTTTGACCCGTTTCGTCCAGTGTAGATAACCATTTACTCAGCTCAGTTATTTGCTGATCAGTCAATGGACCACCCTGATTCAATGCAAAACCAGGCATGTGATGCGTACCAGTGCCATTGGCAATCACAGCAGCCAGAATATCAGCATCATGATGCTGCTGCAGTGAAGGAGCCGCTGCCCCCTGCCCCTTGTCTCCATGACACATACCGCAAACGGCCGTATATATCTCAGGGCCTTTGCTTCGCCCTTTGGCTGCATCAAAATGGCAGGCAGCACATTTACCCTGGAAAATGCTACGAGCCGAACTCTGCAAATGAGGGTTTTCTACCACCTTAAGGTTCAACCATGCTCTGTTATGATGGCCCAGATCATCGGTCAGCTGCACCCACTTTTTAGCATCGCCCTGCTTGGCAAATGTATCCACTACCACTTTGATGCGTGTAAAAGCCCCCGGCATCAACAAACTCTGTTCAGGCTCCGCCACACTGCAACCGCAGGAGGTTTCCACCGTCGCTATAGTTGCCATCACATCACCTGCATTGCGCACCCGCAAGAACACGATGGCATCCTCACCCTCTTTCACTATCCCCATATCAACACGATCCGGTTCAAAGACCAGCATCGAGCTGACTTCAACAGGTTTTACAGGTGCAGTGGACTGCAGCGCCGAACAGGACGAAAGCAACATCAGCACGATTGTGAGCAATACAATTTTAATATTTATTTGTCGGATAACCATATCTTCAAACACTCCGGCACATCTTTTTCGCCGTGCATCATAGCCTGTAATTCAGGTGGTTCACATCCTAACAGCAGATCCATCGCATCCATAACGCCATCAACTTTAAAATCAGCCTGCAACAGAGGGCTTAACCACGCATCCAGCTCCAACATACCCTGACGATTCAAACGGTAGCGTAAACGACGCACAGCAATTTCAGATTCATGCATTTTATGACTTGCGCGATACCAGTTTACGTTTGATATGGCCAATCGCAGCGGTGGGGTTAAGCTCTTTCGGGCAGGCATCCATACAATTCATAATCTGATGGCAACGATACAGCCTGAACGCATCTTCAACCTGATCCAATCGATCTCCTGTCGCTTCATCACGCGAATCAACAATCCAGCGATTGGCCTGCAACAACGCAGCCGGGCCAAGAAAGCGATCGCCATTCCACCACCACGATGGACAAGCGGTAGTACAACAAGCACACAGGATACACTCATATGAACCATTCAAGCGTTCGCGATCTTCAGGCGACTGCAGACGCTCATGCTCAGGCAGTGGTGAATCGGACTGCAACCAGGGTTTGACCTGACGGTACTGATCAAAAAAATGATCCATATCCACCACCAGATCACGAATCACCTGCATCGATGGCAACGGTCGCACATGAATCGGCTGCTTCAACCCCTCTATCGGCGTAATACATGCCAAACCGTTCACGCCATTGATATTCAGACCATCGGAGCCACACACACCTTCCCCACACGAACGACGATAGGTCAGCGTGCCATCCAGCTCCCATTTGATGTAGTTCAGGGCATCGAGCAATTTCATACCCGGCTGCAACAGCGGCACTTCAAATGCCTGCATGAACGGTTTGCCATCACCATCAGGATCGTGACGAAAAATAGAGAGTTTGATCATCTCTGCCATCAGTACACCCTCTTTTTGGGTGGAAAGGAGTCCACCGTCATCGGTATCGTTCGCACTGCTTTATAATCGAGTTTTACTTTACCATCCTTGATCGAAGCCAGCGTATGCTTTTGCCAGTTCACATCATCGCGTTCAGGATAATCATCTCGGGCATGGGCGCCTCGGGATTCAGTGCGGGCATGTGCACCAGCAGCCGTCACACGCGCCAGCGCCATTAAGTTTTCCAACTCCAGCGCTTCCACCAAATCCGTATTAAAAACACGACAAGCATCATCGATACAAGCTGATCTTAAATCACCGACAAGCGCCTCGATAGCCTTTACACCTTCAGCCATCACATCTTCAGTACGGTAGACACTAAAATGATCCTGCATAATGGTTTGCATGCGAGCTCGAACATTGGCCACCCGCGATGTAGCTCTAGTCCCCTCTTTATCACCTGTCTGAATCGAATCAAACCAGCGCTCCACACGTTGCACTGCAGTTTTCCAACAATCGGGGTCAAGCGGTGCGTGATAGTGCTGTGCCGCCAGATACTCCTGCACACGCACACCACAGGCATGACCGAAGACCACAATTTCCAGCAATGAGTTACCACCCAGACGGTTGGCTCCGTGCACCGACACACAAGCCCCTTCACCAATAGCAAAAAGACCGGGAAACACTTTCTCCTGCTTATCCCCATCTGTATAAACCACTTCAGTATGTCGATTGGTGGGCGTGCCACCCATGGTGTAATGCATAGTCGGCTGCACCGGGATGGGTTCTTTTGTACAATCCACTCCAGCGAAACGCAGCGCCAGTTCGTGAATATTTGGCAGGCGCTCTAAAATCAACTGCTCACCCAGATGATCAACTTTCAGCAATGCATGATCTTTGTTTGGCCCGCAACCGCGCCCTTCCCGTATCTCCAGAGCAATAGCACGGGAAACAACATCGCGACTGGCCAGATCTTTGGCTGTCGGCGCATAACGCTCCATAAAACGTTCACCTTCGGAATTCAACAGATAACCACCTTCACCACGCACACCTTCTGAAATCAAGGGGCCAACATCGGCAATACCAGTCGGATGAAACTGGAAAAACTCCATATCTTCCATCGGCAGGCCGGCAGCAAGTGTAAGTGCACCACCGTCACCGGTACAGATATGCGCATTGGTTGTTACCTTGAACACACGCCCCGCACCCCCCGTCGCTAAAATCACCGCCTTGGCCTGAAACAGGTGATAAGTTCCATTGGCAATATCCCACGCCATCACACCATGACAACCATTCTCATCGGTAATCAGATCGAGGGCAAAAAACTCTTGATAGAAATGCGTACCAGCCCGCAGGTTTTGCTGATAGAGGCTATGTAAGATAGCGTGACCGGTGCGATCTGCTGCCGCACAAGTGCGTGATGCCTGACCACCTTCACCAAACTTGAGCGATTGACCACCAAATGGACGCTGGTAAATCGTGCCATCTTCCAATCGTGAGAATGCCACACCCTGATGCTCCAGCTCGCGCACAATACGAGGGGCTGCCCTGCACATATACTCAATGGCATCCTGATCACCAAGATAATCCGAACCTTTCACTGTATCATACATATGCCAATGCCAGTGATCGGAATCCACATTACCCAGCGAGGCATTAATACCGCCCTGAGCAGCCACTGTATGCGAACGCGTCGGCAACACCTTGGTAACAATCGCCACACGGTGTCCGGCATCAGCCAGATCCAATGCACAGCGCATACCGGCTCCACCAGAACCGATGATAACCACATCGTGAAAATGATTTTCAACCTTATCCGTCGACAAATAAGTCAAATCAGCTCCTTAAACCAGAAATTCAACATATGGTAGCTATTCAGATTAAGCCCAAGCCCAGATGAGTGCCAACCACCAGATACCAAACCCGCTCATCATGACCAACATCGTCCCGATCAATGGAATTCGCCAACCGAGCACATGCACATAATCTTCCAATATAACTTTCAAACCAATATAAGCGTGAATAATCAGAGCCAAAATCAATACCGAATGCAGTACACGGGAGGCAACATGATCCAGCACATCCAACAGCCCCTGTTGATCAACACTGCCAGAATAGACTGCCACCAACAGAAAGAAGGGCAGCGGCAACAACACTGCCAGCACTACTGCAGAGAGGCGCTGCCAGTACCAATCAGACAAGCCGCTATGGGCTGAACCGGGCTCTTTAATGGTTCTCATGACAACATCCAGAACAGCGCAAGCGCAGCAACGCCGGCGATAACAAGCACCAGCTTGGCATTAAACCGCATCATTGCTCGGCTTTCACCCCAGCCAGAATCCAAACAGAGGTACCGAATACCATTAGCGAAGTGATATACCAGCGCCAGACCGACAAGCCATAAGGAGAATTTTCCTGACATCGAATGTAACCACTCTAAAGTGGCCGCGTAATGGTCAGGGCTGCCGGTCATACCGTGCAACAACCATAGATAGAGAGGGACAAATAGAATCAACACCACACCACTGGCTCGGTGCGCGATACTGGCAAGCATAGGAGCACGCCAGCGGTAAATAGATAATCGGGGAGACAATGGGCGCGGCAAGGTCGGGCGCTGATGTTTTACTGGCTGCTCGCTCATATAAAGATTACCCCTTCCAACACCGGTTAATAAACACTGAGATACTATGCCTGTTTATACAACCTTGCCATCGCGTTCGATACGCTGACGCAGGCTTGCAACCTGTTTGGCCAGTTCACCAGCCAGATACCAGCCGCTATGCTCACCAGCCTTACCATGCAAAGCCACGGCTGAAGAGATTAACACCCCCAGATCTGAAGGGTGAATCGCCGCTTTAGCAAGCTGTGTACCGATCATACCAGCCAACACATCACCAGAACCTGCAACGGCCAATTGCGCCGAACCGAAAGGATTGAGATAAATATCTCCATCAGGTGAAGCGATCAACGTTTCCGATCCTTTTAACACCACCCAACAAGCATAACGGGTAGTCAATGCAAGCACCGACTCCTTACGGTTTTTCTGAACATATTGACTCGAACAGCCAAGCAATCTTGCTGCTTCACCAGGATGCGGTGTCATGACAGTCATTACCCCATCCTGTTTGGATCGAGCTGCAAGCTGCTGTTTCATAGCATCATCGGTAGCGATTATATTAAGTGCATCGGCATCGAGTAGTAGAGGTTTCTCACTAACCAAGATCGTTTGTAACAATTCGCCCTGATCAACACCCCAACCGGGGCCTGCAACAATAGCATCAACATGTTTCCAGCAGGCCGACGATTCCGGCTGACACATGACTTCCAGGTTTACAGCTGCCACCACAGGCCAGATATTATCCGGACAGATTAGTGTAGTCAGACCAGCGCCTGCCGCATAAGCGCCAAGCCCTGCCAATTGTGGTGCTCCGGTATAACCAACAGAACCACCGAACACACAAACATGACCGTAACTGCCTTTATGGGTAAGACGAGAGCGCTCCGGCCACGCCGAGTCGAGAAAACTATCATTAATCAAACAGGTGCTATGTGCACTGAACTCATCCCCATCATCACCTGCGTGACGCCAGGATTGTTTAATGGTGGATTCGGACACCCCAATATCAGCAACATTGAGCAGCTTGCCTGAATAGTCACGCCCCTCAGCCAACCAGTGCCCCCATTTCGACGCAGCAATGGGCAAGGTATAATCAGCTTCAACAGCTGCTCCCATCACCTCGCCGCTATCAGCACAAAGGCCGGATGCAATATCCACACTCAAAACCAATCGATCCGTTTGATTAATGCAGTTCACCACACTTACCATCGAAGCATCCAGCTTCCGGTTCAAACCAATGCCAAAAATGGCATCGACAACCACTACCGCTCTATGCAACCAACGTTCGATCTCTTCAACACAGTTACCGGAACCTACTTCGTAAACTTTAGTTCCATCTTTACGCGCTCTTTCAGCATGTTTCTTGGATTCACCGCTTAATTCAGCCAACGGTACAAGAGAGACAATAGTGACCGGAATACGTCGTGCGCGCAGATAATGTGCCGCAGCATAACCATCACCACCGTTATTGCCTGAACCAGCCACAATCACCACACGACCATAGTCTGGCATCAAATCAAGGATTGTTGTAGATAGTATACGTCCGGCGCGATCCATCAGGGTAAAACCTGAGATACCAGACTTGATCGACTGTTCATCGGCCCAACGCATTTGAGCGGCTGTTAAGATGTGCGTTTCACTCATGCGACTCTCTCCTACCCTGCCGGTGTTACCAGCCCAAGACCGGCTACGTTAAACTGTTACTTTTGGACATTAACGTAAACTCCCATTTTTTCAGGGTGATTGTCAATAGTAATGATCCCAAAGTATCCGCCATCCAATCATAAACACTGCCATCCCTACCCTCAACAAATGACTGATGCCACTCATCCGTCATACCATAGAGAGAGCAAAAAATAACACAAAGCAGCGCCAACAGACGCCACTCCACTCTCCCACGGTGCATCATCCATGCCTTACCTGCCTGCCAAAATAGCAATGCCATCACAGCATAAGCTAAGGCATGAATCAGTTTGTCCTGCATATTGAACAGGTCAGGAACGGGCACAAGCCATCTGGATTGATCGGACATATAATAAATGAGACCGCAATAAGCCACCAACAAAAACGTCCAGCCATAACGCGTCATGACATGCACAATCAGGCTGCCGTTTCTGCCACAGCAAAAGCCATTGCCACGCCATCATCATCGGTCAGTGACAGATGCACAGAGTGGATATCTAACGCATCCGCTCTTTTTTTCGCACCGGCATGCAGCATAACATCAGGCTTGCCTGAGGCCTGATGAATCGTCTCGATACTGTCGAAAGCCACACCTTCTCTAAAACCTGTACCTAAAGCCTTCGACACGGCTTCTTTGGCTGCAAACAGCATGGCAAAACGTCTGGCCGGATGACCTTTAGCCCGCGCCTGACGAATCTCCCCTGCAGTATAGATACGCTGCACAAAACGCTCGCCATGACGCTCTATCGCAGCTTCGACTCTCTCAATCGCAATGCGATCAACGCCAACACCTGCAATCAACGCGTCATGACCGCACGAAAATCAATCACTGCCTGCCTTAAACCTTTGAACAGCGCATCAGCCACAATCGCATGACCAATATTCAACTCTTCTATCTCTGGGATTGCACAAATAGCTGGCGTATTTTCGACCGTCAGCCCATGCCCGGCGTGCACAATTAGACCAATATCAGCAGCCAGTTTTGCACCATCACGGATCGCCGCCAACTCATTGGCCTGCTGTTCACCCCTAAAGTTGGCATAATGACCGGTGTGTAATTCAATCACCGGTGCACCAATCTCACTACTGGCCCGAATTTGCTCCTCAATCGGATCAATAAACATCGAAACACGCACACCAGCGGCGGACAAACGCGCCACAACATCAGCCAACCTTGCCTGATGCCCAACCACATCCAGACCACCCTCAGTCGTTAACTCCTCACGTTTTTCCGGCACCAAACAACAGGCCGCTGGACGTAAACGCTCACAAATGGCCACCATCTCATCAGTTGCACCCATCTCCATATTGAGATGCAAACCATCCATTGCCGCCAAACGCTCAATATCATGATCCTGAATATGGCGACGATCCTCACGCAGATGCGCTGTAATGCTGCCAGCACCAGCCGCCAGACAGATAGGCACAGCATGCAAGGGATCAGGGTAATTTGTCCCGCGCGCCTGCCTAATTGTGGCAATATGATCAATATTTACACCCAAATTTATCATCTTCTCATCCTTTAAAACTATCCGTTAACTTAATATCATGTTGCAACAGCAGCTGCCGTATCATATCGAGCCAACTCTTTGCATCAACGTCGCTGAATCGAACCTGCTGCCCAGCCAGCACAGCTGCAATCGATTTTCGTAATCCAACAGAGACTTTCACCCCCCTGCCACACGACTCGCACATCAAACTAGCCTGTTTCCAGGACATGTTCGGCTCAGCATCTTTTCCACACTGCCAACAGTGCGACAGATCGCCCAACCAACCTGCGGATTCAAGCAAAGACCACACAGCCATTAGCAAACCCTGCTGATGTTGGCTCGCAAGCATGTCGAGCGAGGCAATCACTTCATCAAAGCCATGCGGATCACCTTCCTGGAACAGCCGAGATGTAATGGCCATCAACTCCAAACCATCGAGTGACTGCGACACAGGAAGATATGCCGGACCGCGCTGCACATCGGTTAGTGTCCCCATACCACTGCGACCAGGACGCCATACAATACTTAAGGCATACAAAGGCTCAAGACTGGCTCGAAATCCGCTCTTAGGGCGTCGCGCCCCCCGCACCATCAAGGCGATGCGCCCATGTTGTTCAGTTAAGAAGTGACAGATTAATGAGGTATCACCATAGGGGATACGCCTGAGCAGCATTGCGCGATCATGCATTTCAGCCATGGGCTAAACCATTCATTATCACGCGATTGTTGAACCCAGCTGCTGCTCCAGATCCATGCTCTCGTGTAACACTCTGACGATGAATAAATCACTTTTTATAATTCGATAAAAAACAACATGTTTTTGAACAGCATGGGAAAACAATCCCATATCAATCTCATCCCTTTGCCTACCTACAGTTGGATTTTCACGGATTAATTTAAAACACTTTTTAATGAGGCCAAGGTATCTCTTCTTTTGAACAGCGCCCCATTCACGTAGCGTGTATTCACCAATCAACGTCAGATCCCTTTTGGCAGAAACTGATATATTTAACTTTTTAGAGCTCAGCAAAAAATACATCCAGGTCCTGATCAGAAGTTAAGGTAATACTATCACCTTTTGCTATAGCTTCATCACCATCATGGATAGATGCACGCAAACGCTCCAGTTTCAAAGCTCGCTGCTCTTCATTGTGTTTGAGCAAACGAAGGGCTTCACGCACCACTTCACTGGCATTATTGTAATCACCAGACGCTGTACAATCTCTTATAAAAATTTCCAAATTAGGCGTTAAACTAAAATTCATATCAACCTCCTTGTTGGATACTAAGAAAGTAAAACAAACGCCATTTAATGTCAAAGATTGTTATCAATTTTTGTTAACTATTAACCTGAAATTAAACTTGCGATAAAAACAGACCCGTTTATTCATACCGTAACGCTTCAGCTGGCGGCACACTGGCGGCGCGCCAGGCCGGATAAAAGGTCGCCAATACGCCCATGATCAAACTGATCACAATAATTGTAGAAACCGACACCGGATCAATCACGGATGGAATATGGTCAATATAATAGACATCACTGGACATAAACTGCACACCGGAAATGGTCTCAATCCATGCCATTAAAGTATCCAGCTTCCAAGCTAGCAACAAGCCCAGCGAAGCACCTACAAGCGTGCCGATTCCACTAAGCAGTGTGCCCATCAGCAGAAAGATGCGCATGACTGATCCATGTGTAGCACCAACGGTTTTTAAAATAGCGATCTCTTTACGCCTCTCCATCACCACCATCACCAGCGATGCCACCATATTGAACACTGCCACCATGATGATAAGCGATAAAATCACGCCCATGGCTAACCGCTCTGTTTTCATCGCCTGAAAAAATGAACGATGGCGATGTTGCCAGTCGGTCACCCAGGCCCCCATGGGCAAAGTTCTGCGTGCCTGATCTGTCACTTCACTCGCCAACTCTTTATCATGCAAAAAAACTTCGATGCCAGTCACACTATCACCCATTTTATTCAGGCGCTGGATCGCCGCTAAGGGAGTCAACATCATACCAACATCATATTCGTAAAAACCGGAATCAAATATCCCGACCAGTTCAAATGCACGCATACGTGGTACAGCACCGGATGGACTAATGCCTCCGGATGGCGACATTAAACGCACCTGATCACCCACAACCACACCCAGTTTTTTGGCTAGACTCTTTCCCATCACCATTTGAAATGGTGATGCAGCATCATTCACAAAGCGACCCTGAGTGATATGTTGAGCGATATCATCACTACGGGTCACATCCACACCCTTTAAAATACCACCCTGCGCCCTTGAGCCATATGAGGCCAACACCTGAGCAGAAATATAGGGAGCAGCACGCTCTACACCATCGAGCTTTTCAGTTTGCGCCAACCAGCCACGCCACTCTGTTAATGAATCACCCGGCCCCTGAACATCGACATGCGATGAAAAACCGAGAATTTTATCGCGAATCTCTACCGCCGCACCATTCATCACCGAAAGCACCACAATCAGGGTCATCACACCAATAGCAATGCCGGCACCAGAACTCCAACTGATCAGAGATACAAATTTTTCACTACGCCGCGAACGCAGATAGCGTCGTGCCAACATCCATTCATAGGAACGAAATATACCTTGGTTCACAACCACCTGCCGTTTGCTTTTATCAATGAGTGAGCTATCAGCTCAGGTAGCGGAAATACATATAGACATGTGCAATACCAATAGAGATCAACATCAGACCAAAGGCATGCTTCATGAACACCAGGAATTGAATCGGATGGCCTGCACGTTGGGCAAAGCCAGCCACAATCAAGTTAGCCGATGCACCGATCAATGAACCGTTACCACCAAGACATGCACCCAATGCAAGTGCCCACCACAACGGCTGAATGGCTTCAGGGCCACCGAAGGTCGGTGCCATGCTATGAATTAACGGGATCATCGTTGCTACAAAAGGAATATTATCGATCAAAGCAGATGCAATGGCTGAAACCCATAAAATGGCGCCTACTGTGGCATTAAAGTCACCACCAGTAAGTTCAAGTGTTTTGGCTGCCAGCATCTCAATCACACCGGTATGTTCAACACCTGTCACAACAATAAACAGACCTACAAAGAAGAAGATCGTTGTCCACTCAACATCGGCCATAATACCTTCATAAGCATGATCTTTATCATGTAAAGGCTGCCCTAGTGTTTGCAACAACAGCAACACTGCAGCACCAAACATAGCAATCGTTGCTGGCTCAAGATGATAGGTATGCGCCACTGTAAAACCAACAATGACTAGAAACAGCACTGCCAGGCTCTTCTTCAGCAATGGAATATCTTTAATTGCTTCATTTTCATCAAAACGCATCACCAAGGCTTTATTCTCTTCCGATGCATACAGGTCACGACCGAACATAAACCAGATAGCTACGATCATAACGACAAAAATCAACGGCGTAATCGGTGCCGTATTAACCAAAAAGTCAGTAAAACTCAAATTCGCAGCAGAGCCGATCATGATATTCGGTGGATCACCGATGAGCGTGGCTGTACCACCGACATTGGAAGCCAGAATCTGTGCGAACAAGTACGGGTATGGACGTACACCCAAAGCATCCGTAATCAACAGCGTTACAGGTGCAATCAACAATACAGTGGTCACATTATCAAGAAAGGCTGAAAACACTGCTGTAACGATCGAGAGCATAACCAGGATACCCCATGGGCTTCCCTTCACAGCTTTGGCAGATTTAATCGCCACATACTGAAACATGCCAGTTTTTTGACTAATCGCGACAATCACCATCATCCCGGTCAACAGACCGATGGTATTAAAATCAACACCGGCAATCGCCTGTTGCTGGGTAATGACACCACATAGAATCATCAAACCGGCACCAATTAGTGATAATACAGCACGGTTGAATTTTTCGGCCATAATAAAGCCGTATACAATCAATAAAATAGAGACTGCGACCCAGGTTGGGTCCAGCCCAAAAATCACAGATGCTGCATGGGTTTCAGTATTATGCATCGTTCTTACCTGCCTTCATACGATCTAAAATATCGCCTGCTGAGACAATGCCAAGCAGGTGCTTCTTATCATCTACCACCATAGCATATTCATGCTTGGTAAATGAAATCATCGCTGCCGCAACTGATAAAAGAGATTCATTTCGATTCACCGTCAGGGGTTTCTTTTCCATCACTTCAGTCACATTTAATCCAGCAAACTCATTATAATGGCGGAGCAAGATACCAATATCAGGAGCATAAGATATTTGATTTAAGTCGCCCGTCACAATGTAAGAGGGCAGTACCTTTTCCAACACCGAAAAAGTAGATACAACACCCACAATGACTTTATCTTCATCCAAAATCGGAATCATACGCAAACGGGAAATGCGCATACGCTCCAGAACCACATCCACTGATTCATTAACACTTGCCGTCACTATATCCTTAACCATGGCATTCTCAGCAATCATAATCTCTCCTGATCAAGTGTTTTATTCAGGCCTCATGTGTGGAAACAGCAACACATCACGAATCGAGTGCTGTCCTGTCAACATCATTACCAGCCTATCCACCCCAATCCCGACACCTGCAGCAGGAGGCATGCCAAATTCCAATGCACGCAAATAATCTTCATCTACACCGGTAGCTTCAGCATCACCTGCATCCTTAGCTTGAGCTTGAGCCACAAAACGACCACGCTGATCATCTGGGTCATTCAACTCAGAGAAACCGTTAGCAATTTCTCGGCCAGCTATAAATAGCTCAAACCGATCCGTCACTGTCTCTTCATCATTATTCCGACGAGCCAATGGCGATACATCCACAGGATAATGTGTAATAAAGGTAGGCTGAGCCAATTCAGGTTCAACCAACTCTTCAAACAGCGCCAGCAGATAATGACCCGCTTTCCAGGTAATCAACGGTTTAATATCAGGAATTTCCTGCAAACAGACCGTCGCCAACAAGGCTTTGTCGTTGGCATGACCACGTAAGTCAGGGCGTTTCTCAAATACCGATTCATCCAGACGCAAGCGTTTGAATGGTTGGGTCAAATCAATATGGACCCCTTCCCACTCCGTCTCTGTCATCGACAGACCCGCTGCAATATCACGAATTAACGCTTCAGTGGTATCCATCGCATCAGAAAAGTCTGCATAAGCCTGATAAAACTCAACCATAGTAAATTCAGGATTGTGTGTGGCATCCAGACCTTCATTACGGAAGTTACGATTGATTTCAAACACCCGTTCAAAACCGCCAACCAGTAGACGCTTCAGGTATAGCTCTGGCGCAATGCGCAGAAACAGTTCCATATCCAAAGCATTATGATGGGTTGTAAACGGACGTGCCGCAGCACCACCCGGCTGTGACTGCAGCATCGGTGTTTCCACTTCAATAAAATCGCGGGTTTCCAGACCACTGCGCAGCAGGGAGACGATTTTAGAACGGGTTCTGAATGTTTGACGAGATTCAGGTGTGACCATCAAATCGACATAACGTTGGCGGTAGCGTGTCTCAATATCGCTCAAACCATGCCACTTCTCTGGCAAAGGACGCAGGCACTTGCTAACCATTTCAATGCAATTTACACGAACAGAGAGCTCACCTGTTTTGGTGCGGAAAACCACACCTTCAGCACCAACGATATCACCCAAATCCCATTTCTTGGTCGGATTATAGATTTCGGCACCACCAATTTCATCACGATTCAGAAACAGCTGGATTTGATCCGAGCCGTCCTGAATCTTGATGAAACTTGATTTACCCATCACACGATGCGCCATCATGCGTCCAGCTACACGAACAGAATGACCGATCTCAGCCAGTTGATCCGCATCATGCTCGGCATGAGCAGTGTGGATATCAGCAGTGCAGTGATCCGTGCGCCAGGTATTCGGATAAGCCTGACCTGCATCACGCATGCGAGCCAACTTCTCCCGGCGAACAGTAATCTGTTCAGGAACCGGAATCGCTGTCGGCTGTTTGTCAGCAGATGTTTTATCAGATGGTTGCTTTTCGTTTGATTGCTGCACGGACTACCCCGAAATCTTATCGTTTATAAAACAGACTTAACGGCTGTGCAGATCCAAACCGGAAAAGAAGAATGCAATTTCAATTGCAGCATTTTCTTCCGAATCAGAACCATGCACGGCATTCGCATCAATTGAGTCTGCATGGTCTGCACGGATAGTACCTGATTCTGCTTCTTTCGGGTTTGTAGCACCCATCAACTGACGGTTCAGTGTGATAGCGTTTTTACCTTCCAGCGCCATCGCCAACACCGGTCCAGAGCTCATGAATTCACACAGCGCAGGAAAGAAAGGACGCTCAGCATGTACTTCATAAAAACGACCTGCTTCTTCAGCAGACAAATGTGTCATATTGGTTGCAATGACAGAAAGACCGTTTTCTTCAAAACGACGGATAATATCTCCGATCACATTCTTGGCGACTGCATCTGGTTTAATAATAGAAAGTGTACGTTGAACTGGCATATTAGGGTTCCCCTATTGAAAACTACGCAGCATCCCGCTGCGGGAGCGGCACTCTAACCAAGTCACCAAAAAATAACACCCACCCCTCAATTCGACAAACTGCCCTGACATCATCGTTGCAATCCATCATTGAAGCCCAGCCCATTGCTGCCCATAGTTCACACCCATCACGCATCGCTACTATTTAACAATGAGGTTCAACACATGCTACGAACTCCTGCCGCATCAAGCCAATCCGCCCAGGCACAAACCCTGGTCTGCGCCCTGCAACAACGTTTTGCCCAAGGCTTGGAGTCACTATCTCGCAAACTTGGCGTCGAGCAAGATTTTCAGCCCGTTGAATGGTTGCGTGATAATGGCTCTCACGGCGGTGGTATTCGACTGGAAACAGCCGATGGTGGCATGATTGGACGCGGCTCTGTGAATGTCTCGCAAGTGCATTATGATGATAACCCAGCCAAACAACTGGGTTCTGCTACAGCCATTTCAACCATCATCCACCCCTGCCATCCACTGGCACCTTCGGTTCATATTCACCTGAGCTGGACAGAGATGAAAAACGGTGAGGGCTATTGGCGCATTATGGCCGACCTCAATCCATCACATGAAAACCCGACAGCAACCGCACAATACTTTGACGCATTAATGAAAGCAGCGCCCGAACAGTTCGATGCAGCCGTAGCACAGGGCGAGCGCTATTTCTTTATCCCGGCACTGGAACGCCATCGCGGTTACGCCCACTTCTATCTGGAAGCATACAATAGTGGTGATGCCGAGGTAGATCTGGCTTTGGCCACAACAGTCGGTGAAACAGCCATCGATACCTATCTGGTCATCCTCAAAGACGCTTTAACCGATGCGCCGGCTGCCACTCCAGAACAACAACAGACACAGCTGGCCTATCACACGCTCTATTTCTTCCAGGTACTCACCCTTGATCGCGGCACCACATCCGGCCTGCTCGTACACAATCAAAACGATGTCGGCATTTTAGGTTCGATTCCTGCCTATGTAGACAGAGATTTACTGCGTTCATGGGTAAACAGAATGCAATCACCTCAAGATCAACTGCTTGAAGGTCTCATTGCAGCCCTGCCAGAAACTTCACCATGCCTGGTTGATGAGGAAGTTAAACAGCGTTTAGCAAATGTGGTACGTAATCACTACATTACCCACCCTGAAGCTATAGCCATGCAAGCCAGCGGTGATGTCATTCCACCAACTGTAAAAAATCACAGCTAATATACTCTCACGCGTCATTCAACATCGCCTGAATGCAGGCATAGACATTAATGGCGAGTCTCGCCTTATTGTTTCTCAGTTTTACTGTTGTCCATTTGTATCTTACCCACATCCTCTTCATCAACGATATTAATTATTTTATCCGCCTCTAGAGAAGTTGGACGTTGATGGGTAATAAATACCATCGTAATTTTACCCTTTAACTGGTTTACCGTAGCTGCAAATATCTCTGCTGTACCAGCATCAAGACTGCTTGTCGCTTCATCAAAAAGCAGTATTTTGGGCTGTTTCAAAAGCGCGCGTGCAATTGCCAGACGCTGTTTCTGCCCACCGGAAAGGCCAGCACCGCGTTCTCCAATCGCTGTCTGATAACCTTCAGGGAGAGCTTCAATCACATTATGAATTTCCGCCTGTTTACAGGCCTGCACTACCTGCATGAAATTGGCATGTGGATTAGCTAAAATAAGGTTTTCATAAATTGAACCGGTAAACAGGGTTGTCTCCTGAGGCACCACCCCAAAATATTGGCGCAGTTCATTGGCAGAAAAATTACGCATATCCCGCCCATCAACCTGAATCTGCCCATCACTGGGCATATAAAATCCTTGCCATCGTACTCTTACCTGATCCTGATGGCCCCATGATGACCACACACTGCCCTGGCTCAATGCATAAATTAAAATTGCGATAGAGATAAGGTAACTGCTCTGAATAACGAAAACTGACTGAGGTAAACTCAATCTTCCCTCTTCCCCCACCTTCACGGGATGGTAATAAAGAATAGGGCTCCTGAGCTGCATCCATCACATCACCCAGGCGTTTCACCGCGATATCTGCCGGCTGAAACTGTTGCCATAAACCCACCATGCGCAATACAGGTTGAGATAAGCGACCGGCAAACATTTGAAATGCCACCAGCATACCGATAGTAAAACCCTCTGTTGTCATCACTAACCAGGCACCAAGACAGAGAATAATCAACGTCATCAGTTGTTCCAATGTATTGGCTGCCACATTATACGTGTTTGAAAGTTGTCTGGCATTGAAGCCTGCCTCCAGATAACTGGCCAGATAATCACCATACCGGGATGTTACCTGAGGCTCCATCTGCAATGATTTCACAGTCTCCATGCCTGAGACATATTCAGTGGCATAGGCCTGATTACGCGCACCAAGCAAAAATTGCTGATCCAGCCGCTTTCGCAATGACGGCGTAATTGCCAAACTCAATAAAGCGATGGCCAATAGAATAGATACGGCAACCAATGTCAGCATCCAGCTGTAGTAATACATAATGGCCAGAAAAATAAATAAAAATGGCACATCCAGAATCAACGTAACTGCGGCACCACTCAAGAATTCACGAATACTCTCGATACCCTGTAGACGAGCCACCAGTGTCCCTGTTGAGCGATGCTCAAAATAACGAACAGGAAGCCGAAAAATATGTGAAAAAACATGCGTACCTAAAACTGAATCAATCCGGTTACCTGTATGGTTCACAAGATACTGTCGCACCCAGCTCATCACAGCATTGAAAATCATAAACATCACCATGCCAATGCCAATCACAATAAGTGTGCTTTGAGTCTGATGAACAATAACCTTATCAATAATCACCTGAGTAAAGAGCGGTGTTGCCAACGCCATCAACTGGATGAGTAGTGAAGCCAGCAACACATCTCGCCATATTTTTTTATGTTTTAATAGCTCAGGAATAAACCAACTGAACCCAAATGGCTTACGTTCATCTTCAATACTTTTTCCTTTTGGAGCAGAAAAACGTAACAGATGACCTGTGAACATCTGAGAAAAAGCCTCTACAGTCATGCTCCTGGGGTTCATCTCACCACGTTCAAAAAACAACACATGATCATCTTCAATCTTAACCATCAGAACAATTCTGTTCGGACTCTCCTCTTTATCTTCCAACGGAGATAATAACACAAAAGCTGGAGACCTTAATTTGAAACGCGCTATGTTTTTAACCTTTTTCCATCGACTTTTCATATCCATAGATTGAAAGATGAGTTGAAGAGAAGCAGTGCTGTAGGGCGGTGGATATTGACGTAGGGCTATCTCCCCGGAAAAAGGAACTTGACTCTACGCCCATTAAGTTCAATTACGAAGTGCACCACCAGCTAAGGTGGAGCACTATGGAAACACAATATAATCAGCTACAAAACACAGAGAGATATGAGCTAGCCTCTTTATTGGTTCAAGGGCTGTCTTATCGAGAAATTGGAAAGGTG
>JAJFLH010000025.1 GCA_021772775.1 Mariprofundus sp. | reverse complement strand
GGGTGAACATTGTTCTTTGATTGCACAGTTTCGGCAGGCAGCGCGATTCCAGTATGAACGCAAATTCCTCCCACTTTCCTTGGTTGTGAAATGCCAGTACAAGCGTTCACCAGACGGGCATAGGTATTCATCAGTCTCAGGTAAATAACGGAAATCCTGCTTGGTGAACTTTCCTGCCTTCCAGCCTCGCGATGTAATTGCCTCAAGAAAGTATCTGACCCCTTTTTTTTCTGCTGTCGAATTGTGGGAACGCAAGAAAGTAGGAATCTACGATCACTAGCATAGCAACTCACGGCAACAATTCAGTCATGCAGGGCATTAACAAAAGACTCAAAGCAAGGTCTATGCTTTTTAACTTCTTTAAAGTTAGGGGAATATTATAGGGATGAGTCTCCGATGTTGGTTGAGATTGTCAGTCGGTCAGCTGGGAAAGTTATATCAGTTAATACTTTTTCTTATGTTTTGTTTTGATGGGGTTGGCACGACTTGTATTCTTTACCTTTCGTTGTTTGGCGAGGTAGGACTTTTCATTACTTTCGGACTCTTTTTTGAGTTTGAGGTAGTTTCGATAGTGCGCTTGATCCATTTCGTTGTTGGCGATGGCCTGCAGAATAGCGCAGCCGGGTTCATTGGTGTGGGTGCAGTTGGAGAATCGACACTGTTGAGCCAAATCCAAAATGTCTGTGAAACTGCTCTCAATGCCTTCGTCTGCACTGGCAATGCCCAGTTCCCGAATGCCCGGCATATCGATGAACATCGCACCACCTTCAAGCTTGGTGAGATAGCGGCGTACAGTGGTGTGGCGCCCTTCACCTGTGGAACTCACTGTTTGCGTTTCAAAAACAGGCTTGCCAATGAGCTGGTTAATGATGGTGGTTTTACCGACGCCAGAGGAGCCGAGCAGGCAGTAGGTATTTCTGGCTTCGATGCTTTCACGCAGCTGCTCTAGGCCATCACCGCTCACATTGCTTAGAGCGATGATTTTATTCTTAATGCCGGCATGTCGAATTTCCGCAATCATGTGCAATAGCTTTTCAGGCGTGATCAGATCTGTTTTGGTTAGCAGCAGTACCGGTTCAATATGCCCTTCATTGATCATGACCAGATAGCGCTCAAGCCGGCGCATATTAAAGTCCAGGTGGCATGATTGCACAATGAAGGCGACATCAATATTGGCCCCCAACATTTGAGGCTTGATCTCCTCTCCCGCAGTTTTTCTGCGTAAGAGGGTCTTTCTGGGCAGGATATGATGAATAGTGGGAAAATTATCTGCGTTGTGATGTTCAATGCAGACCCAATCACCAACACAGGGGAAGTCAGCAGCAGATTCCGTGGCCTGAATAAACTTCCTCAGCACCGCTGCGGAAAACTCTTTCTCTCCATCATTTACAATGAATGCACCACGATCTACCGCAATCACGCGGGCAAGAGGATGATTCAGGCTGCATAGCTCTTTCGCCTGATCTTCGAACCAACTATCAAAACCTAGCTCAATCATTGGCATGTAGAGTTCTACCTTTGTTGATTACCAGAGTGATCCATAATGCTCTTGCCGGTGTGGGGGGATATAGTGAACCTGCCATCAATCGATCTGTTAAGTCAGACTAGGTCTGGCTTTTTTGATCTCATCATAAGCGCAGGTGATCATCTTCATCTGTTCATCGGCAAATGTCACAAAATTGTCCGGCAGCCCTTTCGACATGATTTTATCGGGATGATATTCAATGCATTTGCTGCGATAGGCTCGCTTGATTTCTGCATCGCTTGATTCAGCCGTGCAATCCAGCAGCGCATAATGTTCCGTCAATGCGTGCGCATGGCCAAAAAACTCATCGGCGAAAATCTTATACATGGATTCATCAATGCGCAGCTGCTCGGTGATGCCGCGCAGGATTTTATCTTCTTCCGGATGCAATTCGCCATCACTTGCAGCCACTTCAAATAGAATACGATAGGCGATGATACGCATATCTTTGTTGTCATCATATGCCTCGGCAAGTTGGGCTGCATAGTCGTAAACAGAGTACTCATCATCTTTGGCTTTGGAGAAAATGATACCGGCGGCTTGTTTGGCGCGGTCATCCATGCCGATCTGATGCATAAAGGATTTGATCGTTTGAGCCTCTTCAGGGGATACAATGCCGTCAGCTTTGGCAATTTTGGCCAACATGCCAAACAGGGCGGTAAATACAAACAGCTGCTCTGCTTCGAGCTTTCGAATGTATTTGTCCTTACTAGATGAGAACCATCCACCGATGCCCGCACCAATTAAGGCTCCTACCGGCCCGCCAAACAGAGCGCCTACGCCGGCTCCGATTCCTACACTTTTCCAAGACATTGCTACTCCTTTGCTGAGTCAGGTGGTTTGCATACTTATACTTTTGTAGTGACCTGTCGCCCCGACCTCAAGGTGACTCAGTCTGAATCATGCAGGGTGAAATATTTTTGACTACTCTTTAAGTCGTCGTTGTGCTGTTTTATTGCTTTAAAGCTCACAGTGAAAGGATCCGATTGTTCGCTATTTCTTTAATTGTTCCCTGATGGTTCTACTCAGCACTTCAACTGAATATGGTTTAGAGAGTAGTATATAGTCACCCGAAGGCATCTCATTTGTTAAGGCCTCCTCTCTATCATAGCCGGAGGCAAAAACAATTCTGGCGTCGGCTCGAATCTCTTTGATGCGCTCAGCAGCTTGTACGCCACCGAGCCTTGGCATGACAACATCCATCACAATAAGTGAAACTTTCTGCTGATGCGCACTGAATATTTCAACAGCTTTTAGTCCATCGGCCGCTTCCATTACCCGGTACCCCAGACTGGTTAATACCTCTTTGCCGGTTTCACGGACATCAGCATTGTCATCAACCAATAGAATGAGCTCGCCCTGACCTGAGAGTATCTTCTCGTGTTCATCTGCAACGGGCTCAATACCTTTTTCCTCGAGCAGTGGTAAATAGATATGAAATGAGGTTCCCGATCCGGGAATGCTATCGACTTCCATGGCACCACCATGGCTTCGGATAGCGCCATAAGCCATAGAAAGCCCCAGCCCAGTGCCCAGACCTACTTCTTTGGTGGTGAAAAAGGGTTCAAAGATGTGGTCTTCGTGTTCATCACTAATGCCCGTACCATTGTCCTGGACAACCAGATGCGCAAAAAGACGACTTTTGATGTCCGGATATCTGCTGCGGAAAGCTTCATTCGTTTCAAACTCATCCATGCTCAATACAATGACAGGTGCTTCGGTATCGATTAATGCATCACGCGCATTGTTCAGTAGATTCATCAATACCTGTTGCAATTGGGTGGCATCCCCCTTCACAACCAGCTCCTCATCACACAGCTGCATATCAAAGATGATATTTTCAGGGATAGCTGCGGTATTGAGTTTGGAGATCTCTTTAATAAATGAGGTCAGACCAAAGGGCTGCATTTGAACCATGCCTTTGCGGGCAAAAGTCAGTAGCTGTTTGATCATATCAGAGGCTTGGAAACCAAGCCCTTCAACCGTTTTGAGTTTCTCGTCGACCAGAGGCATATGTTTTACTCGTCTTCTGGCGATGTAGAGGTTGCCGGTCATCGCAGCCAGTAGGTTGTTAAAGTCATGCGCAATACCGCCGACCAGTGTGCCAAGAGCCTCCATCTTTTGAGCCTGACGAAACCTCTCTTCAATCATCTCCTGTTCGGTCATGTCCTGCTGTAGCCCTACGTAATGCGTGATCTGACCATTGTCGTCAAAGATCGGTGCGATAGACATGGTGGCCGGGTATTGGCTACCATCTTTTCTGCGGTCGATGATGGAGCTGTGCCAGGTTTTACCTGCACTGATTGTGCTCCACAGTTGTTGATAATATTTTTTTGATTGGTTGCCTGATTTGAGTATGCGGGGGTTCTTGCCGATGACTTCGGTTGCGCTGTAGCCGGTTATGTTTGTAAAAGCGCGATTCACATATTCAATCGTAGCATGTTTGTCTGTGATGATGACAGACTCCCCAGCCTGTTCAATGGCTTGAGATAGCTTGCGAAGGCGTTCCTGTTTGAGATGGGCTTCTGTGATGTTGAACATGAAACCGGACAGGCTGATAGGGCCATCGGCCCCCATGGTGACAGCGACGCTTTCTCTGATCCAAATGCTTTGACCATTGACGAGCATGCGATATTCAAATTCGTGAGCCTGACCAGCAGCACTTTGTGTGCTGCAGTAATTGACCGCCTGACTCCGATCCTCGGGATGGATCAGAGCGATCCACGCATCCATATCAGGCATCTGATCGGGCGTAATTCCAAGTACCTGCAGTGCTTGATCGCCTACATATGTAAATTGGCCGGTAGCCAAATCCAGTGACCAAGGCACAGCCTTTACCGATTTTATAAGCACCTGAAAATAGTCCTGTGACATTTTTCTGGCGGTAATATCACTTGCAACGCCAACGCGCCGGATAATTGTGCCCTTAAAATCCTTTACAGAAAAGCAGTGCACATCCAGCCAGCGGATTTCACCATCTGGTCTGAGAATACGGAACTCTTTTTCCAGTGGTTCACTGCGCTGGCGACGATATTGTTTCACCAGTGATTCAACCAGCACACGATCTTCTGGATGTACAACATCAATCCAGGCCAGTGGATTGCGCCACAATGCCTCTTGCTTCATTGAAAATATCTCTTCAAAACTATTGTTTACATATAGCAGTTCATTATCTGCAGCATCGATTAACCAGAAGGCGTCTTTGGTTGTATTAAAAATCTGATTGAAGCGATGCTCACTCTCTTTGAGTCGCTTGTCGGCGATATTCTTTTCAATTAGATTATGTATACGATTACGCAGTACGGCCCAGTGGAGGGGTTTGCTGATATAATCGGATGCACCGGCGGCATAACATTGATCAACTGCATCATCAGACTCTTGAGCGGTCACCATAATTAACGGTATATCGCGACCTTCCGGAAGCGCTCTTATGCTACGGCAGGCTTCGAAACCATTCATCACCGGCATCTTGGCATCCATCAGAATACAATTGGGGTGGTTGTGATTGAAAGCCTCGATGGCTTCTTGGCCATTTACTGCAGATACGACCTTATAAGCTTCTTTCTCCAGAAACTGACGCAGCATGAGCAGAAACGTTGGATCATCATCGACGATGAGTATCGTTGTCCTCTCTGCCTGAATCATCGCTGTATACCTTGTTCTATGCGATTGCGGCCATTCTGTTTGGCTTTGTAGAGCAGTAGATCGGCCTCTTTAAGCAAACGCTCATTACTCTCTTTATGCGTCGATAGCAGAGTCACACCGATACTGATTTTTACATCGACATTACCCCGGTCTGTTTCCATCTTGAAAACATCAATAGAGGCTCGGATACGTTCGGCGACAGCCAGCGCATGGCTTAAGGGTGTTTCAGGTAGAACAATTGCAAACTCTTCGCCACCCAATCGGCCGAGAATATCCACCTCGCGCAATGACTGAGCCATGATATCCGATACCAGTTTCAATACATCATCACCAATATCATGGCCGAAGGTATCATTGATTGATTTGAAGTGATCGATATCCAGCATCATGATGGAATAGGGGTGTTGGTAACGTATACAATGTAAGCGTGCGTGCTCGGCTTGCTCAAAAAATGAGCGCCGATTCGCCAATCCAGTCAATGGGTCGGTCGAAGCAAGCTTTCTGAGTGTATCCTCCATCGCCTGTCGTTTGCTGATGTCCTGTAAAACACAGTGGGTTTGTTTGAAATCCCCATTTAAGTCGTAACCAATGCGGCCATTGAGTTCGATGTCAATTTGTCGACGATCACTGTTCAATATATGAAAATGAACATTTGATGCATGACCGCATGCTTTGAATTTGGGGAAGTTCTGCAGAAACTTTTGCTGATCATCAGCCGACAGAAAGTTTGCGAAGGGTTTGCCGATCACCTGATTAGCATTGTAACCCAGCATAGCCAGCCAGGCCGGATTGACCTCAAGAATGAAGCCTTGGCTATCCAGAGACTGATAGGGCAGCGGCGACTGTTGATAAAGCATGCGAAAGCGCTCTTCACTTGCATGTAGGGCGTGAGCATCTCTGCTTGCTTTCAGCTTATGCAGGATACGTTGTTTTAACACAGTCCAGTGAATGGGTTTGCTTACATAATCAGAAGCTCCGGCAGCAAAGGCCTCCGAAATAAAACCATCATCATCCAGAGCGGTGATAATGAGCACCGGACAGCTCTCCTGTGGGTCAATTTCACGAATACGCTTGCATGCATCGAAACCACTCATGACCGGCATATTGGCGTCCATCAGTATCATCTTTGGTGATTCAGCCATATATTTTTCAATGGCTTCGACACCGTTAGATGCCTCGCATATCTGAAATGAGTGGCGCTCCAAAAACTGGCGCAGCATAAGGCGAAACATGGGGTCATCATCAACCACCAGAATCAGGCTTCCTGCAAAGGTGTTCATTGCGGTGACTTTCTTAGCCATGATTGATGCAATGCGAGCGAAAGCATGTATACATCTGTGTTTCGAAAGTTATGGCCAAAGAATTCCAATACTAAAGCTCCCAAACGTCGCGTAGCTGTTACGTAATATATGCGATAAGATTTTACAGCAAGATATATACCATTTGCGGAGAGAGCTTGAAACGATAAGTGACGGAATCTTTATAGTATAAAATTGGTCGCCTCCAGAGTTAGCTCACCAAATCCATTTCAATATAGCCTGCGGCACACTGCTATTTAGATGTCTGTTACGATGAAAGTACCACTCCAGACCTATCTTCATGCTGTTTGGTGAATCAATCGCCAGTGCCCCGAGATCAAATAGTAGTTGCGGTTGTGAAGTGAACTCCAGGCCATTGTTATCGGAGCCATAGAGATCAGCAAAACCTTCAAAAGAGAGCAGTTTTCCGATTGGTATAGTCCATACCAGTGTCGTCTGCCAGGTGGTACTGTTGAAGTTATCTTTGCGGGCATAAGCATTGAGGCTGAAGAGGGAAAAAAGGGACAGGTCGAGGTCCGTTCCAACGCCGAGCATGTGGGCATGAAAGCCATCCCCATCACGGTTGATTTGAGCTGCCAGATAGAAATCTTTGAACATCTCAGAGCTCAAATCTTGTGCAAACAGTTTCGATAGGCTCAGACGCGGTGCCCATTCGCCATATATACGCGATTGTTTCCCTGCTGGCTGACCGGCAAAATTGACAAATGAACCCGATAAAAAATCGACGAAGAAATAATTATCTCCATATGCCCATGTGCCGAAGTGCTCCAGCGTAAGCGTGCTCATAGCGCCACCAGAGGTGTTATTACCATAAAAAGGATCATGAAAATTGCTGCCAGATAACAATTGCAGATTGGTGGTGGAGAACTCTTCAGCTGATGATTGAGTACCGACAGGGGCGATGAACAAGAGTAAGGCAATCAGGAGTTGGCTGATTGAGAAATGTCTGATCATTATCGAATCTCCTCGAGCCATGGTTCATGCAAGGCAAGTAAAAGCGCATGAACTTCCGTTCTAAGTAAAACGATCTGCTCATGTGCTGAAGGTAGGTTTGAATGCTCTCCCTGATGCTCCAGCTCAATGCATATCTCTTTTAAGGCTAATGCGCCAATATTGCTGCTTGAGCCTTTTAAACGATGTGCGGCCTCTTTTAATGCATGTTCATCAAGGTCCTGTAACGCCTGGCAGATGGTTTCAACCTGGGCGGGTAACTCGGCAACAAACATATCAATAATCATACCGATGCCCCCGCCCATATCTTGATGCAGACGTCGAAGCAGATTGTCATCCAAAGTGGCAATCTGATTGTTGTGGTTAGCTGTGTGATCCGGGCTGGCGTTCAGCTTGAGGTCAATGGGTAGCCAGTGATTGATCAGGTCCTCCAGTTTAGCTCCGGTCAATGGTTTGGTGATCAGATCATTCATGCCAATTTCAAGGCTCTTCTTTTTCTCATCGGCAAAAGCATGTGCCGTTAGTGCAATAATGGGTGTGGGAGCGATAGCGTGCTGTGATTGTTCAATTGCCCTAATTTTTTTCACTGCCGTATAACCATCCATTTCAGGCATTTGAAGATCCATCAGGATCAGAGCGTATTTACCACAGGAAAATTGATCTACGGCTTCCAGACCATTGTTGGCGATGTCTATATTTGTTAAGCCTATTTTCTTTAACATACCAATGGCGACCATCTGATTGACCAGAACATCTTCGGTTAAAAGGATTTTATGACCACGTTCCGAATGTACTTCGGCCAATTGATTGACCTGTGTCTCTCCACCCATGCCCATTATCGATAAAATGAGGTCATATAACGCAGAGTGATGAATGGGTTTGCGCAGGAATGCATCGAGTCCATCTTCCTTTTTTTTGTTAATATCAAAGACATCATCGAGCGAACTAAGCAAGACCACTTTCAAGTCTTTAAGTTTGCTCGTCTGTTTGATCTGTAGCGCCAGCTCGCGGCCATTCATTTCGGGCATCATGTGATCAATCAGGGCAATCTGATAGGGGCTGTCAGCATCAGCCTCGGCTATCAATGTTTCCAAAGCTTGTTTGCCGCCATCTACGGAATCACTGCGCATGCCCCAGTTGTTTACCATATGGTGAAGTACATGTTGATTGGTTCTGTTATCATCGACAATGAGTGCTCGCCACTGCTTGAACTCATGCTCATGGTCAATCGCCAAATCGGGCAGGCTTTCACCTTTAGCGAATTCAATTTCAAACCAGAAGCGGCAGCCTTTACCAATGGTACTTTCGACACATATTTTGCCGCCCATCAGTCCAACCAGTTTATTCGCAATCGATAGTCCAAGGCCGGTGCCGCCATATTTGCGCGCATGGGACGCATCAAGTTGTGAGAAATTTTCAAATAGTTTGTGGTGATCTTCAGGGCTGATACCAATACCGGAGTCACGTACAGAAAAGCGCAAATTCATTTTGTTATTGTCTTCATGTAGCGATTCGACCTGCAATAGAACTTCGCCTTTATCGGTGAATTTTATCGCATTACTGAGTAGATTCATCAAGATCTGGCGTAATCGGTCAGGGTCACCAATCAGATGATGCGTTAGCTTTGGAACCGAACTTGCAATGAGCTCTATATTTTTTCTGTGCGCCTCTTTGCTATAGAGCTTGGTAATATGCTCAACCAGATCATTGGGCGAAAACTCACAATCACTCAGTTCAAACTGACCTGCCTCCATTTTAGAGAAGTCGAGAATGTCATTGAGAATTGTTAGCAGTGTTTCTCCTGATGCCAATACAGTTTCCAAGCTCTCCCGTTGTGCTATTGTGAGTTTTGAGTCTAAGACTAGTTCAGTTAATCCCAGCACCCCATTGAGAGGTGTGCGGATCTCATGGCTCATTGTAGCCAGAAACTGGCTCTTGGATTTAGCAGCCTCTTTGGCCAATACAAGGGCATCAGCAAGTTCCAGGTTCTGTTCCTCCAGGCTAAGCCTTGCTTCTTCCAGTTCCGAAATATTCTGTTGGGCAATAATCAAATGGGTGATCTTTTCATGTTCATCGACAATTGGTGAGGCCGCCAGAATGATGGGCCTGCTGCTGCCCTCTTTGTGCTGAATCGTTGCTCTTCCTCGCCAGCTGGTGCCAGCAGAGAGGCAATGTGTGAATTCGACTTCTATAGCATGCTCATAATTGAACAGGTTTATATTTTCTCCTGTGATGTGAGATGGACTGAAGCCGCTTAGTTGTTCGGTGGCGGGGTTGGCGTATTCAATGATATGATTGTTGTCGATGATCAGCATCGATTCACTTGTTTGTTCGATTGAGCTGGATAGTTTTCGTAACAGTAGTTCTGAAGATTGGCGTTGCGTAATAAGATTGTTAAATGCATTGACCAGCATGCCAATTTCATCTTGTCTGGGTTCGCTCAATAGTGGATTATAAACTTCAGAGTGTACTGCATCTTCAAGCTGACGGGCAATATGAGTGAGTGAGCCCGCTACATAGCGAATTAAATAGTAACCAAACACGGCGATTAGCATAAAGAGTATCAGGCCAATGCTTAGATAATAGAGCATGAGTTGATAGGATGAGTCGAGGCGTTGCTCTATTTGATTAACGATCTCTTTTTCAATCATCAGGCTTATTTCTCTCATCTTATCCATGCGCTCAGTGGCAGAGGACCACCACTGATTCTGATCAATGTGTGAGATGCCATCTCGCAGATATTGAATCGCCTCAAATGCCGGTTGATCATCCACTTTTACCGAGTGATCGATCTCTTTGATACCCTCTCCATTGCTGCGCATGGTCTGGATATTTTGCAAATGCCTGTGGTAAGCATCGATCATGTTTTCAATATCGGAAATCTTCTCCATAAATGTGCGATCTAGGTTCGGCAGCTCTCTTATCTCTTGCAAAATAAACTTGGATAGATCGTGCATTTCATGAAACTTGCGTTCGTATTTCATGTCCCCCCTGATCACGTAGTTCTTAAACGTATGAATCAAGCCTCCATAACCGATGCTGGAGTGCAGCTCGTTTAGTAGATCGTTCATTTTGACATGTTGTGTAACACTTTGGCGTAAACGCATGACCTTCTTGGCAACTGGGCTGTCTAACGATGCTGTAAGCATCATGGCGTGTAGAGGTTTTGCCGAGTACTGGAATGCCTGCAACAGCATCTCCTGTTGGGAAATATAACCGTTGGCCTTCAGGAGTACTGAGATATCAAATGAGCCTATCCCAAGAATACCGTTTATGGTGCCGCGTTCCTGACCAGAGCGCTCCATTAACCAGCTTAACTGTAGGTATGAGTTGAATTGATGGACTGTTTCAGGGGAGATGATGGAGGAAGATATCTCTTGAGAATAATTCAGAAGTAATTCGATCAAGGCAGAGTAGTCATTGAGCTGCTTTATTGGCTGATTATATGAATCTATACGGTGGCGAAGTGTTGCAAGAGTCTGTATTTTTAAGTTGATTTTGCTGATATAAGGTAATGCTTCGGAGTTTTGCCACTGCTGACGAAACTGCCTGAATAGAGTCCGCAGTTTAGCCGTTTGAAGGTCGCTTTTTCTGCGCTGCTCAATGATTAAATTTGAGAGGGTCTCATTATTATCGCTGGAGCCGGCACTGATGCCCCGTTCTTTTTGTAGCTCATATACCAGCAGGCTAATCTGACGTGTTATTTCGAAAGAGGCGGCTGATTGCCTTGCTGCTGAAAGCTCTTGCCATTTTTGATTTAACCCACCTGCAGTAAGAGCTACGAGAATAATGGAGATTACTGATACAATGAGTATCACCCTGCTTCTGATCGAGAGTAACTGAAAGAAAGTATGTGCACTCATCGTTTAAAAGGCTCTGAGCTTGATGTTAAGGACGCGGTATTTTCGAACTGAAGGTGCAAACCAGAGTTTCGATTAAACGAAATACCTGCGGCAAATGAATTGCAATCGATACTGTCGATTGTTTGTTTCAAAATTACGGCGCCCTATTCAAAAGAAGTGAGTCATTGTGGTGAGATATGTTCTTTGACATCACTATTCATGTTTATTTCAAATATAAATAACATTCTGTCTGTATATCCTCATCCGGTTGAGTGAAGCAATAGCTTGGTCACCGTTGTTTAGCTGCTTAGTTGGTAGAATGAGGGCAGCAATATGTATGCCAATCATCCGACATAGATCAAGCGCAGACCATCTTGGTTATTTGAAATCCATTTATGGCTCGTGTTTAGCTTGTTTCCAGCCGGAAAAGTTTAAATCTAAACGTGTAGAATGGAGGACGGTGTGCAGTAAATATGATCAATGTTTACAAAGGTGTTGGCTAAGTGCTGCTATGTCGTACTATGCGTGCTTATGCGATTAACGAAAGAGTTTAGAGATCAGTTTATTCAACATGAAATGCGTACCCATGGACGTAAAAATGGCTTTGTGACCACCGGCCAGGAAGCTCGTCTGATGGAATGGTTGCCTCTTGTAGGTTTAACAAAAGAGAAAACATTGGCTGATGCCAATCTACCCGATGGTGCTCCTGTTGTGATGGAGATTGGTTTTGGCAATGGTGATTTTTTAGTGCATCTGGCCGAGACGCATCCAGAGTGGTTGCTTGTTGGCGTTGAGATTTACCTGCCGGGTGTGGCAAAAGCGGTGAGTCGGCTGGATGATGCAGGGGTGATTGAGCGCTGTAGAATCACGCAACTGCCAGCCCAGTTTGTTTTAACCAATCAGGTGGCAGAAGCGCAGCTTGATGGTGTTTTTATCAACCATCCAGACCCATGGCCAAAAGCTAGACATCATAAACGGCGTATTATCCAAAAAGATTTTGCCGAGCTGCTGGTCAGTCGATTGAAGCCGGGCGGTTTTATCAAGCTGGCATCGGATAAAGCCGATTTGGCCGATTGGATGCGTGATATTCTTGATGTCACACCTGGGCTGACAAATGTGGCCGGTGTCGGTGGTTATATTGAGCGCGACTCAGACCGTCCGGAAACGAAATTTGAACAACGCGGCAACAGAGCCGGCCGGATTAGCCAGTTCCTTCACTTTGTTAAGGATTAGTCATACGCATGGCAATTAAATCAACCATTTTTAAAGCAGAGGTTCAGATCACCGATATGGATCGAAACTATTATCAGGATCACCAGCTGATTATGGCTCGCCATCCTTCTGAAAATGATGAACGTTTGATGGTGCGATTACTGGCGTTTATATTGAATGCGAGTGAATCGTTGCAGTTTACCAAGGGCATAAGCAGCGAAGATGAACCGGATGTGTGGCAGAAAAGCTTGAGCGATGAGATTGAAGTGTGGATTGATCTTGGTCAGCCGGATGAGAAGCGTATCCGCAAAGCGTGCGGACGATCCCGACAGGTGATTATCTATACTTATCAGCATCGCAGTAGTGCGGTGTGGTGGGAACAACAGCGGAATAAAATGACTCGTTTTGATAATCTTAGCGTGGTGAATTTGGCCAGTGAATCGGTGACAGCACTTGGGCAAATGGCTGCACGGGCGATGCGCTTGCAGTGTACCCTTCAAGATGGTCAGCTGTGGTTAAGTGATGGTGATCAGGCCGTTGAGATAAGTCCTGAGACCTGGAAATATAGCAAGGATAGAGAATGAAATTTGACCGTTATTATATCGATGCAGATATCAAAAAAAATCTGGCAAAGCTGGGTTTTAAACGTCCCACAGATATTCAGTTTAAGACCATTCCCTCAATTATGGATGGTGAAGATGTGTTGGCCATTGCCCAGACCGGTACCGGTAAAACAGCCGCTTTTGCGATTCCGGTGATTGATAAAATTCATCGTTTTAAAAGCAGTAAACGATCTTACGGTATCAAATGCATCGTTATGGTGCCAACACGAGAGCTGGCGGAACAGATTGGTGAAGTATTCAAGAGGCTTGCTAATCACACCCGTGTGAAAGTATTTACCTTGTTTGGCGGGGTGGAGCAGGATCGCCAGATTGCCAAGTTACAAGATGGTATTGATGTGTTGATTGCCACTCCTGGGCGCATGTTTGATCTGATCAATCAGCAGGAGATTCGTTTGGAAGGAGTCTCTACGCTGGTGCTGGATGAAGCTGACCATATGTTGGATTTGGGCTTTATTGAGGATATTCGTTATATCAAAAAGATGCTTAAACGCAGCCATCAAACGCTGTTCTTCTCAGCCACTATCAATGATGAAATCAAGAAACTGGCCTATTCACAGGTGAAAAGTGAGGCGATTCGCATTCAGGTATCGCCGCAGGATAAGGTATCAAAAAACATCTCCCATTTTGTCATGCATGTGGAAATGGACGATAAACGCTTTTTCCTTGAACGTTTTTTGCAGGATCATCCAGAAGGCAAGGTGATTGTGTTTGTGCGTACCAAGGTGCGTGCTGAACGTGTTGTAAAAGCCATGGCACGGGCAGATATTGAAGCGATGAGTATTCATGGTGATAAAGATCAATCTGAGCGTTCTGCTGTGATGCAATCGTTTCGGGAAGGTGTTGGCGCACGTGTGTTGGTGGCAACAGATGTCAGTGCGCGTGGCATCGATGTGCCGGATGTTGAATATGTGATCAATTATGATCTGCCGGAAAAAGTAGAAAATTATGTGCATCGTATTGGACGTACAGGGCGCGGCGAAAACAAGGGTGAAGCTATCTCATTTTGCAGTAGTGATGAGAAGGAAGTGTTGCATGAGATTCAAGAGTTCATCGCTCAGCCCATTTCTGTGATCTCTGTTGGTAAAGAAGATTATGTTGAAATTACCAAAGGGGAGCAAGATTTGCAGGCTTTGGTTGCGGAGCATGATGCATGGTTGCGCAGAGGTAAAAAGAAAAAATAAGAGCCTGAATTTATAAATCGCTGTGATGAATGATTTGAGCTGCTATAGTTCTCATCAGATTTGTCTGCTTAATAGGGCAAATGATTATTTTATCAGTGTTTTTGTATAACTGTAGCTGGCGTTAAATCAGGCTATTTCTTGCAGATTTTCAGTGTCGACATTATGCTCGACTCTAATTCATCATTCGGAGGGTGACATTATGCATAAAGTTGGCGTTTTGGTGATCACATTAGTGCTTATGTCAGGTTGCACGGCTATTTTTGGAGAAGATGAGGAAGTCATACAAGCCAGACAGGTAGTTGAAGACGCGAAGCAGGCCAAGCGGGCAAGTCTTCAAGCTGAATTGGAACGACTCAGGTCTGAAGTTCAGGCTAAGAAAATAGAACTGCAAAAATATTAAATAAATATAGCAATGAATGTTAGTTTGAGGGCGGGCTAAATGTATAAAATTATTGGCTTATTAATGCTTCTTTCGTGTGCTTCCTGTATGAAGCTTATCGGGGCACCAGAAGAGGATCCTGCAGTACCTGAGCAAGCAGAGAGAGATACGGAACGTTTCGATGACGAAGAAGTGTTGCGTAAGAAACTTATTGCTTTGCGCAAACAAGATCAGGCTGAGCAAGCACAGCGGATTGAACAGGCGGCAGCACAAGCTGAAGCAGCATCTGAACCAGAGGCGACTACTGAAGTAGACGCGGCGGATCAAGTTAGTGAGCCGACAGCTACTGATCCGGCTGACAGCGACCAGGCTGCGCAGAGTGAATCGATTGAAAATAATGATAGTGCAGAGGCTCCTAAGCAAGATGCAGTGGTCGAGCAGCTATGGGTAAGGGTGCCATTTAAATCGGGCTTTACATCTGTAGACAAGAAAATGGCCAAGGCATTGACTGATATTGCCGGAAAATATCTATCAGAGCCGCGTAAACAGACATTGGTAGTGCGTGGCTTTTGCGATGGAGAGCCCATTGGTGGTTTCGAGGGTAAAAAACACAAATCCATACATGGCCATAAATCACAACTTGCTTTAAGTAAGGCGCGGGCTCAAGGCGTTGCTAACATCTTGATTAAAGCCGGCATCTCCAAAGATGTGGTTCTGGTGGAAGGTTATGGCGATGCGCATTTCATCGCTGATAATGATACCGTCGAAGGGCGCGATAAAAATCGACGGGTTGATGTATTCTTGATCAGCCGCTAAATGCTAGCCAACTTACCTTATCACTCTAATGCAGGGTAAGTAGCTGACTTCATAGTTTTGTCATTGAATAACGAAAAGATAAAAGGCGCTCCTGTTATGCAGGGGCGCCTTTTTTATGATGGAAGGAAGAGGCCATGATGGTGGTGCTTTAAAGAACCTTACATCATTGTGGGCTAGCGCCAGCGTATGTTTTTCTAGCGATAAAATTGTGAGTAGTGATCAAAGTGATGACTCTCTTTTGTCCTTAAGTTCAAAGGCTCCATTACTTATTGCTGTAATTGAAGCTTTTTCTATATATCTAATGGCGTATGTTTGTTGCTCAACCACTACTGCGGAGTAGTAGAGCTACCGCTTTATGCTTGCTCTGCCAGACGTTGTTCAATGTGCTCAATACGGGTAAGAGCAGGGGGGTGTGAATCGTGCCAGCGTGAAAAAAGTGGGTCAGGGGTAAGTGTGCTGGCATTATCTTCGTACATTTTGACCAATGCATTGGCCAGGGCTTCACCACTGCTGTTGGCGACTGCAAATGCATCGGCTTCAAACTCATCTTTGCGTGATGAATGACTCATGATTGGGCCGAGAGCAAAGGTGAAGGCAGGTAAGACCAGCATGAATAGTGCCAGTGCAGCATGATTTGATGCTTCTGTGATGCCGAGGCCGTTGTAAAACCACGCTTGTTGCATGATCCAGCCTAGCAGGGCAAAACCAGCCAGTGTTGAGAGGATCATCACCACCAAACGCTTCTTTACATGGCCATGGTGAAAGTGCCCCAGCTCATGTGCTAGTACAGCTTCGGTCTCAATGGGGTCGAGTTGTTTGAGCAGGGTGTCAAAGAAGACAATGCGTTTAGCATTACCTAAGCCCGTAAAATAGGCGTTGCCGTGGCTGGAGCGACGTGATCCATCCATGACATAGAGTCCATTGTTTTTGAAACCACAGCGGGTGAGCAGTGCTTCGATGCGCTGTTTCATTTCTCCATCTTCCAGTGGATTGAATTTATTGAAAAGAGGAGCGATAAAGGTGGGGAAGGCCCACATCATCAGTAACATGAAAGCGGTCCACACACCCCATGCATAGAGCCACCACGCTGCACCGGCACCATCCATTAGACTCAGGATTACCCAGGCCATGGGGGCCGCGATAATGATCATCAAGGCGAGTTGTTTTACCATGTCAGCCAGATACAGGCGCAATGTCATTTTATTGAAGCCAAAACGAGCTTCGGTCACGAAAGTGCTATATAGCTCCAGTGGCAGGTCGATGGCATGACTGATGAGAAAAAACAGCAGTAGGAATGTAACACCGCTCCAGGTTTCTGATAGCTCGAATGAGCGTGATATCTCATCCAGCAGATTAAGCCCCCCACCAACGGTCCAGACAAATAATACAATCAATGCCAGAATTTGACTGATTTTACCGGGGCTTAGTTTGGCGATGGTGTAATCAGCGGCCTTTTGATGGGCCTCTAATGAGATCTTGTTGCTAAAACGGCCGGGAATATCACCGCGATGTGCCAAGACATGAGTCTTTTGACGGCTCGATAAATAGAGGCTGATGAGAGTGGCCAGCGATGCAAGTGCGAGTACTGTCCATGTCCAAATCGTCATAGTGAAAACTGTCATGTTGATTACCGTCCCAGTGAGTTGAGTGAGTTTGAGCTATTTTTAAGATTGAGTTATCTGTTGGGCTGCTTTCTTAGTCAGCATGCATTTCAATGCGGGCTAACCCCTGCTGTAGGGTAATGGCTGATTGCAGTACAGCTAACATCAAAACAGCAACTTTACCTTCATCAATGCTCGACTTTAGCTCGACCAATGGCTCTAAACCTAAGTCTTCGAGCACATCTCTGTGCCCTGCATCATTGGACGCGTGGCTGGCCAGTACCCAGCCTGCAATGCGTACATCCCATGCTATAGCTGCCAGCGCAGCTGTGGCCGAAGCCAAACCATCGAGTAAAACAGGTACACCTTTACGCGCAGCAGCACGATAAAAACCAGCCATGGCAGCCATTTCCAGGCCGCCCAGTTCCCTGAGAATATCATGTGATGGTGTGCCTTTAGCGCGTTCTAATGCCTTTTCTACCGCCATCAGTTCGTTGGCGTAGATCTCTGGGCTGATATCTGCCGTGCTGCTCAAGGCTTCTTCTGGGGCTAATCCCAAAAGTTCGGAAATTAAGCAGGCAATTGAAATGCGGTCACCAGAGCTGATTGAGCTGGCTATAAGCAGGTTTGCTCCACTGTCAATGGCACGATTGGCCATCTCTTCCCCGATGCCAACAATTTCCCAGTAATCGACTTGCGTCATGGCTGGCTCAATGGTGATATCAGGTGTGCCTGATGGGATGACTTTGGCATGTTCAATTGTATCATTATCTGCCAAGCTTCCAGCTACTCCTACATCAACAATATGCAATTTGCATTCAGCCTGCTTGCAGAGGTCTGCAATTACGGAGTCTCCTGAAGATGCATGCTGGACCATCTCTAGTGTTGAGCGCGAGCCATTACTGTCATTGTTCGTGGCAACACCATGATCGGCGGCAAACAGTACAGCGGTAGCCTGGATTGAATCGGGGATCTCTTTGTTCTGACGCTTGGAGAACCACAGAGCTATATGCTCAAGCTTGGAGAGGCAGCTTGAGGTTTGCAAAAGTGTGCTATGGTGATTTTGTTCGGGATGGATGGATGGGATCGCCATTAGTGAGTACCCCTTGATGAACAAGATAATAGAGTATCGAGTGTTTGATATGCCTTGTTCATGGTTAAAATAGTATAGCCTGTTTTTGATGAGACATGATAGTGAGGTCGGATGGCTTCATGCATAGGAGCGAATTAATGCCCTGATTGCATCTGGATATACGTTTTCAGCAAGGAATGCATCACCAATATCGCGCAATAAAATATAGCGAATGCGACTGCCGATATTCTTCTTATCATGTCCCATAGCATCTAACCATGCATCAGCGCTAAAAGAAGGTACAGCAGTGGGTAAGCCTGCAGTCAGGTAGCAGCGTTGAATAGTTTCTTCAGTACCAGCAGGTGCATAAGTAAGTTGTTCAGACAGGCGCGCAGCCATCAGTGTGCCTATGGCGACAGCTTCACCGTGCAGATAAGTGTTGTAATGTGTCATGGATTCGATGGCATGCCCGAAGGTGTGCCCCAGATTGAGCAATGCACGCATGCCTTGTTCGGTCTCATCTGCCATGACCACTTCGGCTTTATGGCGGCAAGATGTATGAATCATCTGCGCCAGCACATTTGCATCGAGATTTAAAGCATCTTCAATATGTTCCTGCATCCAGTCGAAAAGGGCTGCATCACGGATCAGGCCGTATTTGATCGCTTCAGCAATGCCTGCCCGAACTTCTCGAATATCGAGTGTGTTTAGTACCAGCGGATCAATCCAGACCAGTTTAGGTTGATAAAAAGCGCCAATCATGTTTTTTCCGTGCGGGTGATTGATGGCCGTTTTTCCACCAACACTAGAATCAACCTGAGCCAATACAGTGGTTGGAACCTGAATAAAAGGAATGCCCCGTCGATAGCAGGATGCTGCAAAACCGCTCATATCACCCACGACACCACCACCGAGTGCGATAATAGGTTCATTACGTGAAAGCTTGCCATGCATCAGAGCATCCATGATCAGCTCGAAGCTTTGCATGGTTTTATAACATTCACCATCAGGCAGGATACAGTCGGATACACTCCAGCCCTCTGACTCAAGTGAGTCTTTCACTATTTGCAGGTATAGCGGTGCAATGGTGACATTGCTGATGATCATGCTGCGGCTTGGAGAAGGAAATAATCGCCTCATCGTTAAACCTAGGTTTTTTAGACAACCGGGCTCAATGTGGATGTCATAGGAGCGTGCTCCTAGATCTACGTTATAAATCTGTGATTCTGTTATCTGTTCGGACATGTGCAGAGTCTGACATTTTCACGCTATTCAGAGAAGCCGGAAAAATTGTTCTATTTCTTAGTCGCGTGGATTCAGGCAGGGATGAACTTTAGAGCTACGCCATTATTGCACCAGCGTTGCCCGGTTGGTTCCGGCCCATCATTAAAAACATGGCCCTGATGACCTCCGCAGCGGATACAGTGATATTCAGAACGCGGTAGGATCATTTTATAATCACGTTTGATTTCGGTGTGCCCTTCAATGGGTTGATAAAAGCTGGGCCAGCCCGTGCCACTATCAAACTTGCTGGTCGAGTCAAACAGCGGCAGAGCGCAGCCGGCGCAAAGATATTGACCTTTATCATATTGTTTGTTGAGAGCACTGGAGAATGGGCGCTCGGTGCCTTCGTCGCGTAAGACATGATATTCCTGAGGGCTGAGGATTTGGCGCCACTCTTTATCTGATTTGTCTATTTTTACAATCGGATTATTATTCATGTTTTCTGTCCTTTGTGTATCAGCCTGCAGTAAACGGGGGGCGCTAAGCAGGGCTGCAGCAGCTAGTGTGGCCTGGAGGAATGTTCTTCGTTTCACTCTTTTTCTCCCCATAGTTGATCAAGACGTTGCTGGCGACCACAGTTATAGCGGTAGAACTTATAACGCACTGGGTTCTTCAGATAGTAGTTTTGATGATACTCTTCAGCGGGCCAAAATCTGCTAGCTGCAGTGATTTCAGTGATCACATCTTCATGAAATGATTTGCTTTGCACGATCTTCTGTTTGGAAGCCTCGGCCAGGCGCTGTTGCTTTTCATTATGAAAAAAGATGCCAGGTCGATATTGTGAACCAACGTCGCAAAACTGACGATTGGCTGTGGTGGGATCGGAGTTGCGCCAGTAGACATCTAACAGCTCCGCATAGCTGATAATGCTTGGATCAAACAGGATTTGAACAGCCTCTGTATGGCCGGTTCTCCCAGCTGATACCTGTTGGTATGTGGGGTTGTTCTGGTGACCACTGGTGTAACCTGAGGTGGTTGAAATAACACCCTTGATCTCATCGAAAGGGTGCTCCATGCACCAGAAACATCCAGCTGCAAAGGTTGCTTTTTCTATCTCATTTGCTGCGACCGGGGTTGTTGCCATGATTATCACCATCCACCCAAATATTATTTTTTTCATTTCACCTCCAGCTTGTCTGTTAAGCCGCTGCATTCGAGTCGGTTAGACGTTAGAGATGGAAAATACTTACACACTTTTCTGAATGAGTGATGAAATTTATGATGAAGTGATGATAATATTGGCCATCGGAACAGAGAGGTGTCTAGATGAGTGATGATCGACGGTTGGTTTATTCCACTGAACAGGGCCAATTGGATAAGCCTATGCGAGATTCTGGCACCAAAAGAAAAAAGGCCAACAAACAAGGCAATTCGGCGGCTGCAATTAAGAACCCCAATAAACAGGGCGTGCGCATTCGGCGTGAGTCTAAGGGCCGTGGTGGTAAGACAATGAGCATTGTTGATGGACTGACCTTGAATGAAGCGGCTCTGAAAATATTGTTGAAAAAGTTGAAAGGCAATCTGGGTTGTGGTGGGGCAGTGAAGAGCGGGCTTCTTGAAATTCAGGGTGATCACCGTGAGAAGCTCGTGCTGTTACTGGAAAAAGAGGGCATCAAAGCAAAACTGGCAGGTGGATAAACGTTAGAAAAAGTAAAAGGGCGGAGTTTGCACGCTCCGCCCTTTCTAGGAATCTGTTTACTGCTGCTGACAGTATGGAAACTTTAGCGCCCTGTTATGGCAGCGATGTGACATGGAGCACAAATCTACACGACAGTAGATTTGGACGAGCTTCAGATGGCCCGAATCACAAATCGACAGGGTAGTCGGTTTCATGGAGTACATCCTGTGCGCCACTCTTGCAGAGCACTTACGCGTGCCATTGTACAATGGTGAGCGCCACAGCGTGGCGCCCCCGAAGGGTGAAGGCTATGGGTGCCCGGCATACAATTCGGTAGAAGCAAGTGAACAATTCAATAACTCATGCCTCTCCCTGACTCGACCATTTGAAATGAAATGGTTGTTTCTAAAACAGGCAAAAAAAGAGGCGGGCAAATGCCCACCTCTTTGATTCCCTCTCCCTATGAGGTGATTATTAAGCTTTTTCTTCTTCCAGCAGGGCTTTCATGGATAGACGAATGCGACCATTGCGATCTACATCCAATACTTTCACACGAACTTCCTGACCTTCTTTCAGTTCATCAGCTACTTTATCGACACGATGATTAGCAATCTGTGAGATGTGAACCAGACCATCTGTACCGCCAACAACACGAACAAATGCACCGAAGTCCATCAACTTCACAACTTTACCATTATAGATCGCGCCAACTTCTACTTCAGCAACGATATCTTCGATCATCTTCTTGGCAGCTTCACCAGCATCGCCAGTCACCGCAAAGATGGTGATTGTACCATCGTCAGCAATATCAACTTTAGCACCAGTCTCTTCAACGATGCCACGGATCACTTTACCACCAGCGCCAATCACTTCACGAATCTTGTCTGCTTTGATCTTCATGGTGAACATACGAGGGGCATGATCAGCAATCGAATCACGAGGCTCTTCCATGCATTTCGCCATCTCATCAAGAATATGGATACGGCCAGCATGTGCCTGCCCCAATGCTTCTTTCATGATTTCACGAGTCAGGCCACCAATTTTGATGTCCAGCTGCAAAGTAGTTACACCAGCACGGGTACCGGCAACTTTAAAGTCCATGTCGCCCAGGTGGTCTTCATCGCCCAGAATATCTGTCAGTACTGCATAACCGTCAGACTCAAGAATCAGACCCATGGCAACACCAGCAACAGCTGCTTTGGTTGGAACGCCTGCATCCATCAATGCGAGGGAAGTACCACAGACAGAGGCCATAGAAGATGAGCCGTTGGATTCAGTGATTTCTGATACTGAACGGATGGCATAACCGAAATCATCCATGGATGGTAGAATAGCTTCCACACCACGACGAGCTAAACGACCATGGCCAATTTCACGACGGCCCGGAGGTCCGAAACGACGGGCTTCACCAACAGAGTATGGTGGGAAGTTGTAGTGCAACATGAAGCGCTGCTTGGCTACGCCTTCAAGTGATTCAGTGGTCTGCATGTCGGATTCAGTACCCAAAGTGATCGTGACCAGTGCCTGTGTTTCACCACGGGTGAACAGAGCAGAGCCGTGTGTACGTGGAAGAACGCCAGTCTGACAATCGATGGCACGAACCTGATCTGTTGAACGGCCATCAATACGTGGGTTACCAGCAATGATTGAACGACGAACAACATCTTTTTCTAAGCCTTTTGCAGCAGAAGAGACATCATTAGAGGTGAACTCACCTGGGTTTTCTTCTGTGCCAGCTAGTTTTTCTTGAGCGGCAGCACGGAATGCTTCGATTTTGGCTGCGCGTGCAGACTTATCAACAGTTGCATAAGCATCACGAACATCGGCTTCGAAAGCATCTTTGACGGCATCTTTGACGGCATCGTTACCGGCCAATTCTACAACCAGCTTCTCTTTACCAGCAGCTTTAACCAGCTCTTCAATAGCATCCAGTACTGGCTGGTAACCTTCCTGACCGAAGATGATAGCATCAATCATCTGCTCTTCAGAGAGCTCTTTGGCTTCAGATTCAATCATCAATACTGCATCGCGAGTACCAGCAACGATCAAGTCCAGATCAGATTCTGCAACCTGTTCATATGTTGGGTTCAATACGAACTCACCATCAATCAGGGCAACACGAGAAGCTGCGATTGGCTCTGCAAACGGCACATCGGAAACAGCAAGGGCTGCGGATACGCCGTTGATAGCAATGATATCCGGGTTAGTGCAATCATCAGCAGAGATGACAGTAGCAATAACCTGTGTTTCGTGAAAATAGCCTTTTGGAAACAGTGGGCGAATTGGACGGTCAATCAGGCGAGAAGTCAGTGTTTCCTTTTCAGAAGGACGACCTTCACGCTTTAAAAAACCACCTAAAAAGCGGCCTGCAGCGTATGTTTTTTCCTGATAGTGAACAGTCAGTGGCATGAAATCCACGCCCTGCAATGGCTGTTTTGCAGCTGTTGCAGCAACATGAACGACAACGTCGCCAACTTGAGCCAGAATAGAACCACCGGCCTGACGCGCTACACGTCCTGTTTCGAATGAGATTGTACGGCCAGCAACTTCGGCCTGCGTTTTACTGATAGTGAACATAGTAGATTCCTTTTATACGCACATGTCTATGGCGTAGGTGTGAAGCGGTAAAAAGAAAAAAGGCGACCCTTTGCAGGGTCGCCAGAAACTGTTTAGCTATTTAGCGACGTAGTCCCAAGCTATCAATTAGCGTGCGATAACGGCCAAAGTTTTTGTTTTTCAAATAGGTGAGTAGGTTGCGGCGTTGGCCAACCATTTTCAATAGACCACGACGAGAGTGGTGATCTTTATGGTGTTCCTTGAAATGACCAGAGAGCTGATTGATACGCTCTGTTAGCAGGGCTACCTGCACTTCTGGGGAACCTGTGTCGCCTTCTGTCAGACGAAATTTTTCAATAATTGTGTTTTTTTCTTCCAGCGCCAAAGACATGAACGTCATTACCTCTTATTATAACTTTCCTTTTTATAGGGCGGCGAACAATAGCGATACCCAAAGCGGCATGCAAATACTTATTGTCAGTTATAAATTTCAGAGTAGGCAATATGTTGATTTAGTTGTGGGTTTACAGCTAGTGATAGTCTGCATCTATGTGTAGGTGTGGGTGTGTTAAATGAGCACATCAAAACAATGGAGTCTCAGAAGTCAGAGTGCCTTGATACTTTGTATGGCACGAATTGTGCTATACTGATGCCATGGATAGACGTAAGCCTATAGAAGGGATTCGACAAAAAGCTGGCTTAGAGACTGTGATGGTCATTGATGATGATCCGATGGTGCGCATGTTGATGGTAGAGGCCTTGCATGAAGCTAATTTCAATGTCATTGAAGCAAGTGATGGGCATGCTGGTCTAGCGATGTTTGTCGAGCATAAACCAGCATTGATCTTGGCTGATTTGCAAATGCCAGGGATGGATGGTTATAGCTTTTGCAAAAGTTTGCGTGCGTTCCCTGACGGTAAAGATGTACCCATTGTCGTCGTAACGGGGGTGGATGATGTAGAGTCGATTGAACGCGCTTACGATTGTGGTGCTACTGATTTTATTATCAAGCCAATCAAGTGGGCTATTTTCCGTCATCGTGTGCAGTACATTTTGCGTTTCAGTAAGGCCATGCAATCAGCACAGCAAAGCTCGAACCTATTGGCTGAAGCACAGCGTGTCGCCAAGTTGGGGAATTGGACTTGGGATATGGATGGCAAGCAGTTGTTTGTATCTGAAGAGAGTTATCGTATTTTTGGTGTGCCGAGAGTTGCACCTGAAGTTTTTCATAAATTATTGATCAATTCAGTACACCAAGATGATAAAAATGCATTTGATATAGCGGTACAAAAAGCGATTGACGGCGAGAGTCTGGATATTGCATTCAAAGCGTGTCTATCCAATGGCGAAGAGAAAACTGTATTGATGCATTTTGATAGCAGTGCTGAACATTTGGACCCCGGCCATCGTGTGTTTGGTACAATTCAGGATATCAGTGAACAGCGTAGGGCCGAGGAGTCGATCAGAGAATTGGCATATTATGACTCTATTACAGGCCTTCCGAATCGAGACCTGTTTAAAGAACACTTGAGCATGGCGATGCATCAGGCTAGCCGAAACAGAGAAAAACTCGCAGTGATGTTTCTTGATTTAGATAAGTTTAAACGTATCAACGACAGTCTCGGACATGAGGCCGGAGATAAATTACTGAAAATCGTCTCAGAGCGATTACATGAGAGTGTTCGCTCTACTGATGTGGCTTCGAGAGGTCTCTCCGATATGGGGACATCTTTGGCGCGTTTGGGGGGTGATGAATTCACTGTTATGTTAAGTGGTCTTCATGGTGTTGAACATGTTGAATTGATTGCACAACGTATTCTGGAGCGTATCGCTGAGCCCGTGATGCTATCTGGTAATCGGGTGAGTGTAAGTTCCAGCATTGGTATCGCCGTTTATCCAGAAGATGGTGAGGATATAGCCACACTGTTAAAGAATGCCGATGCAGCGATGTATAAGGTGAAATCGCAGGGGCGCAATGGTGTGTTCTTTTATGATGATGCGATGCGTAGACAGAGCCATGACAGACTGCAGCTCGAGAGTGAACTGCATGAGGCTATTGAACAAGACCAATTGACGCTTTTTTATCAACCCAAGGTGGATGCGCAGACGTGTCGTGTGCTTGGTTTTGAGGCCTTGGTAAGATGGATACACCCCAAACGTGGTATGGTTTCGCCCATAGATTTTATTCCAGTTGCGGAAGATTCCGGTTTGATTATTCCGATGGGGATATGGATTATTAAGGCAGCTTGTCAACAGTATCAGCAATGGTGCTCTGCTGGTGATCCCCAGATTAGTATTTCGGTGAATTTGTCAGCTCACCAGTTTGCCGATGAGAATTTACTCAGTGCGATCCGCGATATTCTGGAAGAGACCGATATGCCCGCGCAGTTTTTGGAATTTGAGATTACAGAGACAGTGTTGATGCAAGATGCCGATGCTGCTCTGAAAATTCTCAATGAAATGAAGGCGATGGGTTTGAAGATCTCGATTGATGATTTTGGTACGGGATACTCCAGTATTAGTTATCTCAAACATTTCCCAGCCGATGTACTGAAAATTGACCGTGCATTTGTTAAGGATCTGCCAGATGATGAGCAGGATGCTACGATTACTAATGCGATTATCCTGCTGGCTAAAGCACTGAATCTTGGCATTGTGGCGGAAGGTGTGGAGACGGAAGCGCAATTGCAATGGATGCGTGATAAGGCCTGCGATCAGATTCAGGGCTATTTCTTCAGTCCTCCTGTGCCACCAGAAAAAGCAGCGAAGATGTTGGGCAAGTGTTTTCCTCTGGACTTATAGGTATCGAATTGACGCTATTCAGCTTCACCAGGCAGTGGCGGTGAGTAGGGGTATTGAATCGACCTCAGAATCCTTTGATGACCGCATGATTCTCGATGAAAAAGTGCTGAATTTCTTGCCTGGCGGCAAGTTGATGATGCAGAAGGTATTAAAAATGTTTCTAAAAAGCTCGGCTGAATTGATGGCAAGGATGGATGCTGGATTACAGCAGAATGATACAGATCAAGTTTTGCGCGCTGCACATACCTTAAAGTCGAGTAGTGCCATGATAGGAGCGCATGCTTTATCCAAACTATGCGTAGATATTGAAACGATCACCTTTAAAAAAGAAATTCTTGGCGTTGACTGTTTGGTGCAGGAGGCCCACAAGGCTCGCCAGCAGGTTGAGAATGAAATCTGCTCAAAGTATCAGACGAAGATGCTCTCTCAACCCACTGAAGGCATCTGAGACTTAATATCTTTGCAGTGAACTGTCTACTGAATCAATCCAGGCAATGATACCACCGGCTACATTTTTGATCTCTGAATAGCCTTTGGACTGAAGGAATTCGACCGCTTGAGCTGAGCGACCTCCCAGTTTGCAATGTACAACGACAGGTTGATCTGTTGGAACTTCGGCATATCTCTCAGCGATTTGTCCAAGTGGGATTTTATGTGTGCCTTCAATAGCGCAGATGGCGATCTCATGTGGCTCACGCACATCAAGCACATACAATTCAGGATTGGCATCTATCATGGTTTTTAGTTGAGCTGGGGTAATATCATAATCGGCCATATCTTCTTCCTCTTCTACTGTTTCAGTTGGTGGCAGGCCACAGAACTGTTCGTATTCAACGACATCGTTAATTGTAGGGTTGTCACCACAGGCTGGGCATGTTGGGTCGTGGCGCAGTTTAACTTCACGGAATTTCATGGCCATCGCATCATAGAGAAGCAAGCGGCCGGATAGGCTAGTGCCTTCACCTAAAATGATTTTTACAGCCTCGGTAGCCTGAATGACGCCAATAACCCCGGGAAGCACTCCCAGAACACCGCCTTCAGCACAAGATGGTACGAGGCCTGGCGGTGGCGGAGCAGGATAGAGGCAGCGATAACATGGGCCGTTTTTATAATTGAATACAGTTGCTTGCCCTTCAAATTGAAATATCGAGGCATAAATTAAAGGTTTGTCTTCTAAGACAGAGGCATCATTAACCAGATAGCGTGTAGGGAAGTTATCCGTGCCATCGACAACGAGGTCATACTGGCTAATGATCTCACGTACATTGGCACGAGTTATGCCATCGCCATGTAGATTTACCTGCAGGTGTGGATTGATGCCAATTAACTTTTCTTTGGCTGATTCAACTTTGGGGCGGCCTATATCAGCCGTCGAGTGGGCAATTTGACGCTGTAAATTGGAATCATCGACCACATCAAAATCAACGAGTCCAATTGTACCCACGCCAGCAGCTGAGAGGTAAAGTGAAATTGGGCTACCCAGACCGCCGGTGCCAATGCATAAGACTTTGGCCAATTTTAACTTCTCTTGTCCTGCAAGCCCGACCTGGGGCAAAATAATATGTCGATTAAAACGTGCCAGTTCTGCTGGACTTAAAATATCAGGCATCATTACTCCTAATCATCGTTAAATATGTTCTGAGGTGAAAAAAAACGTAGCATCCTTTTTAAGCGCTCCATCTATAGCTGCTCTGATTTACTCATCGCGGCATAGATATCGGATACTCCGCTGGGGTCACACACCAGTAGTGCATCACATCCTGCCTGCAATGCGGCCTGTGCAGCTTGTGTTACATCGTCTCCAACAGCTTTCATGCATAGATCATCTGACCAGATGCGGCCAAAAAAGTTAATGCGTTCACGCAGCACATGGCGCACCCAAAATGGTGATAGGGTTGCGACATCTTTTACTGTATCCGTATACACTACATGGGCGGTCATGATGTGGTTTAAGCCTTCAGGGATTAGTTTTGAATAGGGTTTTGCTTCATTCAAAATGGTCATCAGAGGTGCATCAACTTCGGGTATAGCAATATGAGAGTCAGCATTGGCGCGACCATGACCTGGGAAGTGTTTGCCAACAGCTTCAATGCCGGCATCGTGCAGGCCGCGCATACAGGCTGTAGCCAATGCGGTTACCTGTTCAATTTGATCACCAAACGAACGCTGTCCGATAATGCTATCTCCATCAGGATGGAACAGATCCAGTATCGGTGCGCAGTTGTGCGTAAAACCGAGCTCTTTCAGGGCTTCGCCAATGCAGAGGTTATCCTGATAAACTGCCTGAATGGCACTGCCTGCATTACGTCTATACATGGTGCCATATTCGGCAGCATGTCGGCGCTGATTAAAGGGAGCCCATGGCATGCGGTTGACTCGCCCACCTTCCTCATCAATTGCAGCCCAGGTCTCTTGCCCAGTACATGCTCTCACTTCAGCTATTAATGCTTTGACTTGCTCTGGGCTTTCCGTGTTACGCGTAAATAGAATAACACCCAAAGGAGGTTTGCTGCGTAAACAAACACGCTCCTGATCCGTTAATTCAAATCCATGTAAGCCTATAATGAGCTCTTTGTTTATATTCGAAATCTCCACAATATCCCCCGGCACGACACGTTAAGAGGGGGGGCGGCTGATGTCATTAAAAACCGTGTTTCATTAGGAATCAGTTTATCACGGAGGCCTTGTTCTTGTGCGATTTAGCTTATGAGCTGATCTCTGATGGTTTTGCTGAGTTTCTCAATATTGTGAGGCTTGGAGAGGATGGTGTATTGATCGCTGAGCGTTTTATCTTTGAAAAATTCACCTTTATCATATCCAGTCGAAAAGATGACTTTGATATCGGGGACAATTTTTTTGATCTGATTGATGGCTTCCACACCACCAAGCTTTGGCATGACCAAGTCGATCATAATCAGTGAAATCTCAGATTGTCTGGAGCAGAATAGTTCAATGGCTGCCAAGCCATCAGAGGCTTCTATCACCCTATAGTTCAGGCTCTCCAGGATCTCCTTGCTACTGCGCCGTACGGCATTGTTGTCGTCAACGATAAGAATGGTCTCACCATTGCCTTCAATCACTTTCGATGGTGTGGCGCTGGAGACAGTCTCTTTTGATTTTACTAATGGGATATAAACGTGAAAGCTTGAGCCGTTGCCTTCAGCGCTTTCCACTTCGACAAAACCACGGTGGGTTTTGATTGAACCAAATACCATGGCTAGTCCAAGTCCGGTGCCTTTGCCTTCCTCTTTGGTAGTGAAGAAGGGTTCAAACAGATGATCAAGCTGATGTTCGGGAATGCCACAGCCGTTATCTTCAATACTCAGATGGGCATAATGGCCGGGTTTAAAATGTTTCTTCTGCTTAAGATACGCCTCTGTTGGATGGAATGTTGCCAGCTTGATGGTGATCGCCGGACTTTTTACAGACTCAACTGCATCACGAGCGTTATTGATTAAATTCATCAGTACCTGATGAAGTTGGGTGATATTTCCAGTGACCTGCATCTCCTCGTTGGAAATTGATTGATGAATGTCGATATTTTCAGGTATTGATGTGCTGAGGAATTTGAGTGTCTCTTTGATGAAAGGGTTGAATGGTAACTGGGTCATGGAGACTTCACCCTTGCGGGCAAAGGTAAGTAGCTGTCTGATCATATCAGAGGCACGAAAGGAGAGCTCTTCAACATCGGTGAGCTTTTGCACGACATCAGGCATCTCTTGAGTACGCTTTTTAGCCAGATAAAGGTTGCCCGTAATGCCTGCCAGCATATTGTTGAAATCATGGGCGATGCCACCAACCAGCGTACCAACAGCCTCCATTTTTTGTGCCTGGTAAAATTGCTCCTGACTCTTCAGTAAAGCTTCTTCTGCGAGCTTGCGATCTGAAATGTCGATGGCAATGCCGGATGTGTATCTTTTATCATCAATCTTTAACGGAACAGCAGTAAACAGGCATGGGGTTAAAGAACCATCTTTACTAAGGAGTTTTTTCTCCCCCTCTACTTTATCACCCTGATCAATAGATTTGAGATCGTTGAGAATCTCCTCATGATCGTCCTGTTGGAAGAATTCCACCAAATGTTTGTTGGCCAGTTCATCAGCAGAGTAGCCGGTCAATTCACTGAGCTTTGTATTCCATCGAACCAGACGCAGCTTATCATCAAAGAGGTAGAGCAGACCGGGCACAATATTCATCACTGCATCAGAAAAGCCCTTCTCCTGCTTTTCACTCTCTTTCAGTGCGGCCTCTATCCGACTGCGTTCGGCTCTTTCTCTCATCAGATCGAGTGTGCGAGATGAAAGGCTGTCATACATCGAAAGTACGGTGTCAATGAGTAGTTTCATAGAGCCACTCATCTCATTATCGGCATGTTTTTTTGATTGATCCAATGAGAGGCCAGAATCGATGGCTTGTATTGTTTTGGCCATACGTTTGTCACTGTCGAGAATATGATAGGCTAACCAGTGAGTCAGAAATTTTAATATATCTTCTACCACTTCATCCAAAGATTTTGAGCTCTCTTCACTCTTTAATTCAAGCACATTGGATATGAATGTACTATGTGTGTGCTGATGACTCTTAAACCAGGGGTCTTCAATGAAATAGGGCTGCCAAATGGCCTCTTCTGTCTTGAAGTGGTGGTCAGCATAGGTTGCCAGTTCGTCAAAAACCAGATTTAACGTGATGGGATCAGATTGGTGTGCCAGATGTGCTGCCAACTGGTTTAACAGGTGGACCAGCTGTTTGTGTTGTTCATCAATGACTGCAATGCCAGTTTCAAAATTGCTGTTCCATGGGAATACTTCAAAAAACTCAATGCTGTCATTTTGCATATATTCATTGTCCTCTTAGCGTTTGCTCGGCTTATTTACTGTCCATGCGTACATCCAGTTTATCGCGTAGTGCATCTCCGAGCAAGTTTACTGCCATGACCAATGAGAATAAGACGAGCCCCGGCCAAATTACTAAAGCAGGTGAGACCAGCATCAATCGTGTGCCCTCTCGAATCATCGTGCCCAGTGATGCATCAGGGGGTTGCACGCCTACGCCAAGGAAAGATAAACCGGCTTCACCGATAATGACGGCAGCCAGCCCGAAACTCGCTTCGATTAATAGTGGTGCAGCTATATTAGGTAAGAGGTGACGAATGGCGATATAGGGAGCGCTTGAACCATTGGCGATAGCTGCTTCTACAAATGGTACCGATTTAAATGATAATACCTGCACTCTGGATAGGCGTGCAAAACCGACCCAACCGACTGCAACCAGTGCTAAGACTAGATTTTCAACACCGGGGCCGAGCATGGCGGCAAGTGCAATGGCCAATAAAATGCCGGGGAAAGAGAGCACTATGTCAGCGAAGCGCATCAGCAATGCATCGAGCCAGCCGCCAATCCAGCCCGCCAGCATACCAATACTGATGCCAATCATGCCGCCCAGAAGTACTACGGTAATACCGACGCTGAGTGATAGTTGCAGGCCCTCTGAAAGTCTTGCGAGCACATCGCGTCCTAGTGCATCGGTGCCTAACAGATGAGAGGAATTCATGCCTGTTAGTACCGCATCGAGATCAATGGCATGGCCGTCTAATCCATTGAATAGCGCCAGCAGTAACACCAGCACAGGTAGGGAGAGGCAGAAGAGCACCAGCTTCAGGCTTGATTTAGACATTGCGTTGCCTCGGATCAAGCCATAAACCGAGCAGGTCTGCTGCCAGATTGGCTAAGACATAAAAGGAGGCGATGATCAGCACACATCCCTGCACAAGAGGATAATCACGGCGTTGAATCGCTTCGATGGTCAAAAGGCCCAGGCCCGGCCAGTCGAATACGGTTTCGGTGATCACTGCGCCGCCCAAGACCGCACCCAATTGCAGTGCGAACATGGTTACCACCGGTACGGCCGCCAGTCGTGCTGCATGTCGCCACCAGATGCGTTGCTCTGAAATACCGAATGCGCGGGCAGTGCGTGTGGCATCCATGCTCATAGCTTCCAACCAGGATGATCGTGCCATGCGAGATAATATTGCAGCTAAAGCAGTGCCCAGAGTGATAGCGGGCAGAATCATTGAGCCTGGTTGATCCATGCCGGAGACAGGCAGCCAACCTAAGCCGACTGCAAAGATGAGCATTAGTATGGGCCCTAACCAGAAGTTGGGGATGGAAACACCGATAAGTGAAAAGCCCATGGCTGCAACATCCTGTGATTTCCCTGCATGGCGAGCGGCCCAATAACCTAGTGGTAGAGCTAACACGACAGCAAGTAGAAGGCTGACCAGTGCGAGTTGGGTCGTCGCAGGTACACGCTCAATAATACGTTCCAGCACAGGGCGATGGTCAACAAGACTGGTTCCCCAGTCGCCAGAGAAGAGGCCGGATAGATAGCTGCCATATTGATAGAGAATGGGTTGATCCAGATGCAGAGCTATGCGCAACGCTTCACGATCAGCCGGCATGGCCGTTTCGCCAAGCAGGGCATCAACGGGGTCACCCGGAACCAAATGTAGTAAAAAGAACACCAGCGTAGCCACGCCGAGCAGTGTCGGAATGGCCTGTAATATTCGTGTTAATACAATTTGCCCAAACATGCGGGCAGACTAGCAGTGATTAATCAGCTAGTGAAAAGGCCTGTAAATTAGACGCGATTATTCACACCTTTTAAGGTGGCTATTACAGCGATGTTAAGGCTGCCATTTGATCGTCTGCCCAGTGCATAGCTTCCACCTGATGGCGCGTGAGATCGGTATAAGATATGCGACGACCATCATCAGTATAATCTTTGATAAAGTCCCAATCTCCCTGCTCAATAGCAAATGATAGAGCTAACTTTCTACCCATGGAGGACTCGAGGTCAACTAGCCCATCGTGCACATGATCCATCAGATTGATCTCTTTCAATGAATCCTGCATGGAGCAATCCAGTAGCGCATCCAGAATAGAAAACAGCCCCATCATGAAATCATCATCAATGACATCTTCACCGGTGTGTCTGGCCAGTGCTTCAAGGAAGCGAGCTCGCCACAAGGCTTGACGAATCAGTTCTGGCGGTTTGTTTTCACCTAGCGATGTCATGGTCAGCAGGGTTAGCCAGCGGCGAATATTCTTTAAGCCTAATAGGCTTAAAGCCTGCTCAATGGATTGCACTTCGCGTTTTAAACCAAAGGCGGCAGAGTTGATGTATTTGAGTAATCGATACGATAATGTGACATCCTGGCGTACGACAGCAAACATCTCATCAATAGAGGTGGCCATGAGAGCTTGTTGCATGGCGCGAAGAATAGACATGCGTGATTCAGGTGGTTTGGTGCCAGAAACGGTGTCCGGTTTACAGAAGAAATATCCCTGATAAAAATCAAGGTTCAGTTGTTTGGCTGCTTCCATGCCTTCATAGCTGTCAACTTTCTCAGCCAAGAATTTGACAGGGTAGCGTCGAAATTCTTTCACAATAGAGGCTGGGTTTTCTGCTAGCATCCAATCAATTTTGAGCACATCCAGATACTCGATGAATGGCCGTACACTTTCTATATTTATAGCATCGTCTAGTGCCAGTTTATAACCTTTATCTTTCAGATTTTGGCAGGCTGCTAAAACCTCTGCTGTGGGGCGTACCGTTTCTAAGATTTCAAAATAGACCAGTTCAGGTGGCAGGGCTTGTGTGAGCTCGGTTTCGTTGAGTAGGAATGTCTCATCAATATTGAAAAATACAGGCAATGAACCGGCTACATTGTCCAGTCCAAGGTCAATGAGCGTGTTAACCACCACTTGAGCTGTCATCGCAGCATTTTCAGCCGAGTCTGAATTGCGGTATAAAAGCTCATAGGCTGCTACCCGGTAGTCACGATCAAAAATGGGTTGACGACCAATGATGATTTCATTCGACATAAGACTCTCCCTTAAACCTTCAAAGTTATTACTCAGAGCTACAGCAATATCTATGCCATGCGCATTCAGGACTTGCCATTATCTGGGTGGGTAGACATGCTTTCGCCTATGCAGACAGAGCAACACTTTCAGTCACAGAAAAACTTTGATCCAGAAGAGATTGCCAAATTTGAGGCTATGGCTGAAGAGTGGTGGGATCCGAAGGGTAAGTTCAAACCATTGCATCGAATTAACCCACTCAGGCTTGATTATATTGCGCGCCAGATTGATATAAAGAGTGCCACGATTCTCGATGTTGGTTGTGGTGGAGGCCTGTTGGCTGAAGGTATGTCCTCACGAGGTGCTGACGTGACAGGCATTGATCGTTCACCTAAGGCGCTGAATATAGCCCGGTTGCACAGTGAGCAATCTGGTGTGGCCGTCGAGTATGTTGAAAATGATGCTGAAATTTGGGCAGAAACTCATGCCGGATATTATGATGCTGTAACTTGTCTTGAAGTTCTGGAGCATGTGCCTGATGTGCCGCGTACTGTGGCTGCTTGTGCATCGATGATTAAACCCGGTGGTCACTTCTTTTTTGCGACCTTAAACCGTAATCCTGTATCCTATATGAAGGCAATTTTGGGGGCGGAGTATGTGCTTGGATGGTTGCCAAAGGGTACACATGAATACGCTAAATTTATTAAGCCATCGGAAATGAACGGGGCGCTACGAGCGGCTGATCTGGATATCAAAGATTTGCGTGGTTTGAGTTACGCCATGCTCACCGATCACTTTACACTCTCGGATGATCTTTCAGTCAATTATTTGGGGTTTGCAGTAAAACCGGCTTAACAGCCCTCATAGCTGATTCCTGATGAGGGAAACCAGCATCTATGTAATAGAGATGTTGGTGTCGCAGTTGTTTGTTTTATAATCATTGGCAGAAAAAGATCGCAGGTTATAATGTCGCATGCGATTAATCATGTTAGATACAGAAACGACGGGTCTTTCACCGATGAAGGGTGATCGGATGGTTGAGATTGGTGCGATTGAAGTGCTGAATCGAAAAGTACTTTCTGGTGAACAACATGTTTTCCATAAGTACATTAATCCTGAACGGGATATTCCCGCTGAAGTGGTGCGTATTCATGGTATTGATAATGCCAAAGTAAAAAATGCACCTACATTTAAAGCGATAGCTCAGAGCTTTCTTGATTTTATTGAGGGCGCAACACTGGTGATTCATAATGCCTCATTCGATTTGGGTTTTATTATGAATGAACTGCAGCTGCATGGCTTTGATAATATTCAAAATGTGCAGGTGATTGATACACTTGCATTTGCGCGTAAGAAACATCCCAACCAGAGAAATAACCTTGATGCCTTGTGTGACCGTTATGATGTTGAACGTGGTCATCGTGATCTGCATGGCGCACTGCTTGATTCGGAGTTGTTGGCAGAAGTGTATTTGGGCATGACTGGTGGGCGTCAATTTTCCTTAGGTATGGATATTCCCAGTCTTCCCGCCTCCAGTTTTGTGCAGCTTCCAGAGCAGTCTCGTGGTCGTGATGAGCAGACTGAAACGGCCAATATGATGAAACGAAAGCCTTTGCCGATTGAAGATCATGAACATGAAGCACACTTTTCAATGATGCAGCGCATCCATAAAGAGAGTGACGGCAAGTCTATTTGGCATCATCCTGAACTAGCTTGATCGCATTGCTTTGATCGATTAACTTTTGGTTGCTGCGAATCATCGCACGAATGGTTTTGACATAGGCCATGCCGCGTTCGGAGTAGTGTTTTAATCCATTGGCCAAGATTACGGCATGAATGGGGATGTTTCGTTTGCGCAGGTTGCTGCGCATTTTTCTCAGCTCAGTATAAGCTTTTGAGGTGTTGATGTTTTTCATATAAGCGTGGACTGATTCTGTAGCACTCTTAAAACGTCTGACTTCGTGTGAGGCTCCGCTTGAACGCTGCCTTGGTACAATGCCGCAGCCTTTGCGGAAACACCATTGGCCAAAGTAGTTATTACCATCACGAGCAAAGTGTGATCTGCCCCAGGCCGATTCATTGGCCGCCTGCACCAGCGCCAATTCTACTGGAATGATATCCACACGGTTCAGTAATGATTCCCAGAACTTATCATCAGGGGATGTCGGTAGGCGGAGGCCATACATGGTGACTAAACTTTGCAATGCAGCTATGTCGTTATCACTTAAATGGTCTTTGGCCTTTAACGCAATAATATTTTGACGCTGTTGTGTAATCTTGTTGTTTTCATTCATGACAATGGGTTTCATGAAGGCAAAAAAGAGTTTTTTCTTCAGGAGCACATTGGTAATGGGGGGAGTTTGAAGCTTTGTGTTCTCTTTCATTGCTTCAGCTTTATTGAGGATCTCCACCGGAGCAAGTTTAGACGCCGTTTCCGAAGCCTGTTGAGCGGGGGCAGGAGGCGTCAGTGTTTCGGCTTTCTGTTGAATAGGGGTAGTCAGGCTTGATGCTTCTTGCTGTTGAGCAGACTCGGATTGAGAGCTTGGTGTTATGTGTGGTGAGCAGGCTGACATGATCAACGCAGCCAATAGCCAGATGATGATTGTAATGGCGGTACGCAATGCCTTCGGAGATGTGATGTGTAGTGTAAACATCGGCGAAGAGTGATGTAGTGACGGGCTTTGATCTGTGAGCTGTATCACAGTGTGATGTGGTGAGAGTATCAGCATGCGCTGGAATACTAACGATTGAAGAGGAAAAGAGATAATCCGGTGTTGAGGGAGATAAGTATCGGACAAGCTCAGCATTTGACGATACGCTGCCGCCATGACGATTCACTCACCCTTTTCTACTCAGGCCAGCCGGGCCGCCTCTTTTTATGATCTGGGGCCTGAGCAGGTATTGCAGGCGGTCGAAAGTGTTGGTTATCTGTGTGATGGTTATCAGTTAGCACTGAACTCTTATGAAAACAGGGTGTATCAGGTGGGCGTCGAAGATGGCCCCGCCCTTGTAGCCAAGTTTTATCGGCCCAATCGTTGGGATGATCCTGCTATTATTGAGGAGCATGATTTCACACTGGATCTGCAGGCTTTGGATGTGCCAGTTGTACCGCCATTATTGATTGATGGTGTGAGTCTGCATCAGTTCAAAGGCTATCGCTTTTCTCTCTATCCCATGCAAGTTGGCCGGGCACCAAATCTGGAGAATAAGACGCATTTGGAACAGCTGGGGCGTTACTGTGGACGCATCCATGCTTTGGGTGAGACAGCTGATTTTGAGTATCGACCTGCATTAGATGTACATACCTTTGGTGATGATGTGTATGAGTTTCTTATGGAGCATAAATTTATCCCGATAGAACTGGAAAAGGTTTATGAGAGCTTAATTGAAGATGTGTTGGACAAAGTGGAACTGGCCTTTGATGCCATTGAACCCAATTATATTCGATTGCATGGCGATGCTCACCCCGGCAATATTTTGTGGAAATCTGGAGCGCCCTATATCGTTGATTTTGATGATGCGCGTATGGGGCCTGCGATTCAGGATTTGTGGATGTTCCTATCTGGAGATCGTACACAAATGAATGCATCGTTGGATATACTGTTGCGTGCTTATAATCAGTTTCATGATTTTGATAGTCGAGAGTTAGCATTGATTGAACCGCTTAGGACACTGCGCATCATTCATCATTCCGGCTGGTTGGCCAAACGCTGGGATGACCCTGCTTTTCAACGCGCCTTTCCCTGGTTTAATACGCAGAACTATTGGCAAGATCATATTCTATCACTCAAGGAGCAGGTCGCCGCCATGCAGGAAGAGCCATTACGTTTTGAATCGTTTGTCGGATAAGCATTATCAGGATTGTTCCCAGCCTAAGTGCGTAGATTCATAGTTTCACTCAGCTTTGTAGGTTTAAACCTCTCCTGTTTTGAGTCGTTAGCTACAGGCATTCGATTTGTTATATTGATATAGATATGCTGGCTTATTATTGTGCGCGCTGTTCTATGAATATTTTTCTACGGAATAGCTGCGCTCCAACGCACTACGGTAGTGGGTGCTTTGTTCGGTTCAATCTAGATATAAAGGATGCTGCATGACGTTTGCGACTGAACGCTACTTCAATTTGGTTTATCAAGTTTCCAGCTGCTTGAAGGATAAGGCTGTAGCCATTCATAAGTCGCTAGATAGAGGCTTTTTTCTTGTTGTGCTGCTGACTTCGGTTGTTATCAGTGGCTGTGGAACCCCTAACTATCCATCAGATTCGCCTCCAACTCTCTCCATTGCGAATGCCACTGTCGCCGAAGGTGGTACCAGCGGTACAACGAACCTCGTTTTTACGGTTAGCTTGAGTGCTGTGTCAACTACGGCTGCTTCTGTGAACTTCACAACGTCTAACGGAACGGCACTCGCTGGCAGTGATTATGTTGTCAGCAATGGTACGCTGACGATTGCAGCAGGTAGCGCTAGTGGCACGATTTCTGTAGCTGTATTAGGTGATGCCGTGAGTGAACCGCTGGAAACGCTCACACTTAGACTCAGTAATCCAGTCGCTGCGACGATAGCGACGGCAACGGCAATCGGTACGATAAATAATTTTGCCGCACCTACTCTTTCTATTGCGCATGCCAGTGTGGTCGAAGGTAGTACGCTTGGCACGACGATACTTAATTTCAACGCCTCTTTAAGCAGCGCGATAGCGAATGCTGTTACTGTGGATTTCACGACGAGCGATGGCACGGCTCTATCTGCCAGCGATTATACCGCTACGACAGCAACGCTGACTATCCCGGCAGGCAACACAACAGGTACAATCAGTGTCTCGATTGGGGCGGATGCAACGCAGTTTGAAGCCAGTGAGACATTTACACTTAGCTTGAGCAATGCAGTGAATGCGGTGCTTGGAGTAGCCGTTGCGACAGGTTCAATCTTGAATGATGATGCAGGAGAACTGAACGATACTGGTATTGTTCTATGGGGAAATGTATCAAGTAATGCACTCGTAGTCACTCAGCCAACCTTTCCTTTGCAGGATGCCGATAAGGGGCGTGATGTGAACCCGGCACAGAACAGTAATACTGATGGTAAACTTGGTTTCTCCTTTATCAAATTGGATGCGGCAGGAACTCCATTGAGTAATCAAGCTGTAGCTTATGCAACTACACCGTGGCCCTGTGTTCTGGATCAAACAACAGGTCTGATGTGGGAGGTGAAAACACCAGCTACAGCAGGTGGCTTGCATGATGCCAGCAATACATACTCCTGGTATAACTCTACAGGTGTGGATGATGGCGGAGTGGCCGGCAGTCTCAACGCAGGCGTTTGCAGTGGTGGCATAGGTTGCGATACAGAGAGTTATGTAGCCGCTGTAAATGCGGCGTCATTGTGCGGTTATTCAGATTGGCGATTGCCTAAAAAAGAGACTTTACGCTCGATTGTTGATTATAGCATTGCTCCGCCGGGGCCTGCGACTGAAGTCAGCTATTTCCCGAATGCGGCGGGCAATAAATATTGGTCTTCCTCACCATCCGCCGTTCCAATTGCCACCGTTTTTATTGACGCATGGGCCATTGACTTTAATTCGGGCTCTAGCGCAGTACAGGGTAAGAGTGTGGGCTCTGCTGTTCGTCTTGTGCGTGGTGGTCTTTGATGAGAGCGATGTTAGTGGAGATCTATAGATCCTGTTTAGATCTCGTGTGCCATGGAACTATGGCGCTGCAGCATGTAGATGTGAGTTCTCGGGAGTGTATAAAATGAAGGCTGTGACACTGTTGCTATTAAGTTTACTGATGTTGGGTGCTGAGGCATGGGCTGCTTGCGAGGTGACGATAAAAGCCAGTACGCCTACCAAGAGCCTTGCTTCACCCTTGGGGCTGTTTGACAATGGTGATGGTACAGTGACGCATGTAAAGACGGGTTTGATGTGGAAGCAGTGTCCTGAAGGAGCAAGTGGTGGTGTCTGTGGTGTTGGAGTCGCGGCTTTGTATACATGGGGAGCAGCATTGCAACAGGCTGTGATATTAAACAATGCTGGTGGTTTTGCGGGCTTTTCAGATTGGCGTCTGCCAAATCGAAAAGAGTTGAACTCGATAGTGGAGGAGCAGTGCCGGCAACCAGCTATCAATGTCGCTATCTTTCCAGCGACAACCGCAACCTATTGGTCAGCATCACCAGATGCCGCTGCTGCTGCAAATGCGTGGCTTGTTAACTTTGATGATGGCAGTGAGCGAGCCTTCAGTAAGAATGTTGCAGTCGGCTATGCCCGCTTGGTTCGAGGTGGTTTTTAGCTGAATCTGTAAGCCTGTCGGGCTGAGTGCCAGCTCTTTTGCCTTTCACTCTTCTAGCTCGGATCGCTCTCCATATTGCTCCAATGTGGGGTGAAAAAAATCTGAAGTTACATCGTTATGCTGAATAGTTTGCTGACAGATGTAGTCTATCGCAATCATGAGAGGCAAGTATGACATCTGAAAATAGCTCAAATATAAACTCTAAAACACACGGTGGCGATAAAGTGGCCATGTGGATGTTATTGGTTGTTGTTCTTGTGAGCGCTGCTCTTTTTTTCTGGACCAGTTCGCGCTATCAACAGGGTGATGCAACGGTGGATACACATGTTGATGCAGAAGGGCATTTGCATGTGCTAGGGGTGACATTGGGGCTAACAACGCTGGATCAAGCCGAAACTGTTTTAAAAAGTAAGAGCGATGTGGCGTTGTATATTTATCCGCAGGGGCATCCGAAAGAAGGTTTGAAGCTGGAGGCTTTTTTCCCCGCCATTGCAGATCATACGAAAGTGGTGTTGTTGCTGGATTTGACTGAAAAGCAGCTGCTGGAGATTGAATCGCGAGCAACCGTTCCACACCTCTATCCCAACATGGTAGCGCGCATGAATTTGGCGGCAGATGACGTTGGTGCTGTTCATACAGCAACGGTACGTGAACTCACGTTGATTCCTAATCTGAATGTTTCACTTGAGATTTTGAAAGCTCGATTTGGGGAGCCCAATAAAATAGAGCGCTTGGATGAAGATCGAAATCAATATCTCTATGACGCCGTTGGTTTGAAGGCGATTCTGAGTGAGAAAGAGCCTCCAGAATTACAGTTTTCTAATCCCAAATAGGGCACCTATACCGTTTGCTTGAAACGAAATGCTGCATTGTGTTTGAAGGCTATGGATTAAGGGGGGAGAGACCTCGTTCTTACTAGCCTGTATTCCTTGTCGCCAAGCTGCTAGTTTTGTTTCTCTGTTCAAAGCCCCTGAAGGAGTGCGTATGAGAGAGTCTTTAGTGTTGCATCGCTTGTGCATGTTTTTTACTCTGTTTACTGGAATGCTGTTGGTGACTGCTGCATCAGCGCAGCCTTTGGCTGGGGCTGCTTTTTCATCACCGGATGAACGGGTTGAGATCGAAACAGAGTGGCGAAAACAACCGATTCGTTATGCCGAGGGTATTGAGGCAGATATTACACTCTCTTTGGATCAGCAACTGTATGATGGACTGCTGCCTATGATTCAAGCTTTTGCAAAAAAACATAGTTTAAGGGTTGCTGTGAGCAAAGGTACTTGCGGTATCTCGGCAGGAGCCCTGGTGAAGAAACGTGTGGATGTGGCTGGTTTTTGTTGTCCGCCGGGCAAAGGGGACAGGTTGCCGGGTCTGAAATGGCACACACTGGGTATCAGTCCGATCAATTTGATCGTTCATCCTGAGAATAAGCTGGATAATCTGACTTTAGCGCAAGCAAGAGCTGTGTTTTCCGGTGAAGTGTATCAATGGGACCAGCTCGTTGATAGCAACAGGAAAGGTTTGATCCACCCGATTGGAAGACTGCACTGTAAGCTGCGGCCTGGTCACTGGCAGCTGTTGTTGGGGGAGGAGGATGATTTTAGCCCTGATCTGCTGGAGGTGGGAGCTGTACCCGATATGATTCGAACCGTTGCAACTGACCCAAAAGCTATCGGTTATGAAGTCCCCTGGATGATTAAAACGTATCAAAAGTTTGGCAAAGTGCGCTCCTTAAGTATTAATGGTGTTAGACCTGAGGATATGGCGACTTCAGGCTATCCGCTCTATCGGGTTTATAGTCTTACTTCATGGGTGGATGATCCACTAAAGAACCCGCATGTTGCGGCGTTGATTGCTCATTTGACCAAGCAGGTTGAGCAGATGGATGCGGGTTTTCAACTTATTCCTGCCAGCAAGCTTAAATCACTGGGCTGGAAGTTTGCCGGTGATGAGTTGATTGGCGAACCTGAAAATTAATTCATAATCACTATGCTGCATCGTCTATCTCTAACACTGAAAATGCTGGCTGCGACTCTCGCTGCGGTGATCGCGACAGGCACTGCTCTGGACTATTACCACAATAAAGAGCTCTCTGCCTTGTATGAGCAGGAGTTGCTGGAAGTGTTAACAAAGCAGGCTCTTATTGAGCGGCTGCGTTTCGACCGGCAAGTCAAAGTGTTTCACCAGATTGCTCAGGTCGCCGCAAACTATCCACCTCTGATTCACTATTTGAAACATAGCGGGGGAGAGGACGTCACCACGAGTCGTCGTCGTCCGAAATGGTTTCCGGGACGATCGCTGATTGGATCCGATGGGCACCCCAGAGTAGCGATGCTTTTTGATGCACAGTGGAAATTAAAGGGTGGGCATTATATTCAGCTGGATGATTTGCCTGAAGCATTGCTTTCACCACCGCTTTATCATCGAACCAATACGCTTGGTCAGAGTATGCTTACCATGGTGGCTGGTGGCCCCTGGATGTTGGCTTCAGCAGAGGTGGAGCTCAATGAGGAGTTGGTGGGTTATATCATGCTTGGTGTGCCGCTTGATTCAGAATTGTTATCTTCAATCCATCGTTATGATGTGAATCCGAATATTACTGCATTGATTGATATTCATGGCAAACAGAGTCGCATTTTGGCGAGTTCCAATGCGACGCTTGCCAGTGCTGGCATGTTGCTTGATGATATTGAAAAGGATTATCTGGTGACCGGCCGGGACTTTTTTGATTATGGCGCATCGGATGTCGCTGTTCACTTTGTTTCGTTGCGCAGTCGTGAAGAGATTGATGAAAAACTGGGTGTGGTGCTGGATGTTGTGCGTCAACAGCGATATGTCTTGGCAGCAGCTTTGATGTTGATGTTGATGCTAACCATTGTCTGGTTGGGCCGCCGTATGCGCCGACTTTCGCAAGAGGTGCGGGACTTTTCAATCAAGCATCTGCAAGCGGATATTGGAATCTCTTCTGCGGACTCATTGATTCAGCTCGAACAACATGTGCAATATATGGAGCAAAAAGTAATTGAGGTGCGGCAGCGGGAGCAGTTGCAGGCTGAAGAGAAGCTGCAGAATTCACAGGTGCGTTTGCAGGATTTCTTTGATTATGCTCAAGAGTTGATTCAGAGCGTTCGACCGGATGGAAAACTGCTTTATGTGAATAGAAAGTGGTTGCAGGAAATGGGTTATTCTGAGGCCGAAGTTCAAGCTCTTACGTTGCAGGATATTATTGCCCCTGATTGCCTAGGCCACTTCATGGAAGTCTTTGCTGAACTGCAGCTTGGTCGAGGTTTCGGCTGGGTTGAGACATCATTTGTTACGAAGGGCGGTTGTCGCATTGAGGTGGAGGGCACTGCGCGCTGTCATTTGGAGAATGACGTATCTATTGAGATTCACGGCGTTTTTAGAAATGTCACAGAGCGCAAGTTGAAGCAGGAAGAAGAGAAAAGACACGCAGTTCAGTTGGAGCACACCCAGAGGCTGGAGTCACTTGGTGTATTGGCGGGTGGTATAGCCCATGATTTTAATAATCTGTTAACGGCAATCATGGGTAATGCGGCGATTGCTATCAGTAAGCTGAGGAAGGACCCGCAGGCTGTGCATCAGCGTCTTGAGCGTGTTGTTCAGTCCAGTGAGAAGGCGGCAGATCTATGTAAACAGATGTTGGCGTATTCAGGAAAGGGAAGCTTCATCATTGAACCGGTTAATGTGTCACTCATGCTGGAGGAGATGACACAGTTGTTGGCGGTTTCGATTCATAAACATTCCGAGCTTGTGTTGGATCTGCAGGATGACATTGCCTCCGTCGATGCAGACAGGTCGCAGTTGCAGCAGGTGATTATGAACCTTATTACCAATGCCAATGAGGCCAATGGTGATGAGAGTGGCAGGATTATTGTGCGCTCAGGTGTGATGCAGGTTGATACGGAATATCTGGAACGTTGCGTGGAAGATAGTGCTGATCAGCCGGGGCAATATGCATTTGTTGAAGTGAGTGACTCTGGTTGCGGCATGGATGAGGCAACTCAAAGGCGCATTTTTGAACCATTTTTTACAACGAAGTTTACAGGTCGTGGCCTTGGTATGAGCGCAATGCAGGGTATTATTCGAGGTCATCGCGGCGCTATTCATATTGATTCGAAGAAGGGTGAGGGCACTACTTTTAAAGTGTTGCTGCCGGTTAGTGAAGAGGGTTTGTTTATAACAAAAGCAACAAAGGATATTTTGACGCTGCCTCATATTGCAGGAACCGTTTTAGTGGTTGATGACGAAGAGGATGTGAGAGAGCTGGCTGTTTCTCTGCTTGAAGAGATGGGCTGTGCGGTACTCGAGGTAGCCGATGGGGAGCAGGGTTTAGAGCTGTATCAGCTGCACAAGGCTGACATTAATCTGGTTATACTCGATCTGACTATGCCAAAGATGGGGGGCGAAATCTGTTGTCATGAGATAAAATCAATTGATGCAGATATCCCTATTATCATCGTATCTGGATATAGCAGTGAAGATGTCAGTAGCCGTTTTCACCAAGGTGAAGTAGCGGCCTTTATTCAAAAGCCATATATGCCGGATGAATTTATGCAGAATGTTAGTGGGCTACTTTCCTAACGGGTTTTCTTTACCCTGCTTGACTTCTGAGCTTACACAAAAGAGATGTTTAGTAACATGCTCATGTGGTGTTGGTGCACAGTGCTGCGAAAAATAGTGATGATGCCGATGGCGATCATTATGAGCGCAGCGATATACATAGACTTTTTCCGTAAGTCTGGTGTCATTTTGTGTAAGAGTGAAGGCACAAACAGCATTGCGGGTATGGTTCCCAATCCAAAGACGATCATCATGAGTGTGGCTGTGTGTGCACTGTTTGAGGCAAGAGCTAATGAGAGGGCGGCATAGACCAGACCGCAGGGTAACAGTCCATTGGCAAGGCCAAGGGTGTACCAACTGCCTGCACGTGCATGCGTTGAAGCTTTTTGAACCAATTTTGCCAAGCCCGTTTTTTTATTCGCCCAGGCACTGAAACGACGCAGAGGGTCGGGTAACCAGCCGGCTAAATTTAGTGCGAAAATGATCATTAGTGTGCCAGCGAATATGGCCAGGCTACGTTGCAGTATCTCGCCACCAAAAGAGCTCAGTGCAACGCCGGTGAAGCCTACCAGTAGACCGAGCAGGGCATAGGTGCTGACGCGTCCAAGTTGATAGATTAGCAGCCCCGACCACCAGACTTTCGGTCGGCTCATACTTACCGCTGTAACTAATCCGCCACACATGCCGATACAGTGCAGGCTGCCCATAAAACCAAGCGAAAACATCAGTAAAAGTGCTGATAACAGTGTGTCAGTCATAGCTTCTGATCGTCAGTCGTGGATGCATGTGGTGGACTTTTGTGCTCTCGGTCTGTTTCAAGACTGATGTCGTCGTCATCCAGGATGCGATGGGCAGGCCCCTCCATATCATCGTATTGGCCATTTTTCACAGCCCAGAAGAAGACCAGTACACTGACCAAGCCAAGAAGAATCATACCGGGAATTAAACCGTAAATCACACTCATGTTTGCTCCCCGTAGTACTGATGAAAATCATCAGAGTAGGTCGATATACTAGCATCAATCGGTGATTGACAGCTATGATATAGCAGCATTAAAATGGATTGTAATGCAGATCAAGGAGATGGATATGAAAAAAACAGTAATAACCATTGGTACGCTGGCGATGCTAATGAGCGGCGTAGCTGTTGGAGAAGCGCTTGCTGGCCCTGAAGGGAAGTGTAAGAGCTGTCATACGTTTGATCAGGGTGGTAAACATAAGTCAGGTCCGAATCTGTTTGGGATTATGGGTAGTAAAGCAGGCAGTAGTGACTTTAAAAAGTTCGGTAAGTCATTGAAGAATGGTAACTGGACGTGGAATGATGAGAATATGAAAGAGTGGGTTTGTAAATCCAAACAATCTATTAAAACCCTGACGGGCGATGATCGTGCTAAAACAAAGATGGGTAACCAGAAGAGATGTGGTGAAAAAGCGGATGCCGTGGTGGCATTTCTTAATACGCTGAAATAAGAGTGAGCTCCGGCGCCTTGTTATTACCGTTTAGCGGCGTTGGAGTTCATTTCTGTTGTGCTTTTAGCGTGGGCGTTCACTCCTCTCATTCGGCTTTAGCTGAGAACGTTGCATATGACGCCGAATCAAGATGGCATTTCCAATGACCAATAGAGAGCTCAGTGGCATAGCAAGTGCAGCAAAGATCGGTGTCAGCCATGCGGCCATAGCAGCAGGCACAAGCATGATGTTGTAAAGCAGCGACAGTGTGAGATTTTGTCTAATGGTTTTGATGGCACGTTCTCCCAAATCAAGTGACCATGGAATATTACTCAAGTCACTGTTCATTAACACAATATCGGAACATTCCATGGATACATCCGTGCCGCTTCCCATGGCAATACTGATGTTCGCCTGAGCGAGTGCCGGGGCATCATTGATGCCATCCCCCGCCATCAAGACATGCTCCCCCTTCTGTTGTAATGCTGTAACCTGATCGGCTTTTGTTTCAGGTAACACGCCTCCAATCACCTGAATCGGTGTCGTGGCATGGTGAGATAATAGCTGTTGTAAATGCTTGGAAGCCGCGACTGAATCACCACTAAGCAGGGTGATACCGATACCGCGCTGGCTCAGGCTGGAGATCAGTTTGTATGCACCATCGCGTAGCTGATCTTCAATACGCAGCAGACCGAGCAATTTACCATCTGCCGCAACCAGAACAGGTACGGCCATATTTGATTCGATCTGCTGACATGATGTGAGGATGGAATCAGGTAGCGTTATCGCCTGTTGCTGCATCAGGGCTTGATTGCCGACCCAGGTCTGTTGCCCATCGACATTACCAGTTATACCCATGCCGGGCAGCAGTTGAGCATCACGGCAGTCGAGAAAATGCAGTTCTGATGCCTCTAATGTGGCACAAATAGCCTTAGCCAGGGGGTGCGAATAATGGCGTTCCAATGCACCTGCGAGCTGAAGGAGTTGATCTTTGGATGTCTCATTGTCAGCCAATAAAATATCAGTCACGCGCATCTGTCCTGTGGTCAGCGTACCTGTTTTATCCAATACCACATGGGTGACTTGTGATAATCTTTCCAGAGCCTCTCCATTGCGCACCAATACGCCGTTTCTGGCTGCAACGGCGGTGCTGACTGCAATCGACATGGGGGTCGCCAGACCAAGCGCGCATGGGCAGGTGATAATGAGTACTGCGGTTGCAGCCAGCAGAGCGGTATCAAAGCCGAGCTCTGAATACCAATAGGTGAAGGTAAGGGCGGCTAGGGTAAGAGTGATGCTTACGAACCACGGTACGATTCGGTCAGCAATACGCTGGATATGGGCTTTTGAACCTTGAGCTGATTCGACCAGATGGATGATGCGAGCTAAAATAGTGCTATCTCCAGTCTTCTCAACTTGCATGAGTAGTGGATTTTCACCATTGACTGTGCCGCCGGCAATGGGGCTGCCAGGCTGTTTGTGCACGGGTTGAGGTTCACCGGTCAGCATGGATTCATCAATATGGGAGTGGCCTTCGATGACAATGCCATCGGCAGCAATTTTATCCCCCGGCTTGATACGAAGCTGATCAGCCACTTTGAGTTTACGTACAGCAACGCGCTCTTCACTGCCATCCGGGAGCAGGCGGGTTGCCATACGTGGCTGTAACTCTAATAGCCGCATTGTTGCCGATGAGGCGTTACGCCGTGCCAGAGCCTCCAGGTAGCGACCAATCAGGATCACAAACAGAAAGCTGACAACCGTATCGAAATAAACATGTGAACCAGCCTGGGTGGTTTGCCAGCCCGAATAGGTGAATGTGGCAAGCGCGCCGATGCTGATGGGTAAATCCATGGAGAGAGTACCCTGTCGTAATCCGCGCCAGGCTGAACTGATGATAGGACCGCCAGAGTAGAGCAATACAGGTATGGCGATGGCGAAGCTTACCCAGTGGAAGAATTGACGGTATTCACCACTGATGCCAGAAAATGCACCTGCGTAGAGTGCGATTGAGATCCACATGATATTCATGGCACCAAAACCGGCAAAACCTAAACGAAATAACAGCTGTCTGTTTTGTTGATGCACCGCACCCTCAGCATTTTCGAGATTAAATGGTACGGCGGCATAACCGATTGCTGCCAGTCGTGTCATGATAGAAGGGAGTGATACTTTGTCCGGAAGCCATTGCAATAGCAGTCGGTGATGCACCAGATTGACTTCGGCTTTGATGATACCGGGCATGGCTGCAAGTGCTTTTTCGATTAACCATACGCAGGCGGCACAATGGATACCTTCCACCATCAGGCGGGCTCGATTTGAACCATCTTTTAGCTGCTCGGTGAAATCCTGCTGTACTTCCTCCAGCTCGTATTGATCAATGTCTGCAGGTGCATCGGGAGGTGGTGCAAGGGTGGTCTCATTTTTTTGCAGGCGATGATAAAAGTTATCTAAGCCTGCTTCATGAATGATATGGCAAACACTCAAACAGCCGGCGCAGCAGAATTGATATGTTTGATTTGCAATATCACCAGAACAAGCCGTCGAGCCGTTAGCAGGCAGGCCGCAGTGAAAGCAGTGAGCTTTATTTGTCGACAAAAATACGTTGTGCTGTATCGAAGCGTTGCCCATCAGAATCAATGCGAGCAATCAGATCCCAGTGTCCGGGTAGGGGGAATGAGATGGGGCCAGAGAATGTGCCTGCATCGGTGAGCTTTAGCTCAATATCAAAATCATGGCTGGCATCACTGGGGCGATAAGCTGTCAAGAGGACTTTGCCCGTTTGTATAGGGGTGCTTTGATGATCCATGACGTAGAGCCGGACTGTGTCGGCATGATCGACTTTCATGCCGTCCGGTAGCATGAGCTGAAGGCGCCATGCCGTGGCAGCGGCTCGATTACGTATTTTTTCATCGTGAAAATATTTTTTACCCTGTTCGTAATAATCCTCTACCACCAGGTTGGGGGGGGTGATGAAGGCAAAGGTAATAAAGCAGATATTGACTGCTACGGTGATTCCTACGGCGGCAATAATTAGACGCAACCATGGGTTTTTGAGGTCTTCTTTTAGTTGTTCGCTGAACATGTCACCCTCTTTTTGATCACTGCATTGGCTCTGTTACGGCCTAATGTCATTGTGCCGGCCCGATAAATACGGATCGTTTTTTGAGCTTCATTTTATCTATTGTATCAAAGCTCTCAAGTATAAAACGAATTTTAGTCTTTTTCTTTTTTAGCTGTGATGCTTTTACACGTAGAAAGACATGAAAAGGGATGGTTCCTTCTGCTTGCAGTGTGATGATATCACCATCGGGCATTCGAACATCAACACCATCCAAGCCTGTTACGCGCAGATGGAACTTTAGAGCCTGTGTGGTTTTATTGACAGCTTTGATGGTGTATTTGTTTTGGATGCTGCCATCGGACATTTGGGTGAATAGCGGCTGCCTCTCATGTACAACGGATAATTCTACTGGCGGGATATGCGTTAAGCCGTAGATGATACCTGCCGTAGATAGAAACAGGATGATGCCATAGGTGATCACACGTGGCCGTTTGAATACCGCTGGAAGGGGTTGCCCATTTAACTCTTTTCTAGATGCATAGCGAATCAGGCCTCGTGGTCGCTTAACCTTGTCCATGATGCTGTCGCAAGCATCAATGCACATACCGCAGGTGATACACCCCTCCTGCATGCCTTCACGGATATCTACACCTGTAGGGCAGACGCCCACGCAGAGACGACAATCAATGCAGTCACCTTTTTGTTCAGTAGAAGCATTGCGATGAACTTTTCCCCGTGGTTCGCCACGAGCCAGATCATAAGTAGGTAGTTCAGTATCTTTATCGACCATTACACTTTGGATTCGGGCATAGGGGCATAACCAGAAGCACACTTGCTCTCGCATGAAGCCGGCAAAGACATAGGTGAAAAATATAAAAGAAGCCAGCACTATCCAGGCAATCAAGGCAGCTTGCAGTGATAGGTAGTCAACCCATAATTGATAGGCATCGGTGAAGTAGGCAGTAAATGTTACGCCCGTGAGTATGGAGATAATCAACCATAGGCTATGTTTTGTGAGTTTCAGGCGAATTTTACGTGCAGTCCATGGCGCGGCATCGAGTTTACGGCGCTGGATGGGGTTGCCTTCAATCCTGTTTTCCAACCAAGTGAACCAGTCAGTCCATACGGTTTGAAAACAGAAGTATCCGCACCACACACGTCCGGCAATGGCGGTGACAGCGAACAGAGTGATGGCCAATAGAATCAACACCAGAGATAACATCCAGACATCCTGTGGCCAGATAGTCAGGGACCAAAAGTGAAACTGTCGGTGTGGGATATCAAATAGAATGGCTTGTTGCCCCTCCCAGCGGAAATAGGGGGTGATAAAAAAAAGTAGCCACAGGCTTGAGGCATACCATTTGTAGCTACGGAAGCGTCCTGCAATCCGTTTGGCATGGATAGTTTCATCGCCGGCATTGATACTCCAATGGCTTGCGTCGGTGTAAAGTTGTTCTAATTCTTTGTACTCTTGTTTCGACATTTCAACTCCTTGTTGAATTCGCATGCACCATAAAAGAATATAACGATATGCTAATGTCGTGTATTGCTATAGCAATGATTACTTCTACCTGTTTGCTGAGATCCGCATGAAAAAGGGAGGCTCATGAGCCTCCCCTCTCCACCAATGTTCGTGTTGTGTCTATTCTGTATCGTCTTTCCCACCAATGATTTTGAAAAAATGGTAAGCCAGGTAAGCAAATACAGCTATCGACAATGTTAGTGCGATAATGGTTCCAATAACTACTGCATCCATATGTCTCTCCTATTTCCCGCCACCGAGTTGATGTACTTTTACGGCAAGCATTTTGATCGATTCGGGGCTGAGTTTGCCTTCAAAAGCAGGCATTTTGGCTATGCGTGTCTGAGGTACATCCTCTGGATCTTCATTTACACCATAACGAATGGTGCGCAGAACTTCATCTCGAGAGCTACCGAAACGCCATATGGTGTCTGTAAGATTAGGTGCGCCATCACCACCAGCGGCGTTTTCACCATGGCAGTCTGCACATCCAGCCTCATTAAAGTAGGCCAAACCTTCAGGTGTTGCTTTCCCCTGTGATGAGGCAATAACAAAATCCGTCAGCGTGTTAATTCCGGCCTCGTCAATCATCTCTATATGGGCAGGCATAGAGCCTTCACGGCCATCTGTAATTGTCTCAATGATAGTGTCTAGGTCACCGCCGTAGAGCCAGTTGTCGTCAGACAGATTAGGAAATAGCCCAAGTGCGCCCTGACCACCAGCGCCATGGCAGCCGGCACAGAAATCACCAAAAATAGCTTTAGCAGATGATTCTGCAAAATTACGCATGGCAGGATCAGCTAAAAGTGCCTGATTATCCATCTCAGCGATCTTTTTCAGATAGGGCGCTTTGATGGCATCATTTTCGGCAACAGCCTCTTTAAACTCTTTGATCTGAGTCCAACCAAGCAGGCCTTTGTTGGAATCATGAATCAATGGAATAGATGGGTAGAGGATGAAATAGATCACACAGAAGATCCAGCTGGCATGAAAAGAGATCATCCACCAGCGTGGTGGTGGGTTGGTTAATTCGCGGATTCCATCCCACTCGTACCCCGTATCCGGGACTTGTTGCGGCTTATTTTGTTTGGCCATGACCAGTCTCCCTTTTCATCTCTTCATTGTTCTCATTTACAAAATCACGGTATTGTTCAAAGTGATCGCGGTTGGATGGCTTGAATACCCAGGTGTAGAGGCCAATCATTAGCACTGTGAGGATGATGACGATCACCATTCCCGTCCAGTCTGAGCGTGTCATGGCCTCCCAGTCGGTGGAGAAAAATTCAGTTAGACTATTCACGATAGTCTTTTCCTTCTTCAAATTTCACCATGGTGCCAAGTACCTGCAGATAGGCGACCATAGCATCCATCTCAGTTTTACCACGTACAGCAGCAGCAGCACCTGCGAAGTCAGCTTCGGTATATGGTACGCCTACCATGGCGAGAGCCCGCAACTTTCTCTCAGTCAACGTATCATCAATAATGTTGTCTTCGAAGAATGCATAATTAGGCATGACCGATTCAGGCACTAATGAGCGTGGTGCACGCAGATGTTGTACCTGCCAGTCGTTCGAGTATTTGCCGCCAACACGCGCCAAATCAGGGCCGGTGCGCTTGGAGCCCCACTGGAATGGATGATCGTACTTAGATTCAGCCGCCAGCGAGTAGTGACCGTAACGCTCCTTCTCATCACGGAAAGGACGAATCATCTGTGAGTGGCATAGGTAGCAGCCTTCACGTATATAGACATCACGTCCTTCCTGCTCCAGAGCAGTATAAGGACGAATGCTATCCTCTTCTTTAGTGAGTTTTTCAATCGTATTGTCCAGATAGTACAGAGGTACAATCTCTACAATCCCTGCGATAGAGACCACAATGGCAATCATGATGATCATACCCATGACATTCTGCTCCATGGACTCCTGCAGCGACTTTCTCTCACGTCGTTTTTGTGGGTCAATCGAGCGGTCTAGAATGTTTCCAATGATTCTTCTCAGTCCCATGACTTCCCCCTATACCTGTGCCGCAGCAGTTTTGGATTGACCATTCGCTTTAATGGTCATCACAACATTATACAGCATGATCAGTGCACCAATCAGTACTAAGAAACCACCCACGGAGCGCAGTACATAGTATGGATGCATGGCAACAACAGTTTCGGCAAATGTATAAACTAGATTGCCGTAGTCATCGGTAGCGCGCCACATTAAGCCTTGCATGAGGCCGGATACCCACATCGCACAGACATATATCACGGTGCCTATAGTGTGTATCCAAAAGTGGGTGTTAACTAGCGAGACAGAATGGATCTCAGTTTTCCACAGTCGCGGCACCAGATGATAAATGGCGCCGATAGAGACCATCGCAACCCAGCCCAAAGCACCGGAATGAACATGTCCTATCGTCCAGTCGGTGTAGTGAGATAGTGCATTGACGGTCTTCAGAGACATGACCGGCCCTTCAAAGGTAGACATGGCGTAGAAAGCCAGTGAAACAACCATGAAACGCAAGACATAATCATCTCGTAATTTGTGCCAGGCACCGGATAGCGTCATCAAGCCATTCACCGCACCGCCCCATGATGGGATGATCATAGCAAGTGAAACGGCGGCACCTAATGAACCAGCCCAGTCAGGCAGTGCAGTGTATTGCAGGTGATGGGCGCCAAGCCAGACATAACCGAACATCAGAGCCCAGAAGTGTAATACGGACAGGCGATAGGAGTAGATCGGCATGTCGGCCTGTTTGGGGATAAAGTAATACATGATGCCAAGGAAACCAGCAGTCAGAAAGAAGCCAACTGCATTATGGCCCCACCACCACTGGATCATGGCATCGTGAACACCGGAGTAGATCGAGTAGGAGTGGGTCAGGGTGACAGGAACCGCTAACGAATTCACTACGTGCAGATAAGTGATCATGATCATCATGCCAAGGAAGAACCAGTTGGCCACATAGATGTGGGATACCTTTCTGTTTACAATGGTCATGATGAAGTTGAACATATAAGAGAGCCAGACAACGGCGATCAAAATATCAATTGGCCACTCAAGTTCAGCGTACTCTTTGCCGGAGGTCCAACCCATTGGGAAGGAGATGACTGCTGAGACAATAATCAGGTTCCAGCCCCAGAAGGTGAACCAGGCCATTTTATTGCTCCACAGCGGTACACCGCAGGTGCGTTGTACAATGTAAAAGGCTGTGGCCATCAGGGTACAGCCACCAAATGCAAAGATTACCGCATTGGTGTGTAGTGGGCGTAATCGCCCGAAGCTCAGATACTCGTTAAAGTTGAGAGCGGGAAAAGATAGTTGCCATGCAATAAGATCGCCAACTAGTGAGCCGACAATCAGGTATACAACTGCACACAGAGCAAATGCTTTTACGATTGTGATGTTATAATTGGGGTTTTCCGGGGTGCTTTCGACCACAGTCTCCACCTCCTAGTGATAAAGTTCATTTGAAATACTACTTATGGAATTGAGCTTGTACATAGTTTATTTAAGGTTAAGTTGTTTGCAGTATCTTCGTGTTCTTGTTGGGCATGCTTCGTATGATTTTCATGCCAAAGTTGCTAGCATTAAGTATGCCAATAACAGGTGTTTATTAGTATGAAAATAGGGTTTTCTATGGCTAAAGCAGGTGATGAAGTAGAACCGGATACAATAAGCGTCTTGTTTCAGACTGGATTTCGGGCGTTCTTTTTTGCAGCGGCCCTGTTTGTTGTTGTTAGTATGATAATATGGATGGCACAGCTTATTTTTTCTGTTCCAATATTACCTGTAGTTTCGTCAGCATCATTTTGGCATGCGCATGAGATGATATACGGTTATGGCCTGGCTGTTATTGCCGGTTTTTTGTTAACCGCTGTCAGAAACTGGACAGGCATGCCGACATTGAGTGGTCGACCTCTGCAGGGGCTATTGCTATTGCTGTTGTGGTTGTTGGCGCGACTGGCTCCGTTTTTTTCCAGTCAGTTGGCCCTGGTTGTCGGTGCGGTATGTGATGCTCTATTTATTATAGTGCTATCCATTGCGATCACTCTACCTGTTGTAAAAACAAAGTTATGGAAGAATATGGGGGTCATTGCCACCGTATATATGTTCTTGCCAGGGCAGTTGCTCTATGGGCTGGATCAGTTTGGGCTGTTTGCTGATGGGCGACGCATTGGCTTGTATATCGGTTTCTATATGGTCTTATTATTGATCCTGGTGTTATCACGCAGAGTCATGCCGATGTTTATTGAGCGGGGGGTAAAGGCAGAGGCTGCCTTGCCGAATTATAAGTGGTTAGATCTCTCGTCTTTGCTGCTATTTCTGATTTTTGTGACGTTGGAGCTGTTTTTTTATCTGCCCATGCTTACTGCATCTGTAGCGGCTGTTTTGGCTCTGTTGCACCTGTTTCGTTTGTGGGGCTGGCATCATCGCGGTGTTTGGAATAAGCCGTTATTATGGATGCTTTATCTGGCTTATGCATGGATGATTATTGGTTTTGGGTTGAAGAGTGCGACAGCCATAGCGGCTGTGTCTCCATTTCTGGCTGTGCATGCTTTTGCTGTTGGTGGCATGGGTATGATGTCGCGTATTTCATTGGGCCATACCGGGCGTAATATTATGCAGCCTCCAGCGAATCTGGGCTTGATGTTTATGCTGCTGTTTTCCGGTGCATCTGTGCGGGTGTTTTGCCCTCTTATTTTTAATGATCTTGAGCTATTGTGGGTGGCGCTATCGCAATGTTTTTGGGTCTCTGCATATCTGCTGTTTTTATATAGCTATGCGTTTATATTGAAAAGCCCGCGTATTGATGGGAAGTCGGGCTGATATTTCAGGGCAGGTGTCGTAGGGATAATAAATAAAGGTGTAGCTTATGAATTCTGAGCAGTTTAAGCAGAGCAGTAGTGATGAAAAGTAATAGAACTGAGCTTTAGCATACGAATCACTATCACGAACTGGCCTATATTGTGCTAGTGATGCATGAGTGGGCGCTTTTCTATAAATCTATATGTAAGGAGCATGGGCTGGGAAATGAGGGTCGATAGAGCTGTTAGCAAGCTATTGTTATTCCTATATATACTGTTGGCTGTTTCAATTGGCTCTGCAGATAATGTTGGATTTTCGTCGCAGTTTTTGGCGGGGATTGCTGATCGATTTGGTTCTGATGCAAGAGGGAGGCTCGAGGCTTGGCAGAAGCTAGTCGAAGAGAATACTGGTGAGGATGAATTCCAAAATGTCTTTTTGGTTAATCATTTCTTCAATAAAATGCGTTTTGTGTCTGACGCGGAGCATTGGCGGCGCAACGACTATTGGGCTACGCCGGTTGAGTTTTTGTCGACCAACGGTGGGGATTGCGAAGACTTCTCCATCGCAAAGTATTTTACCCTGCGTGAGCTCGGGGTGCCTGATGAGAAGTTGCGGATTACCTATGTAAAGGCGCTGGAGCTTAATCAAGCGCATATGGTATTGGCCTATTATGCAACGCCTTATAGTGAACCATTGATCCTTGATAATTTAATTCGTGAAATTAAGCCGGCATCTTCGCGGAAGGATCTGTTGCCGGTATATAGCTTTAATGGTAAAAACTTGTGGATGTCAAAAGAGAGAGGTCAGGGGCGACAAGTTGCCGGAGACTCTCAAAGCATCAATCTGTGGCGTGATCTAACGGTTCGTATGAGCCAGGAACGCAATCGTGGTAGTAGTTATACTGCCCAAAAATACAACTGATTAGTTCAATAAGGATATATTATGACTTTATCTCGCCAGCTTATCACCCTTATTTTTGTGACATTTATGCTGATTTTTTCAGGTACATTCTGGATCAGTTTAGAGAATACACGTTCGTATTTGATGTTGCAGCTGGCAACACAAACGCAAAATGCTGCGGATTCACTAGGTCTGTCTTTGGTGCCATATATGTTGAAAAAAGATATCGCTGCTATGGATACGATGGTCAATGTTGTGTTTGATGGTGGCTATTATAAATCACTGAAGCTGACATCGATGACAGGAGAGAGAATGATCGAACGTCAAAATACATCCAGTATAGAGGGCGTGCCACAATGGTTTATCGATAACCTTACGCTTGATACACCCACAGCCGGTTCGGTTATTACAACCGGCTGGACGCAGGCTGGGCGCTTGCAGCTGACAGCGCATCCGGGTTTTGCCTATAAAAAATTATGGCAGACCAGCGTCGATATGCTCTGGTGGTCGTTGCTGGCATTCGCGGTTTCGCTTATGGCTGTGCTGTTGATACTTAAAGCCATACTCAGGCCTCTTGATGCTGTTGAGCAACAGGCTTTGGCCATCAGTGAGCGTGAATTTCCTGTTGTTGATATGATTCCCCGCACGCGTGAATTAAGGCGGGTGGTGTTAGCGATGAATAAAATGTCGGTAAAAGTGGAAGGGTTTATCGCCAAACTGACTGAGCGAGCTGAGCAGATGCGTCAGGAGGCGCACTATGATGACCTGACCGGCTTGATTAACCGGCGTGGTTTTTTTGCTCAGTTGGATAATATCATTAAGGATAAAGAAAGCGGTGGCTCAGGTGCTTTGGCTGTGATTCGATTGAGTGATTTTGCAGCTTACAATCAAGAGTTTGGTCATCAGGCTGGTGATGACTTGCTGATTGAAGTTGGGAAGTTGCTAAATAATTTGAGTGATCAATATCATTCTTCCACGACGGCCAGAATCAGTGGGACTGATTTTTCGATTATTTTACCGCTGGCTGATGCTGTCGTCGCAGATGAGTTTGGCGCATCGTGTTCGGCCAGACTCGATGAGTTGGCTGCAACCTTAAACGTCGATGCTATTGGGCAGATTGGCATCGCCTGTTTCGATAGTAGTGGGGGCATTGGTCGAATCATGGCCGATGCGGATAGTGGTTTGTCTCAGGCTGAGCATGAAGGTGTCAACGCTTACGCCGTTCAGAGTAGTAAGAGTGAGGCGACCGGCAATCAGGCATGGCAGGCGCTGATTGAGGAAATTATGGAGCATGGGCGTATCCGTTTGCAGTCGCAGGCTGTGTTAAATAAGGATCGTGAACAGATCTACAGTGAAGTATTGATTCGGGTTAGTGATGAACAAGGTAACCGCATTTCGCCGGGGGCATTTGCATCCATGGCTGAACGATTGGGGTTGAATACAGAGCTAGATCGTCATGTGATTGGACTTGCAGGTCAGATGCTGGAGCTGGATTCAGCTCTCACTCTGGGTGTGAATATCGCGGCTAGATCCATTAGAGATGAGGACTTTCTGATCTGGTTGGATAAACATTTCAATGATCATAGAGCGATGGCTGAATCGATCTGCTTTGAAGTGACTGAACATGGATTATTACAGGATGTCGCCGCAGCCAACCGCTTTATAGCGCTTGTGCATAAATATGGTGGTAAAATTGTGATGGAACATTTTGGTACCAAGCTGAGTTCATTCCAGACGTTGCGGCAGCTGAAACTCGATTATATCAAACTGGACGGTAGCTATACCCGAAATATTGCTGAGCAGAGCGATAATCGTTTCTTCTTGCAAACAGTTACTGATATTGCACATGGGCTGGATATTCAGGTGATTGCTGAACATGTGGAGTCAGAAGAGGATTTCCAGAGTCTGCACTCTATAGGTATCAATGCTATGCAGGGTTATTATTTGGGCGAGCCGAAGGCCTTGGCATAGGTTTTGAGCTGGATATTCCGAGATAAGATAGCTACTGCTGTTCAATACATTTAGAGTAGAAGTAGTGCAGGGTCGAAACTTATAAGTCCTATAGGCTGCTGGAGTAGTGCTTGCGCTGATGAGCTCTATTCCATGGCATGAATCAAGCTTGTGAGCATACGATTTGTCGGTGCTGCTATATGTAGTCGTTCAGCTTTTTTAGCGATATAACCATTCATATAATCCACTTCTGTCTGTTTGCCAGACTCAATGTCCTGCCACATACTGGTTTTGAGATCCCCCATCTTGAGTGTGATCTCGATGTGTTTGGCAATATCGTGCTGATCAATGTTGACGCATTCTTTCTGGGCTATGGCGACGGCTTCTTGCATAGCTTGTTGCACGATATGGAGTGTCTCTTTGTTTGCCGCAATATCGCGTGCGTAGCTCTGCGTGATCGCTGTGATGGCATTAAATCCGCAATTCCAAAGTAGTTTGCGCCACAGCATGACAGTTGGGTCGGTTTCTATTTTTGCTGGCACAGAAGCGAGCTGGAAGGATTCAATCAATGGAGCTAGCCGGTATTCAGCATCGCCCTGTTGCCATAGGCCCATGCGGATACTGCCTGCTGCGGAGTGGACGAGGTGACCGGGCTGTGTGAATTGTGCGCCAATAAATGCAGTACCTGCTGCTATGGCATTGCCGGGGAAGGCTGTAGCGACTAGATCGGGTGCTTCAACACCATTTTGTAATGTCACCAGTAGCATGTTGGTTTGAACGATGGGTTGAAGTGCTGAAATCATGTTGGCTAGATCTGTCATTTTGCAGCTGATTATAATGATCCCACAATCTTTTAGCTGTTTGATCTCATCGGTGGCAGCTATGGCTATATTGTCTGTTTTGCCGCCTGAATCGTGTTGTAACCCCATCGTTTGAAGTGCTTTTAAATGAGCTCCTCGCGCTAATAATATGAGATCAAAACCAGCTTGCTGCAGCTTGCTGCCGTAATGGCAGCCAACAGCACCGGCACCGGCAAATCCAATTTTCATGATTCCCTCCATGACCCGGCATCAATACGACGCTATGCTTGGGCTCCGTCACGACTGTAGCAAAAGGGGTAAAATGATGTCAAAAGAACAACTGCGCAAGGATGCATTCGAATATCACCGGTCGCCAACACCAGGGAAAATCAGTGTCCAGCCTAGTAAACCGTGTTTAACGCAGCGTGATTTGGCGCTTGCCTACACACCGGGTGTGGCCGAACCTTGTTTGGCAATTGCAGAAAATCCTGATATGGCTGATGAATTTACCTCCCGTGCTAATCTGGTTGCAGTAATCAGTAACGGCACCGCTGTGTTGGGGTTGGGGAATATCGGTGCTTTGGCCAGTAAACCGGTCATGGAAGGAAAGGGCGTGTTGTTTAAACGTTTTGCAGATATCGATGTGTTCGATATTGAATTAGCTGAAACAGACCCGATGGCTTTTGTTGAAACTGTTGCGCGTATGGAGCCAACCTTTGGCGGTATCAATTTAGAAGATATCAAAGCGCCTGAATGTTTCATTATTGAAGAAGAGCTAAAAAAGCGCATGAATATTCCGGTCTTGCATGATGACCAACATGGTACGGCTGTGATCATGGCAGCGGCATTTCTTAATGCCTTGATTTTGCAAAATAAGAAAATTGAAGATGTGAAGATCGTCTGTCTCGGTGCAGGGGCCGCTGGTTTTGCTTGTATGCGACTGATTGAGCAGCTTGGTGTAACACGTGAGAATATTCTTTTTCTCGATCGTAAAGGTGTGATCTCAAAGGATCGGAATGAAGAGTTGCCTCCGCATAAAGAGTATTACGCCACAGAGAGAGCTGAGCGTACGCTTAAAGAGGCGATGGTTGGAGCGGATGTGTTTGTCGGCCTCTCTGGGGGTAATCTTGTAAGTCCTGATATGCTCAAGTCGATGGCGGATAAGCCCATCGTATTTGCCATGTCCAATCCTGATCCTGAAATTGCCTATGATCTGGCCATGACGACACGTGATGATCTGATTATGGCGACCGGTCGTTCTGACCACCCTAATCAGGTTAATAATGTATTGGGCTTTCCGTTCCTCTTCCGTGGTGCCCTTGATGCTCGTGCTACAACCTTTAATGAGGAGATGAAAGTTGCTGCTGTGCATGCTCTGGCTGAACTTGCCCGTCAGGATGTGCCAGACTCGGTTCTGAAAGCCTATGGTGTCACTGAGTTGCGTTTCGGACCTAAATACATTTTACCAAAACCATTTGATCCGCGTCTGATTGAGGTTGTGCCTGTTGCTGTTGCTAAAGCTGCGACTGAAACAGGTGTGGCGCGTAAGCCTATGCTAGATGCATCGGCATATGCACAGGATCTGGCTGGCCGCATTGATAATTCTCGTCTCTTTATGCGCATGATTTCAGATAAAGCGCGTGCTCATCCAACCCGTTTGGTATTGCCAGAGGGTGAGGATGAAACTGTCATTCGTGCAGCTATCGAGATGAGGGAACAGGGCATTGCTGACCCTGTTTTGATCGGTCGTGTTGATCGTTTTCAAGCAACGTGTCAGAGCGCTCAGATAGATGCAGAGGGTCTCACGCTGATTGACCCTTCTGTAGATGATGCTCGTTTTACATTGTTGGCCGATGCCTATTATGAAGACCGTAAACGCAGTGGTGTGTTGCCTGCTGATGCCAGAAAAGAGCTGCGTAGTGATGTGAATACGTTTGCAGCTATGCTGGTTCGCAATGGTGATGCCGATGGTATGCTCTCCGGTCGTACGGCGCACTATCCCAATGTGTTGCGTCCAATTCTGAAGGTGCTTGGTCATAATGGTGATGGTCAGCGCCATCATGTTTATGGCATGTATCTGATGATAATGGAAAACAGCGCTTATTTCATGGCTGATTGTACGGTAAATGTGGATATGAATGCCGAGCAACTTGCTGAACTTGGTGAACTGGCAGCTGAGACGGCTATCTCTCTGGGCTGTGAAGCGCGTGTGGCAATGCTCTCATTCTCCAATTTCGGTAGTGTGGAACATGCCGAAACAAACAAAGTTGCAGAGGCTACTCGCCTGCTACATGAAAGAAGGCCTGATCTGATCGTCGATGGTGAAATGCAGGCCGATACGGCTGTGAATAGCGCGATTCTTAAAGAGTACCCATTTAGTAAGCTGAAAGAGCCAGCCAATATTCTGGTCTTCCCGACCATGCAGGCCGGTAATCTCTCTTATAAATTGCTGCGTGAGTTGGGTGGCGGGACTGCCATTGGTCCAATTCTGCTTGGGCTTCCTCAGCAGGCACATGTTCTTCAGACGGGTGCATCTGTTGACGACATTGTAAATATGGCGGCAATCGCCGCTGCACGAGCAGTGAAATAAATTAAAAGCAATCACCGCAGAGGACACGGAGTACGCAGGGTAGATCAAGATCGAAAAGTATATGGGTTACTTTTCCTTTGCGTCTTTTGCGTCCTTTGCGGTAAATGATTAATTATTCGGGAGCTAACCACCGTGACCTTTCAAGATCTTATACTTACATTGCAACAGTTTTGGGCCAAGCAGGGCTGTGTATTACAGCAGCCTTATGATAGCTCGATGGGGGCAGGTACATTTCATCCAGCGACTTTTTTACGTGTGTTGGATGATAAAGACTGGCGTACAGCATATGTGCAGCCGTGTCGCAGGCCAACCGATGGCCGTTATGGTGAAAACCCCAACCGCTTGCAGCACTATTACCAGTTTCAGGTGATTTTAAAGCCTGCTCCAGACAATATTCTTGAACTCTACCTTGATTCGCTACGCACCATCGGTATTGATCCGGAAGTCCATGATATTCGTTTTGTTGAGGATGATTGGGAATCACCGACTTTGGGTGCGTGGGGACTGGGCTGGGAAGTCTGGCTCAATGGCATGGAAGTAACGCAGTTTACCTATTTCCAACAGGTGGGCGGTGTTGAGCTTAGCCGTACGCCGGGTGAAATTACCTATGGTTTAGAGCGATTGGCGATGTATCTGCAGGGCGTGGATAATATCTATGATCTGATCTGGGTTGAGGATGCGGATGGTAAGCAGGTCACTTACGGTGATGTATTCCATCGTAATGAAGTGGAGTTCTCTGCTTATAACTTTGATCAGGCAGATGCAGCCCGATTGCACGAGTCGTTTGATCATGCTGAAAGTGAGTGTAAGCGTTTGACTGAGCATGATTTAGTGTTACCAGCCTATGAAGAGGTAATGAAAGCATCACATGCTTTTAATCTACTGGATGCGCGAGGTGCTATCTCAGTGGCAGAACGACAGCGATTTATTGGTCGCGTACGAGGTTTAGCGCGTACCGTGGCGAAAGCTTATGTGGGGGTGGATGCATGAGTGTAACGAATATGAACGAACTGAAACCTCTGTTGATTGAAATTGGAACGGAAGAGATACCAGCCGGAGTTGCGCCGCGTATGGGGGCTGCTTTGAAAATGGCAGTGGAGAAGCTGTTGGCCGATGCCAATGTGGCTCCAGCGTCCATTCGTTTGGGTGTAACACCACGTCGCCTTCTTATTCATGCTGATGCTTGCCCTGTGATGCAGGCAGATGCTGAAGAGACAGTGTGGGGCCCTCCTGAGCGGGTGGCATTCCCTGATGGTGAGCCGGGTGGAGCTGCACATGGTTTTGCTAAAAAATCGGGTCTTGCTCTAGATGCGTTTGAATTGGCCGATAAAGGCGATGGCAAAGGCAACTATATGAAAGCTGTACGCACTGTAAAAGGGCGTTCTGTGGCAGCAATGATTGCCGAGGCTATGCCTGGAATTATACGTAAACTTCCAAGTCCTAAGCAGATGCAGTGGCGTGATGGCGATGAACGTAGTGATGCATTTATTCGTCCTGTGCGTTGGATGGTAGGGCGATTGGGTGATGCCGTGATTGATTTCACGTTTGCAGGCATTACAGCAGGCGTGATCAGTCGTGGTCATCGTATGCATGGCTCCGAGGGTGAAATTGATGTGAACGATCCGTTTGACTGGCTGGAAAAGCAGTGTGTTCGAGCTGATCGTGATGCGCGTAAAGCTCTGATTTCTCACCAGTTGATTGAAGCTGCATCTGTATCTGAAGTCACGCTGGTGAATGATGAAGATCTATTGGATGAAGTGACTGACCTTGTTGAGTGGCCGCATGCGATTGCAGCACATTATGATGAAGACTTTCTTCGCCTACCTGAAGAGGTGAGTAGAATTGAGTTGAAGCATCATCAACGTTGTTTCTCTGCCCATGATGCAGACGGTAAGGTGAGTCCGGTGTTTTTTACGGTTGCCAATATTAAATCTAAAAATCCGGCTGCAGTAGCACAGGGTAATGAGCGCGTTGTAAATGCCCGCTTGGCCGATGCTGCCTTCTATTTTGACCGTGATCCGAAAGAGAGTCTGGATGCGCGCGTTGAGAAACTATCTGAAATCGTTTTTCAGGATGGTCTCGGTATGGTTGGCGATCAGGTGCGCCGCATGCGCTCGTTTGTGCTCGATAATGCAGCTGCACTTGGTGTAGATGCCAATGATGTGCAGCGCGCTGCCTATTTGTGTAAATCTGATCTGACTACAGGTCTTGTTGGTGAGTTTCCTGAGTTGCAAGGTTACATGGGGGGCATTTATGCCCGCATGGATGGTGAGAATGATGCAGTGGCTGAAGGTCTTGCGCAGCACTATGCACCAGCTGGAGCGGATGATGATTTGCCGGATAATCGCATTGCGCGTGCAATTGGTGTGGTTGAGCGTGCAGATAAACTGCTGGGTTATTTCCATCTTGGACGCATTCCAACTGCCAGTGCAGATCCGTTTGGCTTGAGGCGGGCTGCTATTGGTCTGATTCGTTTGTTGAGTGATGCAGGGCAACCTATTGATATGACCCTGAAGCAGGTCATTGATGAGGCAGCGAAACAGTGGAATCAACAGCGTGTTACCATTGCAATAAAAGCTGAGACGAAAGCGAAAGTGCATGCATTCGTGATTGAACGATTGTTGGGTCTGAGTGGTTCGCTCGGCTTCTCTAAAACCTCTATTGATGCGGCGGTGCATTCATCAGAAAATCGTCCGTTGTATCGTGAAGCATTGATTGCACGTCATGTGATGGGCTTTGAAGATTCAGATGAAGGGCAGGCCATTGCAGCGGCCAATAAGCGTATTGCGAATATTCTGAAGAAAGCTTCGAACATTCCCGCCGAGGTAAATGTGGCGCTGTTTAGTGAATTAGCTGAAACGGCGCTGTATGAGGCTTTACTTAAGGCTGAAACGGATTTTAACAGGGCTGTGTCTATATCCGACTTCGAGAGCTCTATTGCTCCCGCTTTGAGTGTGTTGGCTACCCTCAGGGAGCCTGTGGATGGCTTTTTCGATGATGTGATGGTGATGGCAGAGGATATGCAGGTGAGGGCTAACCGACTGGCGCTATTGGCTCGCTTGCGTCAGTTGTTCCTGAATCTGGCTGATGTTTCCCGTTTGTAGGGGAAGGGTAGTGAGATCAAGTCTGTTTACTGCAAAGGCGTAAGTTAGGCAGAGAAGAAGCAGGCGCAGAGCGCAGGCGAATGGGCTTCAGGTAGCTGAGGTTCTTTGTGGTCTGTGGCTTTGCTCTGCGTTCTCTACGGTGCGAAGTTTAAATGTTAAAAAATAATGAGAGGTGAAATAGATATGACACTAGCAACAGCTCGCCATATTTTGGTGGATACAGAAGAGAAATGCGCAGAACTAAAGGCACAGATTGAGGCAGGTACAGACTTTGCTGATGTGGCCAAAGAACATTCCAGCTGCCCATCCGGCCGCAGTGGTGGCGATTTGGGTGAATTCGGTCCCGGTATGATGGTTCCTGAATTTGATGAAGTGGTGTTTTCTGCCGAAGTAGGCACGGTGCAGGGGCCAGTGAAAACACAATTTGGTTATCATCTGTTGGAAGTTACGAGCAGGAGTTAATACCTCCTACGTAACGCACAAAAAGGGCGCCTATCTTAGATAGGCGCCCTTTTTTATGATTGATGTAATCCCGATGCAGAGATCGGGGGTCGAAATTAAGCGGCTTTTTGAACTTTGCCTGAACGCAGGCAACTTGAGCACACTTTTACTTTACGGGCTTGGCCACTAATTACAGCACGAACAGGGTGCAAGTTAGGCAAGAAACGACGGCGAGTCGTATTATGCGCATGACTGACATTATTGCCTGACATAGGACCTTTTCCACATACTTCACAACGCTTAGCCATTTCAAATACCTCCAGTGAAAGGCGGCGCACTTTATGAGAATGCGAACAGGCATACAAGTAAAAAATTAAGCTTGTGATGCTGAATGGGGTGAATTGCTTGGGGTTAGTCTTGTTGTATGTTTTGTAAGTTATTGTTATATCTGCTCTTTGTGTGTTTCTTGATAGGCGTTATTTATGTTTTAATTAGGCTGGAATTAATGCTCTGTTATTTCAGTATCTATGCAAAAGAGTTCCAGCTGTGGTGGTTGTTATGCGGCTCAGTACGAAATTGAGCCGCAGTCGAACATCAAGTAGGGCCTTTAGCTGTCTGGTTTGGGGAAAACACCGTCTTGCTTTGCCAACTGTCGTGTCATCATATTCCAGACAGGGCTGAACAGTAGCGTCATGGCAATAACGATAACGGTTAGCTCGTGCAGCGTTGGTGTAAGGATTCCTGCAAATGCTCCAACGGTTGCAAGAAGGAAAGAGAACTCACCAATCTGGCTAAGCAGGCCACCTGTAATTAAAGCCATTCTCCAGCTCTCTCCCAGTGCTCGCATGACAAAGACATTAACACCTGAGTTGAATAGAAATACGGCCATGGTTGCGCCGAAGACAAGCAGCAGGTGCGACATCATGTAATCTACATTTACCATCATGCCGACTGATAAAAAGAAGATCATTACGAAGATCACATAAACTGATTCTAAATGGCGATGTATCCAGTCGGCCTGATTACTGGATGCGAGTACCATGCCTGCAAGGAATGCACCAAGGCCGGGTGAAAGGCCAAGCCATGAGGTCGCTGTTGCGGCGCCCAGACATAGGAGCAGGCCAAGCAGTACACGTTTTTCAATACTGCCCTTTAAGAAGCCAGGTATATTTAATGCGCCTGTTTTCATCAAATAGAGCACGATTGCAAAGATTGCGAGACCACCACCGACCTGTTTGATGAGGTCAATGGTTTGGATGTCGCCATCACCCATCAGGCTTAATACGATCATCATCGGTACAATAGCCATATCCTGAACGAGTAAAACACCAACAGCATTTTGACCAAAGGGTTCATCCATCTCACCTGCATCCTGTAGCTCTTTGAGTACTACTGCGGTGCTGGATAGTGATATGACAAAGCCGAATAGAATGCCAAGGCTTGTGGGTAGAGCGAATAGCCAGACTAGGCCTACACAGGCGGCCACACTGATAGCAATCTGTACGATTGTACCAATCACCGCGATGCGCCAGCGTTTCATGAGGTTGGGGATTGAAACTTCCATGCCGACAAAAAAGAGCAGCATGACGACGCCGATTTCACCGATGCGAGTAACGGTATGTTGATCCGAAATGACGCCTAACATCGTTGGTCCAAGCATAATGCCGGAAACAATATAGGCGACTACGATGGGCAGACCTATGCGTACGGTGAAGTAGGCGATGGCCAGCGCGACCGAGAGTACAATCGTAATATTCATCATCATGGGGTCTAAATGCATGTGTTATCCTTTCTATTTGTTTTTGTATGCAGCTTCGTGTTGTGGTAATTATTCGCACGTGAGCTCATAAGTAAATTGTAAGCAATGCTATCATTATATGATGATAATCATATGTCACGCATGTAGAAATATGGAAAGCATTTTGGACATGGGCTATGATCCCGCATCTTCAAATGTGTTTGATGAGCAATCAGTTGTTGTGAATAAGGAGTTCCTGTGTCAAATAAGGTTCGGCGTAATGCGCTATGTCCATGCGGTAGTGGGAAAAAATATAAAAGATGTTGTATGGCCAATGTCCGCGAGCACACAGCCGAAGGTTTGTCTCGTCGTGATGGCGTGATGCAAGCGCTGACTTGGGTGGGACAGCACTATAAAGAAGCGACTGACCGCTGGGTAGAAGATGTTTGGTTGGCAGATATTATTGATGTACAGCGTGCCGGTATTATCAGTGCGGACACCCGAATTCGTAGTATTCATGATGTGAATCTACTTGAGTTGCTGGTCGCAGAAGGCGAATTCAGTGAGATGGAAGGCGAAGCTCGACCATTGCAGTTGATCTTGAATACCACTGATCTTCAATTAAGCGAGCTACAGAGAGAGTATCTCACTCAGCTGTCTGAACGACCACTGCGTTTGTATAAAACAACAGCCTGTTTGCCGGGTGAAAGTTTCACTGTGTGTGATGCTTTAGATGGCGATGCGGAATGCGTTATTTCAGATGTCTATGGCAGTCAGATGTTAGATGTCGGTGATGTGGTTGGTCTGCGTTTGATGGATACCTCTGGTGGTTGGGAGACTTCGGGCTCAATTTATCATATTCCTGATCAGTATGTGGATGAGTTGGAAGCTATATTACGCGATGCTGAAGAGGATAAATATAGTGCGATTTTGACTCACTTCTGGCTTAAGTTGGTTGCAGCGCATGTGTAATAACGTTTGTTCTAATGCTTTATATATAATGTTTGTTGAAATGGATAAGGAGATAGTATGACTACCGCAATGATGCATGCTGATGTGAACAGCCTGAAACTTTTACACAGTGGTAAGGTGCGCGATATGTATGAGGTTGATGATGCTCATATTCTGATCGTTACGACGGATCGTTTGTCTGCGTTTGATGTGGTGCTTCCGACAGCTATTCCAGGTAAAGGTAATGTACTCAATTCAGTGTCGGATTTTTGGTTTGATAAGCTGTCTCATATTGTACCCAACCATGTGTCCGACAAAACGCTGCAAGAGGTTATTCCTGATGCGGCGGAGCGAGAGCGCCTTGCTTCGCATGCTATTGTAGTAAAACGTCTGAAACCATTGCCGATTGAGGCGATTGTGCGTGGGTATTTGATTGGTTCCGGTTGGAAGGAGTATCAGAAGCAGGGTTCTGTGTGTGGCATAACGTTACCAGAAGGACTTGGTTTGGCGGATCGTTTGCCAGAACCAATCTTTACCCCGTCCACCAAAGCTGCGGTAGGCGCTCATGATGAAAACATCAGTTTTGAGGTCATGTGCGATATCATTGATGCAGATCTGGCTGAGCAGGTGCGTGATGTGAGCCTGCGTCTGTACAAAGAAGCTGCAGAGTTTGCGTTACAAAAGGGTATCATTATTGCAGATACCAAGTTCGAGTTCGGACTTGATGAAGATGGCACCTTAACACTAATTGATGAAGTGCTTACGCCTGACTCTTCCCGTTTTTGGCCTGTTTCTGAGTATCAGCCGGGCATGAGTCCACCGAGCTTTGATAAACAGATTGTACGTGATTGGCTGGAGACACAGGATTGGGATAAACAAGAGCCAGGCCCTGTGTTGCCGGATGATGTGAAAAACAGAACATCAGAAAAATACATGGAAGCGCTTACTCGTTTAACAAGTGTAGACTAATGCTGCTTGCTGTTGGTGTCGTTATTGTGGGGGTTGCGCTGCTTATCTGGGGGGCTGACCGCTTTGTAGATGGCGCTTCTTCTGTAGCTAAAAACTTGCGTGTACCACCGATGGTGATCGGACTTACCATTGTCAGCATCGGTACCTCTTTGCCTGAAATGATTGTGTCAGCCATGGCTGCTTTTGATGGTAATCGTAACCTTGGTATTGGTAATGCGCTAGGCTCGAATATTGCCAATATCGGCTTGGTGCTGGGGATTACGGCTCTGATTATTCCTCTGACTGTAACATCAATGACCTTGCGTCGCGAAATGCCGGTTCTATTTTTGGTTACTTTTTTAGCGTTTGCGCTAATGGCCGATGGTGAATTGAGCTTTAACGATGGTTTGGTTCTGGTTGCTGGTCTAATGATGCTGTTGGCCTGGATGACGAGAATAGGTTTAAAGGATCGGCATGACCCGCTGATTGAAGAGTTTACAGATGCGATTCCTGTCAATATGAGCATGTGGACATCGGTGATGTGGTTTGTTATCGGGCTGGTAGTGTTGATTGCGAGCTCGCGTATGGTGGTCTGGGGGGCGGTTGAAATTGCCCATTATCTTGGTGTCAGCGATTTGATCATCGGCTTAACGATTGTCGCGATTGGTACCAGTCTGCCTGAGCTGGTTGCAGCTGTTGCCAGTGCCTTAAAGGGTGAAGCTGATTTGGCAATTGGTAATGTGATAGGCTCAAATATGTTCAATATTCTGGCTGTTTTGGCGATGCCTGCTCTGATTTATCCGGGGGCATTTGCTTCAGAAGCTCTGCTTCGTGATTTCCCTATCATGTTGGCATTTACGGTTGCATTGTTTGTCGTCTCTTTCGGTTTGAAAGGCGGCAAGGTGACCCGTTTTGAAGGGGGGCTTTTGGCTTCTGCTTTTACAGCTTATCTGTATCTGCTTTATTTGCAGGCTTAATGCTGAACTTGAGCTGTTATCTGGATTTTTATACAGGGTGAAATGCTAGTAATGGCGTGCTTTGTGATGAGACGCTACATTTCCCCTACTTTAGTTATGGAGAGTACAAATGAATTTTGCTGATCGTGATGGTGTGATTTGGTTTGATGGCGAAATGGTGGATTGGCGTGATGCCAAAATACATGTGCTAACGCATACATTGCATTATGGCATGGGTGTGTTTGAAGGCGTGCGTGCATATCATGCCGATGAAGGTACGGCGATTTTTCGACTGCAGGCGCATACCGATAGATTATTCCGTTCCGCTAAGATTATGAATATGGATATGCCATTCAGTAAAGAAGAGCTAAACAATGCGCAGCTAGCAGCTGTGCGTGAGAATGGTTTGGATTCTGCTTATTTGCGCCCGATGGTGTTTTATGGCTCTGAAGGGATGGGCTTGCGCGCTGATAATTTGAAAACACATGTCATTGTTGCGGCTTGGAGCTGGGGGGCATATTTGGGGCAGGAAGCGTTGGAGAAGGGTATTCGTATTCGTACCTCTTCGTTTACCCGTCACCATGTCAATGTCGCCATGTGCAAAGCTAAAGCCAATGGTAATTACATTAACTCCATGTTGGCGCTCTCCGATGCATTGCGTGATGGTTATGATGAAGCGTTATTGCTTGATGTGGATGGTTTTGTTGCAGAAGGAAGTGGTGAAAACTTTTTTATGGTCTATGAAGGTGTGATCTATACACCGGAGCTGACCAGTGCTTTGGATGGTATTACGCGCGCCACAGTTATTCAGTTGGCAGCAGAAGAGGGTTATGAAGTACGAGAAAAGCGCATTACCCGTGATGAAGTTTATGTTGCAGACGAGGCTTTCTTTACTGGTACAGCAGCAGAGGTGACGCCAATTCGTGAATTGGATGGTCGCACGATTGGTTGCGGCTCACGTGGCCCTGTGACTGAAGTGTTGCAGAGAAAATATTTTGATGCCGTACATGGCAGAACCGGAATACATGGAGATTGGCTCTCGTATGTGAAGTAGTAGCGTTTTTTAGCGCAAAGCTGCGTGGATGAATGGTCAGATGCTCAGATATAGAGTGATCTGATCGTTAGATTGTTCGAGAGGGGCAATGTGTAATGCAGCAGGATGTTTGTGAGTTATAGTTACACATCTTCATGTAATCCACAGTGGGCTGGTGTTCGAGGTATCTTGGGGAAGGGGATTTGTTATGAAGCTGATGAGACTGTTCGTGGTTGTTGCTGTGTTTCTCATGGTAGGGGTGCTGTCAGGCATGCCGCTGGAGATCGGTGTTGCCAAAATTAGCGCGGCACAGTCAGGCCCGATGCTGAAGCTGCTTAAACCAGCTAAATTGCATGTCGGTCCCTCCGGGCCATCTGAAGTGCTGGAGATAGTTTGGCGGGGATCAAACTGTATATGGCTGGATAAGCAGGCAGTCTGGGTACAGGTGCGAATGATTGAAGATGGCCAGGTCGGTTGGATTCATGAGAGTTATCTGACATCGGCTACGACCAATTCATCCGTGAGTGTAGAAAATACGATTGAGCCAGTGCAGCTCAATAGGCAAAGTGACACTGCCCAAGCGAACTATGAAGGTATAGAAGTGGCTGTTGATCTGGCAGGCAGCACGTCAGTCAGTGGTCCAAAGTTGAAATTGCTCAAGCATGCCAAGTTGCATGTCGCTGCCTCAGGCCCTTCTGAGGTTCGGGAGATTGTGCGGAAAAACTCAACAGGCGTATGGCTGGATAAACAGTCTGTTTGGGTGCAGATACGCATGGATAAAAATGGGCATGTAGGCTGGATTCACCATAGTTATCTGGCGCCAGCTACGATCAATTCATCTGTGCCGGTAGAGCGCGCGATAAAACCTGCGGCAGCGAGTTATGTCGATGCTGCAGCGTCTACAGCTAGCGGGCCAAGATTGAAGCTTCTTAAACCAGCCAAATTGCACGTTGCAGCCTCGGGACCATCTGCTGTACGGGAGATTGTTCGCCGAGGTGCAACCGGTGTGTGGCTGGACAAGCGGTCTGTCTGGGTACAGTTGCGTATGGACAGAGATGGGCATGTTGGCTGGATTCATCAGAGTTACCTGGCTCCCGTCGTGAATGTTTCATCAGAACCGGTCGTGAATGCAATATCTGCTCCCGTAGCAATTACTCCTCCCGTATTGGCGGCAATAACACCACCATCAGCTGCAGTAGAGGGTGTGACTGAGGCAGCAGCAAAAGAGACTCAAGTAGAGTCTGAAGATATTTCGCCAGCGACTTCAGTCGCTCCGATTACGACTCCTGCGGAGGGGATGCTGACAAGAAGTGGTCTTGCGACTGAGTCGTCAGCTGATGAGTTGGAAGCAGCTTCGGCAGGTATGGATATTTCTGCTGAAAATGTTGTTCATAAGGCTCAAACAGAGCCTGTAACAGAAGTTGCTGATGTTGGAGAGACGGGCGCTTCCGATCACCATGGCCCCACACTTTCACAGGCCAATGTGGATGTGACCGATCAAGCACAAATCCGTCGTGGTTTAACGGTGTTTACTGATATTTGCATGGGGTGTCACTCAGCCAAATATTTGACCTGGCGTGGATTAATCGAATATAAGGAAATTGGCTTGAGCCGGGAAGAGGTGGACGAGCTGCGCGGTGATCAGGCGTTGATGGGTGGTTTGATTTCTGATCTCACAAACAAGGATGCTGAAGAAACCTACGGCAAAGCGGCCCCTGACCTTTCGCTGGTGGTACCTGGACGGCGCGGCGGGGCTGATTATATTTATTCACTGCTGATCGGTTATGCACACGACCCTGCCAATCGTATTCCAGATCCAAATTATAATCCTATCTACCCTGGCAATTATATTGCCATGCCAGATCCTCTCTCCTGGTTAGATCATGATTCTGCTGATGAGGCGGAACTCATGCAGCAGGCTGAGGATGTGGCGACATTCCTGGCCTTTATATCTGACCCTCATCAAAATGAGCGTCGGGCTCTGGGAAGCTGGGTGGTTGGTTTTCTGGTGATATTGACGCTGGTGTTGTGGCTCTTGAAGAGAGAAGTGTGGAAAGGGGTGAAAAAAGCACCATCACGCCCAGGACTGATCGCCAGACTGTTTAAGAGAAAAGCTCACGACTACGAGTAAGCTACGTTTTCCTCGTCTTCTCCTCAAAATAGAAGGGATGATCTGAGTAGGTATAAATACGCTAGATTGGGGTTAACTCATGCCCCAATGCGGGTGAATGTATACTCCTCAGCTGATGATAGCTCTTCATTAAATTGATACTCCGCCACATCGAATGATTTGATCTCTTCAGGATTACTTATTCTGTTTTCGATGATGAATCGGGACATGAAGCCACGCGCTTTTTTGGCGTTGAAGCTGATAATGCGGTATTTGCCCTGACGCAACTCCTTGAACAGAGGCGTGATGATGCGTCCCTTGACCTTGTTACGATTGATTGATGAGAAATATTCGTTGGATGCCAGATTGATGAGGATGTCATCATCTTGGGCGGCTAGTCGATCATTGATGCTATTGGTGATCGTATCGCCCCAAAACTGGTAGAGATTACGACCTTTGTCAGTATTGAGTCTTGTGCCCATCTCTAAACGGTAAGCTTGCATCAGATCGAGTGGGCGCAGCAGGCCATAGAGGCCGGAAAGAATGCATAAATGATCTTGGCTATAAGCGATGTCGTCACTTGTGAGGCTTGTAGCATCGAGCCCCTGATAGACATCGCCGTGAAATGCAAATAGCGCCTGCTTAGCGTTCTCTGGAGTAAATGGTGTGGACCAATCTTGAAAGCGTTGCATGTTTAAATCAGCCAGTGACATGGATAACTTCATCAAATCAGCAATTTCGAAGCTGTCTTTCTGGCGCATGATATCAATCAATTCAGCAGCCCTCTCCAGATGCATGGGCTGAGTAAAGTCCGCGATGGGTGATGGCGAGGTGTAATCCAGTTTTTTGGCAGGTGATATGGCAATAAGCATGGCCATATACTATGCTTGCAGTTAAGAAGAACAATCTTACTCACAGCATGGTTAGTCCTAGGGGTCTGTCGGACTTAGGCAGCTGTCGCGAGGAATAACGGCCAATATCCGTTTTTCCGCAGTAGGTTGGGCTAAGTCCGACAGACTCCTAGGAGGTGATCGCAATGGAAGTGGACGATGGCATAGAAATAAGCAGCTATTGTGAAACATTGATGCGACGGGCGATTGAATTGGCCAAAAAGGGTGCAGGTACGACACATCCGAATCCTTGTGTCGGTGCGGTAGTGGTGAATCGCGGGGAAATTATTGCTGAGGGGTGGCATGTGCGACCGGGATCACCCCATGCGGAAGTGATGGCTTTGCGGCGGGCTGGAGAAAAGGCGCGTGGTGGAGCCCTCTACGTGACGCTCGAGCCTTGTGCTGCTCATGGTCGTACGCCGGCATGTACTGAAGCGATTCGTCGGGCCGGCATCAAGCATGTGATTTATGCCTCATCAGATCCCAATCCGGTTATGGCGGGTGGAGCCAAAGTGTTGCGGGCAATGAGTATTGATGTGACAGGTGGTGTGTTGGCTGAAGAGGCTGATAAGCTAAACAGGCCATTTTTTCACTATCTGCGTACCGGGCGACCTTATGTGATTGCCAAGGCGGCGATCTCTCTCGACGGTAAGATGGCGACGCATAGCCACCATTCACAATGGATAAGTGGAGCGAAGTGTCGGAAACATGCACACAAATTACGCGCCGAGTGCGATGCCGTGTTGGTGGGGGCGGGAACCTTGCATGATGACAACCCCTCGCTAACTGTGCGTGATGCAAAAATGGTTGGTGATGTACCACTCCGAGTTGTGCTCTGTTTTGAAACGCCAGTTTTTTTTGAAGCGTGCAAGCTATTATCTGATGATGTTCCTACACGTTTTTATGTGCGTAGTACGAATGGACATACAGAGCGCTGGGTGGATGCCGGGGTGCAAGTGGAGCGCATCACCAGCTTGTTGGCAGTGTTGAAGCATTTGGCCGACGATGGTTATTTGAAACTACTGCTCGAGGGCGGCGGGGCGCTGCATACGTCGTTTCTGGAAGCGCAATTCAGTGATGAAATGGTTCTCTATCAGGCACCGATTATTATTGGCGGGCGGGACGCCGTAAGTTTATGGGGTAGCAAGGGGTCTGATACCGTCATGCAAGCTATTCGTTTAAAAGATGTGGTGCGCAAAAAGATGGGTGAAGACCAGATGATTCGCGGCACTGTGGTTTATCCCGATTAAGTTCCGATAGGCTGATGCAGGGTTATGATGATTGACCTGCGGCGTTGGCCTCTATCTGTTCCAGTATTAACAGCCGTTATCGGTTTGGTGTTGAGTCGAACGGATCTGTTTGTCATTCCTGTTGCAGTTACTCTGCTGATTATTATTGGCTCTCTATTACTCTTAATAAAGCAGCGCATGGCACTCTTATTTCTGACGCTTGGGGCAATCCTGGGCGCAGTTGATTTGGTGCTGGATGCAAGTCGTGTCGTAGTGCCCGAAGCCTGGTTGCAGGGTGAGATGATGGTGACTGCCGAAGTTGAAAAGGTTGAGCAGTTGTCTTCATCGCGACGTTATTTGCTGAGTCATGTGAAGCGAGATGATGGGGAAGTATTACCGGGCAGAGCTTTGCTTTATCACTATCTGCGTGCTTCAAAGGTAGAGGATGTTCCTGTTGAAGCGGGACAGAGTGTTCGGGTTAGGGTCGCCTGGCGTGTGCCACGTAATTATCTTAATCCCGGCTTTTTCGATTATCGTGCATGGTGTTTTGACAGGCATATTGCATTGATCGGCAATGTGAGGGGGGAGCCGGTGGTTACGGCAACTTCTGTACCATGGTTGCAGCTGCAGCGTCAAAAAGTGCGGCACGCCCTTGCAGAAGGGGATAAATCTGATGATGGCGTGTTGCCGGCATTGTTGTTGGCTGAGCGCTCTAACGTGAGTGAATCTGCCAATCGTCTCTTCTCGGCCACCGGAACGGCGCATTTGCTGGCTATATCGGGCATGCATGTCGGTATGGTTGCGGCTTGGGTATTTGCTTTGAGCTGGTTTGTTTTAACGCGACGAGAAGCATGGATTATCCATTTTCCAGTGCGGAATATCGCTTTACTCAGCGGTTTTTTAGCTGCAGCTGGATACGCAAGCATAGCAGGCTGGCCATTGCCGGCGGTTCGAGCTGCGGTGATGTTGGCTGCTGCTGCTCTGGCCTGGTGTCTGTCATCCCGAAGTGAACCAGTAAATACGCTATTGGCAGCGTTGGCTTTGATTCTGATATGCGATCCAGCTGCTGTTGCATCACTATCGTTATGGTTGTCGTTTGTGGCAACGGCATCGCTACTGCTTTGGGCAGGAGCAGTGAAACAGTCGATAGAAGCAAACTCATGGTGGCAGCGTCTGGGGGCATCAGCCAAATCACTGTTATGGGTCTCTCTGTTGGCAACTTTGGCGACACTGCCGTTGATTATCTCCACCTTCGGCTCTGTTCCTGTCTATTCGCTGCCTGCTAATATGATCATGGTTCCGTTGTATGCTCTGTTTGTGATGCCTGCTGCTCTGTTGGGTGAATTGTGTGCGCTGATCGGCCTGGATGGTCTGGCTGCATGGTTGGTCTCTATTGCGAGTATGGCTGTGGGGCTGGGTTTGAACTTTTTGTCTGTTTTGAGATCACTGCCTGCTGGTGAGTTGTGGGCTGTGCGTCCTTCGCTGGTTTTGGGTTTGCTGTATGGGATGGGTATGTTGGTGAGTGGGTGGTTGTTATGGTCTGGGAAAAAAATGCGGGCGGCCTGCGCTGCAATAGTTGTTCTTACTATATATATAATAGCTGTGCTGTCCGAATCTGAAGTGCAGGAGCCTGAGTGGATCGTTTGGGATGTCGGGCAGGGGGCTGCATCAACGCTGTTATTGCCTCACAACAAGGTGATTGTTATTGATGCGCCGGGTCGAACGGGTAGCAGGTTTAATGGCGGTACGACTGTTGGGGCTGGCTTGCGCGCTCTTGGCTTGACTCATATTGATCTGCTGGTGTTGAGTCATGCACAGTCGGATCATCTTGGTGGGGCGCTGTCGCTCATGCGCAACGTGAATAGTGTGGGGAAGATTTACTTGCCTGATGTGCCGGATGCTCATGCAGATGAGCGCATAAAAGCGATCAAAGCATATGCCGCAGCGAAAAACATTCCGATACAGTGGCTGGGCAGAGGAGATGTGGAACTGTTGCAGGATGGTTCTGGTGACCAGCTGTCGCTGAATATACTTTGGCCACCACGTGGGTCTGTGGCAGTGAATGCGAATAATACATCTCTGGTGATACAAGCAGAGCTGACACTGCAATCACAGGAGCGTCAGGTGAAGATGCTTTGGCCGGGAGATATTGAAAGCAAGGCGGAGCGAAGTTTATTAAAAGCTGGCATAGGGAGCGTTGATGTGATGTTAATGCCGCATCATGGTAGTCGCAGCTCCAGCCATGAGGCTTTTGTAGCACGTTTAAAGACGGATTTGGTCGTGGCGCAAACGGGATTTGATAATCGTTATGGTTTTCCGGTTCGCACTGTTGTACAGCGTTATCAAAAACATGGGGCGCGAGTGAAAAATTCAGCCGATGGTGCGGTTTTTTTACGTTGGCCAGCCGAAAAAAAAGCTGCTGAAGTGCTTCAATGGGGGGTGAATGATGAGGGGCGACGTGACATGGTTCGGGCATGGTGGAAAATATTGTAGGTGTTGAGGATGACATTTGCTGTGTCCTAATCATAATTGCCGCCTTTGATTGTGTAACCTGAATGAATCATCAGTGAATCAATTGAGTGGAAGAGAGCCGAATGATGATATGATCGTCGGTTATGGAGGTATCCTTTGTTAGAGTTTATCCAGCAGGGCGGCATCGTGATGTATATTTTACTGGCTGCATCAGTGCTATCGCTGACTATTATTTTTGAACGTGCCTGGAGTTTGCGGCGTTCTGTGGTGTTGCCTTTATCGGAAGTGAAGTTTGTTGAAAAAGCGGTGCGTGAAGGTGATGTGAAAAAGGCCATGCAGTCATGTCAGGCCAATAACACAGCGATGAGTCGCGTGTTGTGGGTGGCATTATCAAATCGTGGTGTGCGGCGTTCAGTGATGAAAGAAATTTTGGAAGAGACGGGGCGTCAGGAAGTTGCGCATATGGATCGTTTTGTGGGGGTGCTCGGTTTGATTGCTGCGATTGCACCGCTGCTGGGTTTGTTGGGTACGGTCATTGGTATGATCGAAGTGTTTCAGCAGATCTCCTTGGTTGGCGTTGGTAAGGCCGATGTGTTGGCCGGTGGCATTTCCAAAGCATTGAATACAACTGCGTTCGGTCTGTCTGTAGCCATCCCGTCTCTGGTAGCCTATCGCTACTTTGAGTCGCGTGTTGATCGCTTTGTGTTGGAGATTGAGCAGCATGCCATGCGTTTTGTTGAGCTGCTGAAAGGGGAACGTGCATGAATTTGCGCCCTAAAAAGCGTGTTGATTATCTGGTGGACATAACACCATTGGTCGATGTCGTTTTTTTGATGCTTATTTTTTTCATGGTATCGACAACCTTTAGTGTGAGCTCCAGTCTTAAGCTTGATTTGCCATCGAGTAAAGCTACTGCTCAGCAACAAGAGCCCAAGCAGGTGACCATTAGTGTCAATGCAAAAGGAAGGCTTTTTGTTCAGGATAAAGCAGTGCGCGACAGTGATTTGCGTAAACGGATTCTGAATATCTCGAAAGGCGATCCAAATATGCGGGTGGTTCTGAGGGCTGATGCCGATGCGCGCCATAAACGGGTGGTTTATGTGCTTGATACACTGCGAGGATTGCATATGAGTAAAATTGGCATCGCTACGGTGGCGTCTTCTGAAGGTGATCGGTAATGCGTATTGTACAGAAGTTTGGCGGTACATCGGTAGGGTCTCTGGAGCGTATCCAGAAAACAGCCGATATTGTGCAGGCTGAGTTGGCGCGTGGTGTGCAGATTGCTGTTGTAGTGTCAGCCATGAGTGGAGAAACCAACAGGTTGGTGGCAATGGCGAATGAGATGAGTGAGCAACCAGCTGCTCGTGAACTGGATGCGCTGGTTGCAACCGGTGAGCAAGTCACTGCAGCGTTGTTGGCGATTGAGTTGCAAAAGCGTGGCGTTGTTGCCTACTCTTACAGCGGTGGGCAGGCCGGTTTTGTCACCTCTGCTGATCATGCTCGCGCGCGCATTAAAAGTGTGGAAAGCTCACATCTTCTAAGGCATATGCAGGCTGGTGAAGTGCCAGTAGTGACAGGTTTCCAAGGTGTGGATGAGAAGGGTAGTGTGACTACGCTGGGGCGTGGTGGTTCGGATACATCTGCTGTGGCACTTGCTGTTGCTGTCGAAGCGGATGCTTGTGATATTTATACCGATGTTGATGGTATTTATACGACTGATCCACGCATGGTTCCCAAGGCGCAGAAGATGGAGCGCATCAGTTACGAAGAGATGTTGGAGTTTGCCTCGTTGGGGGCGAAAGTATTGCAAACGCGTTCTGTTGAGTTGGCTATGCGCTTTCAGATGCCAATACATTTGCGCTCAAGTTTTGACCCGGTGGTAGGTACTATGGTTGTAGGAGAGGATGAAACAATGGAACGAGCTGCGATTTCCGGAGTGGCCTATAATCGCGATGAGGCCAAAATTACTATCATGGGTATTCCTGATCAGCCCGGTATTGCTGCCAATGTTTTTGGCCCAATCGCTGAAGCAGGGGTTAATGTTGATGTGATCGTTCAGAATGTATCTGAACAGGGTTATACCGATATCACATTCACTGTCCCGCGCAGTGACTATGAGCAGACCATGGGAATTATGCGTATGTTGTGCGAACAGATGCAGGGACGCGATGTGAAGGGTGATGACACTGTCGCTAAAGTGTCGGTGATCGGTGTTGGTATGCGTTCGCATGCCGGCGTGGCGAAGATGATGTTTGATACGCTGGCTAAGGAAGGGGTAAATATTCAGATGATTACCACCAGTGAAATTAAGATTACTGTGGTGATCGAAGAAAAGTACATCGAATTGGCAGTGCGTTCCCTGCACTCAGCCTTTGGGCTAGATCTATCTCCGCCGGCCTAAAAGGCACTTCATAAGTATGGTTGGCGTTCTGTTCGCAATAGCCTGCTGGGCTATTTGGTTTTTATCACCCCATAATGTTGCTTTGTTGGTTTTTGACAAAGAAGCCATACTGGCCGGGGAGTGGTGGCGCTTGTGGACGGCGCAGATGACCCACTTTAAATCCTCTCAATTGATCTTGAATAGTTTTATTATTGCGTTGACTGGTTTGGTTGTTGGGCGCTTTGTTAAAGCACATCACCTTATATTAAGTCTGATGCTTGCGATGCCGGTGATGACTGGATTGCTGTTGATGCTTTTGCCTGATTATGTGGATTATCGTGGTGCTTTTGGCGTGGCTGCGGTTATGGCTATGCTGGCAATATGGTTTCTTATTCTTGAAACCGAGCGTTTTTCGCAATCTTATTGGTTTGGTGTCGTATTGCTTTTATTGTTTGTGCTGAAGGTGGGGATAGAGACGTTGGTTCTGTTTTCTCCATCTGGAAGTAGGTCCTCAGAAATTCCTTCCGTTTGGTTGATTCAGAGTGCGGGTATATTGATAGGTTTGGTGGTTTTTTACGCGGCACATCAAATCCATGCGAGCAGGACGGGCAGATATGACCGTTACCATGACACGCCTCCAAGACCGCGCCCAAGGCTGCCGTAAACGATGGCTAAAATAGCCGTCGCTCTACTGCACTATCCCATTTTGAATCGCAAAGGTGAGACCAGCGCAACTGCAATTACTTCAATAGATGTGCATGACTTTGCACGTAGCTGTGCTTTCTATGATGTGGCACCGGTATACTTGGTGCATCCGGCTGCGGGTATGCATGCGCTGATTGATGATATGACAGATTATTACCTTAATGGAGCCGGAGGTGATAAAAACCGGGCCCGTAAATCAGTCTTGCAAGCCATAAAATGTGTGCATTCTTTGCAGGATATATTTGATGAGGATGATTATCAGCTATGGTATACCTCCGCCACACCTCCCGAAGGTGAGTGTGTCGATCCTGCTAAGTTATTGAAAATGGAAGGGAAACATCTCATTGTGTTCGGGACAGGCTCCGGTTTGGATGTAAAAAATATGCCAAAACAAAATGGATGGTTGTCACCCATCGAAGGTGTGGGTAAAGTGCGCCACCTTTCTGTCAGGGGAGCCTTAGCGATCTATTTGGATCGCATGTGGCGCTAGTAAAACTGACACAAGTTTCGGAGGCAAAACAATGCGTGCACTGGATGATGTAACCAAGGATCAGCTGCGTGACGATATTCCGTCATTCCGCGAGGGCGATACTGTTCGCGTGAATGTTCGTATTATCGATTTTAAAGATACCAAGAATGGTGTGGTTAAGACTGAGCGTTTACAGGCTTATGAGGGTGTAGTGATTGCACGTCATAACAATGGTATTTCCAGCAGCTTCACCGTTCGCAAGATTTCCAGCAATGTAGGTGTTGAGCGTGTGTTCCCGCTGCATTCGCCTATGCTCGAGAGTGTTAAGGTTATGCGTCATGGTCGTGTCCGTCGTGCTAAACTTTATTATCTACGTGAATTGCGTGGTAAAGCGGCTCGTATTCGCGAGCGTCGCTTCTAGGTTTTGGAGTTGTGATAAGATTGTAAGAAAAGGGAGCTTCGGCTCCCTTTTTTTGTTTCTGGCTTATGTTTCTGCGAGGGTGCGTGATCTTATTTTAACAAGCATTTAACTTAACGTTTATAATTGCTTGAGTTGTGTATAAAAATAAGTCAGTCTAGCGACCTGAATTTATTTAGGGACATTCCTAATGCTGGGAGGCATATATGTTAGGTGAATTTATTGAAGCATCCATTGATTTTAATAATGCAGATGTTTGGAAAATGTATGGCGTTTTAGCTGTTGTATCTTTTACGATTGCGATAATGATGTTTAAAGCATCGTTGAAAGACGATTAAGTTTTATTAATCAATTTATTTTAATAATAGGGAGGAAAGAATGAAGCGTTTAATGATGTTAATCAGTGCTGCGGCACTGCTGAGCGTAAGTTGGGCAGCGACGTCTGCTGTAGCCGGGATTCATGATGGAGTAAGTGGCGGCGGTGGCGATGTGGTAAAGGGTCGTATTATTTTTGATAGCGGTTTAGGTGATGATGTCCCGGCTTGTGCTGGTTGTCATGGTACTGGCGGTATGGGTTCTGATGAAATGAGCACACCTCGTCTTGCATATCAGGTTGAGAAATATATTTGGAAACAGCTGGAAGATTTCGCTACTGACAAGCGTATGGATAATGCTATGTACCAGATGAATGATATTGCGAAAGCAATGACTCGCGAACAGCGTCGTGATGTCTCTGCTTATGTGCATACATTGAAGACACCAACTTTGGGTTCTGATTTGGATGCGATGCGTAGAGCCGGTGATGATGTTGGCATCGTTCATAAAGGTAAAGTCCTTGTGAACTATGGTGATGAAAAGCGTGGTATATCAGCTTGTATGAGCTGCCATGCATTTAACGGTCGTTCTGCTGGTAATATGTACCCAGCCATTGGTGGTCAGAAATATAATTATCTGAAACATGAGATGGAAGCATTCCGTTTGGGTGCGACTACTTCTTCGAAAGATGACGAGCAGGCTCGTGATAACGATCATCAAGCGCAGATGCGTAAAGTTGCAGCTAACTTGACTGATGAAGATATTGCTAATCTGGCAGCGTTCTTGACTGTGAGTCGTCCTTCGACTGCAGGAAATCCTTCTGCCCCACGTCATTGATTTAAAGTAATCATCGATTAGATCAAATGGGAGGCTTTGCCTCCCATTTTTTTTTGTGCTGATTACATATAGTGTCAGTGTCAGGTGATGGGGGGATTCTCCGATCAATAGGATTGATTTGAAGAGATAGATGATGACAGCTTATAAGGCTAGGGCTCAATGTCAGGGTCTGATTATTTAAGCTCATGTTGTTTGAGTTTTTTGAAATGAAAAGGGGAGGCTCGGCCTCCCTTTTTCGTTGTTAGCTGCTGATTGTTTGCAACGCATGGTCTCATGCTGAGCTAAAACCTACGCGCTAAAGCTCCTGTATCGCGCCACCTAGGTAGCTTCTCACTGGCTTTTATCTCATGGAGTTGTGTGCGGCAAGGACAGTGGTTTAAAATAGCCTGATTCATCATTAAGACTATCCATGGCTTTCGCCCTTCGGCTCAGGTCTGCTTTCTTGTCGGGTAGTCCTGCTGTGGGGCTATCACGCGCATTGAAAGCATGATTATGTTGCTTCTACTCGCAACGAATTGCCATAGTCCGATGGGTTCATGGTGTGGGTTTATTCGATAGTGAATGTTGCTTGTTTTACTGGCTCCTATGGAACTTAACGGGCTCTTCATCAGGGAATCTAACTGAGATAATATTGTTATTGATGTCACTGGTGTCGATTAATATTGGGCCGCTCCAAAAGCCACCCAGTGCAATGCCGATTGTGTTCTCTTTAACATCTTGATATTGCGAGATCAGCTTAAGCGGCGGGGTGCGAGTGGGGAAGGTGAGTTTTACCGTTTCATCTTCATAAAAGCGGATATCTCCTGTTCCAATGCTGGTTGTCCAGAGTCCCGGTAGTTGTTGTAAAACAGACATGGGTGTTGATTTTTCGTAAGTTTGGCTGCACGCGCTAAAGAGCATGGTGGCTAGGATGATGGCAATTCTTTTATTCATTGATTTCTCCGGCTGGTGAGTAGGTATCCAGCGATGGTTAATTGGTCATTATCCAGGCTATTGAATATCGTGACTGTTTCGTTACTAAAGCCGCGTTCGTGTTGAATGGCAATAATATATACATAAAAGTCACCACTAAAACGTGGGTCCTTGCTTTTTGAGGCTAGATTGAATGATAGCATTTTGCCTAAGGATTTCTGTGTATCTATAATATTCTGACGCCAAATTGTTTCGGGTTGTGATTTAAAGAACTTTGCATCGAAAAGTTTTTTGGCCTGATCCCATTGTTGGGTTTGAATGGCCTGATGGAGCTGATGAAGTAGTTGGTCGGCCTGTTGTTGTTTATCAGCCTGGGTCATGCAACCTGATAAAAGAAAAAGGCTCATGAGGATGGTTAGGAAACGGATATGCATGTTGGCTCCTTGTTGCAAAGCTTGATTGATGCCGGATAATGCCGTTCTCATGAGAGAAGACAACAAATCACCACTAAAGACCGGCGAAAAATTACTGTTTATTGTAGCGGGAATATTCATATTATTTGCATCAATTGCTTTTGGTGTCATGCAATACCTGATGGCAACGAGCGATACGCCCATATTTGAGCAGAAAACCCATTATAATCTGAGTGCAGATGGAAATAGAGGTTCTTTGATTTTCCGGGAAAGCGCTTGTACAGAATGTCATCGTGCTATGCGAGGCGGTACAAATATGGGGAATAACCTCGATGGTATTGGCACGAAGCGTAATTTACAGTGGATTGAAGACTTTTTAAGGGATCCAGAGACTGTCTATGGGCATGAAACGATGGATCATGGGCCTAAACCTAAACAAGCTTATTTTGTAGCAGAAATGTCTGAAGCTGATCGTCATTTAATGGCAATATTTTTGTCAGAGTTGATTTCTGAACAGGGCTCTGCATCGTCACCTGTTCCGCCTAAAGGCGAGTCACCCTTCATTGATTCTATGATTAATACCTGGGCTCCAAGCGAATGGAAAGATAAATATACAGATATTCGTGAAAAAAATATTGATAATAAAGTAGACAAAACATTAGGAGATAAATAATGCAACGCCAACCATGGGAAGATCCAGAATACATCAAATATACACTGTGGTTCGTGTTCGCATGTATAATATATAGTATGATCGGTTTTACGTGGGGTGCCCTGATGGGGGGGATTCACGAATTCCGTCATTTTGTTGATCATCGTTTGCATGGTAATTTGATTGTTCGCGCTCACACTCATATTAACTTGCTGGGTTGGGTTGAAATGGCAATCTTTGCAGCGGTTTATTATATCGTGCCGCGTTTGGTGCAGCGTCCAATTTATAGCCTTACATTGGTGAAGTGGCATTTTTGGGTGCATAACTTTGGCCTGATTGGCATGGTTGTGTTCTTTACTGCAGCTGGTGTGGCTGGAGGGATTGCTTCTGAACACGTTTCTCCTGAGGAGGTTGAAGCGATTGTGAGGCCTTGGTTGGCTACCATGGGAATCTTTGGAACATTGGTTCTGTTGGCGAACTTTATTTGGGCATATAATCTGTTTCGTACCTGCTCCAATAGAGATAAGGATTAATCATGTCTGATTTGAGAAAGTTGTTTCTACCTTTGCTGCTATCATCCGTATTGCTATTGTCTGCATGTGATGGTGATTTTGGGGTTGGTGGTGGCGGCGTCTTTACTGTTGGTCAGGAGGTTCCGTCACTTAGGACTAAAACACTGGCTGATGTAGGTGGTGATATGTCTAAAATCACCAGCTATCGTTATCCAGACCCGCGCATGTATCAGCTCTCTTTTGATGATGCGTTGAAAACAGGTAAGCCGATCGTGATGGAATTCGCTACACCAGGGCATTGCACGCAATGTGATAAGCAGCTGCAGATGTTGAAAGTGGTTATGGATCAATATGAAGATCAGGTGATTTTCCTGCATATGGATCAATATTATAATCCGGAAGCTTATGATGCATTTCAAGTGCGAGGTGAGCCTTGGACATTTGTGATTGATGGAAAGGGGCGAGTTAATCACATTGCTCCAGGCCGCATGTTACATAGTGAGATGATGCCTGTTTTGGGTAAGTTGATGGGAGAAGATCAGGGTGGCTAAGTCATGGCGAGAGGTAGAGTGCGAATTGCATCCGGATAAAACCGGTATTTTTTGGGATTTGTTACTTTATGTGCCAACGGTGTTGTTCCTGTTGCTATGGGGTTTGAAAGTTTGGTATGGCACGGATGATCAGTGGATGGGGCAAGGTTTGATGTTCCTTGGGTTTTTCTTTTTGCTGGTTGGTGGTGGGCGTGTTTTTCGACGTCTGTTGCTGTTGCCGTCTGTACCTGTTGCGCTGGATATTCGTAAAGAGCAAATTACCCTGCGTTTGAAAAATGGTAAGCGTCGCTTGCTAATGAAGAATTTACGTTTTTTTGCTGATAAGGCTGGTAAATCGTTTGGTTTGACTGGGACGGATGATGCGGGTTCAAAACAGCAGTATGTGTTTCATAAGGGGCAATTTACTCAGGAAGATTTCGCTGCTGTGATTAAGGCTTTAGAATTTTATAAATAGACCTCTATGCGCAGCTGCTATTTTAAAGTGGTGGTGGGTGAGTAAGGTCGTATGCTGCACTTCAGATTGTTCACTGTGTTCGTCCCTTAGCTCTTGAAAGGGGGGGCTCTGTTTGTTCTGTTGAATATGCATCGAGCATGTGGGTCTGAGGAGCTCTCCTCTCTATTTAGTTGGTCTATTATTTGACCTTCTCTCTTTGCGATTTGATTGAAATAATCCCTACGTATTGGGTTGTGTGTTTCACCTTCAGTACGATGTTTTCCGCCATTCAGTCTTCGAAATTATATTGACCCAAGTATGGGGGGGTAGAGTGAGTGTCCCAGATTTCACCGTTGAACTCATCCATATTAACCCGATTGCCAATAAAAACAGTGGATAGATAGGGTTGACTGCTAGAGTAGTTCTTCACAATGGAATAATCAGGGTGTTTGTTGGTGTGCTGAGGTTTGATGCTTTGGGGTTTGCGTTATCTGCCTAAGCCATCTATCTGAGTTCCTGTATCTGTTCGTGTTGCCTATCTCTACTCTATTCGGGCTAAAGTATGTTCGGATTCCATTTTAAAGTGGATCTACTGCATGGTAGGGGGGGATAGGTTTTTTCTTTTGTAGCAAGGGTGTTCGCTCTGGCTACGGACTCGATTGTTGCCGCTGTCAAAATCTAAGTGGTGGTAATACTAATCACTATGTAGGCTTTAAATGGGGCTGTCCCAGATGACTAGCTATTTATTATTCTTAACCCATTGTTTTAGCAGCTTTAGTTGGGATCTAGAGTCACTGTTATTAAAGCGCATCACATTCTTTCAAAAATAGCGGAAAATTCTCTTCGGAAGTACCATTAAAACGTCGCATATGTCTCTTGGCCTAATTCCAGAAACTCTCGATACCATTGATGTGATTATGCTTGCTGGCAAGTGGTTTTGAATGGTTGATGCGATAGTGCTTTAACTCCGAGATGTCCAAGGCGTTATATCCACGCAAGCAGTCGCTATAAACGATACTATCAGGGATCGCTTTCTCTTAATTATCGGTATTAATGTAGCCGCTTGAGCATCAGGAATAATTTTGGTGTATACCTTTCCACCCCGTTTCAACAAACCAAATACGGGGATCTTTCCTGCAGCACCTTGGGCTCATTTCCTTTCGGGCTCTGCTAAAATAGGGCTCAACAGCTCCGATCTCGCGACTAATATAATCAGATGACTCTTTCTCATGCCCTCCCCCTCCTCTCCAACAATACAAATTATGTAATATCTGGGGCAGCTCCTTCTAAATTTAGTGGGTGTTGATTCGACCTTATGGTGCAGGCGATGGTTGTTATTCTTGATAAAGCAGTATGTCATTTCACAGTATGATGTTAAGTCCTGGATATTCGTTTGATAATTGATTGTATGGACGAAGGTTTTTAAAGAGTTGGTGCTTTATTGTTCATGGGTTTTAGCTGCTCAATTGCTGTCTTCAATATCCAGGGGGGTGACGCAGCAGAAGGGTGTTGTTTATATGTTTGGAATGTTTTTTGGATCTCTATGGATCTCTATGGATCGTGGGGGTGATGCATTTAAATCATCTAAAAATAACTCATTACAATGGTATTTTCTCGTAGATTGGCCTGAGGATATAGCGTTAGTTGCTTATCTAGAACGCGTATCATAAGCCAGTAAGGCGAGATTTAAGCGTGATTGAGAGGTTATTTATTACGGATTCAAAGTCTAAACTCAGTGGAGGGCTTTTTTGTATATTTATCTCAGGATATAAAAGAAAAATAAATAAATTTGTGTTTCCCTACTTGGCTGGGGTGAGTCGACTCAAATGTATATTTATTTAGAGCGGCGGGCTCTGAGAATATCCCATGCCATCCAGCCGACAACAAGTGCGCCAATGCTGACGGCTACTATGATGCTGATGATCTCTGTTCGCTCTTCAACAAGGCCACCTATGAATATGTGAACGGTGTAGCCTAGAATGAAGAGAGAAGCGCATCCGCTGATGCCATAGATAAGTAACTCACGCATGGCTGAATCATGAAAGTTATTTGCTCAGCTGGCAATAGTTACTAATAACCGTGGGAAAATTATGGGGTTGACACTACTGGGAAAGATTACAATACTTGCGGAGTATTAAAAAAAATTCATATTTTCTTAATAGGGAGAGGGCATGAAAAATTCAATATGGCTTATAATCGTTTCGGGATTTGTTACTGGTATGGGCAATGGCTCTGTGTTTACAATTGCAACACAGCTGGCTGTTGGTCGCGGTCCGTTTCCTGAGGCCGGATTGTGGGGGTCGGATGCATATTCACCGTTCACTTTCGAAGGCTTTGGTAACTGGGTAATGATCGTGTTTGGTCTTGGATTCGTTTGGATTCTGGCATCAGCGCTTAAGTTGCATGCAGTTCGTGAAGGCTATCAAAAAGAATAATTTTTTAAAAATCTAGGTTAGGGAGAGTAATATGGCTGGTTTTGCATCGGTACTGGGTATTATATTGGCGTTCTCAAGCATGTGGTTTGCATGGTATTTGTTGATGCCAGGTCAACATGACGAAGAGCATGATGAGTAATCTCGGTGATGAATAGTTTTAAAGTTCGAGTAGAGATTATATTAAAAGGGGAAATACATGATTAAATATCTTTTTGCGAAAGAAAAGAATATTCCTGGCGGTACTGCAGCAATCTTCTTTAGTTTTTCGGCGATTATGTGGTTTATTATTGGTACGGGGATCGGTTCGTTTAACGCGGCTAAGTTGGCTTTCCCTGATTGGTTTACACATTCGTATGCTCTGCAGTTTGGCCATATGCGCCAGGTGCATGTTCATGCTGTAATTTTTGGTTGGATTGCGGGTGCGTTTGCTGCATCGGCAATGTACGTTGTTCCTGCACTTGGTAACACCAAGCTGTGGTCTGAAAAGCTTGGTGTTTGGAACTGCTTGTTGTGGAATGTTGGTCTTGCACTTGGTTTGGCTACATTGTGGTTCGGTATGACTTCTGGTCGTGAGTATTCAGATTTCATCTGGCCAATCGATATCTATATCGCTCTGTGCATGGTGCTTCCATTGTTTATTAATATCTTTATGTCGATTGTTACTCGTCGTACACAGGGTATCTATACAACAAACTGGTTCTTCGCTGGTTCGTTCTTCATGCTTATTATCGTGTTCCTGATCGGTAACCTGCCTGAGTTCTTCCATCTGACCGGTTTGAATGAAGCATATATGACTTGGTGGTTCGCACATAACGTACTGGGTCTGTTGATTACCCCGGTTGCTGCGGCGATTACTTATTATATCGTTCCTAAAGTAACTGGTAATCCGTTGTACTCACATCGTGTTGGTCATTTGCACTTCTGGTCAATCGTTGTGTTCTACTCAACTCCAGCTGCACATCACCTGATGAGCTCTCCACTTCCTGAGTGGTTGAAATCATTCGCATCTGTTGAAGGCGTGTTGATTCTGGTTCCAGCGGTTGCTTATGTTTGTAACATCCTTCTGACTATGCAGGGTAAATGGGCAATGTTCGTTGAGAATGTTGAAATCAAATACACTATTACTGGTGTGTTGCTTGCAATTCCATTGAATATGCAGGGCGGTTTCCAGCAGACTCGTGCAATTAACTGGTATGTACATGGTACTGGTTGGATTGTTGCACACGCTCACTTGGCGTTGTTGGGTTTCTCAACCTTCGCTGAGGCAGCTGCTGTATACTACGGTGTTCAGACGCTACTGCGTCGTAAGCTCTACTCACTGAGTCTGGCTAACTTCCACTTCTGGATGTTGTTGATCGGCTTCTCTCTGTACTGGGTTTCTATGACTATCGCTGGTCTGATCCAGGGTGCAGGTAAGATCTACGAAGTGCCATACATGGATATCGTAATTGCTGAGCATCCTTACATGATCGTAAGATGGTTAGGCGGCACCATGGTGTTCTTGGGTAATATCGTATGGCTGTGGAATATGTACATGACTGTGAAACAGGGCGAGAAACTGGCTCCTGGTGTTCAGCCGCAGGATGTAGCATACGCACGTTAAGAAATAGGGCTGGAGCCCTCACGGGCTCCAGTATTTTTAAGTATATTAAGTATATAAAAATAATAGGGAGGATTTAGAATGGGATTCAGAGAGTATCGAATTGGATCAATTCTTTTTGGTGTGGCTTTATCTACATCAATGGTTGTTACAGTGTATATGCCTAGTTTAGATATTTCAGGCGTGTCATCTACAGCTACAGCATTAGAAAAACAGTTAACCTATGGTAGCAATAGTGGGTTTGATTATGGTGACTTGTTCCTTCATGGAAATGATAAGCCGACTAAAGTCATTTTGAAGAAGAATCCTGTGACAGGCGCAGCTATGGATGACACTGCTGCTTATGTCTTTCCAGCAGGTACATCTTTTCCAAGTGGTTTGAAGCATGATAATATCTTAGGTGCTGATGTTCAGGCTCTAAGTGTATCTATGGGTAAAATGGATCAGGCAGCTGAAGTTACTGGCGGTGTTTTCCTCGTAAGTAGTAAAGTGACCAATGGCGTTGAAACTCCATATGTTGAGTTTGCTACTGCAACTCGCGGTTGGGGCATTGAAGCAACACTGGCTGCAGCTTCTGAAACTATTCTAGCCGGTGCAGGTAAAACAATGTTCGTTCGTGAAGGTTGCTGGTGGTGTCATACACTATTGCCAGAGCAGACACATGACTGGCAGTCATTTGGCCGTCCTCCTGTTCTAGGTGATTTCAATGGTGAATCTCCAACTACATTCGGTTCTGACCGTAAAGCACCTGATCTGTTACATGTTGGTTCACGTAACTCATCTAAAGAGTGGATGATGCTTCACTTCTTTAATCCACGTCTGGTTCAGCCGCATTCAATCATGCCTCGTTATGATTATCTGTGGGGTCCTAAAGATAAAGCTGGTAATGTGATCGACTTGGTGAAGTGGGATGAAGAGTTTGAAGCCTATCGTGACGGCGACAGTGTTTATCCACCTGAAGTTCCTGAATATGCCGATGATTCTGAAATTCGTTACTTGATGGATTTCGTCTTGAACAGTAAATAAGGGGAGAGAGATATGTCGAAGTATTTACCACTATTTGAAGGTTTAAAAGTCAACAAGCCATTGCACTGCATGAGTGATGATAAAATGACTAAAGAAGCCCAGTATATTTGGGAAAACGAAAGCCTTGGCGGCATTGCTGAAAACAATAACCCGCTTCCACGCCCTGTTGTTGGTCTGTTGTTACTGACGTTCCTTACTGCAATGGCATGGACTTTCCCTTTGTTTGGTCAAAGAGCTAGCCCTGCAATATATGTAGACTACTTGAGTGTATATCATTCTGATCCTGTGCAAGCAGTTCTGAATGATACCAAGCTAACTTCAAAAGAAGCTGATGAAAGAGCTATGGCAATGATTGAGAAAGCATTGGCTGAATTTCCATCAAAGTATGAATTTCAGCGTGCTCAGCATCCAATTACCATGAATGACCTTCGTATTATTGAGGATCAGGTAGTTGAGCTGCAGAAGCAGCCTGGTGTTGATTTAGAAGAGTACTCAATCATCGGTGCTGAAGTTGTTAAGGCTAACTTTCAGGGTAATATGAAAGCAGACGGAACACGTGAGGCAAAACAGCCTTGGTGGGATAAAGGTTACACTGTTGCAGTATGGTGGTTCTTTGGTTTCTGTTTTGCTGTAATCTTAACTGTGAAGCGTTTGCCTCCAATCGATTGGAAGCCAGATCACAGTGTAGCTCACTGATAAATAGGAGATAATAATGATTGATTTTGATAATGCTCAAGTTGCTATCCTAGGAGTTATTGCAGTGGCACTACTAGTCCCTGTGCTCTATAGCTTCTTTATTGATAACCATAAAAAAGGAACCCCAGACCCACGTGATGTGAAATTCTAGGTTATTCCGAGTTCGCTTAAAATGCCGCCCATTGGGCGGCATTTTTCGTTTATAGCTACTGCTACTGTTCATTTTGTTCTTCTGCCTTACAATGCGCCCTTATGAATAGAATGTTTTCTTTAATCAGTGCTTCCATTATCTCTTTTTGCCTGCCTGGTATGATCTATGCTGCTGAGCAACAGGTGTTCGATATGGGAATTGAAGGAATGAATAGCCAGGCGCATAGCGTTGGCATTTTCATCTTTATGATTGTTTCGATGCTTGTCTTTGTGGGTGTAATAGCTCTGTTTTTTAAAAACACAGATATGAGCAGTGTGAAAAAGGGTGAAAAAGTACTGATGGGAATTATTGTACTTGGTGTAATTGTATCTGCTGTTTTTGCAGGAGTGCAAATGCTCGATGGCTTTTTGTTTTAAATAACTAATCTACGATACTAAGGAGTGTATGATGGCTGAATGGAATGATGGTTGGACAATTTATATCTGGTTGGTGAGTGGTGTTGCAATCCTGATTGCAGTAGTGATTGGCTTACGTTGGGCTAGCCAGAATGAGCAGTTTGATGAAGATATTAAGTATCTTGTGTTTGATGATCAGGATCGCGACAAAATGAGTCCTGAAGAGTTCAAAAAGTATCAGGAAGCTACTGCAAAACAGGAAAGCCGCCGTACTGAACTGTTAAATGAGAAAGCTGAGGCTTCACGTTAATAATCATGCGTAGAGGTGACATGTTAATTGCCGGGCTTATTGGAGCTGTTGTAGTTTTTGCAGTTGGAAAAGGAGTATATACTGCCTTTAATCCTGTAAAGGATGCGGGCATACCTTTTTATTCGACGGCCACTCAGGAAGTGCAGTCCAAAGCATCGGATATGTACCGTGAAATTGGCTGCCGTAACTGCCATACCATCTGGGGCATTAAAAATGTCATGGAGACGGTTCCTGCCCCCAGTCTTGATGGTATTGGTTCACTACGCAGTGAGCAGTGGTTGTATGAATATTTTTCATCAAAAAATCCACAGTCGATGATACCGTCACGATTAAAGGCTAAGTATGCTATGCCTTCATATGCACATCTATCCGAACAAGATAGGCGTCTGTTGGCGAATTATTTTGCCAGTCTGAAAGTTGAAGATTGGTACCTTGAAGAAACCAAAGCAGCTGAGTACAAAAAATTAACAGGTAAGCCATATCCAAATACAGACAATCAGTAATATTTTTGTTCATATAGATGGAGTTTTAAATCATGCAGAAACAATTACCTCAGCCATGGGCACCCAAGTGGCAGCGTTTTTTGGTAGCATTTCTTGCTGCCGGCTTCTTGTTTGAGATTGGCCACCAGTTATTAGGTGTGCAAGTTGAGCTCTTTTGGGGCGTTTCTGGTTATAACTTTGCATGGGTAATGGCGATGTTTGTTCTTCCTGTGATTACCGGCATCGCGATTGGCATGATCTATGGCTGGGGTGGCAAGCTTGTAGCTCATTTTCCGCCGCTGATTATTCTGGCAATCAACTATTATGTAACTGCTACAACAGGGGTACCTGAAGGAGCTAAATTGATTCCACTGATGTGGTGGGGATTCTTTGTCATTCTCAATATGGAATTCTGTGCAGTCGGTGGTGTGATCGGCGAGTTGTTACTGAAGAAATACTACGGTACATGGGATATGCCCGGTACATGCGATTATGCACCGGCAGATTCTGAAAGATTGCCTAGTGAAGGGGATAAATAGAGCTAATCATGGCTTCTTTACCAGTTTCAGAAAAAGAGATAAATCGTCGTAAACGCTTTGCTATGGCTGTGTTATTAACCTGTGTTGCTGCAGCTATGATTGGTGGATCACTTCATGTGATTGAGCTTGGTTCTATGCGTATGGAAGAGATGCGTGGTAAAGTCACTTACGATATTGCTGAAGTGGATGATCATATTCGTGCTGCGGGTGAAGATATTAGCATTCAGGCTAAGCATGAAGCGAGCAGGAGTGGTTCAACATACACATCAGTAGAGATAGAAGCGTTATTAACAGCTGAAGTAAAAGCTGAATTAGACAGGATGATTTTTGTGCCTGCAGGTGTGTTTGAAATGGGCACGGATGCAGTTCGCAGTAACGATACAGATCAGCCATCACATCGAGTTGATGTGCCAGCTTTCTGGATTGATAAATATCCAGTAACTCAAGCTCAATATGCTGCTTTTGTGGTTGCCAAACATTATCGAGCTCCGCTGAATTGGAATGATGGAAAAATTCCTACGGGACTTGAAGCGCATCCTGTGACTCTGGTCTCCTGGTATAATGCACGTGATTATTGTGCATGGGCTGGCAAACGCTTGCCGCAAGAGGCTGAGTGGGAAAAAGCAGCCCGTGGCGACAAGGCTCATCGTTGGCCATGGGGTAATAGAATGGATATTACCCGTTTGAATACCTACTACAGCATTGGCCACACCACTGATGTGCGTGATTATAAACATGGTGCAAGCCCGTTTGGTGTGATGGATATGGCAGGCAACGTTTCTGAATGGATGTTTGATGATTTTGCACCGTATCTTGTCAAGAAAGGTCAGCTTGTCTCCTTCAAGCCCAGTTCGGATCAGTTTACCGGAGCTGGCAGTGAGGATGTTGAGCGCACAGTGAAGCGTGTGATGCGGGGTGGATCCTGGAAGAGCGATCCATTCTCCACAGAAAGTTACCATCGAAATTATTCATTGCCCAATATGGCATCTGATTTCTATGGTTTCCGTTGTGCATCAAGTCAAAAAATCAATGAGGTGAAACCATGATAGGTTTAAAGTCTGCTCGAATCGTAGTGGTGGCTATCTTGAGTTTTTGTTGGGTGATACCGGCATGGGCGGTGGATAGTTATCGCTATTTACATGTTAGCATTGATACACCCTGGGCTATTTTTGTGGGTTTGTTTTTTATGGTGTTTACGCCGATGGTGCTGGCTGTCTTTCTCTACTGGCGTTATGCCTTGAAAAAAGATGATGAGGAAGATAATGCATAAATCCATGCTTGTTGTTACGACAATGCTGATGTTATGTCTGGGCTTCTCTTCCCAGGCATTCAGCGCAAGCTCAGCTACGATGGAAGCAACGGCAGCGGCACAGCTTGAACACTCTTCTGATGTCATGAAACAATTTAATGAAGAAAAAGCACTGGCTGCTGAACGCGCTATTTCGACCAACCGCAAACACCAAATATTGTTTTGGATGGGCGGGGCTCTGTTGTGTCTCATTTTTCTGGCTGCTGGTTTTGGTGTGGCTATGGGGATTTTTGGTAAAGATGTGTTTGTCTGGCATGTGTTAACAGCTGGTTTAGCAACAACTTTAGCTATTGTTCATGCGGTGACTGCTTTTGTCTGGTTTTATCCAGGCAAGCTCTTCTAGTTCTTCTCTTATCTGATCGTTCTGATCCGTATTAATCACAAATACTGCCGTGCCTTTGTTTGTTCCTTTGCCCGCAACAAATCTCTCGTCTCCCAGGGCATATTCTCTTGCGTAAACGCAATTCACCTGATCGGTCGTGCGTAGGCATGGTAACGAACTCCCTTCTCGAAATCCGTTGCAAACAAAGACCCTGCGCAACCATCACGCCGTTTTATGAATAATAGGGGCCAAATAGTCAACATGAAACCATCCAATCACGCTTCCATATTGTTATTGCTGTATGGCTTGTCGGGTGTGACTGCACTGGCCTATGAAGTGCTCTGGACGCGCATGCTCGGTCTGCTGTTTGGTATAAGTATTATTGGCGTCGTGATTACGGTTGCCGCTTTCATGTTAGGCTTGGGGCTGGGTAGCCTCTTCGGGAGCCGTTGGTGTGCTTCTGTGAAACATACATTGCGTATGCTGGCTGGCATCGAAATTGGTGTGGCGCTGTATGCTCTATTATTGCCATCTGTGATGCAGTTATTACAAGGTATGTGGTTGTCTGTAGGGGATTTGCAGGCATGGCAGATGTGGCAAATGTCTTCAGCCCTGTGGGTACTCAGTCTGCCGGCTATGGCGCTGGGTTTCGCCTTTCCAGCCATGCTCCGTGTTGGTAAGTCGATGAAGCTCTCTTTAGGTCAACTCTATGGGGTGAATACGATCGGTGGCGCGCTTGGGGCTTTGCTGCCACTGCTACTGCTGCCACTGCTTGGTTGGATGTTGGCACTGCAATGGGTGGCCGGATTAGGTGTGCTACTGGGTTTGAGTTTGCTGTGGATTTCATCTCAGCTTGGCTGCGAACAGAGCCCAGATGTTACTCCTGAAGTCTCTTATTCTCCTAAACTCAATATGTTATTGGTTTATGCGGGTATGGGGGCCGGCGCCTTGATGCTGGAGATCGCATGGACACGGGCATATGGCATGATTTTATTGCGCACAGAGTACGTGTTGGCAGTGATTCTGGCTGTATTTTTGATTGGTATCGGCGCGGGCAGTGTGATTGCAAAATATTTGCCACGCGCGCGCGCTCTACAGCTTATGCCAATGCTCGTTGCATTGATTGCTATTGCTGGGCTTTATCTGTTTCCCTATGTGAATATCTGGGGCCAAAGCACAACATTTGACACACTTACGGGCTCGCTGTTTTTTCAAGCCCTGTTAATCGCTTTGTCTACCCTGCCAGTGACGCTGGCACTGGGGGCCTGGTTGCCATTGATTACTAAGGGTGATGAAGGTGCATCTCTATATGCAGCCAACAGCATCGGTGCGTCTGCAGGTGCTCTGCTGGCGGGTTTTGTATTCATACCATGGCTAGGTACTGCATCCACCTGGTTACTAGCCGCTGCATTAGTGATGCTTTGCGGTTGTTATTGGCAGACTGCCGGTAGGCGCTTAGCTATTATTGTTGTTAGCTTAATTATCTTTGTTGGCTTGGCCTGGCCTGTGTATCAATTGCCGTCTGCCTCAACGCTGTTGAAGGCTGAGCTGCCATCATCCACTGACCTGTATCAGAGAGAAGATGCTATTTCGATCACCCATATCGTAGAGCGCACGGATGGACAGCGTATCCTGCTGGCTGATCTACAGCGTATGGATGCATCAAGTGATGCAACATCGGTGGCTGTGCAGATGAATCAGGCGCGTTTACCGATGTTTTTACATGGTAAGCCGAATGAGGTGCTTTTTTTAGGGCTCGGTACAGGTATTACGGCTTCTGGTGCGCTGGCTTGGCCTGAAACCAGCCTCAATGCTGTTGAACTCTCTCAAGGCGCGATAACGGCCTCACAGCACTACTTTGATCAGGTCAACGATAGTGTGGCCTCAAAAGTTCACATTCAGCACGATGATGCCAGACGTTTTTTAATGCGAACCGAACAGCAGTATGATGTGATCGTTGGTGATCTGTTTCATCCGGATATGGTGGGTCGAGGAGCATTGCTTTCAACGGAACAGTTCAGCCGCGCCAAACAACGTCTGACCGAACAGGGATTGTTTGTGCAGTGGTTGGCATTTAATCAATTTGATAAGGCGTCATTGCAGGTGGTGTTGCGTAGTTTTGCTCAGGTCTTTTCGCATAATGCGCTGTTTGTTGATGGCTATCGACTGGCTCTGGTGGGTTATATGAATCAGAGTAAAACGGCATCGCAGTTAATTGCAGCGGCTCCAGCTGAAGAGCTGTGGGGTGGGGAAGGCGGCTGGACCTGGTTAGGACGATATTGGGGTGATGTGTCCGGATTGCTTACTGATGCAACGGCGACGACGGTACAGGGTGAGTGGGCGCCGGTTATTGAGTTTGATCTGCCGCATATGCGTCACAAAGAACATGTTTTACCTGATCTGATGCATTGGCTGATAGGCCATCGTATCTCTTTAAAAGAGGCTGCCAACTCTTGGGCAGTAACTGATTCAGATATGGTATATTTCAAACGCGCATGGGCTGGCACAGCATTTAATACACGCGCCCAGCTAAGTATGTTGCAGAGCAAGCCCGGCGTGCAGCGCTTGCAATCGTTGGCTTATCGTGCCAATCCCAAGGATCGATGGGCCGGTTTCGGCTTGGCTGATGCGATGTTTGCCACGCTTGAACATGGCTTGCCAGAGGGCATGACACATGAGCAGGCATTGCAGAGAATACTCAGTATTCGGCCTGATCATGAAGGTGCATTGAAAGCGATGTTTAAGCTGTTCAATAAGCGCGGTGATACGATGAATGCAAAACAATACAGAGATAGGTTATCTCAAATCAGTCCCTATGCTAGAGTACCGTGATGAAAAATAGTGACGTGAGCAGGATGCCAGGTTGTGAGTGAATTGAATGCACAAGAACAATTAAATCGTATTCCGGTGATGCAAGAGCATGTGCCGGGAGCACAATCAGTGCGTGGCTGGCGGCGTGCTTCGCAATATTTGGTCATTATGTTGTTGGTGCTGATTCCTGTGAGCGGCTTGTTTCGTATTGATCCTATGGTGGGGGCATTCCGCCTGTTGGATTATCAGGTGTGGTTCGCAGATATTTTCATTGTCATGGGATTCTGGATGATGGCTGCTACGGGGCTCATCTTTATGTATTCGTGGGCAGGCTCCGTATTTTGTGGCTGGATCTGTCCGCAAAATACAGTGTCGGAATGGGCCAATGCTTTGACTGCTCGTTTGTTGGGACGACGGGCGTTGATGATGGATGTGTCTGGCTTGAAGATGCAAGTGGCACGACGCAAAGATGTCTGGCTCAATAAAATCATATTGGCTTTGGCCTTTCTGCTGGTATCGATGTTGATTGCGATTATTCCGCTATTGTACTTTTTTGAGCCTGCTGTGATTTGGTCTTTTCTTATTTTACAACCTGCCCCAGAAGCTGAGAGTCTGTTATGGATTTATATCGTGTGTATTTTGGTGGTGCTGGTAAATGTGACGGTGATGAGGCATTTGGTTTGTAAATATATGTGCATCTATCGTGTCTGGCAGCATTCGTTTAAAACCCGAGGCACTCTGCATATCGCTTATGATGAAAGCAGAACGGATCATTGTCTGAACTGTTCGTATTGCGAAGATAGCTGTTTCCTCGATATCGATCCGCGCCAGACAGAGGTGTTTGATAGTTGTATCAACTGTGGTGACTGTGTGGCGGCTTGCGATGAGTTGCATAGTAAAAGCAAAAAGATGCAGGGGCCTGGGCTGCTCTCCTTCTCTTTTGGTGAACCGGAGGCTGGCAAAAGTAATTTAGGCTCACTATTGTCGCGTACGAAAGCAGCCAGTACTGGCACATTGATTGGTGGTCTGTTTTTTGTGTTGGGTGTAATGAGTTATCAGCCTTACGCGCTAGTGGTTGATCGGGCTGATTTGATGACAGGTATGACAGTGTTTGATTACCGTATTAATTTGGCCAATAAACGTTACCAACCGGCACAGATGCATCTTAGTATCGAAGGTATGCCTGCCTCTATGTATCGTCTGGAAAAGGATGAGGTGAGTTGGCTGACTACTGGGCGGCAAGATATTATGTTGCACTTTTCGCCTGAAATAAAGAAAGGCTTACATCGTGTGACTGTGCTGGCTGAAAGCGATGATGGCTGGAAAGATAGCTTTGAGGTTATCTATTATGCGCAAGGCTCTTGATCATAGAACAGAGCTGAGGAGATAATCTAGTGAGTTCACAAGATGACACGGACAAAGAAAATGAACGCCTGTTTGGTGGTGGTCAATCACGCCCAAGCAAAGCTAAAAATAATAAAGTAGGGATGACTGATGATGAGGTTATCGCCAGCGGCATGGGTTTGGAATCCTCCTCACGTGTGCCAAAATGGTTTTGGGCGATTATTGTAGTGGTGCTTTTGATTGCCTATGGGTTGACCGTACCATTCTGGGGAGATCGGGTAGATAACCCTCGTGAATGGTTTACCTGGGGGCATGTAGCTGCTTTTGCTTATATTCTGGTCTTTGGTGGTTTTGTCTATTTTATGACCACAATGTATGGTTCAGAAGACAAACCTGAAGAAGATCAGGATAGTGAAGACGTGAATGGTGATGAGAAGAGGTAGCTTTGTCGCTCTGCTATCGCTGTTATTGTTCTGTTCAGGCTGTAGTGATGATGCAAGCTGGTCTCTGCAGCAAACGATAAAGCGGATTGCAGCTGACTATCCCGATCAGCAATCGGAAGACTTTAAACAGTTTTCAAAGCAGTGTTCGAGCTGTCACAGGCCACCGATGCCGGATATTCATACGCCTCAGCTCTGGTTGAGTACGGTCAATCGTATGCAGCGTCATCGTCAAAACCGTGGTATGGGCATGATGACGGATGATCAAAAGAGACAAGTCCTGGCATATTTGCAGGGCCATGCTCAACAGGATGTGCAACCATGAAAAGAATACTATCTGTTATGATACTGGTGCTGATATCGGCCTGTTCATCTGAACCCGTCTGGAAAGCTGAGCCGCAAGTCTGGGATGAATTTACCATTCATTTTGAAACACGTCCTGAGATAGTACGGATGGGGATGAATGAGTTTTTAGTGATCGTAGATCGAGAAGGGCGGCTCCATATACCTGATCTGCTGGTACATATTCGCACCAATGACTCGAAATGGAAGCAGGCGATACCTGATGGTGCATTAGGCGTTTACCGGCGAGCATTGCCTGTGAATGATGTGCAGGCGGATCAATTGCATATACGTCTGCGCTATCACGGTAAACATGGAGAATTGACCTATGCTCTGGCACCTCAGACTACTGCTGCTCAGTAATCTTTTTTTCGCCCCTGTGGCGTTTGCAGAAGCGGATATTTTGCGTGGCAAAGTGGTAGCTAATGTACGCTGTGGGCCATGTCACCATCTGGAGTCCACACACTTTAAGGTTGGGCCGGGCTTAGCTGGTACTTTTGGACAAGCTCCGACGATTTCAGGCGTGCCTTTTGATGTCTGGGATGAACTCTCTTTGCGTCCGTGGTTGTTGAATCCCCGCAAGGTTAAAGGGAACACCAAGATGGTCATGACACCGCTATCTGAACGAGATCTCATTGATATTATAGCCTGGCTAAAATCAGAGGGTTCATAGTTTGAATGCTCTATATTTATGATACTTATTCCCATAAATATAGCTGATGATCCAATGGGAAATCATTCGGGAAATAAACACACTATAAGCTAAGGTGATGCGTGTTTATAAACACATAAGAGATAATGACCTTCTTCTCTCAAAATAAGTGAAAAAAAAGTGCGTTTTATCATCAATGTTGATGATGAAATGTTTTTTGGGATGCTCATAATTGGCCGCGAGGGGTGGTGGTATAAAAAATCAATCCACTGCCATTGTGGATATGAGTAAAAGTAGAGGTGATGTACTTTCTCCGACAGGTTCTTTTAACCAGACTATTCCAATCTCTGTAGCGCCGGGTCGAGTCGGTATGCAGCCGGGAATCAATCGGGTCGGACCAATCTAAGTGACGGTGAAAGGGGGCAGGTCTTGATTCGCGGTACAAGGAAATTGAATACGATTGGTTGGGTCGCAAATGGAAAGAGTATCTGCCGGATACGGGTATCAGAGGGGCATTCACTGCATATCAATATGATGCATTAAGCCGAGTCATCAAGGTTACGAATCCGAATAATGATTCTGCTACGAATAGTTACAGTGGCCTGAGCACCACTTCTATCAATGCCAAGCAACAAAGCACCACGACGCTGAAAAATAGCCAGGGTAAAGTTATTCGGGTCACTGATGCTGCTAATATGAGCATGACTTATGGTTATGGTGCATTTGGTAATCTGACCAAAACCACCGATGCCGCGGGCAATATAACCAGCATGCGCTACGATATCCGTGGTCGTAAAACAGGCATGATCGATCCCGATATGGGCGAATGGTTTTATGCATACGATGCACTGGGAAATCTAACCCAACAGACCGATGCCAAAGGCCAAATCACTACGATGCTCTATGACCAGCTCGGTCGTATGACATCACGCACAGAGGCAGAAGGAACC
>JAJFLH010000024.1 GCA_021772775.1 Mariprofundus sp. | reverse complement strand
CAAAGCGGCACTGAATGTCACGATTGAGCGCATTAGCCGAAAAGTCTGTATCTCCCTGGTTCCCAACAGAAGCTCTAAAGAATCATTCCAAGCAATTGTATCGCGATTGAAACGCTTTCCCTCACACATGCTAAGGTCCTTCACTTATGATAACGGGGTAGAAAACATGCAGCACCAACGCGTCAACCTGGCCCTTGGCACTCAATCATTCTTCTGCGCTCCTTATCATAGCTGGGAAAAAGGAGCCGTAGAGAACATCAATGGCTTAATTCGAGAGTATGTTCCTAAAGGCTCAGACATCGCTTTATTGACCATTAAACAGGTTGAAAAAATAGAAAAAAAGTTAAACAATCGTCCCAGAAAATGCTTGGGCTTCAAAACCCCAGAGCAAGTTTTCAAACAACTCAAAACTGGTGCACTTCATGGTTGAATTCAGCCCCCGTTAACTTGAAATCAAAGAAATACCGTGAACAAACTAAAATCAATCGAGTCTGACCCCATTGATCGTAAGCAACGCTGGCAGATTGAGCTGTTTTTCAAATGGATTAAGCAGAACTTGAAGATCAAACGGTTTATGGGAACGGCTGAGAATGCGGTAAAGGTCCAGATCATTATTGCCATGATTGCTTATTTAATATTGAAGATAACGAGAATGATTATGCCAACGAAGAGGTCGTTACAGCAGCTCGCTCGACTGGTAGCGGTCAACATCGTTCAACGAAAAAGTATTGCCGACCTATTTGGTGATTCTGCCCCACCAATAAAATGTAAATCAAAACTTAATCCACACCAAATGCAGCTACTCAACATTTAACCGGACAGCAATGCCCTGACATCAAAAAAGAGGCCCCACATCATCAATATTGATGATAAAACGCAGTTTTTTTGAGAAAGTTGAAACTTAACCACTACAGTTTAATCACCATAGGTTGATGGAGAATGATTGAAAACTGTTTCCTAATTAAGCAAGAGAGATGAAAAGTCGGCACATTTATCATACCCTAGGGTAGCTTCTCAGCCTTCACCTTCTTCCTGAATGATTTTATCGGGCAATGTAAAGCTAAGGGGCACATAGCCTCCCATGGAGAAGTACAACGTTTATCGCACGATGGGTTCCGGCTACAAGCATGCCGAAATGACGGCTAATTTGCAGATGCTAAAAACCTTGCTTTTTAGCAGCGATATATGAGATTAAATAAAAAAAGGGAAGCAACCGCCTCCCCTTTTCTTTTATCTATTGTCGTCCCCTATCGGGCTAACTGATTAAAGGTGAATAATATGACCGCGATCCGGGCCTGTAGATAACATAGTGATCGGGCACTCACACACCTCTTCAATGCGATCTAGCAATGCTTTTGCATTGGCAGGCAGCTGATCCAAAGATGTCGCACCAAAAGTATTTTCGCTCCAGCCTGGTAATGTCTCGTATACAGGAGTGACTGCTTCCAGTTTGTTGCAACATGCAGGCATGGACTCTAAAAGCTCTCCATTCAACTCATAACCAACACACAGCTTCACCTCTTCTAAACCATCGAGCACGTCCAGCTTGGTAATCGCTAATCCTGTCACGCCATTGATACGCGCGGCATGCTGAACAACCGGTGCATCAAACCAACCGGTACGGCGCGGACGACCAGTCGTTGAACCAAACTCATGACCTCTTTCAGCCATGTGTTTTCCTGCATTCTTCGCATCACACATACCGTCAGCGTTATACTGCTCAGTTGGAAATGGACCGGCACCTACACGGGTGGTGTAGGCCTTGCAGATTCCCAACACAGCATCAACCTGACCAGGCCCTACGCCCAATCCTGCAAGCGCTGCACCGGCAACAGTATTCGATGATGTTACAAAAGGGTAAGTACCGTGATCAACATCCAGCATAGAACCCTGTGCGCCTTCATAGAGCACCCTATCCCCTGCTTTGATACAGCGCTGTAGAATCAACGGCACATCAGCAGCAAGCGGCAACAGACGCGCTTTCGCCAGATCAATGGCTTCATCCACATCAGCACGGTTAACCGGCTCTGCTTTCAAATATTGTGTCAGCATAAAATTAACGTACTCGAGGTTTGCATCGATACGTGCATCCAGATCATCGGCAGCCAGATCAATCAGACGAATGCCACGGCGGGCTGTTTTGTCTTCATAACATGGGCCAATACCCTTACCTGTTGTACCAATTTTACCAGCACCTTTGGCAACTTCACGCGCAGCATCGAGTGTGCGATGATAAGGTAGAATCAACTGACAGCGTTCGGAAATTTTCAAACGATCCGCCACAGGGATGCCTGCCGCCAATAACATATCCATCTCTTCAACCAGACGGAACGGATCAACAACGGTACCATTACCAATCAAACATAGCGTCTCATCATGTAACACGCCGGAAGGGATATGGTTCAAAACCGTTTTCTGATCACCTATAACCAGCGTATGCCCGGCATTTGGACCACCCTGAAAACGAGCCACCACATCAATATCAGGCGCGAGAAGATCAACGATCTTACCCTTACCTTCATCGCCCCATTGGATTCCAATCGCTACAGTATTTGTCATTTCAACCCCATAATGAACCACCAAGCCACCCAGTCACAACGAGATACTACACCTCTCTGTGCCTCCGTGTCGTTGCGGTTTAGTTTACCCAGCGTTAATCAACGCCCACAAATCACATGAAAAACCAGTCGCAGGCATATCACGACCATGTGCCGACATCATAGCATCATAACGCCCACCATGAAGCAACGCATGCGCCACACCATCCGCAAATCCAGCGAAGAGGATACCGCTATGATACAAAAAGCGTGGCATCACTGCCGCATCCGCATAAACAGACACATGCCCTTCCATCTTGCCACCGACTTCATTAACCAGTGCAAGCAACTCATTAGCAGCTCTGTCAAACGCATCGTTAATACATCCGATATGTGCCACCAACCACTGCTGATCCGCCACGCCGGAAACCATACCCAACAACGCCTCTTCAGCCGCATCAGGCAGCTCTTCAGTTGCCAGAAGTTCAGCCAGATCATCTGGAGAGCGACGCGAAATACGTGTTGTCCAGACATCCAAAGGATGTTTACTGCCAGCCACCAAGGCTTTTAGCAGACCAATATGACCAACCTGCAAGACAGGTTTATCAAAACCAGCCGCCAGCATCGTACGTGCCGCCAGATGCATCACTTCAATATCACCAGCGCTACCTGCTACACCCAGACACTCAACACCCGTCTGCCACTGCTGACGAGAACCGCCACGCACGTCTGGACGAGCCAACATCACGGTACCTGAATAACAGAGCTTGAGCATCTCTTCATGCTGCAGACGAGTCGCAGCAATACGGGCAATTTGAGGTGTCATATCCGAACGAATTGCCAGCGTGCCAGCACCAGCCGGGTCAGAAAACACCACCGTCTGATCAGCCAGAAAACGACCTGCACCGGAGTTCATCGAATCAGGACGCTCAAGTATCGGCGGAATTACCTCTTCATAACCGGCTGTTTCAAACAGCTCCAGAATATTTCCCTGCAAACGACGCAAAGCTTTAGCCTGTGAACCAAATGCATCATTCAGGCCGATTATCGGTTTATGTGTAGGCACTACATATCTCCCAGTTCAGCATAACGCACCATCAGCATATCAGGCAAAGCAGCCAACTGCTCCAGCACATCCTGTGACGGTGATGAATCCACCTGAATCATCGCAACTGCATTGGCTGTATCTTCACGACGCCCTAACCTGAAATCACCGATGTTGATGCCTGCATCAGCCAAAACAGCACCCATAGCCGCAATCATACCCGGCTTGTCTTCATTCTGAATCACAATCAGATTACCTTCTGGAGTCATCTCCACTTCACAGGTATCAAAGCTGACAAAACGCGGACGTGTATCATCAAATAGTGTACCCGAGACAGAACGAACACCCTCATCACCCTCAACTTCCAGGGTAATCAGAGTTGAAAAATGATCTGGTGTTTCACAAGCAAACTCAGCCAGCTCAATACCACGGTCTTTGGCCAACATGCCCGCATTGACTGCGTTGACATCTTCCATGCTATGCGACAACAAGCCCTGCAACATGGTATTGATCAACGGCTTCCGATTGATATGAGAAGCGGCACCCTCAAAACTGACTTTCACACGCGAGTAACCCGGTTTCATGGTCTGACCGATGAAACGGCCCATGCGCTCAGCCAACAACAGATATGGTGCTAACAAGCGCTGCTCTTCTTCAGATAGGGAGGGCACATTGACTGCATTCGAGACTGTACCGGCAAGCAGATAATCTGACATCTGCTCAGCTACCTGCACAGCAACATTCTCCTGCGCTTCATCAGTCGATGCACCGATATGCGGTGTAAAACTAATATTATCGAGTTCAAACAGACGGTTTTCACGAGCAGGCTCTGAAGCAAACACATCCAATGCAGCTGCTCTCAAATGACCTGACGCGCATGCTTCATAAAGCGCATCTTCATCAACAATACCACCACGGGCACAGTTAACGATAATCGAACCTTTTTTCATGCGGCCAATAATATCGGCGTTGACTAAATTACGGGTAACTTCAAGTAGCGGCACATGAATCGTCAACACATCAACGGTTTCAGCCAACTCAGCCACTGTTTCTACTTTTGTCACACCCATCGCATCAGCACGTTCATCAGAGATAAACGGATCATAGACATAGACTGACATGTGCAGCCCTTTCAAACGATCACAAACAATTGCACCGATATTGCCGGCACCAATCACACCGGCTTTTTTGCCGGTCAACTCCATCCCCATAAAACGGGACTTTTCCCATTTACCATTGCGGGTGGACTCTGATGCCAGTGGAATCATACGCGCAGCAGCCACAATATGTGCTATGGCCAACTCGGCAGTCGTGATGGTATTACCAAAAGGGGTATTCATCACCACGATACCGCGACGCGAGCAACCTTCCACATCAACGTTATCAACGCCGATACCAGCACGGCCTATGACTTTAACACGTTGCGCAGCTTCCAGCAGCTCACCTTTCAGGGTTGTAGAGGAACGCACTGCAATCGCGTCATAATCACCGACAATCGCCAGCTTTTCAGCATCGGAGAGACCCGGCTTGTAATCCACATCAATGCCACGCGCTTTAAATACTTCAATCGCACGGGAAGACATTTTATCTGCAATCCAAACTTTAGACATCTTCAACCCCTTCAAAATTCAAAATCTTTTTTACCATCAAATACGCCGAGTAAAACATAAACGTGCTGAACTCTTTGACTTTACTCTGCGTCCTCAGTGGTAAGTAATCTGTATCAGACCTTGGGAAAACAATTGGCCCGAACAGTATGAGCTGCAGCAACACCTGCACTCACTGAACAGGGGAACCAAAACGATCCAGTGCAACTACACTCTCGTGAAGTGCGAGGGCACTCTATAGAGGCAAACTGAAGGGTCAACTTCGCCGCTTATTTGATCACGCTGTTCCAATGCACAAAAAAAACGTGGGCCACAAAGGGCCCACGTTAAACAGTTACTCAAAAGAGAGTGTATTAAGTTATGCCTGACACTCAGCGCGATACAAACATGGTGTAACATCACAGTTTTCGATGCGTGCGAAACAATCATTGTTGCCTTCTGCAATTTGAATAGCATGAATCAGGTCAGTTTTACGCAGTTTTGCAGCACCTTTCAAACCAAGGTTTGCAGCCTTATCGTTTAACGCTTTTTTGGTGATTTTTTTTGTGCTCATAGTAACTTGACATCCTAGTATATTATTATTAATTATATTAATTGCCGCGCATAGTAGCGTCAAACCACCTAAGTGCAAGAAATCAAAACAGAAGTTGCTTTGGTGATGTGTCTTTCCCCCACAACTGGGACATCAAAGGCTCAACTTGATCGATATCACCTGTAGTGCCAAACTTCACCAAAGCTGATCTGTCATCTGTCAGTCGCAGTGGTGATCGAAGCAAGTTATTCAGCTGCAATTGCCGCTCCACTTCACGAGCAATGGCATCACCTGTATCAACAATAGCTATAGTCTCGCCAACGATTTCTCTGATCAATGGCGCAACAAATGGATAATGGGTACAACCCAACACCAGCGTATCAACACCCTGCAGCATTAACGGCTGCAAAAATGAGCCCAGCATGCTTCGGGTCATCTCACTGTCCAGATCCCCTTTTTCAATCTGCTCCACCAGGCCTGGGCAAGGCTGCACAATCAACGTCGCATCCAAGGCATAACGATCTTTTAGACGTCTGAACTTTTCACTGCCAACCGTACCACTGGTTGCAAGTATACCGACCACTCCTGCTCGGCTAAAACCTACTGCTGGCTTGAGTGCCGGCTCCATACCGATGACTGGAATATCGTACATCGCTCTGAGGTGATGCACTGCTGCTGCCGTAGCCGTATTGCATGCCACCACCATGGCTTTGCATTTTTTCTCCGCGAAAAATGCTGCAACACTCAAACACCTCTCTTCCACCAGCTGATTCGATTTGCAGCCGTAGGGCATAAATGCTGAATCTGCGACATAAAATAGCCGTTCATGAGGCAAACAATCACGAATATGTGCAAGGACCGAAAGCCCCCCCACACCTGAATCAAACACACCAATGGCCTCTTCTGATTGCATTTAAGCCCCAATAGACACGAACTGTATTTGCGCACACTAACAAAACAGTAAAAAAGAACGAATAGGGATAATCATTACTTGAAGGCATACATGCTTCAGGCAGAGTAGCTTTCCATGCACAAAGCTGATGATCCACACACATGGTTAACTGAACACGGTGATTACCTCTACCGTTTCGCCATGTCTCGCCTGCATAATGAGGAGCTGGCTGCCGATATGTTGCAGGAGACACTATTAGCTGGATGGAAGGGCTACGATAAGTTTGCCGGACAATCCTCTCTCCGCACCTGGCTGGTAGGCATATTAAAGCACAAGATCATTGATCATATCCGCCGTGAAATACGCGGACGCAATCTCACTGAAGCAGTCGAAAACGACCCAACATCGGCTTACTTCAACGCTAATGGCAGCTGGAGCGAAGCACCCAGAGCATGGAAAGAAAACCCTGAAGAGCTGTTCAGTAACGCACAATTTAACGCAACTCTGAAGTCCTGCATAAACAAACTACCAGAAAAACAGCAGCTTGTTTTCCGCATGCGTGAGATCAGTGGTGAAGAGTCCGAAACAGTATGTAAGACCTGCGATATCACATCGACCCACCTACACGTCCTGTTACACAGAGCACGACATGCACTGCGTATATGTTTAAATACAAACTGGTTTGGACGAGGAGCCTCATCATGAAACATGCCTGCAGGGAGATCAGTCAGCTGGCATCAGATAGCCTTGATCGTCCCCTTTCGCTTTTCGAGCGCTTAAAATTCAACATACACCTGGCCATGTGTAAACATTGCCGGAACTACAGCCATAACATGAAATTTATCCGAAAAATCACTGAAATGATTGACACCACTAACTATGGAGAAATCCGCCTATCAGATGAACAGCGACAACGATTACATGAGAGACTCGATAAGAGTACAGAGTAGAGATCAACACAGCGCGAATAGGCTACCCCCCACCGCAAGCAGCGGGGCAATTAGACTCTTTGAAATTAATTTGCCATTGCTGGCAACATTACACTCCAGACATGAAAACCCCGAACGGAACCATGCAACTGATGATCTGCAAGATCCTGTTTACTCACTTTTCGATCCGAATGAAAATAGATCCTGCCATTTTTAGCAAAGCTCGGAGCACCATCCTTTGCATCATCCATCGTCAATCGGGTTAAATGACGTCCATCGTGAGCAATCATCCAAATATCCCAATTACCTTTCTGGCTCTGACGCATATCCGCGTCACCACGATTGGATGTAAAAGCCACCCACTTACCATCAGGACTCCAGGTCGGCTGCACATCAATGCTGCGCCCTTCAGACAGCTGCATTAATCCTGAGCCATCCACATTCATCATAAACAGATGCCAACTGCGTCCTGCCTGCATTGAAAAGACCAAACGCTTACCATCCGGAGATAGTGATGGATTCACACCTGAAGCAAGCTCACTCTCCACCCCCTCTTTACTGATTTTAATCAGATGCGGCTGTTTACCCTTCGACTGCCAGTTGTCAAAAGCCAGCTTATGGCTCTTTTTCTTCACACTCTTCGGTGCCACAAGACGTGAAGAGGAGTGCAAACGTACGGCAATAATGCTCTCATCTTCGAGTACGATTGGACTTCTTAACTCACCATCCAGTCGCCCATTCAAGCGCCGGGTCACACCACCAGTTACCGGCTTTTTCCAAAGCCCTGGGCTATCTGCTCGAAATGACAGAAATGTCACAGCCTCATTGCCATACCATGCAATTGAATCCAGTGCCTGCGGATCAGATTCACTGACAACATTGATAGGATCTCCATTTTCTAAAAGTCGTCGTGTAATCATATATTGACGACTCTTACTCGACACCGTTAAAAAGTATTTCCCATCGGGAGACACTTTGGGATACATCTCAGTTTCCCTTTTCTCAAGTGTGATCAACTCGGCTCGATCCCCTTCAATCACACTCTTATCACTATGTTGTGAGCCTACGGCATCTAACCAATTGAGAAAGTCTTCTGCCTGTAATGATGGCGCAAAAGCCACCAACATTACCGTAAGAGCAATTATTCGATGCATATTGTGCTCCTATTTATTAAGTTTCAACTGCCAGATATTCCAGTCAGAATCTACTTTAGACTGAGGTTTTTTAAGGTCACGATTAGAGTGGAACACTACCGTACTTTCATCCAACCAGGCAGGCCCACCATCAACAGCACCTTTCGCATTAGTCAAACGTGTGATCTGATAGCTTTTAAGATCCATCATATAGATTGAGCTTTTCGTTACAGATCCTTCATAATCACGATTGGAAACAAACAATAATTTATTGCCATCAGGGCTAAACTGCGGCTCAAAATCACCGTATTTAGAATCGGTTAACTGAGTCAGTTCCCTACCATCAACAGTCTGCATCCATAAATCATAATTACCATTAGTTTCGCGCACAAAAACCACCTTACGGCCATCTGCAGAAACTGTGCCATCATAAGCATTTGGTATCATATTCAACTGCGAGGTTTCTCGGTTAAACACATACAACACTGGTGCAGAAAAATCATTCTTTTTACCCGATTCAGTGGCCCGGTAACCCTGTTTATAGCGATAACTATCAGAATCATAAGTGCGCCATAACTGACCGATTAACTCGTCCTTTGCATTTGATGCAAATTCATTCAACATCGTATTCAAACGCTTTTTTTGCAGACTGGTGTCATAACACCAAACCTTACCATCAAGCGATCCATTCAAATGGTGTGATGCAAGATTGCCAGAGAAGCCCCCCATATGACCGATTGCAGCATGACTTTCACCATTGCCCAACCACATCCAGGCAGAAATAGTGCCGGTACGATTACTGACATAACCAACTGAACCATCACTCACAGCCGTACCAAAACGAATCGCTTCATGTATTTTCATGGTCTTTAGCATGCGGGATGCTGATGCCGGTGAATGCTTAGAAACCCTTTCAACACGATATCTATCACCGGCAGTGGTACTAAACACCATGAAATCACCCGCCACGGATGGGTAAGTACTGTCCACACCCTTTTTAACAAGCAGCGGTGAAACAGTATACAGCGGCTCCTGAACTACTTTTCCTTTCAAACCTGAAGCAATACCCGGCTGGGCTGACAATAGGGCTGCTGACAAAGCCACCCATAATAATTTCATTTTCATGATTCATCTCCTCAAACAGTTCACTTCATTAAAAATGCCTGCACGCTATAGCATTGCAATTGCGATAGTTGTGATCTAAATCACTAATAATTCTATTAAGCTAGTCTTCCCTTTCTACTTGAACAGCACAAAACCACCCAAGGCTGTTATTCACCATACGCATTGTTAGTATATCGCCATGTCCAACTCTCCTACTCACTTTATTGATACCCTTACACTACTTACACCCGCTTGCAGCGATATGGCCTCGTGCCAGGTACTCTGCATCGACACTGAATTTCATCGTGAATCAACCTATTACGCCGAATTTGCGCTGATGCAAATTTATGGCAATGGTCAGTGTTGGATCATAGACCCGATTGCTATTGATGATCTATCTCCGCTTTGGGATATTTTATGCGACCCTGATATTCTAAAAGTATTTCATGCTGGTCGGCAGGACATTGAAATCTTTGTCAAAGAGTCAGGGCGCCTACCCACCCCACTATTCGACACCCAGATTGCTGCGGCTCTACTTGGTTATGGCCAACAGGTTGGCTTTGGAAATTTGGTACAGCGCATCACCAAAAAAACATTAGCTAAAGGTGAATCATTCACCGACTGGAAAGCCCGGCCTCTAACTGAAAGGCAGCTTGAATACGCTGCTGATGATGTTATCTGGCTCATGCCCGTCTACCAACATCTTCAGCAACGACTCGAAGCTACAAATCGCACCGCATGGTTAGACGAAGAGCAAGCTGTGTTGACCAACCCAGCGACATATGAAAATGATGAATCCAGTGTCTTCTGGCGCGTTAAAGGCGTGAACAAACTAAAAGGCCGCAATCTGGCCACGCTGAGAGAACTGGCAGCATGGCGCGAACGCCAGGCTAGAAAACGGGATATTCCACGCCGTCGCATGATTGCTGATGAATCACTTGTCGAGATCGCCCGACGCGATACTTTAGATCACAACGCCATGGCGCGCATGCGCGGCATCAATACTGGTTTCATCAAACGCTTTGGCGAAGAGATCATACAGGTATGGCAACATGGCATGGACTCAGATGAAGCAGACTGGCCCAAACTAAAAGCCCGCCGCCATAACCATGCTGGCACAGAGCTCAGGCTTGAAATGCTTGATACACTTGTGCGTCTGAAAGCAGAAGAAGGTGAAATTGCATCCTGCATCCTCTCCAGCAAATCTGACCTTTCGGAACTCGCTTCATGGGGTTATCGCTGTAAAGGTGAAGCTCCAGAACTGGCCTGTCTGAACGGCTGGCGCTATGAGCTGGTCGGCCATGATCTGTTGAAGCTACTACGTGGCGAAATCTGCCTGCATCTGAATCCAAAGACTGGCTTGCCTCACATCACCCCTTTCAATGCTGATACACTTTCATGAAAGTATGCTTTTCTATTGATGCACTATCGCCATCAGGTGCCAAAGCCTGGCGACTGCTCGACGATCAACGCTGGCGCGAATGTATCTATGCTGAACCACTGCAAGATGGAGATGCCCGCATCACAGACAAAAAGAGTGCTGAAAGCTGGATCAACATCAAATTGACTAAAGATAAAGAGCTTATACTAAGCCCTCAAAAAAAAGCCGGACGTTTCGATTTTCTGATGCGCGGCATTTATGCTCACGCCGTACTGCACCGCCTCTCGTCCGCAACATTGCCTGATAAAACACAGATGCTGACATGTTATCAGCAACTTGAAGCAGGCACGCCCTGGTTAGTTTATCTCAATATTGCCGGCCAATTTAAAGCACTGAACACCCGTCAAAGCTCTATCATCGGCAATTTGGATATTGCTGTACGTGGAGAGATCGCCTCCAGCGAAGATTACATTGGCCCCAAAGCCATCGCCAATGAACAGATGATGCATGAGAATTATCGCCAGTTCCTGGCCGGATGGTTAGACCACCTGAAATCTTCAAATATGAATATATTTATCCCTGACTTAGAAAAATTAAAAGAGGATGATGACACCATCAAGGCTATTAATAACTGGCAACACGAACAGGGCTGATTCAACTCCAGTCTAATTCAGCATCTATAAACGCACCAGCACAAGCTAAATATCAGCTCAACCTTTACGTAGTGTTTCAACAAATCGGCTAATGCCATCCTGCACCTCTACCGTACGCAGCGCCATGGAGCTCGCCACTGCAATCATCTCATCCGAGGAAGTATCCACCGCCACAGCTGAACCACTCAGCTCACCAACCGCTGTGCGTGCATCGCTCATACTCATATCCGCCTGTTGAGCTGCATCAGAGATTTCACGCCCAGCCAAAGCCTGCTGCTCCATCGCTTCGGACACTCTCGAAGTAAAGCTGTTAATCTCGCCAATCGTGGTGCTAATTTTATTGATTGCCAATGTAGCCTGCTGACTTTCGCTCTGAATACCTTCCACCTGCTCACGAATCTTACCGGTAGCCTGAGAGGTCTGATTGGCCAGCTCTTTTACTTCACCCGCCACAACCGAGAAGCCACGTCCCGCATCACCTGCCCTAGCAGCTTCAATACTGGCATTAAGCGCAAGCAGATTGGTCTGCTCTGCGATATCTGAGATTGTGCCAACAATCGAACCCACCTCATCAGCCACACGGGTCAACTCTTCCATCATCTGCGTAGCAGCCTCTGCCTCAATCACCGCCTGTGCAGATACATTCTCCGTATCCGACACCTGCCTGGACACATCGGTAATCGTCACACTCATCTCTTCAATAGCAGCAGCTGTACTATTTACATGCGAACTCCCCAGATCGACACCATGCATCGCATTTTCACCCTGCGCAGCCAGCGCATCTGAAACCGCATCCATAGCCATCGCAGTACTATTCACTTGCTCTGCTTCTGTTGCCAAGCTTGCAACCAGCGAACCAACATTACTTTCAAATGCATCGGCCAACTCCAATGCATTGCGCTCTCTATCCTCAGCGGCTCTCTTCTGCTCCTGTTCACGCTGAGCCGCCATATTCACACCCTCAGATATCTCATACTGCAACACTGCCTGCATCGTCGACATGTCATCTACAATATCACCCAATTCATCAAAAGCATATTTGGTTGGTTTAGTACTGTAATCTCCTTCAACAATGCGCTGCATTCCATTTACAATCTCTTCCAATGGTTTGAATATCTTCTGCATCATCAACAGCGATAACAGCAACGAAGCAAACACACCAAAAGCAACCAGCACAATGGTCAGATAATAGAGCTGTGATATAGCCTCATATTCAACCTTTAATAAAGCAGTGAGGCTTGCATCCATGGCATCATACAGACTCAATGATGCTGTAATAGCCTCTGTTCCTGCCGAAAAATACGCAGCACTATCCAGTGTGATTTTCTCCGCATCCAACAGATCATGTTTAACAAATTGTAAATATTTATTGGCAGCAGCACCTAAGGCCTCCATATCTGCCGAAAGCGGCGCCCTCAACGCGGCATTATATTCTCGGATAACGTGGTCAACTTCAGCCAAAAGAGCATCTCTTTCCAACTTACCCAAGACATACAGCTCAAGCAACAGGTCTCGCTGCCCATCTGTAATTTCTCCTTTCGCAGCGATACCACTGCCCAGGCCGCGTAAACGTCCCATATGTTCATTAAGAGCCAATACTCTTTCCGCCATAAACTCACTGATATGAGCAATATCAGGTGATGAATCTGTGGTTAATTCACCTTGATGCAGCAACGTAGAGGCTAAATCCTGCAAGGCATTGATCACCGCAGTATGCTGTTTAAAACTATCTTTGGATGATCCATTTTTCCACTGGTTCTTTACCGCCAACCACTGCCGCTGAATTGATTTCACATCTGCCGCTTGCTCAGAGAATGGTGAATCTTGAGCTGCCACCGCCATAGCTTGCATCAAAGCGTCAACTTTATGTTCATTGGCCGACAATTTTGCCGCAAGTTCTGTTTTGCCATTCAAATAAGCATTACCCATACCGCGATGTTGCGGTATAAACTCCAACACTTGCCGTATCGATGTGATCACCGGCACCGCCGCGACACGCCATTGCGTCTTAGTTCTTTCATCAGTCAAGCTACTGATAAACAGAGCCCCGAGCACAAATAGAGTAATCAAGGAAACCGCTGCAGCCGACAGCACAATAGTTTTGAGCTTGATCTTTTTAAGCCAACTGGCCTCCAAGGTAGAGGGTAAAGTTGCTTTACCGGCATTAACATCACGATAGAGCTTATCTGCAGCATTGATCTGCTCCTGAGTCGGACAAGTTCGAACCGATATATAACCACAAACATGACCGGAAGCATCATATTCTGGGGAAGCGTTGGCCATTACCCAGTAAAAATCACCATTTTCACAACGATTCTTGACCAATCCACTCCATGGTTTTCCGGCTTGTAAAGTATTCCACAAGTCCTGAAATGCTGCTGGTGGCATATCCGGATGACGCACAATATTATGTGCTTTACCCTTCAACTCCTCCTCAGCGTAACCAGCAATATCACAGAATGCTTTATTGGCATAGACGATACAGCCTTTCAAGTCGGTGCGCGAAACCAGAATATCATCCGGTTTCATTTTATGTTCATACTGGGTGACAGGTTGATTGTTACGCATGCATATACCTCGTTACGATTAAGGAACTTCCAACGATTATCTTTTGAGCAACTTCCATGCCAGTTGCAGGCTTATTACACGTACTTTTATCTATGCTTATTAACGGCGTATACCCACCAGGCAATCGCATTAAAACGATAGCGTCATCCTAGCGACTAGCCTGCCGCCCCAAATATGACAAAAAAGAGATCCATTTATAAAGATATCGGACAGTGATAATACCTATCACTGTGAACAAGTGAAGAAGAAAACTGGATGTTTTAAGGCCATCGCCCTACTGACACTCATGATCGCTGTTGCACTTAAGTTGCTCCTGACTAAGTCTTACCGCATCATGAAAACACCTTTACATATCGTACTCTTTGAGCCTGAGATACCGCCCAATACGGGCAACATCGCTCGGCTCTGCGCCTGTACCGGATGCAAACTGCATCTCATCCATCCACTGGGTTTTGAAATTAGTGACAAACAACTGCGACGTGCCGGCCTTGACTACTGGCAACACATGGATGTTCAACAGCATCAGAACTGGCAGGAAGCACGTCAGGCCATTGGCGAAAACCGCAACTGGTATGGGCTGAGTTCTAAGGTCAAAGAGAGCTATTGGGATGCAAAGTTTTGCGCTGGTGACGTATTGGTATTTGGGCCTGAAACACGCGGGCTCAGCGCCGAAATCCTAGCCGACCTACATGCATTAACTATCCCGATGCGCAGCGATGCACCGGTGCGTTCACTCAATCTTTCGTCAGCCTGCTCGATTGTTACATTTGAAGCCTTAAGACAACTGAATGCATTGGAATAACTAGTTTTATCCACTGCTTGCATGAAAAATTAAGATTTATTTAAGAACAGGCAATCAAACGTCATTACATGCTTAGATAAAATAGATAAGCTATTGTTAATTAAGGCGTAATATGAATGCCTATATTTTAAGCAAAACAACCATATCTTTCATTTAAGCAAGTAAAACATGAAACTAGGAGACCTTATCCACTGAGTTATCCACAACCTCTGTGGGTAACTTGGGAAAGCCTTTAACTACAAGGGTTTGAGCCAAGTCAAGCTACAAGATGACTAAAACCATTCACAATGCATCCGACCATTTCAAAGCCGTCGATGTTGTAAAGCAGGCAGAGACAGGCGCACTTGTTTAAGCCGGCTTTTTGACACATCTGCAACGATCACACCCTCCCCTCCAGCAAGCTCGCATAACACCTCACCCCAAGGATCAATAATCATACTATGACCCCAGGTTTGTCGTCCATCAGGGTGCTCACCGGACTGCGCCGACGCCAGTACATAACATTGATTTTCGATTGCTCTGGCCTGCAGCAATGTCTGCCAATGCACGCGTCCAGTCACAGCAGTGAAAGCCGCCACATTACATAATAGCTCGCAGCCATCATCTACATATCTACGAAAAAGTTCGGGAAAACGAAGGTCGTAACAGATACTCAGGCCAGCTTTGAAATCACCAACTGAAATCATTACCGGCTCACTGCCCGCATCAATCAGAGCTGACTCATGGTACGACTCACCCTGATAATTCATATCAAACAGATGAATTTTATCGTACAGAGCCAATAGCGCTCCGGCCGAGTCAAAAGCAGGGCAAACATTACGCAAGCGGTCTGTCTCACCTCTCAGCAACAACGTACCACCGACAATAGACATCTGATGTTTGGCCGCCTGCCCGGATAGAAAACGAAGCGTCGCAGAGTCTTCTTGAGACTCTGCCATCTGACGCTTTTCTATTTCACTGCCACCCATAAAGACAAACGTCTCCGGCAACAAAGCCAATTCAGCACCCTGCTCCGCAGCCTGTTTAAACAAACGCTCAACGGTTGCAAGGTTGGCATCCCTATCAAGCCCGGAGCAGATCTGAATAGAGGCGACTTTCATACTAAAAGTAGATTAAGCAAAACGACCAATCTCCTTGATCACACCGAGATTCGCATCCTCACTCAACACCGGCACCAACTTAGCATCACATGCGCTCATCAAAGTCATCATGCCCGGCCCATGACCAGCCAAAGGTGAATCGGAATGGATCACCACACCGATAGTGATCGCAGCTTTACGATAGGTACGACCATAGCGATTATCATGATCCAGCACCGCCACAAAATCGCCAAAACGTAACTTCTTCATATCGTACTTCTCTACCGTCTCTTCATCATGGCAGAGAATATCATAGTCCCCGGTCGCAACTGATAGCGCACCAATGCCTGAACCCATCGCATGGCCGGGTACAATCACGTTCACCGGCACCTCTATGTTGCCATCTTCACGCTCAACAAGCCCCCAAGCCTCCAACACATCCGGATCAAGATTATAAATAAACACATCAGGATGATCGACAAATTTCAAACCTTGCCCATAACCGCGAATCAAAAATTTATCGTCACAGGTCAGCTTATCCAGAGTCTCATCAGAAAAATCGAGCATCAAATGCTCAACACCACCGTGGTGCCCCAACACAGTCCCCTTTTCACCCTTGGCCATGCCAGAGATCACCAGAGCCTCATTACCGCAACAGGAGAGAAACTGATAACCCGACTCACATTTACGGTTTTTATGGTTCATCGTGGTCGACACACCCGGCTCAATATGTTCACCGGCCCAATCAAACACTGAATCACCGATTTTCACATTATAGGTAATGCCACCCGTTGAAGGCCACGAAAAAACCTCTCCAGCCGACCCCACTTCAAATGGAGCCCATTGGTGCGCAGGTGCCACACTCCCCTGCACCGCAGTTTTGACCAATTGTTTACGATTATTTTTCAAACTCATATTGTCTTCCTTTCGATTCAGAGAATATAACCTAATTATCCCATTGGTAGCTCAATCTATCCCTTGTTGCAATGAATGCTTGCATGCATCACTACTCGTTCGCTAGGATGATAAACGCATACACTGCCCCGATTTTGTGGCAGAGCTCACTCTCAGTGGATGCGCCAGGCTTGTAGAGAACATGGCAATTGCCAAACATCACACGGTGCTCCAGACGACCGGAAAATACTTAAACGTTATCGAGAATTGAATAATTAACGAGGTCAAGATATGGACTACTATAAAAAAGACAAAAATGTAGAAGAATATATTAAATCTTCAGAAGGATTCACTGGACAAAACTTAATTGAAAAGATGAGTGCTTATTTATCGCCCGAATCAAAAGTTTTAGAGCTGGGAATGGGTGAGGGCAAGGATTCAGAAATACTGAATAAAAAGTATATAATAACGGCCTCAGATAATTCACCGGTATTCGTTGAAAGGCTCAAGTCAAAAAAGCCTCCTTTTGATGTATTACAATTAGATGCCGTTTCACTCAATACTGATAACAAATTTGATGCGGTTTACAGTAATAAAGTACTCATTCATCTATCGAGACAAGAATGTGGAGAGTCAATTGATAGGCAACATGCTATATTGAATCCAAATGGAATAGTATTGCACTCATTTTGGTATGGTGATAACGAAGAACAGTATGGTGAATTATTATCTGTGAATTATAATGAATTGATCATTAAGAGAATATTTAAAAAAGATTGGGAAATTTTGGAAATAGAAAAGTATAAGGAAATGGACGTTGATGACTCAATTTATGTCATTTGCAGAAAGAAATGATGAAATCATTAAACCGACAACCAGTCAACTCATCAGAGAACCAACTCTGCCCACTGACCGTTATCTTAAACGACGGTGCCAGTGCCTTGGAATAAATCCAGCCGACGCAGATTCAACGCGCGACTGAGGCAAGCTAGGTAATAAAAACATTATGCGCTGCTGATTCGACTTATGAACTCCTGGCGTGAAATTTCTCGCGCACCGAGGCTTTGCAGATGATCGGTGTGAAACTGACAATCAATCAGTTTCCACTGCTCTTGCAAGGCGCGTTCGCACAACATGGCCAATGCCACTTTTGATGCATCAATACTTTTACTGAACATTGATTCGGCAAAAAAGGTTTGATGATACAACAGACCATAGAGCCCACCCACTAAATCGTCGTCTTGCCACACTTCCACCGAATGAGCATGACCAAGTGCATGCATTCGACAATAGGCTTCAATCATCTCTGGAAAAATCCATGTGCCATTCTCGCCTCGCCGCGGAATCTCTGCGCATGCTGTGATAACCTGTTCAAAACCCTCATCAAACGAAACCGTATAAATATTCTGCCGCATGCGCCGCGCCAAACGTTTGGAACAATGAAACTCGGTAGGAAATAGCACCATGCGAGGATCTGGTGCCCACCAGAGTATCGGTTGATCTTCGGCATACCACGGAAATATCCCCTTACTATAGGCAGCCAACAACGTCTGCGGCTGTAAATCCCCACCAGCTGCTAGTAATCCCTCTTCATTAGCCAGTGATGGATCAGGAAATTCAATTATATTCACGTCACCCTCCCGATATATCCCTTGCCCATTGCGCCGCAGCTTGAGTCAAATGATATTCAGCCAGCTGCATAGCTTCAATAATAGGCACTCCTTCAGGCTTCGCTGAAACAGTATGATCAAAGAAAGGTTTCAAAACCTGACTGTCTGAAACTTCACCCGAAATCAGCGCAACGGATACACCTTCGCCCCTAGCTGCCTGCGCAACTTTATAAGGCAATTTACCCTGCAGAGTCTGCTCATCGCTTCGTCCTTCTCCGCTCACGACCCAATCCACTTTATGCAGAGCTTGATCAAAGCCACTGGCCTCCATAACAAACTCCGCACCGGAAACGACTTTCACAACAAACCCACTGCCCAATAGTTGCAATGCAAAACCAATGCCTCCAGCCGCACCCGAAGCGGGACCTCCTTGCACAGATACCCCAAATATTTGTTCACACAGATCGGCCCAATGCCGCATAGCACTCTCCACATCAGCCAAACGATGTGATTCAATACCCTTCTGCGGCCCATACACATTAACCGCCCCATTATTTCCGCATAAGGGGTTCTGAACATCTGAAAGCAGAGTCAGACGTACATGTTTGATACGCTCATCCATACCATCAATATCAATCCGTCTAGCCCGCATCAAACCATTCAAATCAGCAGAAACAGTACACCACCTCCATCCATCACCCGACAACCCAGGGCCATGAGCAGCCCTAAACCACCATCCACTGTAGCACTACCGCCCAATGCAATGCGAATATTATCTACGCCTGTATCCATTGCTCTGCACACTGCATTCCCCAAGGCAGTGCTACCTCGACCAAACACATCGTCCTGCATGGATGGTAATGTAAGACCGATAAAGCGTGCTGATTCAATCAAGGCACATGAACAAGCATCATGATCAAAATAGAGAACATCATCACGCAGATCTCCACCATAGATATCCTGCAACACATGCAAGGTACCTTCACCACCATCCGCCAACGGCATGCAGATGATTTCCTCATCCGGCTTCACAGACCTAATCCCAGCCGCTATTGCAGCAGCAGCCTGGCGCGATATCAGCGAACCTTTGAAAGAGTCTGGTGCAATCAAAATAGACACAGCAGCATGCTAACCACAATCGTCATACGCTGCGAAACTTGATGTGCTCTTAGCACCTCGTCAGTCTGCGGCCCATGTCAGCACTCTCATTTGAAATACTCGCAAAAGATGAAACAGGTTTCGCCCGTCGTGGTCGTGTAACACTTCCGCATGGCGTGGTTGAAACCCCCGTATTTATGCCTGTCGGTACACAGGCCACGGTCAAGAGCCTTACACCGGCTGATCTGATCGATGATATCGAAGCCAGCATTATCCTTGGTAACACCTATCACCTGATGTTACGCCCGGGTGCTGATCTGGTTGAAAAAATGGGCGGCTTACACAAGTTCATGGCCTGGGATCGCCCAATCCTCACCGACTCCGGTGGTTTTCAAGTCTGGTCACTGGGTGAATTACGTAAAATCGAAGAGCATGGTGTACGTTTCCGCTCCCATATTGATGGCAAAGAGGTATTCCTCGGCCCCAAAGAGAGCATGGAGATTCAACGCCAGCTGGGCAGTGATATTGTCATGGCCTTTGATGAGTGCACGCCCTACCCCGCCACCTATGAAGAAGCCAATGACTCCATGCTGATGTCGATGCGGTGGGCTGGTGAGTGCCGTGAGGCGTTGCCGATCAACGATACTCAGGCCCTATTTGGCATTGTGCAGGGCGGTATGTATCCAGATTTACGACTGGAAAGTCTGGAAGCTGTCTCAGCTATCGATTTTGAAGGCATTGCCATCGGAGGATTGTCGGTCGGTGAACCCAAAGAAGAGATGATGGCTATGCTTGATGCTTTAGCTCCTCATCTACCTGAAGAGAAACCGCATTATGTCATGGGTGTCGGCACCCCAGCTGACTTGATTGAAGGCATTGATCGCGGTATTGATATGTTTGACTGTGTCATGCCAAGCCGCAATGCCCGGAACGGCACGCTTTTTACCGATGATGGCAAGATCAATATCAAAAACCTCAAACATTTTGATGATGAACGCCCTATTATGGATAGCTGTAGCTGTTATACCTGCAAAAACTTTTCTCGTTCTTATCTGCGCCATCTATTTATGGCAAAAGAGATTTTAAGCTCACGATTGAACACATTGCACAATCTCCACTACTATTGTGATCTTATGAAGCGCGCCAGAACAGCATTAGAGAAAAATAATTGGCCCGAATTCAAAAAACAGTTTTTACAACGCTACCATAGCAATGCATAATCGCCGCCTCTCAAAAATTAGGAGCTCCATTCACATGACATCCCCATCCATTCTTTCATCTTCTATAGCCTCTGTTGTCGCAGCGATGGCTATCATTAACCCCGCTTATGCTGAATCAGCGGATGGCAGTGGAGGTTTTGCCTCGTTGATTCCATTGATTCTGATCATGGTTATCTTCTATTTCCTACTGATTCGTCCGCAACAGAAAAAGCTCAAAGAGCACCGCAATCTGGTTGATGAACTGAAAAAAGGTGACAAAGTCCTCACATCTGGCGGTTTATACGGTAAAGTTATCGACGTTAAAGATGATGTACTTAAAGTCGAAATCGCCGAAGGCGTTCGAGTTAACGTAAAACGCGACACGGTTGCCGGTTTAGCTGACATCGCCCCAACAAAAGAAAAATCAAGTGGCGGCAAGCCTGCCAAAAAAGGCAAAGCAAACAAAAACAAAGCCTCCGAAGAAAAAGCTTCTGAAGTTGAAAGCACCGAAAGCACAACTTCTGAAACAACAAATTCCCAAGACAAAGCATAAGGATTCGACCCATGCATAGCTTTCCGCGCTGGAAAATCTGGCTTATTTTAGCCGTATTGGTGGTATCCCTAATGGGAGCTCTACCCAATATCACATCCGTACCTTCCTGGTGGCCTGCCTCATTGAGCAAGCCAATGAGTCTTGGTTTGGACCTTAAAGGCGGCATTCACCTGGTTCTCGATGTTGATGTTGATAAAGCTGTTTCACACAGCGTTGAGGAAGATATTGATACAGCCCGGCAAGTACTGCGTAAAGATAAAATCCGCTATAGAAAATTAAGCGCTGAAGGCCTGACATTAAACATCACAATCAAAAACGATGCTGATCTTGCCAACGCAGAACAGTTATTGGCTGAAACGTTTGATGGCTACACCATGGCAGATCCTGTCGAAAGAACATTTAGCCTGACTCTGAAAGAGTCTGTAGCTGATGAAACCCGGAAATTTGCAGTTGATCAGGCTATTGAAGTCATTCGTGGTCGTATTGATGCACTTGGTACTACTGAACCCGTGATCATCAAACAGGGGTCTCACCGTATTCTTGTACAGATTCCCGGTTATGAAGATTCAGCTCACGCTAAACAGCTGATTGGCCGTACTGCTCAACTGGAATTCAAACTGGTTGATGAAAAAGGTGATCTCGATAAAGCCATGACTGGCAGCATTCCACCTGGTGACATCATCATGTATGGCCCTGAAGAGACTCGCAATGATGGTACCAACTTCCGCCAACCCTATCTGCTGAAAAAACGTACCGAGTTATCTGGTAATGAAATTTCCGATGCACGCGTTTCCATTGATTCCCGTTACAATGAATATGCTGTTACACTGAAGTTCAACACCAAAGGCTCTCGTAAATTTGATAAACTGACCACAGCTCATGTTGGTGAACGTTTTGCCATTATTCTCGAAGGTGTGGTGAATTCCGCGCCAGTCATTCGTGAACGCATTGCTGGTGGCTCAGCTCAAATCACCGGTAGCTTCTCACCTGCTGAAGCACATGACCTAGCTATTATCCTGCGTGCAGGTGCCCTTCCCGCTCCTGTTAAAGTGGTTGAAGAGCGCTCTATTGGCCCAAGCCTTGGACAAGATTCCATTGAGCAGGGCATGAACTCCATCATTGTCGGTTGCATTATGGTGCTGATCTTTATGGCTATTTATTACCGTATGTTCGGCCTCGTTGCCAATGTCGCTCTGATCTTCAATATGCTGTTGATTCTGGCTGCAATGAGCATCATCGGTGGCACCCTAACACTGCCGGGCATTGCTGGTATCGTGTTGACGATTGGTATGGCAGTTGACGCCAATGTACTTATCTTTGAACGTATCCGTGAAGAGCTACGCTTAGGCAAAACGCCTTTAGCTGCTATTGATGGCGGCTATGCCAAGGCTTTCTCAACGATTGTCGATGCCAATATCACTACTCTGATCGCTGCAATCGTACTGTTTCAGTTTGGTTCCGGGCCAGTTAAAGGTTTCGCGATCACGCTATCTGTCGGTATTTTGGCTTCCATGTTCACCGCTATCACTGTCACCCGCGCTATCGTTGCAGCATCTACTGCAAAAAATGGCCGGGTTGAAAAACTGAGTATTTAAGGTTTATAGGTAACCAAACATGCAACTGATAAGTCCCGATCTTCACTATGATTTTATTGGCAAACGCAAAATCGCCTTCATCATCTCAGCAGTTATGCTGCTAACATCACTCGGCGCACTGGCTGTTAAAGGCTTAAACTTCGGCATCGATTTCACAGGCGGTACACTGGTTGAAGTTAAATTCGATCAGGCACCTGCCATTGCTGATGTGCGCGATGCCATATCCCCAAAAGGTTATGGCAATGCCGTCATTCAGGAATTTGGTGCGCCTGAAGAGATCCTGATCCGTGTTCAAAACAAAAACACCGAAGACTCATCCACCATCAGCAATGCTATTCTGGATGGTTTAGGTGAAAAATTTGGTGCTGATGCGATTGAAATGCGTCGTGTTGAGTTTGTTGGCCCACAGGTTGGTGAAGAGCTAACCCGAGCAGGCATCATGGCTGTATTGGTCGCTATGCTGGCTATCCTTATCTATGTCACCTTCCGTTTTGAGTTCCGTTTTGCGCTTGGTGCCGATGCAGCTCTACTGCATGATATCACCATTGTGGTTGGACTCTTCGCCTTAACAGGAAAAGAGTTTTCCCTACCTGTGATTGCTGCACTGTTAACGGTAATAGGTTATTCATTGAATGATACCATCGTGGTATTTGACCGAATCCGTGAAAACTTTGAAATCAACAGGAAACGCAAAAGACCTGAAAGCGAAACTAATGTTGTTAATGGTTCAATCAACCAGACCCTATCGCGCACCCTGATGACATCGTTGACCACCCTTCTGGTGGTGATGGCGCTATTCATCCTTGGTGGAGAAGTCATTCATGATTTCGCCTTTGCTCTGATTGCCGGTATTCTGGTCGGTACCTATTCATCCATCTATGTTGCCAGCCCGGTCATGTTAGCGCTGGAAGGCCGCTTTAAGCAGGATGAAGATGAGATCAAAGAGATGGAAGCACGGCCCTAATTCTTTGCTGAAAACCCTGTTGACTAATAAACACTCCTCTCATTCATGAAAGGAGATATCAGCGCCAACCTGCCGGCCGGAACATTGTTGTTCACTGCTTATGGTGATGCATACCTTCAGCTCAATCAGCACAGGCATGACACCGGCCTCTATATTCATAAGAATACGATCACAACACCCTGGGGCCCGGAACGTTTAAGTCAGCTCACCATAGAACAGCTCAGGCCTCTCATCGAGTCGCCGCCTGAAGTTCTAATCTTGGGGACAGGCCGCACAACCGCATTCCCAAACGCTGATATATTGGACTACATGGCAGAGTATCATATTGGCTTTGAATGCATGGATTCGCGCGCTGCTGCTCGCACCTATAATATTCTCGTCGGTGAAGGCCGCACTGTATCAGCAGCCATGTTATTACCTGGAGCCAAGAAATGAGCCCAAGATTCGAACTATCCATCGAGACCCACTTCTCAGCCGCCCATAGCCTGCGCGACTACCCTGGTGACTGCGCACGCCTGCATGGGCACAACTGGCATGTAAAACTCTATGTCGAATGTGAAGAGCTTGATCAACTCGGCCTAGGCATAGACTACAAAATCATGAAAACCGAGCTTAAAGCCGCTTTAGAGCCTTGGGATCACTATAACCTAAACGATGTCGCCCCCTTTGATGTCATCAACCCATCCAGTGAAAATGTTGCACGCGAACTGTACAAAGAGATGAGGGGCAGACTCGATAATGATCGTTTAAGAGTATCCCGCATCGAAATATCAGAAACCTGCACCGCCATGGTCACCTACTGGCCCTGAGTAGATTCTAAGATTGGTTTCAGTCACCCTTTTTTAGACGACTAACTGTTTAGATTGCATCTTATTGTTGTGAAGACGTGCTCACCAATTCAACGTCATTTTTCGAAATCTTAGCGCGTTACTGAATGATCGCTTTGGCTTGGGAACAGGCATTGGACTATCTTACTTTATATACATAATAAAAGGCCCCATCTTTATAAGCGCCCAATTGCATAAGAAAACTCATCATGATTTAAATCAATTTTCATGTAATTAATAAAATCTAGTCCGTTTTGTTCATAGGTTCCTTTAACCTGAAATGACTTTGTAATAGAAAGAAAGTCTTTATCTAATCCTCATAACCCAAACAAACGAACCAAAAAAAGGGCCCCCGTCTTTATAACCCGCTTCGAGGTGCGCCGTAGTATTTATTGATGAATGGAAAAAGGCGGAAATGGTTTTCGCCCCATTCAGCGGTAAATACGCAGGAAGAAGCAGATTGTCGGGCAATTTCTTTGGTTCGTTTTTTTGAAAAGAAATGAACGAAGTTTGCCTATACCACAAACACTTAAGATAAATCACAAACCGTCGCGGCATGGCTGTGATGAAATATAAGTTGGTCTAAATAACTGTAGTGGTACTCAGCAGGCAACATCAGATCTCTTCTTTTCACGGATTCAACACGCTAATAATTAAAACAAGAAACAGAACATAAATAGAAGATAACATCACAAAATATTGAAAAAGAAAAATGGTCGGGACGAGAGGATTTGAACCTCCGACCACTACACCCCCAGTGTAGTGCGCTACCAGGCTGCGCTACGCCCCGATTGATTTAAAACTTAAGATAAATTGTACTAAGAAATAGAACCTAGGAATTTAAGCTAGTAGAGAATGAATCTCTTTCAGCTCTTGCTTCAACTGTTTAAGAACAGTCTGACTATCTTTCTGTTCAACGATATCTTCGATATCACCACTGAGCAGGCGCTTTTTAGCACCGCGAATAGTGAAATTCAGATCATATAGAAGGTGTTTGATTTGCAGTACGGCATAGACATCGCGATGACGATAAAAACGACGATTACCGCTTTTTTTGACAGGATTGATGTGTTTAAACTCTGTTTCCCAATAACGCAGAACATGCGGCTCAACGGCACAAACATCACTAACTTCACGAATAGAGAAGAATAACTTATCCGAAAGTTCAGGGACTTCAACGCCCGCTTTAGCCAATGCTTGTTTAGAGTTCATTCATCTGCTCCAATCAACTTCTGTTTAAGTAACGGGCTAGCGCGAAACGTCACAACTGAACGTGGCGCGATGGTGATATCCGCACCTGTTTTTGGGTTACGCCCCCGTCTCGCATGCTTTTGGCGCACAATAAAATGACCGAAACCCGAAAGTTTAACATTATCGCCATTTTCAAGGGATTTCCGTACTTCAGCCAATACAGACTCAACGATTTGAGCTGACTCTTTTTTAGTCAAACCGACGCGTTCATGAACAATTTTGGCAATCTCAGCTTTGGTCACGTTCCCTCACCTATAATAACAATTAAATCAGGTCACTTACTGACCTTGCTAGAATCAACATGTGGAGATTATCAGAAGCTACTAATCTGTCAAAGATTTTCATGACTGAGACAGAGAACTCATATGGATTTATCAGCCCTCAAAAAGGCTGAAAACAGACAAGCATTAAGAGCTACAGCAACTATTAGGTCGTAACCACTTGTCCGTCATGCAAACGCAAAACCCGATCACAGGCCTTCGCCAGCATTTTGCTATGCGTCACCATCACCACGGCGGCACGCTCTTCCCTGCACAGCAGGCGCAACAGTTCAAACACCTCTTGCGCCGTTCTTTCATCGAGATTACCGGTCGGTTCATCCGCCAGTAAAAGCCTCGGTCTGGCTGACAATGATCTTGCCACAGCCACCCGCTGCGCTTCACCACCGGAGAGTTTTCCCGGCACATGTTGAGCGCGAGCACTCATATTCAGCCTGGCCAACAACTCATAACCACGCCGCTCCGCTGCTGCTGCATTCATCCCCTGCACCAACAGCGGTAAGGTTACATTTTCCAGTGCAGTCAACTCAGGAATCAGGTGATGGGCTTGATAAACAAAACCGATTTTCTCATTGCGCAGTTGTGCCTGTCGATTTGAGCCAAGGCCATGTATCAATCCCCCATCCAGGCGAACTTCCCCCACATCCGGTTGTTCAAGTGTACCCAGTATCTGCAGCATGGTGGATTTGCCAGAGCCTGACTCACCCACCACAGCCAGAAATTCACCTTCATTCACTTCAAAATCAATACCCTGAAGAATATGAAGTTTGCCCGCTGCAGCAGAAAAATATTTATGCAGATTCGAAACTTTAAGCAATGGCGCATTCATCGTTCATCTCTCCAATATTAAAGTCTCGCTTTGAAGCCAGATCATTTAATGCTCTGCGCCCAAACCGAGATCAATCAATTTACCCTGATGATCAAACCAGTCTTCATCGACTTTAACCCATATATTGAGGTTTACCCTACAGCCAAGGATCTCTTGCAGTCCCATCCTGGCTTTGGTGCCAACAGCCTTCATGCCACCACCGCCTTTGCCAATAAGCATCGGTTTATGACGTTCACTGCCAACGAGAATCACCGCTTCAATTTCAATCATATCACCATGATCTTCGAAACGTTCGATATCCACCGCTGTCTGGAATGGAATCTCCTGATGCATGGAGAGAAATACCTGCTCGCGCACATATTCAGCCGCCAATTGGCGCTGACTCTGATCAGTAAACCAATCAGGATCATGTATTGCAGGCTGTAGCGGCAAATATTTTGTCAATTCATTGAGCAAACTATCCAGCTGTGTGCCTTTTCGGGCTGAAACAGGGATATAAGCTTTTGCACCCGGATCAAGCTGCTGCATCTGCTGCAAACGCGGCAGTAGCCTGGCTTTATCCGCACGATCCACTTTATTGAGCACATGAATTCGAGGCTGATTCAAGCGCCCGTCAGCAAATCGCTCAATCAACATTCTTGTAGGTTGATCCAAAGGTTTACTGGCATCTTGCATAATTGCCAACACAACAGCCTCTTCAGCAGCAGCATAGGCCACCCGCACCATATTACGGTTAAGCTGCTGCCCCCCTTTATGAATACCAGGTGTATCAACAAAGATGATCTGGCGATCATCTGCAGTGTAGATACCTAAAATACGATGACGTGTAGTCTGTGGTTTGGGTGTCACAATCGCTACTTTTGCCCCGATCACATAATTCATCAGAGTGGATTTTCCTACGTTTGGCACGCCCAGCAGTGCCACCGTCCCACAGCGAAATGATGTTTCGTTCAATTCTTCAGTTGTTGCCATGCTTGCTCCGCCGCCTCAATCTCAGCTATTTTCTTTCGCTCACCACACCCTTCACCGAGCAATTCACCATTTACCCTGCACTTGGCTCGGAAACGTGGCGAACAGCCCACTCCCAAATCAAACAGTTCATACTTAGGTAAGCCCCACTCTTTCGACTGGGTAAACTCCTGCAAACGACTTTTTGCATCGCGAGTGTCTACGTCGCCAATACCCTTGAGCATCCCTTGCCATGTTCGCTTCACCAATTGGTGCGCCGCATCCCAGCCACCATCTTCAAATACTGCTCCAATCACAGCTTCAACCGCGTTGGCTGCAATTGATGGAGATTTAATGCCACGAAGCTTATCACTGCGCTCACTATCTCCAACATTCAGATATGCCATCAAACCCCAGGCTTGAGCAACCTCAAACAGGCTCTCTTTTCGCACCAATGCTGCACGCATGCGCGAAAGGTCGCCTTCCTGCTTATCAGGAAAACGATGATGCAAATACTTCGATATCACCAAACCCAGTACCGCATCACCAAGAAACTCCAGGCGCTCCATGTGATTACCATTGGCGGCCTGATTGGCAGAGCGATGTCGCAATGCCCGTTGCAACAACTGCTTATCTGAAAACTGATAATCAATGTGTGTTTCCAACTGATGCAAAGCGTCAGCCATTATTGGCCTCCGACAGCAGAAATAGCATAGGGACTAAAAGAGAGATCAATGCGTATCTTATGTTTTAATATATCCATGCCGCTTAAATGTTCAGGATCATATTCACCCGTTTCATCGACTGCTTCAACTTTTCCCAATGGCCAAACGGTGACATCATACAAAGATGAAATCTCAAGACCATGGCCTGTTGCATTCATCTGCAGCTTTTCATAAAAGGTCGCGGGAAAATCATCCGGATCAATATATTGCAAACGAAACAGCGCATCCATTTTAGTCCGTACTTCTGATTCCTCTGCTGCAGGCATCATACGCGTTAAACTTTCAAAACAGTCCTGCACTTTACTATTATTGTAATATGCCTGTGCAATCACAGCACTATTGAGTATCACAAAACCCCATAATGCAAGCCAGAACAATAATTTAAATACAGAGAAGCCAGCCTCCGACTGAAAGGCTATCGGAGCGTAATCCGGCATAAGTTTATTCAATCACATGTCCAATGCGGTCCCAACGTACGGAACTCGTACTACTATCCCAAGACCACCAGACAATAGCTGCACGTCCAACCATGTAAGACTGCGGCACAAACCCCCAGAAACGCGAATCACGTGAATTATTGCGATTATCACCCATAGAAAAATACATACCCTCTGGCACTTTCCATTCACCATCACGAATTGAAAAGTTTTGGCGCAGCACATCATGTTTGATGCCTTCAAAATCTTCCTCAAACAGACCGGAAACATCTGAATTACCACCCTGCATAAAATAGGTTCGAGTGCCCTTTGATCGCAAAGGCATCATTTTACCGTTCACACTCAATTTATTATCACGATAGACAATTGTATCGCCAGGGATACCCACAATACGTTTGATATAATCTTTGCTCTTATCTTCCGGGTAAACAAATACCGCCACGTCACCGCGCGCCACCTCTTTCGACATTAATTGAATATCGGTCAAGGGTATTTTAAAACCATAGGGATAACGCAATACAAACAGATAATCACCGATTTCCAGGGTAGGAATCATGCTCGATGATGGGATTTTAAACGGTGCAACAATAAAACTACGAATCACAATAGCTAGCAATGCAATAATAATCAGGCTCTCAATCCACTCTTGCCAGACTGGTTTTTTATTCTCGCTCATCTTCATTCCCTTCTCTTATCACGCTTTTATTCTGCATATCATTCAAACATCTATGATTCGTTAAGTTTTAGCACTGCCAAAAAGGCTTCTTGCGGCACTTCCACACTACCAATGTTTTTCATGCGCTTCTTACCCTTTTTCTGCTTTTCAAGCAGTTTACGCTTACGGCTAATATCACCACCATAACATTTGGCAATCACGTTCTTACGTACTGCTTTGATCGTTTCCCTAGCCAAAATACGACCGCCAATAGCTGCCTGCAAAGGCACATCAAACTGCTGGCGTGGAATCAATTCACGTAACTTTTTAACCAGCGCACGACCACGCGACTCTGCAATAGATCGATGCACAATCAAAGAGAGTGCATCCACCGTTTCCGCATGCACCAACACATCGAGTTTCACCACATCATCTTCGCAAAAATCAGATAGCTCATAATCCATTGAGGCATAACCACGCGATACCGATTTCAGACGATCATAAAAATCGATCACCATCTCAGCCAGCGGCAGACGATAGGTCAACATCACCCTGCCCTGTCCGATAAATTTCATATCCTGCTGAATACCACGCCGTTCCTGGCACAGCTTAATCAGCGCACCAACAAACTCTTCCGGCATAAATACATTGGCCAACACCGTCGGCTCTTCAATGCGATCAATATCTTTCGCCTCAGGAAATTCGCTCGGATTAGAGATTTCAATCATCTCGCCATCGTTTGTATATACCCTGTAAATCACCGATGGCGCAGTGGTAATCAGATCCTGACCATATTCACGCTCCAAACGCTCCTGCACAATTTCCATATGCAGCAGACCAAGGAAACCACAACGAAAGCCCAAACCTAAAGCCGATGAATTTTCCGCTTCATAGCTAAAAGCAGGATCATTCATATTCAGCTTTTCCAATGAATCACGCAGATCGTTATAATCGGCAGAGTCGACCGGATAGAGACCGGAAAACACCATCGCTTTGGGTTCACGATAACCAGGCAGCGGCTCGGTCGAACCACCTTTTAACGTTGTTACCGTATCACCAACCTTCAAATCGGCCAGGTTCTTGATACCACCGGTCAAATAACCCACCGAACCCGAAGCCAGCTGCGGCGTAGAAAATGGTGTAGGCACAAAACAGCCAACATCCATCACTTCATAACTGGCCGCTGTCGGCATCGACATCAAACGGAAACGATCTCCTTTTTTCAACACGCCTTCAACCACGCGAATCAATGCCATTGCACCAACATAGGCATCAAACCAGGAATCCACCACCAGCGCTCGCAGTGGTTTATCATCACGGTTTTCCGGTGCTGGCACAAATTCAACAATCGCTTCAAGCACTTCGTTAATGCCTACCCCTGTTTTGGCAGAGACAGGAATTGCAAACGAAGCATCAAGGCCAATCACATCTTCAATCTGCCGTTTGGCTTCTTCGATATCAGCGCTCGGTAGATCTATTTTATTGATGATCGGAATAATTTCGAGATCATTATCCATAGCCAGGTAGACATTCGCTAAGGTCTGCGCTTCCACACCTTGCGCGGCATCAACAATCAGCAGAGCGCCCTCACAAGCCTGTAAAGAACGGGAGACTTCATAGGTGAAATCAACATGGCCTGGAGTATCGATGAGGTTCAATTGATAGGTCTCACCATTTTTTGCCGTATACATTAAGCTCGCAGTCTGCGACTTAATAGTAATACCGCGCTCCTGCTCAAGATCCATTGAATCGAGCACCTGTTTGGTTTTCATCTCACGCTCAGAGAGCGCACCAGTCACCTCAATCAAGCGGTCAGCCAGTGTGGATTTACCATGATCAATATGGGCAATAATAGAAAAATTACGTATGTGGGTTTGTTTTATCTTATTCATTGGGTCGGCAGTGTAGCGATACGCCATGAACTGCGCCATACGGCAATACTTTGATACTCTTTTGACCTTGGCAAAAGCTGCATGTTCGCTTTATCTATGCTGTCTTGATAATGTTGCCTTCCATGACATCTCTAAGTGACAAGGAAGCCTGATGACATATGTATTATCATCGTTGAAAAAATTGCCTTTGTTGAGTGAGCTGGCTCTGATCATTCTATTGGCCTGGATGGTGGCTGGCTGGTTATTACCTAAAGAAGAGAGCTCGCTTTCAAACATGGTCGAAAATATTGAAAAAACTGTCGTCGTATTGCCAGACCTGAACGCTATGCTTGCAGTGAAACTGTTTGGCCAGCCCCCCCAGATAAAAGCTCAACCGATTGCACCGACTATAGCGAGACCCAAGCCCGTTGTGCTGCGCCCACTAACCATAAAGCTACTCGGAACAGTTGTGGCAGGTAAAAGCTCTGCTGCCATTATTGCTATCTCACGAGGCTCCGAGCAACGCGCTTTTTTTCTCGGTGATACCATTCAAGCCGGTGTAGTTCTGAAAACGGTAGAAGCCGAATCCATATTAGTAGATCGAAGTGGCAATTTGGAACGCATTTCTCTCGAACAAAATGGCAAATTAAATTCAACACCAAGCGCAACAACCGAGACTTTACCATCAAGAACCCCACACACTAAACCACCGATGAGTAAAATTATTGGGCGTGCCCATTTACAAAAGCAGCTGCAAAACTTCCCCGCGCTGCTATCACAAGCTCGTGCCATACCTCATTTTGTAAACGGCCAAGTAGGAGGATTCAGCGTCTCTAATATTGTTCCCGGCTCACTTTATCAACAGGCCGGCCTAAAAAATGGCGACATTATCACCAGTATCAATGGTGAAAAAATTACTGGAGCACAACAAGCCATGAATATTTATACCAAGTTAAAAAACGCTCCTTCACTTGATCTCGAGCTAATCCGCGCCGGCGGCATTCAAAATATTCACTACGATATTCGCTAACTATTGCCATGACTACAACTGCCCTTCCAAGCGAACAACAGCCTCATGCCTCATGGCGGCAACTGCTCCTCGTCTTCATTGTAGCACTGTTGTTATTTAGCCTTATGCGCTTGCAACCTGAACCATGGCTGCAAGCACAAATAAGCCAACAGTCCAGACAACATGGCATCACTCTCCAATATCACGCCTTACAGATCGAAGGTTTCACTGTTCATTTTGATCAGTTCAAAGTTCAAACAAGCCAACTCCCCGCTCCTATCGTACTAGATAGCCTGAGTCTGAGCCCTGCCTGGTCATCACTGCTCACCGGTACTATCGCTATTCAGCTTGATACAAGCTGGCAAGGACAGCAAGCCACTGCTGTAGTGAGTAAACAGGGTGATGTCATTGATGTACAGTCATTCAATGCCTTGTTGGAAACTGCCGCCCTTCAGCCTCTTCTCGCGAAGAACATCCCTATTCCTGTTAAAACCAGCGGTCAAATTCAGGCGACAGGTACGCTTTTATTGAATGCCATCAATGCACATCCATTAAACGGGCAGATCGATATTACATGGAGCTCTGCTGCTGTTGAGATGGCATCTATGAAGACACCACTGGGTGATTACAAACTGAGTTTACAAAATAGTGAAACTGGTACACCCTGGCAATGGAATATTGATGGTGGAAGCACATTGCTACTGAGCTCTAAAGGCAGCATTGCTACAAGCACAATGCAACCTGAAAGATGGCCTTTGAACGGACAGATTCGAATCGAAGTAGGTAAAAAACCTGAAGCTGCATCACTTGCAGCCCTTCTTGGCAATCAAGCAAAGCAGTTTAATATCTCTGGAACTCTCGCGAGCCCAAACCTACGCCCATTTTAAGCTTGGTGCACAACTAGCTGACTGCCATCCAAATGGTCTAGCGTCATTCATGGCATCATTTATGCTCATCTAATCTGATAAGATGACTGCTATACGCAAAAAAGGTCTGTACCTGATCTCTATTATGATCACCATTACGGTGATAGTGATGGCTATATCTATTACCATGCTCTACCAAGTTGCCTTTCATGAGGAGGAGCAACGCCTCATTGAAACAGTCCAAAGTCAGGCTCGACTGATGGAATCCGTTGCCCGTTTTGATCAAAAGCATTCCGGTGAACATGCATTTGACAATACTCTGGCGCAAATCAGAGAGGCACATCAAAATTTTAAAGGTTTCGGAGAAACCGGTGAATTCACTCTGGCCAAACTTGAAAACAATCAAATCATTTTTTTATTAAACCACCGACATCATGACCTGACGAACCCCCACCCAGTAGCATTCAAAAGTAATGAGGCAGAAGCAATGAGCCTCGCTCTGCAGGGGGAATCAGGAACTCTGGTTGGCAATGACTATCGCGGACAAAGAGTGCTTGCTGCCTATGAACCTGTAGCGAACCTCAATCTCGGAGTCGTCGCAAAAATTGATTTAAAAGAGATACAAGCACCATTTATTCTAGCAGCCTGGGTTGCCGCTTTTATTGCAACTGTTTTGATCTTCATCGGATCATGGGGGTTTCAACGTATTACCACACGCATATCCCAGCAGATAGAAAAAAGTGAACAACTCTTCAGATCCACCTTCGACCATGCCGGCATCGGCCTGGCTCACGTTGCCACGGATGGAGGTTGGCTTCGGGTGAACAGTGCTTTATGTAAAATTCTCCACTATTCAGCTAAAGATCTACTAAAAATAACCTTTCAGGAGATCACCCACCCGGAAGACCTTGAAAAAGATATGGATCGCCTGCAGCAAACCATTGCAGGAGAAATCGATGGCTACAGCATGGAGAAACGTTATATCCGGAAAGATGGAAAAACGATCCATGCACTGCTAACAGTTACACTCGTTCGCAATGACGAAGGAGAAGCTGATTATTTTATCTCTGCAGTTGAAGATATCACTCAACAGATAGAGCTGCGTGATGAGATCAAAGATAAAAGCGAACGACTCGAGATTGCCACCAATGGCACAAGTGATGGGTTATGGTTATGGGACATAAAAACCAATTATGAATGGCATGCGCCCCAATGGAAGAGGCTACTTGGCTACTCTGAAAGTGAAATTATCCCCGAGAAGTACAGTACATGGGAATCCAGAATCCATCCCGATGATAAAGGTCGTGCCCTCTCAATGCTTGATAAACATTTAAAAGAAAACAGTCCATACGATTGTGAGCAGCGGCTACAAAGCAAGTCTGGCGAATACAGGTGGTTCAGAGACCGTGGTATCGCAATTCGTGATAATTCCGGAACAGCCATTCGGATGGGAGGGTCGATTCAGGATATCAATGAACTCAAAGTTGCCGAAAGCAGATTACACACTTCTAATGAAAAGCTGGAGCAAGCCCTCAGCTTTATTGATGTCACATTGGATGCTCAGCTGGATACATTTTTCCTATTTAACCCCGCGACAGGTAAAGCTATTCGCTGGAACAAAGCATTTAGAGATATATCTGGTTACTCTAATGAAGAGATTGCCATGCTTCCTGCTCCCAACTCATATTATGGTCAGAAAGATCTTCAGATCACCGAAGGGCTCATTCAACAGATCATCGATGGTGAGCACAAAACCATCGAAATGAATCTGATTTGCAAAGACGGACATCAGGTTCCTACAGAATATATCGCTTCCGCCATCACTGATGAAAAAAGCCAACAAAAGTATATTATTGCTATCGGGCGTGACATCACTGAGCGGCAACAGGCAGCTAGAGATCTGAACGACTCAAACAATGCATTACAGCTTAAAAACAGTGATTTACAGGAGGCCATTGCAACCATCAAAACCATCAGTGGCCTTGTCCCAATCTGTGCATGGTGCGGCAATAAGATCAAAGATGACAGCGGTGAGTGGGTTCGTTTGGAACAATACTTTGAAGGCCATACTGATGCCCAAATCACACATGGCATGTGCCCAAACTGTCAGGACAATTTCTCTAAATCCACAAACTCATAAATCACATCGACTGCTTCAAATCAGCTAACAAAATCAAGAAATCAATGGGCGCAGCACTTTAAAGCCTCATTAAAGACTTGAATTTAAAGGAATAGTTTTATTTATTAAAATCAATCGAGTCTGCCCCCGTTGATTGTGAATTTCATCTATTTATCCCCAGGAGATCTGGCTCTGCATTCAAACCACATCGAAAAACGCACCCTAGCGCATCAACAGAGCCATCCGCATCATCAATATTGATGATAAAACGCACTTTTTTCAATTATTTTGAGAAAAATGAAATTAAATTTGGAGTCGGGCATATATCGTCGACTTTCTGCCTCTGTAACAGGCAGGAAATCACGCTATTTACGACCTATATTCGAATAGAAAAACAACAAATTACATCAACAGCTTCCTTTCCTGAGTTGGATACTTAGGCTTAGGCCATGCCTGTTATTTTCAGATGGATATTTTCCGGTTGTATGAGCCGATCGCTATTTACCATGGCAGTGCTTCTGTCCATATATCTCATTATCGAATCCTTCGACAAAGCCCGCCACCTTGGTAGCGGGTTGACCAGCAACCTGATGATTGAATATATGCTGCTCAAAGTTCCATTTATGGTTTCCGAGTTTATGCCCATCATTGCGCTGGTCGGTAGCAGCGTTTACCTCATCGAACTCTCTCGCCATCATGAAATGGTGGCTGTACGCGCAGCCGGCTTGGGGATCAACAAACTTCTCACGCCGCTGTTAACTGTCGCTATGCTCGCAGCAATGCTCAGCTTCGCTATCGGCGAATGGATAACGCCTACAACCAACGAACGCCTGGACACTATTGAACGTGTCCATATTCAGCATAAAGAAGCTCAGAAACATGGTATTCAGTGGTTAAAAGATGGCCATCGTTTCTTTCGTTTAACACCTCTGACAGGGGAAAACTTTGCCCTCTCCATGCTTGAAACGGATAACCAGGGGAGCTGGGTCAAACGTATCGACGGCAGCAAAGCCCATTATGCAGAAGGAGCTTGGCAACTGCATAATGTTCACATCAGTACACCATCAAGCCATCAAGGCATGCAGATGCAACAACACGACACCTACACCATCACATCAACAGCCGGGCCAGAAGCAACGGAATTGCCTAAACCACGTCATATGGGTGTCTCTCAACTGTATCATTATATCCAAAGCCTTGAACATGCAGGCTTAAGCAATAGCGCTTATAACTACGCTCTGCATAAGAAGTTTTCCGGCCCGTTATCCTGTCTTCTGATGGTGATACTGGCAGCCGCTCTCTGCCTGCACTCCGGAAGCCGTAACACTAACGCATCATGGGGACTCATCCTCACCATCGCACTTGGCCTCTGTTATTATATTTTGGGTAATGCCAGTTATCTCCTGGCCAATAGCGAACATCTGCCCGCCTCATTCGCAGCCTGGTTACCCAGCCTGGTCTTCGGTGGCTTTGCTCTATTTTTATTACTCAAGAAAGAAGGACACTGATTCGCTCCAAGTATAAAAACCCCGGAGCAAAGAACTTAAACCCAGCAGTGTCCCACTAAAAGGTGAATACTGCTTTAGCAGGGACGCTAGCCTGGGGTATGACGAGTATAGATCAACTGCTGTTTATTCAATGCGACCGAAAACAGCATAAGCTGTTATTTTATGTCAACCAGTTTCAATGAAGTGTTAAACCTTCAACAAACGTGACACGCTAGAGTGTAAGTGTGGATTTGAAGCCAATATATCACCCTTTTCAAGATCCACAGTCGATCCGTTCAAATCTGTTGCCAGACCACCTGCTTCCTGTACCAGCAGGTAACCGGCTGCAATATCCCATGAACGTAAACCCGCTTCCCAATAGACATCCAAACGACCTGCTGCAACATAAGCCAGATCAAGTGCCGCTGAACCACCACGTCGATAGGCGTCCATATTGCGCATACAGAGATCCATACGCTTCTGAAACAGATCAATGGAGTCACGTTGGTAAGATGGCATACCCGATGCAAACATCGCATGATCGAGTTTCTTTTCTGAACTCACACGCAGCCTGCGGCGATTCAAGAATGCACCACCACCATTACGTGCCTCAAAGGTTTCATCACGGATAGGATCATGAATCACCGAAAGCAGAGGTTTACCATTTTTCCATGCTGCAATAGATACCGCAAAATGGGGATAACCATGAATAAAATTCGATGTTCCATCCAACGGATCAATATACCATTGAATATCAGCATCCGGACGCAAATGCGTTTTCATCTCTTCGGACACAATTCCGTGCTCCGGATAATGATGTGAGATTTCTCTCACAATCAGATCTTCAGCGCGCTGATCCACTTCTGTGACATAGTCCCGATCACTTTTCTGGCTGATTTTCAGGCCATCACGATCATCATAAGCCCGAGCAATCATATCTCCGGCTCGCCTGGCAGCCCGAACGGCAACATACAACATGGATGACTCCTGAAAGAAAATTCGTGATTTTCATTGAAAATACACGCTAAAATTGTGCCCGAACAGTAGCACATCAGTCACTGTAAAAGCACCTTCAATTTAAACAGGATTATTCCATGAATAGAGCCGCACCCTCGTTTGTTCCTTTGCACGCAACGAATCCTTGCTCACGCGTCCGTAAGCAGCGGCTAAGCAGTTGCGCACAAAAACGCCTTGCAAACAAAACCCCAGTGCGATCATCACGCCGATTCATGAATAATCAGGCATAAACAGATGACATATTTTTAGCAATAATCACCTTGCAGTAGGTAGAAATTCTCTTAGACTCATAGACTATGAACGGAAAGAAAATAACGCTTCAGATTTGGCACTTCATTTTGTATCTTGTGATGGTTACAAGTTGCTGAATCAATTTATCATCGAAAACTGGTTGATCAAACGCGGTCAGATGGATGATAAATCTTTATCTCAATCACAAGTTGAACAAGCTTATGCTCGCCTCGCTTTTGCCTGTGCCGGTCTTATTTATCTCTATCTGCATGCCGAGAGCTTTGCCCACTACCAAAATATCTTTCTATACGTCACGGTTACATACTTCCTAAGCACTTTACTCTCAATACCTGCTATTCGCCGTACACCTTTATCCGCCTATCGCATGCTATTCTTTCCACTATTCGACACCTTTGTCGTCACCTTTGCGATGCTTATTGATGGTGGGCTGTCGAGTGGTCTCTACTTTATTCTTCTGGTCATTATCTTTGGCAACAGCTTTCGCTTCGGCAATGCCATGCTGCTTTATTCCCAGCTAACCAGTTTCATTGGTCTGATATTGATGGCGATGTATGCCGACAACTACGCCAACATAACAACAGATTATACGCTACTTGGCTGGCAGATTGGAGCCCTGATCGTTATTCCTCTCTACATCTATTTGATTGGAAGAAAAGCTGAAAATGCACTGAAAATGCAGGCAGAAGCAGAAGAAAACTCATTCCATCTGATGGACAAAGGCCCACTGCCCATTTTCACATTTGAATTGGATCAGAAACAAAAACCGCGCATTATTTACTCCAATGCAGCCATGCGGGAACTGTTTCAATATAAGTGTGACCACCTGAACAAACCACATGTAGATATCATTACTGTGGATGAAGATAGTCAGGAGCTGGTGAACTTCTGCAAATCTGTATTTGAGATCAATAAAAGCAACCAGAAACAGATCGCGCAAAGCAAGTATATTCGAGGCCAGGATAGAGCCGGTAATATTCTTAAATTAATGTGCAGTGCAATCTCTATGCGTTGGCGCAGTAAATGGATCGGTGTCTGTTTTGTGTATGATATTACACAACGTGAAACCATGCAGGAAGAGCTCGAATCGGTGCATCGGCATGCTTATATGTCCACATTGGTGGCTGGTATTGTACATGATTTTCGCAATGTACTAACCAATATGATTGGCTATGCCGAAGTGATACAGATGAATAGCAACAATCTAGCTGAACAACAACAGCTTGAAGCCATCATCGCAGCTGGTGACCGTGGATCAGAACTGATCACTCATCTGTTGAAGCTTGGACAAAATAGTGAGAACAGAACAATCGCCAGCTATACAAAAGGAGGTACACTGGCTCAACCGCTTGAACACATCATTGGCCTTGCCCGTTTACAACTGCCTCGGCACACCCAGTTGCAGTGCCATATTGACGATCCTTTGATTGACGTGTGCATCAGCATCACTGAAATCGAACAAATATTATTAAATCTCATCAACAACTCTACTCAAGCTATATCCGATGCTGGTTTTATCGAAATACAAATTCGCAATGATTCCGATCATAAGCTCTCTAAGCCGGGCCACCCCTGCCTATGCATTCGAGTCAGAGACAATGGCGTGGGCATTGAAGCAGACAACCTTGATACCATCTTCAAACCATTCTGGACATCAAGAAGTAAACAAGGTGGTTCAGGCCTTGGCTTAACCATGGTGGAGCGCATTATCAAACGCCACCATGGTTGTATTGAGGTTGAATCCAGCCCGCATCAAAACACTCTATTCACGATTCATTTACCACCTTATATTTCAGATCCTGAACAGACAGACAGTTACGCACAGCATAACAACGCGCCCAAGTATAAAGCTCCCGCACCACAGCTCACTCAGGATCGCAATTATCACGTGCTCGTAGTCGATGATGTACCTGATATTTTAAAAATTCACCAAGCCATGCTTACGCATATGCATATCTCGTCTGAAACGGCCAATAATGGGCAACATGCCCTTGAAATCTTTCAACAGGAAAAGAGTCATTTTGATCTGATCATCACCGACTACAAAATGCCGATCATGGATGGTTTAAAACTGGTTGAAAATATTCGACTGCTCGATGCTAAAATGCCTATTATCATGATCTCAGCCTTTGGTGAAGATGAGCAGTTACTACAAGTGATTAATAATCATGTCACACTATTGGATAAACCCATCAATATGGAGAAGTTAAAAGAGGCCATCGCAATAGCCTTGGCAAGCTAAACTGAACCGATTAATTCCTGACTACAAAAATCATCATATTTAGCATCAACAAAATATAAACCATGTGCTGGTGCAGTCGCAGCTCCAAGACTTCTATTTTTGTTTGCTAGTAAGCTAGCGAATGCATCCGGTGTTGATCGACCACGCCCCACGTCCACCAGATTACCCACCAGATTACGCACCATATGATAGAGGAATGCATCTGCTGACACGGATATAGTGATGCAATGCCCGGTCTTCTCAATCGACAATGCACTGATACATCGGGTAGCGCTGGCGGCCTGACATCCAGCTGCGCGCAATGCACTAAAGTCTTGTCTGCCCATACAATGCTCTGCTGCTTGCTGTATGGAAGCCACATCCAATACTCTGGGTATCCACCAGTGTTGCCAACGATGTAGCGCCGATGCCGTATTACGATTCCAAATTTGATAACGGTATGAACGTCCCCGGCAATCAAAACGCGCATGGAAATCCGATTGCACTGCCCGCACACCGACAATCCGGATCTGATCAGGCAAAAAACTATTACAGCCATGTATATAAGCCAGATGAGATCGCTGCCAGCGCGTTGCATCCACATCGGCATGCGCCAGCATTGCTTCAGCATGAACTCCAGCATCCGTTCGCCCTGCTCCCGCTACTTGCACAGTTTTGCCTTCTATATGCTGTAGAGCATCCTGCAGTGCGGCCTGCACTGAAGTGGCATTATTCTGTTGCTGCCAACCATGAAATGGCTGACCATCAAATTCCACAACCATCGCAATACGCTGCATATTCACTCCATCCACAAGCCTTTGATTCATATCCAACTCGTTCACAGCCACGCCAGTAGAAAAGCCGTGCAACCAAGAGATATTGAAATCACAGAAATACTATTGAATTGGAATTGAGTCTGATCAGTTCCAGGATGCTGAATAGACTGCAATAAAGGCATCTGACTAGGCCAACGCAACCACAGCAAACAGGCATATTCAGAAGCATCAGCCAAGGCGTGCTTAAAAGCAGAAATCAACAACAGAGGTGATTTTTTTATATCTTTTCGTATTTGGAACTGCAAACGCAAATCTCCAAGCAACCCACTGATATTTGCTTTCATGTAGCCCATCATCCAGACGTAAACAGCCAGCTGTTTACCCACCCATGGTAATGCAAGGATATAATGCAGCCACTCAGCACGCTTCAATAGGCGAAACATCAGCATCGCAGCAAAGAAGAGTCCAGTCAGATGAATGCTCAAGTTCAGCCCCTGCATTAACCCCTCTCGACTGATTGCGATGAAAAAACCGGGCCATAAAAGTTGACCAGGAGACAACAGGGCATGAAGCAAAATAATTGGAGCAACAAACCACCGCAACAGACGCAGCAATCGAATAATTGTCAATCCATCTCCGTCTAATATTCGAATACAAGCAACGTATAAACATAGCAGCAACAAGCTCAAGAGCATTGAATTGCTCATAAGCATCAAGAACAAAAGGCCTGAACCAAGTAGCAACCTGGATGCTGGATAGCTAAAATAGATATCAAGCTTATTCATATAGGAATCACTGAATAAAACTATTTAGAACTCTATTGATCACAGGATGAATCAGCTTTTCTTATCATCCTCTTCATCTAAATTCATCACATCAGCCAGATCCATTTCATTCGAATCCTGTTTCTCAAGGCTTGCAGACTCAGCCAAATCGGCAAATGGAAGTTCCTCAGCATCATCTTCGTCTATAAACTCAGATAGCAGACTATCAAGTTCTTCAGTTGCTCCTATGTCGAGATCAAGACCAAATGAGTCCATATCAATAACTGTGTTGTCCTGTTTCTCTACTACAGGTAGATCGAAATCACCTTCTACACTGGTAAAGTTTAAGTCATCATCATCGCCATCGGAAAACTCACCCAACAAGGTGTCCAAATGCTCTGCAACGTTGTTTTCCAGGTTTTCTAATGCCTCAACACCTTCTGGAGCCATACCGCTTTCAGCATCATGGGATTCACTATATTCAGACAGGAAGTCAGCGAAGTCATCCACTTCTTCAACAGTATCCGAAGCACTTTCTACAGCAACCTCTTGCGCGACATCAGCCAATTCAATTTTTTCAGTCAGTAAAAATTCAGAAAAATCTTCTGATTCTTCAGTACTATCCACCGCACTTTCGGCAACTGCCTCTTCCGAATCAGTTTTAGAAACTTCTGCTAGCTCAGCAACTGCTTCGTATCCAACCGACAGGTTATCTTCAGCACTCTCTTGCGCTGAAAACTCTGATAACAGGTTACCCAGCTCTTCTGCGCCACCTTCTGAAGCTATTACTTCCTCAGAAACAACTTCATCTGCAACAACTTCATCTACAATAGAGAGTTCATCTTCA
>JAJFLH010000023.1 GCA_021772775.1 Mariprofundus sp. | reverse complement strand
ACTCGTTGTCGTTATTGGACTCGTTGTCGTTATTGGACTCGTTGTCGTTATTGGACTCGTTGTCGTTATTGGACTCGTTGTCGTTATTGGATTCATTGTCGTTATCGGACTCGTTGTCGTTATCGGACTCATTGTCGTTATCGGACTCGTTGTCGTTATCGGACTCATTGTCGTTATCGGACTCATTGTCGTTATCGGACTCGTTGTCGTTATCGGACTCGTTATCGTTATCGGACTCGTTATCGGACTCGTTGTCGTTATCGGACTCGTTGTCGTTATCGGACTCATTGTCGTTATCGGACTCGTTATCGTTATCACGATTGTTGTGGTCGTTATTGCGGTTGTTGTGGTCGTTATTGCGGTTGTTGGAGCTCTCTGCATTAGCTATTGCTATATCCAGGACTGCGCGGGATTGTTGATCAATAGATAATATGAAAGTGGCGGAAAAGATTGCCAGGAACAAAAGGTATTTTTTCATGGAGTCTCCTTAAAACTATACGTTCCGGTTAAGTATCGGCAGAAACAGGTATAACTTTAGGGTAAACGTTACAGTACATTTTGAAAAGTTTCGGATCCCATATGCACACTCTTTGTCTGTGACTCTTTTACGGCTTAAATCTGGGCTGCTACAGGTGCGGAGGTGAAACATCGAAAGCCAAGTATGTTGGATAAAGCTACATCATATCCTGAGGGTCAACATCAATGCGAATGCGTACATCGCGCGTTGCAGGCATGGCCGCGAGAATAGACTCCAGTTTCCAGGGTAGAAGTTTTCGAGATGCATCACGCAAGAGCACTTCAACACGGTATTTGCCCGCCACACGTTCCATGGGGCAGGGCATTGGCCCGCTGATGTTGATCTCTTCCAGAGCCTGACACAGGGATACGCATTGCTGGGCATTTTGGTTGGCCTGTTCCAGTTTTCTGGCCGAGAACACAAGACGTACCCAGCGCGCAAAAGGTGGAAAAGAGAGCTGCTCTCTTAATAGTAGTTCATCATCCATGGTAGATTCAGCCTGAGACTCAGATATGCGTTGAAACCATTCTGCTTCGGGCATGCGTGTCTGAATGATCACTTGACCGGCTTTATGACCTCGACCAGCGCGGCCTGTCACCTGTGTCATCTGCTGCCACCAACGTTCGCCAGCACGAAAGTCGGGCATGCTCACACCTAAATCGGCATTGATGACACCGACCAGTGTAACATTGGGAAAATCGTGTCCCTTCACGAGCATCTGGGTACCGATCAAACAATCGAGTTCACCCTGTTCAAATTCAGTCAGTGTTTTTTCCAGTCGTGCGTGGCTGGTGATGACATCGCGATCAAAACGGGCAAAACGCAGTGCTGGTATATGAACTGCCAACCACTCTTCTAATTTTTCAGTACCTTCTCCGAGTGGTAGAAAGGCAACTTCACCACAGCATTCGCAGGTTTTTGGAACCCGGCGTCGGAAACCACAGCTATGGCAGCGCAATTGCCCCGCTCTTCGGTGTAGTGTTAAACGCGTCGAGCAGGCGTGACATTCAGGCACATCACCACATGCGGTGCATTGAAGGGCAGGGGAATAACCACGTCGATTCAGAAACAGAATGGACTGTTCATGATTATCCAGGTTGTGTTGCAGAGAGGCAAACAGGCTTTTTGAAACAGGCCCATCTTCTAGACGCATATCAATGACTTTTGATGCGATAGGGGCTTGATGCGATGCGATGCGATGCGGCAGATTCAGACGTTGATAAGCACCACTTTTTATCTGCCGCCAGCTTTCCAGACTCGGAGTGGCTGAACCCAATACAATTGGGATGTTTAATTCTTGAGCCAGTAACACAGCCATGTCACGGGCTGAATAAGCCATGCCATCCTGCTGTTTAAAGCTGGCGTCATGTTCTTCATCAACCACAAGCAAAGCGAGTTTAGGCAGTGGTAAAAATAGTGCAGAGCGCGTGCCTATCAGTATGTCTGTATCATGCAGATGTTGGCGCACTACCAGACGCTCTTTAGGTGTCATGGCTGAATGCCATAACGCGACGCGCTTGAAACGCTGCCTTAAACGAGCCAGCCACAGCGGTGTTAAGCCGATCTCCGGCACCAGTACGAGCACTTGTCCGCCGTTTGCAATAACGGATTCTGCAGCTCTAAGGTACACTTCAGTTTTACCTGAGCCAGTACAGCCAAATAGTAGAAATGATTGGAATTTATCCAATGAGCCTATGATCGAAGTGATGGCTATTTGCTGGTCCGAAGTTGCAGTGGGAGCAGTGTAGGCTATGTATGACTGAGTCTTCCCCAAGCCCGATTGCTCTAGTCTGTTGGCACTGTTTTTTTCAGCTTCTTTGTCTTTTTGTTCCCAGAGTGGATCAGGAGAGACTTCTTCAATCAAGTTTTTCACACATGCCTGATGGATCTGATAACGCATACCATTGCTATGCTTGCAACGCTGTAAAATCGTTTTCAGTGAAATCGCAGCCCGAGTCAGAAACAGTTCAGATAGAAGTGGGGATTGTTCTTTTAAGAGGTTTAAATCAGCACAGCGAAAACGACGCATATCATGTTGGTTAGCCCAGCCTAAAGCGCTACCCCATAATTCACCCGGCTGAGAGAGGTAATAACGACCAATCCGTTGTAACCATTGTGAACGGGATGGGGTGAATAATGCTGTTGCATCCAATCGATCCAATACTGTTTTATATCGATATTGATCATCGGACGCGGCCATGGTGAATTGCATGATTACACCAATACGTTTGCCTCTACCGAAGGGGACTTCAACCCGGATACCTGCGATAGCTTGGCCTAAAAAATCAGGCCATAGATAGGTGAATGTGCCTGATAGCGGTGCAAATACCGCTATTTCCACATACATCACGGTGGTCGTATCGGGATTGTTGGATGATATGTTTACGGGGGCGGTTTCAGAACAATGCTCTGACATGTATGCAGTATCCCCGACGATCAGTGGTCTGTTTTCATGCGAATGGATTCAGCAGCTTGTTCTTCAGCCGAGCGTAAATCGCTAAAGGCAAAGTCAATAGTGTGAGTTCGCTTTAAATCCGTTAAACGAATCATCTGTTTGGCCTAATCAACACTATTGATCTCTGAGCCCATAGCTATTTACTCTTTTTTATTGTGAATGCGTAGTAAGGAGAGTTGCGGCGAACGCTCTTTTTTAACAGCTACGGGATAGCAGCCAGAAAAACAGGCATCACAATGCGATGAGCGCGGTTTGCCCACAGCCTTATACATGCCTTCAAAGCTGACAAAAGCCAGCGAGTCAGCACCAATGGCCAGACGCATCTCTTCCAGATCCAATTTGTTGGCCATTAACTCTTCTGTATCCGGCGTATCGACACCATAAAAACAGGAGTGTTTGGTAGGAGGGCTAGAGATACGCATATGGATCTCTTTTGCACCCGCAGCGCGAACCATTTCGACAATTTTACGACTGGTTGTGCCGCGTACAATCGAATCATCGACCAATACGACACTCTTACCAGCGATTAAATTCCGGTTCGGGTTAAGCTTTAGCTTAACACCAAAGTTACGAATCGATTGACGTGGTTCAATAAAGGTACGACCAACATAATGATTACGAATCAGGCCCATCTGAAAAGGAATGCCGGCAGCTTCGGCAAAGCCCATGGCAGGCGGCACACCGGAATCAGGAACAGGGATGACAAGATCTGCTTTGGCCGGTGACTCTTTGGCCAGCTCTACACCAATTTGATATCGCGCCTGGTACACGTTGATACCTTCAAGAGTGGAGTCAGGACGAGCAAAATAGACATATTCAAAGACACAGAATTTTGGTGAAGTCTCTTTAAACGGGTGCAGGCTCTCTACTCCATTATGATCGATCACTACCATTTCACCGGGTTCAAGATCGCGTACATAGGTCGCGCCGATCAGATCAAAAGCGCAAGTTTCTGAGGCGAGTACCCAAGCATCATCGAGTTTACCCAATACCAATGGGCGAATGCCATGTTTATCACGCATGCCAACCAAACGCTTTTCACCCAATACAAGCAGTGAAAATGCTCCGGATAACTTACTTACAGCTGATGCCAGCCGGTCCTTCATGCTTGGTGCGTTACTTCTGGCAACCAGATGAATCAATACTTCGGTATCAGAACTGGACTGGAAGATTGAACCCTGTTCTTCCAACTGCTGACGTAGTTCAGGTGCATTGACGATGTTACCATTATGGCACATGGCAATGCCGCCATGTTGATACTCATAGGCGAAAGGCTGGCAATTGCGCAGGCCTGACTCTCCAGAGGTGGAGTAGCGCACGTGGCCGATACTGTGTTGGCCTACGAGCTCTTTGATATCTGATTTTTTGAAGATATCAGCGACCAGTCCCATGCCACGATGGGTGTTGAACGAGTGTTCATCGGTGCTGACAATGCCGGCAGACTCCTGACCTCGATGCTGCTGAGCATATAAGCCAAGGTAGGTCAGGTTTGCAGCTTCTGTGTGATTGAAGACGCCAAAAACGCCGCATTCATCGTGAAAATGATCGTTCTTATCTACTTCAACTTGCATGTTTGCGTTCCTATTAATTCGTTAGATTCGATATGTTTTGTGGCGAAAGAGTGAATAGCGCCAAATAGATTATCTGGATTGAGTGGCTTCACTTTATGCTACCTTCAATAATGGACTTGAGCGCTTCTCTATCGTCCATTGGAATGATGCTTTGGATCTGAGAGTTGCTATTTTGCGGCGAAGGGAGTTTAGCCCCACCTTGCCTGGAGAATGGATAACCTTGCGGAATCAATCCACCCAGCATATTACCCAGTTCAACAGCATAAGGGGTGAGTTTACTCTCTTTAAGCCAGGCAGCATCAGGTTTGGTGTATGAGGTGTAAACGAGGAAACAGAGCGCAATCAGGCCGATGCCACGTGCTGCCCCAAAAAAGATACCCAGCGTTCGATCTGTTGCCGATAGCGCGGCCATATCAACCAGGCGTCGAATGAGTGCGCCGATTAGGCCGACAACAAGCATCACAACGACAAAAATAAGTACAAAACCAGCGATGTCTGCAACCGTACCATTGGTGATCCAAGCACCGAGAAAGTCACCGGATTGACCGGAGAAACGGCTGGCAATAAGAAATGCGGCGACAAGCCCGACCAGTGAAATCACCTCGTGCACAAAGCCGCGCCATAGTGAAAGCACCATTGATAGCCCGACAATAGCAATCAAAATATAATCAACAAAGTTCAAGATTGGCCTCAATAAATTCCATTTACATTATTAAAAACAGTTATTTAAAAATCTTTTGCGCCGCTTCAGATAAATCTCTGACTGCCGTCAAGGCCAGCGATGTTGCCGTTTCGCCGCGCATGTTAGCAATGATATTTGCCTTCTGCACCCTCTCAAGATTTTCACCCGGTAACACTACTCGGGTAAAGCCTAAATTGACGGCTTCTTTGGCTCTGCTTTCGGGCTGACCGACTGGACGAATTTCACCGGTCAAACCCACTTCACCAAACAGAGCAATATCTTCAGGCACGGCTTTGTCCTGATAGGCCGACACCATCGCCAGCAAGATGGCCAGATCAGCGGCCGGTTCTGCGATATGTGCACCGCCGGCAATATTAATATAAACATCATGTTGGGAGAGCGGCAGACCAATTCGACGCTCAAGCACTGCTGTGAGCATCGCCACACGCCCTGTATCCACACCAACGGCTGAACGTTTTGGTGTTGAATAGACAGTAGGGGCGATCAGCGCCTGTACTTCAACCAGCAAGGGGCGGGTACCTTCCATGCAGGCCAATACAACAGAGCCGGGAGCATCTTTGGCGCGCTCGGCCAGAAACAGCCGTGATGCGTCTCGAATGCCAATCAATCCGCGATCAGACATTTCAAATACACCGATTTCACCGGCTGGACCAAAGCGGTTTTTTACAGCCCGTAAAATACGGTGGGCATGACCACGGTCACCTTCAAAGTAGATGACCGCATCAACCATATGTTCGAGTACACGTGGGCCAGCTAAAGCGCCCTGTTTGGTGACGTGTCCTACTAAAATCACCACATGACCAAATGTTTTGGCATGTTGAATCAGCGCTGCTGAGCAATCACGCACTTGAGAAACGGTACCCGGAGCACTGGTTAAACGGCTACTTACCGTTGTTTGGATGGAGTCGATGATCACTGTTGATGGTTTAACCTTGGCGATGGTGGCAAGCATCGATTCCAGTTCACAGGCAGATATAAGCAGTAGATTAGGGTGCAGTGCCTCAATGCGCTCACCACGCAGCCGCACCTGTTGAATCGATTCTTCGCCGGTAATATAAAGTACCGGGCCGTTATTGGTGTCGGTGGAAAGTTTAGCGGCGGCTTGTAAGAGTAGGGTGGATTTACCGATACCCGGATCACCACCAATCAGTACAGCCGAGCCGGGCACCAGACCGCCACCGAGCACACGATCAAGTTCATTAATATGGGTGGAGCGGCGGGGACTATTCTTGCGACTGATGTCGGTGATAGGGCATGCTTCAAGAGCTTTACCTTTGCCCGCAGAACGAGTGGCGGCAGCTTCAATGACCTGTTCGGTAACAGAATTCCAATTACCACAGTCGGTACATTGGCCCATCCATTTACGGTGTTCAGCGCCACAGCCCTGACAAACAAAAAGTGTTTTAGACATGGCGATAGTGTAACTGGAAATAGATATGACTCCATTAGAAACTAATCACAGCCCAACAGATCTGCTTCATCTCTGTTTATAAGGGAGCAATAGTTGGATATTTCAAGCTAGCTTTAACCAGAGCAATCGCAATAAAAAGCGCTGGAATGCACTCAATGTTTCGTCAACCCCGAAAGGTTTCATCGGGCAAGGTGAATGGCGTAGCCAGAGAGGGCCCCAAGGGGGAATCCATTGTTATAAGTGGATCCCCGATATAACTATTCGGGGATGACGTGTGAAATGGCTGAAAAAAATGATGCAACCAGACTCCTCTAAAGTAACTGACTCTTGATAAGCACAATAGCAAAGCCAAGCACCGTTATTGTCACTTATTATAGCTTCAGTCGCTCCGCGAAATGCTCTGCATTGATAAGTACATCATCGTCTCCAAACTGATTATAAGGATTCTCCAGCTGCTTCTAGAGTGACGGTGCCTGGTCTTGAATCGCGCATGGAATAATTGAAGCTGATTCGCAGAACCTGATTTATAGAAATCATCCAGATGGTTGTATGTACAATTATCTGGGGGCTTGGCCTGTTTTTATGCGGTGCACGAAATATTAATTTTTATACTTTAAGTTCACTGGCCGATTAACTCCATCTGATTCCTTCGAGTTCTGCGTAATAGTTAGTACTGTTTTTCATAAAGACTCTGGCAACAGCATCATGCTTGCGTCACACTTCCGGCATGCTTGAAATCCGTGATTTATCATTGTCTGTTACCATTGAAGGGAATGCTGTCGAAGCTGTTTCGATGCTCTCACTTAAACTTGAGGCAGGCTCTGTGCTTGGTCTGGTGGGGGAGTCCGGCTGCGGTAAATCGCTGACAGCCCAATCTATCCTGCGTTTGGGTGAACATCAGGGGGTGAAAAAAAGTGACGGTGACATCTTACTCGATGGCGACAGCCTGTTTGAAATGAGTGATGAAACCCTGCGCCGTATGCGTGGTGGACGCATTTCCATGGTGTTCCAGGAACCTATGACGGCGCTAAATCCGGTTTTTACAATTGGTAGCCAGATTACAGAAGTGATTCGATTGCATCTGGATATGAGTAAAAGAGAGGCTACGGCGCGAGCAACTGAATTGCTGCGTGATGTCGGTATGGAAAATGCTGAACAGGTGCTCAAACAATATCCGGGTGCGTTGTCTGGTGGTATGCGTCAACGTGTATTGATTGCTATGGCGATGGCGGCAGATCCAGACTTTATCATTGCTGATGAGCCAACTACTGCACTCGATGTGTCGGTGCAGAAACGTATTATTGCACTGTTATTAAATTCACAAAAAAAACGGAACCTTGGCCTGTTATTGGTGACGCATGATTTTGGCCTTGTGGCTGAGATGTGTGATGAAGTGGCTGTGATGTATGCTGGTCAGGTGGTTGAGTCAGGCCCCGTAGCTGAGATATTTAATCATCCTGCTCATCCTTATACACGTGCATTGATGGGATGCCGGCCTGAAGTGTCTGAAGTGGGCCAGGCATTGCCAGTGATTGGCGGTCAGGTACCGCAACCCGGCCAGTGGCCACAGGGCTGCCATTTTGCCAAACGATGCCCAATGGCAGAAAACGATTGTCAGCAATCGGCTGTCGCTGCTGATGTCTGGCGGCATGGTGACCATATTGCCCGTTGCCTGCATGTCGCTCCACTGCAAGAGGACAATTCATAACGATGAGCGTACTTAAAGTTTCAGGTTTGAATAAAACATTTTCCGCTGGAGGTATGTTTCGCTCCATTGGCAAAGATAAATGGGCAGTGAATGATGTCTCCTTCACGCTTCAGGCTGGTGAGACACTGGCCATTGTGGGTGAATCAGGTAGCGGAAAATCGACTACGGCACGTTTAGCGATGCGTTTGTTGAAGACCGATGCAGGTACGGTATGCTGGGGTGAACACGATGTCTCCACGCTGGTAGGTAAAGCTCTGAGAGAGCACCGCAGTCATATTCAAATGGTTTTTCAGGACCCATTTGCCAGCTTGAATCCTCGCATGAAAATCTGGCAGACGGTGGAAGAGGGTTTGCGTGTGCACCAGCCCGATCTCTCGAGTGCGCAGCGGCGTGAGAAAGTAGCTGAAACATTGCAGCTGTGTGGTCTGGATGCATCTGGTATGGATCGTTATCCGCATCAGTTCTCTGGTGGTCAGCGCCAGCGTATCGGTATTGCGCGTGCTCTGATTGTGGAGCCGAAAGTATTGGCACTCGATGAGCCGGTATCAGCTCTGGATGTATCGGTGCAGGCACAGATTCTAAATCTTTTAAAAGAGCTGCAAACGGCCAAGGGTCTGGCTTATCTGTTTATTTCGCATGATCTCTCCGTTGTGCGACATATCGCAGATCGTGTTGCGGTGATGTTTGCCGGGCGCATTGTGGAGCAGGGCAGTGCTGCTGAAGTGTTTGAACATCCGCATCATCCCTATACTCGGGCTCTACTGGATGCGCGGCCTATTACGCATCCGAATGAGAGACAGATGTTAGCTCCCAATGAAGCAACTGAAGCTACGGCTGATTTCGGTTGTGCATATCAACCCCGTTGTCCTTATGCCAAGAATGATTGTTCCAAATTTGATGGCGCTTTGAATGCACAGGGATTCGCCTGTTTGCACCCTTTAGTGCGCCATGAGTGATCTTGTCAGCCAGGTTCGGCGTGATTTTGAGAATGAATCAGCTTTAAGTACGGATCTACCCGGCTATGCCCGTCGTGTTGAGCAGGTAAAGCTGGCTGATGAAATCGCCGCTACGTTTATTGCAAATAGTGCATTGTTGGCTGAAGCCGAGACCGGTACAGGCAAGACTCTGGCTTATCTTGTTCCAGCCCTGCGTGCGACAGGAAAAGTACTTATCTCTACCCATACACGTGCTTTGCAGGATCAATTGGTGCATCGTGATCTACCCGCTGTGCAGAAGGTGCTTGGTGCCAAGCGGCGAGTGGCGCTATTGAAAGGACGCAGTAACTATTTATGCCCACAACGTTTGAACCGTTTTATCACTAGCCCTCAGCTTGAAATATGGGCGAAGAAAAGCATGTTAACTGTGCTGGAGTGGTCACATAGTACCAAGGATGGTGATCTGGCCGCTCTACCCTTTGATGTGTTCTCTAAGGGTATTGGCCCAATGGTGACTGCAACGGGAGATCAGTGCCTGGGTTCCAAATGTGGTGATTTTGAAACCTGTCCATTAATGAAAGCGCGTCAAAAGGCCCAATCGGCAGATATCGTGGTAACCAATCATAGTCTGCTGCTGGCTGATGCGGCACTTAAAGCCGGTGACTTTGGTGAGCTGCTTCCTGAATTTGATGCTTATGTGCTGGATGAGGCACATGCGTTGCCCGAACTGGCCTGCCAACACTTTGGTGTGCAACTGACTCGTTTGAAATTGATCCAGTGGTTGAATGATATGCAATCGCTTCTGGATGAGATGGGGGATGAACCGGCCCTGAAAAAAGATGTGACGGCAGAAGGTAAAACAGTGCTTGATGCCTATCTCAAACCGCCTCTGGATGAGTTGCAGATAGCATGGGATGAGATGTTGAAACTGGCAGAATCCCGACGTGAACGTAGCGAAGATCTGGCTAAAATGGCTGATCGAGCTGAGCAGATTGCGAAAGAGATAGAGATGGTGATGCATCCGGCCGATGGTTTTGTGGGCTGGAGTGATGGCGAAGGGGATATGCGCAGATATACCGTGGCTCCTGTTGAGACCGGGCCTGTCTTGCATAGCCATCTGTGGCAAAGAGAGGCGGCTTTTATTTTGTCATCGGCAACCCTGCGTGTATCTGGCCGTTTTGATTATGCCAAAGACCGTTTAGGTTTGCCGGATGCTGAGGAAGTATTTCACCCTTCACCGTTTGATTATGAAAAACAGGCGATGATTTATTTGCCCCGACATATGCCCGACCCGTTTTCAGAGGCTGGTATTGAGGCCATGATCAATGAGATCGAAACATTGGTTCGCGCATCGCATGGGCGTGCTTTTGTGCTGTTCACATCATGGAAAATGTTAAACAGGGTAGGACCAGAGCTGAGTAACCGTTTGCCGTGGAATGTATTGGTTCAGGGAGAGAGTGGCAGCCGTGACGCTATTCTTGAAACCTTTCGCGAGGATACCCATTCGGTACTGTGTGGTACACGCGGTTTCTGGGAGGGCGTGGATGTGCCGGGTGAAGCGCTGAGCCTGGTCATTATCGATAAAATGCCATTTACCCCACCTAATGATCCCCTGTTAAAAGCGCGTATCAAGAAATGTGAAGAGAATGGTGGCCGTGGCTTTGGTGATATTCAATTGCCTGAAGCTATTGCGATTTTGCGGCAGGGCACTGGTCGTTTGATTCGCTCTATGGATGATCGTGGTGTGATGGCTTTGTTGGATTCGCGCTTGTATGACAAAGCCTACGGGCGTGAAGTGGTACGTAATTTACCAGCTGCACCTATTCGTGATGATCTCTCCGAAGTGCGCTGGTTTTTTGAAGATGCGGAACAAGATGAATAAGAGGGAATCACAGCCATCTCAGTGCCCTTCTCTCGCGCAAGCTCGATTCAGCTTGTAGGTGCAGAGGGATAATTAAGCGAATTGAAAGTTATAACGATTAAGTGTGCGCTTATAACTACAGGTGACGAATCAGCAATGAGAGAGCATGGCATTTTTAAAGTGATTATAAATCTGTGTCCATCTACGCGAATCTGTGGTTTCATAGAGTAAGTAGCTGTCGAATGGGTTAGGTAAGGTGGGGAAGAATATGAAACGCTATTTTAGTATTTTAGTCTTGGTATTATTGATGATGCCGGCATCGGTGGCATTGGCTCAGCCCGATGGTGCTCCGGGTATTGATGCATTTTTTGGTGTGTTAAATGGCTATTTGGCCAGTGTGTTGTTTTTTGATGTGATGCCAGGTGATGGTGCGATGCCATTTATTGTCGCCTGGTTAATTGTTGGGGCGGTATATCTGACTTGCCGTTTTGGTTTTATCAATGTGAGGATGATGGGCCATGCTTTGCAGGTCCTTCGAGGTAAATACCAGTCACCAGAGGATAAGGGAGAAGTCACACCATTTCAGGCATTGACCACGGCGCTGTCTGCGACGGTGGGTTTGGGCAATATTGCCGGTGTAGCCATTGCAATAAGTATCGGTGGCCCAGGGGCAACTTTTTGGATGATCGTGGCGGGATTCTTCGGCATGACTGCAAAATTTACCGAAGTGACACTGGCTCAAATGTATCGTGAATTCAGACCCGATGGCCGGGTGATGGGTGGAGCCATGCAGTATCTGTCGCGCGGTTTTGCTGAAAGAGGCATGACAGGTACCGGTAAGGCTTTGGCAGTGTTGTTTGCTGTATTGTGTGTGGGTGGCTCTTTGGGCGGTGGTAATGCATTCCAGGTGTCGCAAGCTTTGGGTGTGGTGCAAAGTGAGATAAGCTTTTTTGTACATTATCCCTGGGTGTTTGGTGTCTTTATGGCAGGAGCGGTGGGACTGGTCATTATCGGTGGCATTCGCCGCATTGCTCATACAGCAGAAGCCATTGTGCCCACGATGGTGTTGATTTATCTCTCTGCCTGTCTGTGGATTATTATATCTTATGCATCTGCTGTTCCCGATGCGTTGGTATTGATTGTGACCGAAGCCTTTGCGCCCACTGCCGTAGCAGGTGGTCTGATTGGTGTGCTGGTGCAGGGCTTTAAACGGGCCGCTTTTTCCAGTGAGGCGGGCATTGGTTCAGCTGCTATTGCACATTCGGCAGCAGCAGTGAAATATCCAGTCAGACAGGGTTTGGTCGCGCTGTATGAGCCATTCATTGATACCGTCATCATCTGTACCATGACCGCACTGGTGATTATCCTGACGGGTGTTTACAACGCACCGGAACATCATGCATTGGTAGAAGCCAGCAAGGGTGCTGCATTAACCTCGGCTGCGTTTGGTTCAGTGATTTCATGGTTTCCTGTTATTTTGTCTATATCGGTTGTGCTGTTTGCATACAGCACGATGATTTCATGGTCCTATTATGGCGAGCGCTGCTGGACGTATGTGTTCGGTGAAAAGTTCTCAATGCTTTATCGGATAATATTTTTAATGTTTATCGTTCTGGCTTCGCTGGTCAGTGCAGGCAATATATTAGACTTCTCTGATCTGTTATTGTTGTCGATGGCCTTTCCTAACTTTTTGGCTCTCTACTTACTGCAAGATAAGGTGGCAGCTGCACTCAAAGATTATTTGGGCAAATTGCGTAGTGGTGAGATGGATAAAGAGAGAGTTCACTAGAATGAGGGTAGTGATTGTTTGTGTAAGATTGGGTAAGTAGAAGCTCTAAAGCTCCATATCTTTGAAGTTTTTCTACTCTTAATCCTTATAAATACAAATTAATTGCGTTTTATCATCAATATTGATGATGAAATGCTTTTGATGGGCCGTAGAGTTGTTGATCTGACACATTGTTGGAGATTCATGTTTTTTCTTGTTTGGTGACTTGTAATATGTGCCTATACTTTTAGTTGAAACGTGAAAAGTATGTTCGTAGGTAAGATTTACTTAGGGAGATTCTTATGAACGATGAAAACAGCTCATTTGAGATGAAGGCGTGGGAGCTCTTAGAAACAGTTCACAGTGTCGCCGTTAGCAAAAGAGAAATGCACTACTCTTGCTGTCTCATGGAGCGCCGCCATGATAAGCTATAGCTATGGATAGTCTGAAGAGATTCTTTGTCGGTTATGGTAATGCCGAATCATCAGATGATGATTCAGGCGTAAGCCTGTTTACACTCTCGATTGCTATTGTCGTTATTACTATTTTTAGTGTGATCAACGCGATCTATGATCGAATGATGTTATGCTGGTTGGAAGCTGGTGTTGCTGTTCTACTCGCTGTTTATCTGTTCTTTGCTCGTAAAGATGTTTTCCTCCCCGGTTTTCCCTACATTCTAATTATTACATCAGCCATTGTTTTTACTGCGATTTTTGTGGATGGAGGTATTGGCAATCAAGGTGTTTATTGGACGCTCGCTTTTCCATTTATGGCATTTTTATTGGCGGGAGTGAGGCGAGGTTGGATCTGGATTGGAATGTTTAGCGTAGTTCAATGCAGCATCGTTGCTTTGTATACTTATCAGATGATGAACTTAGCTTACAGTCTGGAAACATTGATGATTGCTGCAATGATGTTTCTATTTTTTACCATCGTTGCCAATGTTGTTGAGCTGCAAAATGAAAAATATCGATTCGGATTGATGAAAGCCAATTGCCAGCTGAAAAATAAAGAAGAGGATCTGCGTATTGCGAATGCCAGTTTAGAGCAGCAGATTTTTCACCGTACCCGCGAATTACAGGAGACCAATACCAAGCTGGTTCAAGAGGTGAAGCGCAAAGAGTTGGCGATTGCTTCAATGAAACAGTCGGAAATGAAGTTCGAACATGCTCAACGGATGGAATCATTGGGCACCTTAGTGGGTGGCATTGCCCATGATTTTAATAATATGTTATCGGGTATTACGGCAAATCTCTATCTGGCTCAACGTTATATGCAATCTGACGATGGCAAAAAACGCCTGGATAAAATATCTGATCTGAGCATGCATGCTGCCGATATGATCAAACAACTTCTCACCTTTGCACGCAAAGATGCGGCCGAAATGAAACCGTTTGATTTGAATTTGTTTATTCGTGAAGCATTTAAGTTGGCCACGGTTTCGATCTCTGAACATATCGAATGTCGATCTGAATTGCCTCGGGGTAAAATCATCATCAATGGTAATGCGACTCAGATCCAGCAAATGTTGATGAATTTGATGAACAATGCCCGAGATGCACTGAGCGGTGTGAATGAGCCAGCGATTACGGTATCACTGTCTACTATTGTGGCTGATAAAAACTTTTGTGATCGTTTTCTCAATGCAGAGCAGCGCCCTTATGTTGTACTGTCTGTCAAAGACAATGGTATGGGGATTTCAGAGGATCAGGCAAAAAGTATATTTGACCCGTTCTTTACAACCAAAGAGGTGGGTAAGGGAACTGGGCTTGGCTTAGCCATGATTTATGGTGCTATTCAATCCCACCAGGGTCTGATTAATATGGATAGCAGCTTGGGCAGTGGCACATGTTTTAATCTCTATTTCCCTTTGGTTGATGAAGAAGCTACGAAGGGAAACCTGATCAAACAAACTGAAGTTGTAATTGGTGCAGGAGAGACCATTTTATTGGTCGATGATGATCTGGATCTATGTGAATGTCATAGCGAACTGCTAAAAACAATGGGGTATAATGTACTGGTTGCCAACAACGGTATGGAAGCGTGCCAAATGTATCAGCGCCATGATGTTGCTCTGATTATTATGGATGTTGTGATGCCAGTTCTGGGTGGGGTTGCAGCTTCTCAGCGTATCCGTAAATTCGATCCGGATGCCCTAATTGTTTTTGCAACCGGTTACGATAAAATGAATGAAATGACCAGCGAGTTAGTAACAGACTGGCAAAATGTTTTACACAAACCTTTCGATTTAAATGATTTAAGTGGGGCTATTCGCAAACAGTTGGATGAGGCCCCTTTGTAGAAGCTGAGTGCATTATGTTGATCTGCTCGATACTTTGATCATGGGATTCCGTTTCTAGCTCGGAAGCAGGAGAATACCCCAAGGTAGCTTCTCTGCTGCAAGCAGCATTCACCCTCTTCCGATCAGGAGAGTAGAGGGTATCCTCTGGGGGAAGGCAGAGGGGCATGATGATAAATACAGAATAAGAGATGTGTTACCGGGAGAGCATAGCGGTGTTATGTGACACTCGGCTTGGAATCGAGTGGCCAGGAAAATATCTTTAGCTCAATTTTATAAAGCAGAACAATCATTGTATACAATAGCTCGTCAGGAGAGTTTGAGCAGCACTTCTTTGAACTTTTTTCAACTAAAATATTGTATAAAGTAGTGATTTTTTTGTATCCACAGAAGTTGTGGATAACATTGTGGATAGAAACAAAAAATGCATGTAAACCAATAGATTCAGAGTGGTACTGTTGTTTTGCCTAAATTTTAGGCGATTGAAATAGTCCTTAATAACCAATATGTTAAGAGTTCTTTACTTCATTGTTTTGAGCTGATAATAGACACGGTGATATTTTTTACTGGATTATGAAAAAAGTGGATAAATCAAATGAAATCTTATTCCTGATACCATAAACGATCATGTTATCAGTGCATTGCAGTGATTTCTTTATCGTAGCTTATTCATTAAATATGAGCGCTAGTTTCATGTCTTGAAGAGTAGATAAGAAAGGCGGCTACATCATGAGATTTTGCTGACGCTAATCATAAATTTCGGGGGTGCGCGGAATAACATGATCTACATAACACCAGAGAGTAGGTTTGTCGTATTCAACAGCGCCATGCAGTGCTTATGGAAAACTTTTCCACCCTTTATCAAATTGGTACTCCTGCATCGCTACATTGATATTGGAAAAGACTAACTTTTCAGGTATATTGTTTTGTTGAGCTTTTAATACAGCGATATGAAATGATTGAGATGGAGCTATTATGAGATACTTTATGCTTCCATGGGTGAGCCTGGTGCTCCTTTTTTTTAGTTTTCCAGCCATAGCTGCTGATGTTGAGACGCTTGTGAGTCAGGCCAGAGAGCAGCTGAACAGTCAGGCATATGATCAAGCAGAGAAAACACTGAAGCGTGCAATCTTAATAAAGAAGAGAGATATAGAGGCTCGTTTTCTTTTGGCCCGTATCTCAGAACTTCGGGAAGATTACACAGATGCGATAAAACGTTACAAATATGTACTTTTTCTAAATCGGAAATATGTTCCTGCAATAGTGGCTTTAGCTCGCTCTGCGGAGAAACTGGGGGATAATAGACAAGCGTTAAATGCCTACATCAAAGCATTTAAACAGCAGCCTGATCAATTGAAGTGGCTCTTTGAAAGAGTCCGGCTTGATATGAAAAACAGTAGTAACCGTAGTGGGACAGAAAAGAGGCTAAAAAAACTGATCAAAGCAGAGTTTCGTCAGCAGGAGTCACTGAAGTACATCATTGAATTGTACCATGCCGTGGGCATCAAATATAAAGCCAAAAAGTATGAGAAAATACTGGCGAGCATTGAACCTGCTATTTTACCTAAGAATAAGAAAGAGGTGCTTGAGAAAGCCAGTCGTGAGCACTTTAATGGTATTGAAATCCGTCCTGCATATGTGTCGCCATCCAAATTAATAGGAAAAGGAAATGCAGACCTCAATATGGCGGAGCCACAACGAGTAAGTAATGAGTATAAGACAACTCACACGCTTTCATCGAAATCTGAATATAATTACTTAAAGTCGATGATCGCTTCGGCAAAGATTTCTAAACTAAAGCTTGCAGCCTCCGCAAATAGGCTCAGAGAGTTTGTGGATGAGAATCCTTCTCAGGCATGGGTCAGAACTATATCCAACTACTATTTGGGGCTAAATAGACTTGCTGAGGAGGATGTTTTCGTTGAAGCAATGAAAGGCAAGAGTGAAGTAGATTCGCAGCGCAGGAGGTGTGAGGCCTATTACTACCTTGGACAGAAGCGGCTCTGGAAAGGAGATCAGAAAGCAGCTATTGCGTATTTCCTAAAAGCGATCGATACCAAGATATTTCATGTAGATGAATATTCAGCAGCAAAGGCGATGTTGAATGCATTGGGTGAAAAACTGGAAATGAGGGATAGCTCTCTGGTGAAGAAAACAGCACCGTCTGCTGTTAGCTCTACCGATAGCTACAAACAGGCAGTTCGCAATGTGTTTAATGCCAATATGGCGGAAGCACAGGAAATAGTGAAGGGATCGCTGATTAAGCAATTCGATAGTTTGGTAGCTGCAAACAAGTCACTAAAAACGCAATTGGGTGCAGCAGAGGCAGGAAACAACGAGCCCTTTTATGAACGTCTGGCAAATACTTATAAAATGAACTGGAGCAGAATGGAGGAGCTTTCAAAGAGTCCTGAATTTAAACGCTTAAATCGACTGTCCTGGTTCACGACTGCGATTTCGCCGCTGATGAATAAAGGTAAGTGGAAAGAAGTGCATGAATATATTATGAAAGGTGATAGCGCACAGGAGTTCGGCTATCACCCCCCCATTGAAAGTTACTCCATGTCCATGCTGAACCTACTGGGAGAAAAGGCGGAAACATTAAAAAGCGTTGCAGTAAGCAAGAAAAGCAATGAGATGGTAAGGGTGCCAGTTGAAAAGGGGAGTGCCCCCCTAATGAGGAGCGTAGCTAAGGGGGGATATTTAGAAAAGAGGGCCCTGGATTCAAGTCATGATTTTATTGCCTATACGCCAAACAAGCAGCGGATAAAGGTTAAATCTTTAGCCGAGCCGGAGAGAAAAAGTGCAAACTGGGAGTATATCATTAAGCCGCAGTTCGCAAAGGCTCGTGACATCATACCTTCTGACAGTGAGGTAAGTTTCATCTTAGTTAGTAAAAATAAACTCTGGGGAGTCTCTGATTTAAAGGGGAAGCTGATAATTCCACACAAATTCAAACAGCGCCCTGAGATTTTTAAAGATGGAATAGGTGTCGTCAGTGTCAAGAAAGGATTCATAACGATCGAGGCATATTTTATTGGTCGTAATGGGAAGCCTCTTTCAAATAAAAAATTTCAGAAACTAACTTATTACCCGGAATATGGGTATGCGAGAGCCATAGGTTTTGATGGTAACTCCTTATTGGTTTCCCCAAAGGGCAGAACTATCAATCCACAGTCCAGCATTCCTTCAAGTCCTCTGACAAATGGCAGGGCGATGTTCTCGAGCAATAATCAATGTGGATACCTTGATGAGAAGGGAGCAGTTATCATTAAAGCAAAGTACCATAAATGTGGCTTTTTTAATGACCGAAACACCGCGATTGTATCTGACCGTGACAATAAATGTGGTTATATCGATCGGGGTGGGAAAGAAGTGATCCCCTTGCAGTATCAGTATTGCGAGACCTTTGCTGAAGGAGCAGCCAACGTCAGCGTACAAGCCAAGGGTGAAGATCGAGAATATTTTTTCATCGATGCCAATGGTGATGAACTCTTTAACGGATTTAAACATTTGAGCAGAAGAGCCCGTTTCAATCATGGCGTTACCTTTGTTTCAAAACGGGTTACGGTTGGCTGTTACGACAAAGAAACAAAAACAGACAAGAGTGATGAAGTTAAGCTGTCAGCGCTTATGAACAGGGATGGCCAGTTCATCACCCCATACAACTACTGGGGGAAAGATTCATTTTCTGGACACTACGCATCTGTCAAACATAGAGATCTCAAAAACTTTCGGAAAAGTGGGAGCAAGGGGCATAAATGCTTCGGCGAAGTAAAGGGGAATCTGGATATCAAAGGCAACTTTTATAAACCTTATAAAGCTATCCCTTTGCTTGTGAAAAAAGATGCACCTTTTTGGAAGAAATTAGTTCACATACGTGGTCTACCTGTAAATGGGGAGAAGAAGGCTGGACTCAGCTATTTTTATGACGGTATGGAAAAGGAAGAGATCATTATCACGCCTCAGTTTGACAGCATTCATGCTATTTGGCGAACGCCATTTTTTAAAGTCGAGGTTAATAAGAAATGGGGTGTAATAAGGGTAAAATAAAGGTGGAGATAAATATTCAACAATCTTCAGCAAGGAGAATGAAAATGAAAAAACAATCTGTTTTGAGTGATAGCAGTAGTTTTAAAACCCCTCTTATTCTATTGGCGATGATGCCTCTGATCTGGATTCCTTCAAGCCAGTTAAATGCTGCAGAAAATTTTGCCTTTAATGGGAAATCGCAAAATGGAGAAATAATGCTGGCACAAGCGGCGGAAAGAAGCCCTCGCTTTAATCTATCGTTACCGGAAGTGCCTGGTTTACCCTGCAAAGCCTACTACGCGAGAGGCGGTTCTGGTGCCGCTGCATACATAGAGGTTCGCAGTAATGAACGCCAGTGTGCGGGAGTCGTGGGAACCTATTACTGGAACCCATCTCTTGGTTTATATTGCAAAAACCGTTACGACTGCTCCACGAACTCTCTGCACAGTATCCCAGCGCCATAGAGGGGGAAGTGACTGTTGCATCGATAGTTGACTGACAGCGGATTCTGTTGAATTTAACACCTATCATGGAGGAGAGGAATATGTCCCACGGTAATTGTTTCAGGGCTTTGCTGATGTACGGCATTTTGCTGCTGCAGAGCGTCATCTTTATTTCCGGATTCATACCTACAGTGGCGGTAGCTTTACCGAATCAAAATAAATTCGCCTGTGAAGCCGCTTCTGAGTTTCAGGGCAACAATGCAATTTTTGCGGAAACAAAATACGTCGCATCTCGTAAATCCATTGAGGAATATTTGCAGGAGAGCTCCCTCAAAAAGCTGTATATCTCATTAAACTGTATCAGTGATGCCATTATGCTTGATCCAGAAAAATCGAAATATTGGACACTCCTTGGCAAGGTGCATTCCGAAATGGCTGCCCACAAAGTATTTATGGCAAATTCAAAGGCAATTCAGGCGTATGAACAGTCTCTGGAACTGAGTCCAGACGACACAGCAACTATGATACTTCTGGGGGTTAAACTTACAGAAACAAGCCAATACAAGGATGCACTGGAATATTTCGAGACTGCACTCAAAAAGAGTCCTTACCTGATCACCTATGATCTGATTCAATGGATGAATGTTGCTTATCTTGCTGGAAGCCAGACAAAACGAGGGACACTTTTTTATGAGCAGATGGTGAGGGATAATCCTGAACTCTATTATTTATATATTTTCAAGGCGATTTTGCATCAGGCTCATTTTGATTTTGTCCAGGCGGGCAAGGATCTGTTGAATGTTGTTAGAAATGCTGATGCGAAAAAGGAGACAAAGCAGGCAGCCCAAAAACTCTTACAAGAGATGAAAAGTAGGGAGGCACAGAATGAATAAATATTTTGTGATTGTTCTTGGGGTTACTCTCGTTTTTGCAACTTCATCGTTTGCCCGTGAATCAACAGAAGAGTTGGCTAACAGGCTTCTTCAAGGACAGAAGGCATTTGAGATGTCAAAGCAGACTAGAGACAGCAATATTCGTCGTATTTTAAGCGATGCTACATTGGACCCGAAAGATCAACAGAAAGTGATAAGAAACCTTCAGGAGGGGTTTCTAAAGAACAGCAGGGCAATTCATCTTAAATATCGTGAACCGTTCGTGCAAAGAGTTATAGCAGAAACCAATGCAAAGCTCCCCAATAAACAAAAGATCACAAAAGGTTTGGGTTCGGATATCTACCTGCGGGATAAAAAAACAGGCAAGGTCGTCAGGGATGCCAAGGGAAGAAAGGTTGTGAACCCGAAACACCGGGGCTGGCAAGGGGATCTGGATCTGGGAGGAAATCCAAGGGCAGCGGAGGAGTTGAACACGTCGTTTAAAAAATATGGTGTGCATTTAAGCAGTGATATGATGGATGCTCCGGGTTATAAGGATTTTAAAGAGGTGGAGGTAACCATCAATGTGGAAGGCCGGATGGATAAACCCGGCAGTTCAACCCACCTGACCCAAACTCAAATGGATGCCTTTTCAAAAGAGACCTACGTTTCGGTTGGTATGAAGAAGAATCAGGCTGGCAAAAAGTTGGTGGAAACCAATGATCATATCAAGAAGGCGATTAAAGGTTTCAATACTGATGCAGCACACCTCGTGTCGACTAAAGGCGAAGATGTCTTGCAGGGAATGGGTAAGGGGACCCTTAAATCAATGGATTCCGGAGGCGTTAACCGTAGCCAGCTCAATAGCATTCTGGACAAGGCCGGCTATAAGGGCGGGACAAAAAATTTCAAGCGGCAGCTAAACCACATCAAAGGAGGGCACCTAGCGTCAGGTGTCGGCCTGGATAAGAAAAATGCAAAAGCCTTTCAGACTGCATGCAAGGGAGTAACGGAGCAGGCAGTGAAAAATGCCAGCAAGGCTGCCGCCGAGGAAATAGCGAATAAAAAAAGGGAAATTGCCCGGCTTGAAAAGATGGTAACCTCATCAGGCACCTCAAACGACTTGGTAAAAAAACACAAAAATAAAATCAAAGATCTTCAGGAAGATCTTGCCGACTCGAAAATAAAAATGGAGCAGTCAGCCTTTGCCAATCAGGAAAAACTCAAAGGCGGCGATTACAATACTTTTTATGAAAGAAATTTAGGCAAGCCTGGAAAAAAATCCGTCAGCATCCTCCACAAACCGACCACACCGAAAACATCAAGAGTGGGTGCGATAAAAAAAGGGCTTAAACCGGGTATTCTGGACATAGCCGGCTACGGCATGTCGGCATACTCTATATATGACACCCGGCAAAGATATTTAAGGGGAGAAATGACCAAAAATGAGGCCACTATAGAGACTGCCGGAGAGGTCGTGGATACTGGTTTTGGGGTTGTTACCGATGTGGGCACTGCGGCAGTGGCTACTGGTGCTGCAGTCACTGGTTCTGTCGGGATAGTCGCTATGATAGCGGGCCCTCTTGTGGTTACAGCAGTGGCCACTCATTATGTGACTGCAGCAACCAAGGAAGGATTGAAACTGGTTGCGGCTTATAAGAACGAAAAAATATCCACCAAGATCGCTGATGCCAAGATTCAGGAAGCGGTCAATACCTTCAATATTGAAGTGAATAATTTGATGAAACTTGGGGTGATGACAGGCGATTGGAGATATTTCTCTCAGGCTGATGATATCATCGCAAAACTAGAGAATATGTACACGGTCACAAAAGATGAAACATTATATCGAGCCACCAATGATCTATTTGACCAGGTGGATAGCGTTAAAGACTTTCTTGAAAAAAACTATGGTGGCTCTATCTATGCCATGAAAGAGAAGGTTGAAAATGCGCGGGGGGAAGAGCAAGAGAAAGCAATGGCTAAAGCCGGATGGGGGAAGATTGGCTTCGGTAAAATTATTACTCAAAATATTCACTCAGGACATGGCAAAGTTGGAGATACATTCTCTTTTAGGGTTGATCGTCACGGCAACTGGAATGAGAAACATACGGTTGAATGGCTGGTCAACGGAGAAACTTTTAAAAGTTTCCCGGCGAACAATGAAAAGGTGAACAGCCTGATCATGAGTTCGGGATACCTTGACCCCGGTCAGTACACAGTGGCAGTCCGGATCATTGATGCAGCTACCGGCAAGATAGTGACTCACACCAGCACTAAATTTATTCTACAGGGCGCCGAGGCTGTTGCCGCTTTCTCCGCAAATCAGGAAACCACCAAGCCGTTAAACAGGCCGAAAACAGCCCCCTCATTCATTCAAGATGGCGGACAAAAGACTAAGGTCGATGATGGTAATCGCTCAAACTCAAAAGCAGGAAAAAAGAAAGTAAAAAAACCGGTTAAATCATTATGTAGTGATTGGCCTTTGATCAAAAACAGAGGCAAACAATGGGCTAATGAAATGATTCAGTTGAAAAAAGAGGTGACCCCTTTGAATAAAAAGATACAACACTATTCGGAGACCTATGCTAAGGAAGGTAAAAGAGTGAAGGGGTGGGTTACACTGTATAAGAGCGATACCGCGCAGCTACAGGCTGGAACTATGAGTAAAGAGACCCATCGTAGGAATTGGATTGAAAACGGAAAACTAGCGGAGGTTAGGAAAGGTATACAGGGACTGGAGAAATTGAGGGGAATTACCAATCAACTTATAGCAAAATCCGAAACGATAAGGCTAAGATCCAACAAAATTGGTAAAACCATAGAGCAAATTAATATGCTTAACAGAAAAGGTGATTGCGCTGCCTTGAAAGCCATCATCAGTGGGGCCCCAGTCAATATCGGTTCGGCAAAGTCAAATCCTCAGCCCACCGGGCAACAAGAACGGGCAACAGTAAAACGAGATCACAACTGCATGGGAGAGACCGAGGCCTGTATTAAAAAAAATCGCTGCATGTCCTTGCAAGGCAATAAAAAAACCGTCAATGAATTCAAGCGATGCGTCAATGATTGTGGGGAGCTCCGCGTCTCCTGTCTCCAGCGCCTCTGCCCTAATGGCTGGAAGCCCGGTGGACGAGCCGGTGATAAGGCCGCTTGGTGCTATGTTAATTAAAGCTTTTTTGAATAAGGAAAAGTCATGAGGCGAAACCTTTCCTTTTTCTCGATGCCGCATACCCGAAAAGCAGATGGAGTGCTTCTCAACTAATGCGGCAGCTGTTTTTGTTTCTCGCGTTGACTCTTCTGGCCGCTCATCCAGCCGGGGCGGTCATGCCTCCTGTTCATTATCAGTTGCAGGCGGAAGCATCGGCCATCAAGGCCATCGCACGGGTAGAAAAGGTGGAGCCCCTGGATTCCAGCCGCCGCTTCAGCACCCAGAAGACCACCTTCAAGCTTATGGGCGACCCCTACAGAATCGGGGTTTCTGAACGGTTTTCCGGAACAAGCTCCGCCGTCCTTCACATTTGGCAAAAGCCCGGCGTCGGAGGAAATGTCTACCTTTATCCCAAGGTCGGGGAGCTTGTCTTCGTCACCGTAGCGGAGAATGGCGGTGCTATTACCTCATACACGCCCCTGACCCCAGCCCTGGAAAAGAGCTTAATGGAAACCCCTTGGCGCATCCGTTACGGCATGCGCACCGCTCAAGTTGAAAAGGTGAGAGCAATAAATGACTGGTTCATCCTGGAGATCAAAGGGGAACGTGCCGGCTACCTGCACGCTGAAGGGCGACTGGATGGGGATCTGGTTCAATTGCTCGACTATGAATTGGTAGTCAAGGAGGACGGGGTTATCCGACAGGTTGATATGAATCACCGACTACGGAATGACCGCAAGATGACCCCTTTGCAAATGAGCCTGTCGCACATGATCTATGTGCTGAAGGTGGAGCATGCTCTGGGACGTTCAATTCAGGAGCAGTTGCTTGAATTTAAGGAGGTTCCAGCCGATCTGGTTCAAGATGGCATCCTCATTCCCGAAGCGGGAAGAGAGCCGAACTCTCTCAAAGTTCCGCCGGGCATGATGACCGATTTGATGCTCTTCGAGATGGTGACGCGCCTGCCCTTCCAAAAGAACTTGCCGTTTCGCTTTCACCTCATGGAAGCCGGTGAACTGCACCTGAAAAAAGGAATGATCCTGCAATACCAGGGCCGGGACCATAAGGAGGGCGGACTGCACCACTTTGTTGAAACCACGCAGGGGGGATCGAGTTATTGGCTGGATGATCGCCACACCTTGATCAAAGCGGCTTGGGGTCATGACACACGTTTTGTGCGAATCGATGAGGTAGAGGCAACAACCATTTTTCAATAATGAGAGCCGCTATCTATTGTGCGAGGAGGCGATGATAACCATGCATTTTAAAAAAATATGAGAAAAGCACTCTATGGCATTGCTGGAATGATTGTTGTCATTCTGTGTCTGATTATCTACCCGAATTTCAACCCGCATCCTCCGCCCTACAATATGTATATGAAGTCTGCCTTAAGGGCTTTTCAGACGGGCTGCATGATATTTTGGCAGGAGAATGACTCAGAGGTTTCCTGCAATCAGGAAACAGCTTTACGGGGATGACTCTCTCCCGCCGGAGTGGGGAAAGGAGCTAAGCATTAAAGGTGGAGGAACACCGGAAACCTTTTCTGCCACCGTATCCCATCAAAGGAGTTCTCAGACATTCAGGATAAACGCTCAAGGAGAGATTGAGGAGCTTCCAATATCAAAACCGTAAAAAACTTCAGAAGTTTGGCCTTACCTGTATTTATCAGGCAATGGTTTTTGCGTTGCTTTGATGCCCTCCTATATCCGTTCTGCCTCTTTCAGCTGCTGGGCCATCAGCATTTGTCGATGATCTTGCTTGTAGGAGGATGCAGGATTGCCCCGTGGAACAATACTGTACCATGCATGCGCCATCATGGGATCCATTGCGACTCCGCGTCTTTTTTCATACATCAAGCCCATGAAGAATCAGGCCTTGGGCAGATCGTATGCCGATGTCTTTCGGAACCATTTCAAAGCTTCGGTCTTATTTTGTATTACCCCAACTCCATCCATATGCATTCTTCCCAAGACAAGCCAAAACATCCCCTTTGTCGGCGGCTTTGAGAACCCAGTCAGCCGCTTTGCTCGGACTTTTTTCGATACCATCTCCATCTAAAGTCATTTGTGCGATGGACAGGTAGGCTGTTGTGTATTCCTGTTCGGCCGCTTTTTGAAACCAATACAAGGCTTGAGTGTAATCTTGTTGTACACGTTTCTTCCAGCCTTATAACGCTTGCCCGTTTCAAGCTGTGCGGCTGGATCAGCTTGTTCCGCCATCTGCTGGGCAAACGCCAACTCCTTGTTGAATAAATCCGCTTAAGCAGGCGACTGCCCTGAAAATAGCATCACACTTGCGACAATGAAACCAAATAAAACTCTCTGCATGAACCTTCTCCTGATCGGCAGAATGCGTTGCACAGGCTCTAGCGCACCTGTTCTAGGATTATTCTGAAGCAATTAACGCGATAAACCGATCCAGATGTTTTTTTAAACGTAACCCACGCGGTGGATTCGGCCCCTTGGGGAAAATACCAACAGAGAGACTAAGTTCCTGCCCGTTAGTTTTCTTTATCTCAATAGTATAGAAAAACCCCCAGTGCAACCAACTAGCCCGTGGCTGATCAAAAACGTAACGCCTTGTCGTATCAGCTACTGTCATGAGCTCTATGCCGCTCTGTTTCAAGCGCTTTGGCAGTTGCTTCTCAAAAGTATTTCGATCCATTTGAAGAGACGTGTTTTCAACAAGCCGTGGAACGATCGCATCGGGGGTCAATGCCATTTCCTTTTTCCGGGACTGTAACCAGAGCATCAAGCCGATAAATGCTGCGACCGCCAGCCAGGGCCAGAAGTTATCCATACCAAACTTTTACTTCATCTATTGAAGTCGTGCTCCAGCAATTCGCCAATGGGACGAGTTTATGGGATATCTGATTGTTTTTATCGCTTTCAAGATAACAGATCATGATATATCTACAGCTTCGGCTGTGCGGCTAGCCACTGTTTACGTATCTCTTCAGCTTCTTTAAGTTCCTCTTTACTCATTGTTTGAGCCAGTTTATTACCATATTCACGCCCAAATCCACTGCCATTTTGAGCTGACAGTGTGAACCACATATGGGCTAAGGATTTGTTAACCTTTACTCCGCGCCCCTTACTGTAGTTAAGGCCGAGTGAAAGCTGAGCAAAGGCATGGTTCTGCTCTGCAGCTTTTAAAAGCCATTGCTGAGCATTGGCGTGGCTTTGTACTACTCCTCGCCCCCTCACGTAAAGACCGGCAAGCAGGTATGCACCTTCTGCATCTCCCTGCATAGCTGATTTTTGGAACCATTCTGCCGCTTTGCTATAATTCTGTTCTATGCCACCCCGAGCTTCGATATAGGCCAGTCCCAGATGATTTTGTGCGCGTGGAAGCCCTTGTTGAGCCGATTTTTTAAACCAGCTCATGGCCTTGTGATGATTTTGAGATAGCCCCATGCCTCTGGCGTAGAGATAAGCCAGATCAAACTGGGCGACAGCATCCCCAGAGTTAGCTGATATTCTGGTTTGTGAAATGAAGCTCGTGAGTTTTTTATCATTATAATGAGCGATGCCGCCATCTTCATAAGGTCCCGAAATAGCATGGGGAGCATATAACAGAAGCCCAGAGAGCAGGGTAGATAGAAGATAACGCATAGTTTAATGATAACATGAGATTTAAAAGAAAGCAGTGCCTTATATTGAATGGTGCATAAGAAGAGCGGTTACTGTTTGCAATGTAGTTGGGGTGATCCTGGCTTGGAGGGATAATTTCTTGCTTGGATAGAGCTCATAGGGAGAGCCCAGATAGCACTGCGTTGAAGCTATTTCAACTAAAATATTGTATAAAGTAGCGATTTTTTTGTATCCACAGAAGTTGTGGATAACATTGTGGATAGAAACAAAAAATGCATGTAAACCAATAGATTCAGAGTGGTACTGTTGTTTTGCCTAAATTTTAGGCTCTTGAAATAGTCCTTAATAACCAATGTGTTAAGAGTTCTTTACTTCATTTTTTTGAGCTTATAATAGACATGGTGATATTTTTTTACTGGATTATGAAAAAAGTGGATAAAGCAAATGAAATCTCATTCCTGATACCATAAACGACCATGTTATCAGTGCCTTGCAGTGATTCCTTCAGCGTAGTTCATGAACCACAAATGAACTACGGTCTCAACTCTTGAATCGTGCATTGGTAAGCGGCTTCATAACTTTAGCTAGCTGTAATCAGCGGATAGATAAATCTTACGCAAGCTTTTGATGATTGAGGTGAATATGCCCCAGCCATTTTCAGTGTATCTCGGCCATACTTTTTATTCACACTGTCGACAGTGAGAAGCAGCTCAGCCTGTTTTGTATCATTTTTCATATGACCAAAGAGATCAGGGGGGCTCTGATTAATCCGGGTGATGTTTTCCGCAATCACACCACAGGCACGGTATTGCATATGAGGCTGATATAGATCGGCCATCATCTTTTGAACAGCATGACTTAACCTGAAATAATTGTTGGTAGGGTATTCAAAATCAATTTTGGCTGATATCGAATTGGAGGCTTTAAGTTTTAAGGAAACCGTAAGACGCCTGGTTAACAGGTGTTGGGTAACCAGTTCCGTAGCCAATCGGGTGGTATGGCGAGTTAAGTGTGAAATAATCGTTTTCCTGTCTGTTGTGACCTCTCCCATGCTGGCCGTTCGGGCCATACTTTTGGGTAGTGGTGCATGCAGCTCCAAACCCATGACAGACCTGCCTTGCAGCTCATGCCAGAGATCTGCGCCTGATTTACCCAATAAACGCTGGATGGTCTCTATCTCACTGTTCACGAAGTGTAGGGGGGTATGAATGCGAGCTTTCTGGAGTAGTGCTGCTCGATTACGAGCAATGCCCGTGATATCTGACAGCGCTGTTCTCTGTAAAAATTGCATAATCATTTGGTGCGGCACAATGGTTACGCCATTCGGTTTATTATATTCAGATGCCATCTTGGCTAAGGTCCTGGTCACCGAAACACCTACTGATACAGTGATACCCACCTCCCGATGTACAGCTCTGCGAATATCATGGGCAATGCCTTTATAGTTTTTGCGCCATAACGCTCTGGTGCCGTTCAGGTCTAGGAATCCTTCATCAATAGAGTAGACCTCTATATCCGGCGAGTAGCGTCTAAGAATGGAGAACATCTTCTCTGACAGTAAACCATAAAAACGAAAGTCTGCAGAGATATAGGTGGCGTCAGGCATAAGCTTTTTGGCTTCCCATACAGGCATGCCAGTTTTAATGCCTATAGCTTTTGCATCATAGGTTTTGGCTACGATACATGCATCCTGGCTTGAAAGAATGCATATGGGAGATCCAATAAGCTCCGGGTGACGTACAAGTTCGCAAGAGGCGAAGAAGCAGTCTGCATCAACATGGGCAATTGCATTCGTCCAGTTGTCGGGATCTTGATTGCTAGGCATTTGCGAAACATGGTGTACGTTCGTGCACTAGTAAAGCAGAAGAAGTAAAAGGAGGGGAGATATTTATGGATTCCTGAGCAACTATGGAAGCAGGAGAATACCCCATGGTATCTTCTCTGCTGCAAGCAGCATTCACCTTCTGCCGATCAGGTGATAGCAAGCAAGAGAGTATCCTCTGGGGTATGACGGCATCTGTATAAGACAAGAGGGTAGGTTTGCCTGATTAACAACGTCTGCCGTAGTTGATAGAAGATCTAGTGATGTGTTGGATGGATGCCAGCAAAACGCTATGCCACGGGCTGTTACTTGGATTTGGGTGCGTCAAAGTTCAGATCGTTTAGTATTCAGGCCTAAACAAGAGACACTTATAGAATCATCGAAGGATATAATCATGAGCAGTGAAGCCATACCCCTTAAAAATCCAGATATTGAAGTATGTTATGGGCCACAATGCAGTGATGTCGGCGGGCGAGCTCTTTCAGATGAACTGGATGCGCTTGGCCTGGACTCTTGTATGGGTGATTGTCGTAGCCAGTGCCCGAATGCGCCGTTGGTGCTCGTTGATAACAGAATGATTACCAATGCCACAGCTGCAAAGGTACAAGAGAGAGTTAAACAATTGCAGGATGAAGCGTTGTAGTTTGCTCATCTGTTTAAGGATACTCTGAATAACTCATCTATTCCTAAATAACCGGTTCAGCGGGCAGTCAAATCGACTACTGATCTCACCCTTTCACATACTCAAACCATCGTATACACTGCAAGTATGAGATTTTTCTGTTGCCTGTTTGTCATGTTACTGCTCAGTCCGCCCGCAATAGCTGAAGAAGCTGATGTTAGGGATCGTACTTCGCGCATTCTCAATAGCGTTGATGATCTATGGCGCGGTTCATCTTCATATGCTGTCGTCACCATGCAGGTGAAGACTGAACATTATACCCGTTCAATGCGTATGGAGGGATGGTCCAAAGGCAAAGAGAAAACCCTGTTTCGTGTACTGGAACCGCTGCGTGAAAAGGGTACTATGACACTGAAGTCCGGCAACCACATCTATACCTATCTGCCCAAGACTGATCGCACAATTCGTTTGACCAGTGGCATGATGATGGGTTCATGGATGGGTAGCCATCTGACCAACGATGATCTGGTTAAAGAAGCACGTTTGGAAGAGGACTACGACGCCACGATCAGCTTTGAAGGTATGCGTGACGGTAAAGCGATTATCGAGTTCACCCTGACGCCCAAAGAGGATGCACCCGTGGTGTGGGGTAAACTGCTGCTGGTCATTCTAGCCGATAGTTACACACCATTGCTGGAGCACTATTACGATGAGGATATGGAGCTGGCGCGCAGTTTCAGTTTTACCGGTATGAAGATGCTTGGTGGGAAACAGCGCCCGGCTGTGCTGCGTGTTGTACCGGCTGACAGACCCGACGAGTTTACTGAATTTATCTATGAACAACTTGAGCTGAATATTCCTGTTAGTGATGCTATGTTCTCCAAAGCCAGCCTGAAACGTCGCAGATGAGAATTCTGACCCTGGCATCGAGAAATGTACGCAGGAGTTGGCAGCGTTCATTGGTGACGATGCTGGCTATGGCCTTTGCCTGCTTCATCATGATTTTCTTTGCTTCATTGATGGAAGGTATGATGCAGGGCAGCGAGCGTAGTGTGGTGGCCATGAATATGGGTGATATCCAGGTTCATGCACCGGGTTACCGTGATGATCCCGATCTCTACAGCCGCATCGATAATGCCGAAGCACTGGTGAGTGAGATAGAAAAACAGGGGTATAGGGCAGCTAGTCGCATCTATGGATACGGACTTTTGGCTGCCAATATGGCCTCCAGCGGTGTGCAGTTGCGTGGTATTGATCTAAAACAGGAGATGCAGGTCACCGAGCTCTATCAGCATGTTAGTCGTGGTGAGTGGCTGGTTGAAGATGATGTTTATGGCGTGGTATTGGGTAAGAAACTGGCCGCTACGCTTGGTGTAGAGCTCGGTGATGAGCTGGTGTTTGTCGGTCAAAGTGCCGATGGCTATATGGCTAACGAACTGTTCAGGGTGCGCGGTATTCTTAAATCGGTATCAGACGGTATTGATCGCATGGGGCTCTTTGTGCCGATGCCGACACTTAGAGAACTGATGGCAATACCAGCAGGGGCGCATGAGATTGTTGCAGTGCGTGCAGACAGAAGTACGGATCTGGATGCTGCAACAGCGCAGCTTGCTCTACTGGCAGAGGGGCAGGAGGTAAAAAACTGGAAACAGTTGATGCCTGTGGTTGCCCGCATGATTGAAACAGCCGATGTACAGATCATGATTATGCTGGTGATCTTCTATATTGCGGTAGCAACTGTAGTGCTCAATGCGATGCTGATGAATGTCTTCGAACGCATTCATGAGTTTGGTATTATGAAGGCGTTGGGGGTGTCGCCATGGCAGTTGGTGGGACTGGTGTTTACCGAGACCTTTATCATGACGCTGCTTGCAGCTTTTGTTGGCCTGATCAGCGGTTGGTGGATATCGGATTATTATCAGCTGCACGGCATTGATATGTCAGCTCTTGCTGGCTCTATCAGTTATGGCGGCATCGCTTTTGATCCGGTCTGGTATTGCGCAGTCACAGCGAATGCATTGCTTTATCCCGTTATTTTTTTGCTGATTGTTGCGGCACTGGCCGTGATATATCCGGCCGGCAAAGCAGCACTGCTAAGTCCGGTTAAGGCGATCTACTTTCGATGAATCTGAATCAATTGGCATGGCGAAATATCTGGCGTAGAAAGCGGCGGACACTGATCACTGCATTCTCTATCGCATTCGGCGTGTTTCTATCTGTGACTTTTACAGGCTCCGGTGATTACACCTATACGAATATGATCGATATGGGAGCGAGCATGGGCATGGGCCATGTCACGGTAGAGCCGGTCGGCTATCATCTTAAACCCACTCTGGATAAACGACTGACAGGCACAGAGAAGCTGCATAAGCAGATTATGGCCATGCCCGAGATTTCTGGTGCCACAGTTCGTATCACTGGCCAGGCTATGTTTGCCAGTGCACGTAAAAGTGTGGGCGGTGCATTTATTGCTGTCGACCCGGCTTTTGAGACGCCTTCGAATAATCTGCTGATGCGTTCCATCGTTGAGGGTTCATTGTTCACCGATAAGGCAGGTCGGGGTATTGTGATTGGTAGCAAGTTGGCCAAAAAGTTGAAGGTAAAAATAGGTAAAAAGATCGTTTATACCACCACCGATGCAGAGGGTGAGATTGTTAGCAATATTGCACGCATCACCGGCATTTTCAGTACCGGTATTGATATGGTTGATGGCATCATGGCACTGCTGCCGATCAGCAGCGTGCAGAAGACATTGAGTTATGGGCAGGATGAAGCAACTGTTATCGCCGTGGTGATCAAAGATCAGCGCCATGCGGAGATGATGCGTGATAAGCTGGCAACACTGCCTGAGGCCAGAGATGTTGCCGTGTTGACCTGGAAGCAGTCGCAACCTGATCTGGCCGGTGTAATCGCTTTTGATAAAGCCGGCAATTATATCAGTCAGGTTCTGGTCGGCATGCTGATTGCAGTGGGTATACTCAATACCATGCTGATGAGTGTGCTTGAACGAACACGCGAGTTTGGTGTGATGATGGCGGTTGGTATGTCACCTAAAGTACTGTTTCGGTTGGTGATGGTGGAGTCGTTCTGGTTGGCCATTGTAGGGTTGTTGTTGGGCATCATTATTACGGCACCGTGGTACTACTTTCTTTATAATACTGGTATCGATTTCTCCGGCGCTTTTGGTAGCGATTTTAGTTACGGTGGCGTACTGGTCGATCCAGTGTTCAAAGCACGATTGTTCAAAGAGAGTGTGATGGCGATTCTTGGTGGTCTGTTCATACTGGCTCTGCTGGCTGGACTGTATCCGGCATGGCGGGCCGGACGGGTTCCACCTTTAGAGAGCCTGAAAACAATATGAGGCGTATGCGATGAAAGAGGATTTGCACAGTGATATGAAACATATTGTCCGTTTGCACAATATCGTTAAAACCTATCGGCAGGGTAAAGTCGATGTGCATGCCGTGAACGATGTCTCGCTTGAGATTGAGCTGGGCGATTTTGCTGTTCTGTGTGGCCCATCTGGTTCCGGCAAAACCAGTATTCTGAACCTAATCGGAGGATTGGATCTACCGACTTCCGGTAAGGTATGGGTAGATGGTATTGATCTCTCAACACTGAGTAACACCGAACTCTCAGAAGTGCGCAAGAATCGTATCGGTTTTGTGTTTCAGGCCTATAACCTGATTCCTGTGATGACAGCTTACGAAAATGCTGAATTTGTTTTGAATTTGCAGGGAGTATCTGAGGGGGAGTGCAGGGAACGGGTGATGCAAACCCTGAAGGCAGTTGGCCTGGAAGGGCTGGAGGGGCGTCGTCCCGATGAGATGAGTGGTGGTCAGCAGCAACGTGTGGCGATTGCGCGGGCAATTGTTACCAGACCTGCGATTGTGCTGGCCGATGAGCCGACTGCTAACGTTGATTCTCATACGGCGGAATCACTACTGGATCTGATGCAGCAACTGAACAGGGAGCAGGGCATCACCTTTCTCTTTTCTACCCACGATCAACATGTGATCAATCGGGCCCGACGCATTATTCATGTCAATGACGGGAAGATTGGAGCGGATGAAGAGCATCAAAGTTAAGCTTTTTCTCGTTCGTCATCCCCCAGGGCAGCCTCTCTGCCTGCGGCATTCACCTTCTTCCGGAATGTTTAAGTCGGGAATCCATTTCTTAGGTATCAAATGAATAAGCATCCATGCACCTATATTCTTTCCCGTGGAAAAAATGGTACATTATATATTGGAGTCACTAGCAATCTTATTCAACGCATATGGCAACATAAGAATAATCAAATTAAAGGTTTTACAGAAAAATATCATGTTCACATGCTGATTTATTACGAGCAGTATGAAACAATGGAAGCTGCTATTACTCGTGAAAAGCAATTAAAGAAATGGAATCGAGAGCGTAAAATAAACCTGATTGAACAGAATAATTTAAATTGGTTAGATTTATGGGAATCAATCCAATGACTATGGATTGTCAGGACAAGCGCATTAAAGAGTGGGCTATGGTTTGTCAGCATGTTCAAAGTCTCGTCAACCCGACAGGTTCCACCGAGCAAGGTGAATGCCAGCCGCAGAGAGGGTGGGACGGGGGAGATAGATTTACTCAACAATGGCTAATAAGAAGTCATTCCCGAGGGCTTTATCGGGAATCCATGCGCGAAAGTGGATCCCTGATACAAACATTCGAGGATGACGTGCCGACACAAACTTTTGGTGAGAAGATGAATGCCGATCAGGTGAATTTCATGAATAAGCTTCTCACTAAACGTTTATATCCAATGGTGTTGTTTTTGTTTCTACTTGCCTACGCACAACCGGCGAGTGCATTCTATATGTGGCAGGATCAACAGAGCATGGTGGAGTTGCGCGGCTTTGTTCGCGGCCTAGGTGTGACTTTAAGCAATCCTGACAACCAATTGCTTTATAATAGGAAAAACATATTTGGTGTGACTTCTTCTGTCAGAGTGATGCTGGATGCATCACACGATTTCATCTCCTTTGAAGCTCATGCTGAACAGGCATATGTGCCGCTTAAGTTACAGACTGGTGGTGCCCATTTTGCTGTGCCTGTGGGGGTGGAGCGCTCCGATCTGCTGGATTGGAGTTTTGATAGTAAGCAGTCACATCTTATTCTCGATAGGCTGAATCTACAGTTCTCAACAGATCGTATGGATATAAAAGTAGGGCGACAACCGGTTAATTTGGCTGTGACTGGTTACTTTACACCCAATGATTTTTTTGCCCCGTTTGCTGCACAGACTTTCTTTCGTAGTTATAAACCGGGGGTGGATGCTATTCGAACCGATATCCAACTGGCAGAGCTTTCACAGCTGACATTGATTGCGGTGATGGGCTATAGGAGCAGTCTGCTCAGTGATAGCGGCTGGAGTAATCGTCCCGATCATACTAGGAACGCTTATCTTGCACGCAGCTCAACAGTGATGGCTGATTTTGAGTTAGCGCTGCTGGCTGGCTCGGTGAAAAAAGATATGGTGTTGGGTGGCGATTTTCAGGGCGAGTTATTTGATTGGCTGGGCGTGAGAGGTGAGGGGCATATACGCTGGCCGAATGCACGGCTGTTGGCTCGAACAACTGAGTTTGCAGTTGCTCTGGAGCACCGCTGGGAAAATAGCCTGACCATGCGGCTGGAGCAATTCTATCACGGCAGTGGTGCTACATCGGAAACAGCTTATACTCTTACGGCAAGCAATAGAGGCTTTTATATGGCCAGACATTACAGTGCTGCTGGTGCCAGTTATGAGGTCACTCCACTATTAACCGCTGATGTGACCACGATCTATAACTGGGTAGATCAATCGGCACTCGTTGCGCTCTACGCCAGCTATTCGCTGAGCAATGAGTCGGAGCTTGCGATCAGTGGTACGCTCTCTACAGGTAAAAAGCCGCAAGCTGCAGTGATTCAGAGTGAATTCGGCCTCTATGCTGATTCCATCTCAGCCGAGTATCGCGCCTATTTCTGATGTATGAACAACAAGGAGATAACAGGTGAAATTTGAAGAGATATATTTTCGTGCTGTAGAGCATAAAGGCGGCGTGGGAGAGCTTAGTCTACTGCTTCCTGAAGCAAGCGCGTCCGCATCAGTTATTGCATTGCCTGAAAGTAGGTTTCTGGCAGAAATGACGCGCTGTCTGTTTCAGGCTGGATTTGTCTGGCGAGTGATTAATCAAAAATGGGAAGGTTTTGAAGATGTTTTCCATGGCTTTGATGTCAACACGATCTTGGGCCTTTTGGCTGAAGATTGGGATGAAATTCGTCAAGATCAGCGCATTGTTCGCAATGGCCAAAAAATAAGTGCCGTGCGTGCCAATGCACAATTCATTGAAGATATCGCTCTTGAATTCGGTAGTTTTTCTCAGTTCATTGCCGACTGGCCTGAATCTGATCTGATTGGTTTACTGGACCTGTTGAAAAAACGTGGTTCGAGATTAGGTGGCAATACCGGTCAACGTTTCTTACGTAATGTGGGTAAAGATAGCTTCTATTTGAGCAAAGATGTTATCCGCTGTTTGCAAAACAGTGGTTTAGCAATCAAGGATAACCCGACATCCAAACGTGATTTTCTAGCCATTCAGAATACATTCAATCAATGGCATACAGAGTCAGGACTCTCATACACGCACATAAGCAAAATCGCGGCATATTCGATTAGTGAATAGCAGTTTTAAAATGGCGCAGCTACTTCAAACGCCATACGTTCACGCGTGATGGGGTGATTAAAACAGAGGCGCTGAGCATGCAGCATTAATCGCTTTCCTGTTTGTCCATATAGACCATCCCCAACAATCGCCGCATTGAGACCATCACGGTGAGAGGCATGCAGACGCAGTTGATGTGTGCGGCCAGTTAGTGGATAAAAGTAGACGCGGCTTGTGTCATCCTCATGGCCTATGAGCTGCCAATGGGTTTTTGCGGCTTTACCATAGTCATAACATACCAATTGTCGTGGTCTGTCATCGAAGTCGACGCGCAGGGGGAGATCAATATCACCCTCTTGAAGTTGCGGTGATAATCGCTTTGACAGTATAGCTTCATAACGTTTTTCTACACTGCGCTGAATGAACTGTTTTTGCAGGATCTTGTTGGCATGCAGCGTTTTAGCTACCAATAGTAGGCCTGATGTACCCATATCCAGTCTGTGCACCAGTTTCAGTTCAGGACAATCCGGATAGCGCTGCAGAAGACGATTAAATATAGAGTCTTTCACATGCTTGCCTGGTGAAGACATTAATCCAGCGGGTTTATTGATCACCAGCAGAACATCATCTTCATAGATAACCGGCGGTTCACTGGCATCAATGCCTCGACCGTAGTCGGGTTCGGCTTCAACATCCAAGCCGCGTAACATAAACGGTAATATTGGTCGGCACTTTCCACGACAGGCTGGATAAAATTGACCGTGATGTCTGATACCAGCCGCAGGGGAGGGGCCCCACCAGAATTCGGCCAGAGCCAGAGGCTGTAAACCGTGTTGGTGCGCATGGTGAATCAGCTTGGGGCCCGCACAATCGCCAGCTCCAGCGGGTGGAAATGCATCTCTGAAAAAGTCGGTGATAGGTTGCTGCTCATGCAAGCAGTTATATAGCATATAAGATGCAAACACCTTTTGATGTAGCTGCCGTGATTTCTCGGTGCGCTTCTCCTTAAGCTGTTGAATCTGTTTTTCAGCGCTATCGAGCTGTTGTTGCACAAGATCGACCCTCTCTTTCCAGTGCATGGTGGCATTGCTTGCTTCACGTTTTTGATGTTGACTAGCTAAGGCTAAACGCTGCATCGCAGCTTGGCGTTCGGAGTCGGATAGTGCTTGTAGCGCTAAGCGCTGTTGTTTGCGTTCGGCCTTGTCGGCTTTGTGGCGTTGTTTTAATTCAGCCAGGCTGTGATCACGCTGCTCTATCAAATCGGATAGCTGCTGCGCTAATCTGGATCGCTGTGAAGACTCTTCCATCATCTGTAACTGTTCAGCCAGCACAATCACCTCTCGTTTACCTGCAGGTAAGAAGCTATCGTGTTCTGCTTGATTAAATATCGGTGGTACAAATCCCTCAATCTTCCACGCCCCATTCATCATGCCTGAAAATGCAGATAAAAAACCGATACGGCCAGCGTTACCCTGTACTACCAACACACCAAACATCTTTCCGACATGCGCAGATAAATAGCCCTGTGATTTAAAAGCTTCTGAGTTCAAACGTTGCTGCAACATCAGAGCTGCTTGTTTTGCTAAGGCATGGGGCGTGTTGGCAAAAGGACTGGGCATCACAGAGGGAATCTCCTCTGCTACCGGAGTTGCAGAGAAAGAGGTGAAGAGAGGGATCTGTTCACTCATCTCTGATTACTGCTTGCAGTGAAGAGTAATCGAGTACGATCAGGCCGTTTGTCATCTTTGGTGATCATCGCAGCCCTCTCTATGCATTAGTCTGCTCTTACAGAGCCAGACTCGAATGCTGAATGCTCTGCATGTTTATTCAATATTCAATAGCTGTATTTGTTAACTATCGTTTCCATGCCGCGATAAGATACTGTTTGCAGTCGTGCCCATTCACACGTTTCACAAGTCTCTCCGCAGGATTCTCTGACATCTGTTCTGAAACATGGTTCATGTTTATCATGAACCTGAATTTTTTGTACCAGTCTAGTTTTTGTCGTCAATCCTGTAATGAAAATGCCACATTCAATGGCACGGATATTCAGCTCAGGTGTTATTCTTTCAGGCATATTGGGCTGGTTGAAACATGGAGTAGCCTCGCGATGATGTTTGCTTGTTCGAGTACATTCAGAATATAACAGTTTTCTGCAGGTGAGAATAGTGATGCATCAATGAAATATTGATGAATGCTGAAGCAGACAGAGATTAATCGTCAGGTAAAGGGTAGTCGATTGCTGCATTGCAAGATTTAGCGCCGAAGGCTTGAGGTTGAAAATCTGCCCGCTATAAACGCCTCTAAGCTCCGTCTATCTGATTATTCGAGCAAAAAAATCTGAAAATAACTGAAAAAAGATGTGTTTTATCATCAATATTGATGATGAATGCTTATGATATGGCTGTATCATAGCGCGTTCTAGTAGTGTGAGTTTGCTCTGTTCTGCCTCTGTGTGAGCCAGAAAGTTAATATCAGATTCACTACCATAGATCTTAAGCGAGAGGGTGAGTGGAATGGTGAACGAAGTGAATAGTGAATTAAGTAAACTGACCCTGAAAAACCTTGGTATAGATGAAGTTCAAGATGGCCAGTTTAGGCTAATTACTATTTCATATTGGAGATTATAATGAGCATTCTATTATCAGAAATGATTAGTAGACTTGATACTTCAAAAACTGTTCTGTTTTTCGGGTCTGGATCATCAATTCCTTCCGGAGCACCAAGTGTACAAAAGATGATTGAAGTAGTAGCAGATACATTCAAAATAAATGCAAATGAATTTTCGTTAAGCGAAATTACGAGTATTGCCGAGCATAAATTGTCTAGAAGGGAGCTGATTTCTACTTTAAGAAAGATGTTTAAGAACCGCATTTCCACAGGTGCTTTGCTTAACCTGCCATTATATAGTTGGAAAAATATATATACTACAAACTATGACACATTTATTGAGCAGGGGTAATCCCCCCATTTATAACCGAAGTTAAAAGTAGAGGTTATGCAGCTAACGCCAGTTTTTGAATTGGAGTTATGCCGCCGATAGCCATATTAGGTCGTTCATGATTGTGAATGAGGCTTGACTCCTATGCATTTCAAGGCAGGTATAAAGCTTACCAACCCTTCTTATTGTACTCGTTTTATTTGATGCTTTTTGAAGGCTCTTGCAAATAAAGTTTCACTAAACTCCAACTTAATTCTTTTCATAAGGCATAGGAGTCAAGCCTGACACCTATGTTGTTCAAACGGCTTCAATACATTCTTTAGGAAAAGATGGAGTAAAAATAGAACCTAAGGCTCCTGTGTTATTGCAGAACCTGGAGTGGCTACGTCAACATGGGATGAAATATAAGTGGCATATAATAGTTGCAGCATTATTTTTTATGGTTATCACGATATCTTGATTAGAGAGAGGTAGGGGGAAGGTCTATCATTGTAACATCCCAAGCGGTTTGGTTTCTCTGAGGAGTAGGGGGAGGATTTTATTATTATGCCGGAGGTAGGCATGAGTTATTACGTTGTTTTGAAGCGTGTAGTGCTTATCCGCCCCAATCTTCAATCATATAATCATAACCCTGTTCAGCGAGGAAACGTTGGCGGTTGCTGGCGAATTTTAGTTCTTCGCTGTGATCGGAAACCAGGGTGTAGAAATATGCAGGGCCACCTTTGGGGCGCAGGATACGGCCTAAACGCTGGGCCTCTTCCTGACGAGAGCCAAAGGAGCCGGAGATCTGGATGGCGATAGAAGCATCGGGCAGATCAATGGCGTAATTGGCCACTTTTGAAACGACTAGAAGGCGTAGGTCACCGGCTCTGAAGGCAGCATAGAGGCGTTCGCGTTCTTTGCTGCTCATACGACCGGTGATGACCGGTGCACCGAGATGTTCGGCGATGCGTTGCAGTTGTTTGATGTATTGGCCGATGACCAGAGTTCCCTGGCCTGCATGTTTTTCGATCAAAGCCTCAGCAACATGATCTTTGACACTGTTCTCTGCACCAATGCGATAGGCTTTGTGTTTGTCTTCAGCAGTGGCGTGGGCAAAATGATCATCTTTTGACATCGGTACACGTATTTCGATGCAGTGGGCTTTGGCAATATGGCCGGACTGCTCCAGTTCACGCCAGGGTAGGTCATAGCGTTTGGGGCCAATGAGTGAGAATACATCGCGCTCTAATCCATCTTCGCGAATCAGGGTGGCAGTCAGACCCAATCTGCGCCGTGCCTGAATTTCAGATACAGCCCGAAATACGGGAGCGGGTAGTACATGCACTTCATCAAAAATAATCAGTCCCCATTCATGTTGGGTGATCAGGGCAATATTCGACATATCACCATCTTTGTCAGGGCGATAGGTGAGCATCTGATAGGTGGCGATGGTGACCGGTTGAATATCTTTGCGCGCTCCGGTGTATTCACCCATTTGGGCCGTATCAATATCGGTTTTATCGCGCAGCTCAGCCTGCCATTGATGGGCGGCAGCGGTATTGGGGGTGATAATCAGCGTGTTCATGCCAATGCGGGCCATGGTTGCCATGCCAACAAGCGTTTTACCTGCTCCGCAAGCGAGCACGACTACGCCATGGCTGCCGGAAGCCACAAAGGAGTCTACGGCCTCCTGTTGATACTCACGCAGCGCAAAAGCATGGCCATCAGATGAGGTGTGACTGCGCAGATTCAGTTTGAATTGTGCACCATCATCAAAACCGGCCTGATCATCGACGGGTAGCCCCAATTTAATCAGTGCATGTTTGAGTTTGCCTCGATTAGCCTGATTGATAAGGAAGACATCTTCATCAAGCTGTTCCTGCAGTAGATCAGCAAGTGTTTTTTCTTTGGCAACCTGAGCTGCAATAAAAGCATCATCGATGCTTAAGCGTAATGTCTCTTCATTCTCTTTAGTTAATACCAATAGACCGTAACGGGAAAAGGTGCGGCGCATCTCCTCGAGTACGTTGGGTGGAATGGTATATTTACTGTGATTATGCAGAGCTGCTTCCGCAGCCTCCAGCGTGTAGCCAGCAGCGGCGGCATTCCACAGGCTTAGAGGATTAATGCGGTAGCTGTGAATATGCTCCGGTGATTTCTCCAATTCGGCGAAAGGGGAGATCGCATCACGTGCTTCATGAAAACGCGGGTTATGCGTTTCGAGCAGTAGGGTGTGATCACCCTGTACAATCATCGGGCGTTCCGGGTGATAACTCATGATAGTTGATCCAGGCCAAATTCTATCACTTCGGCATCATCCAACTCGCGTAGACGCAATACTTGTTTGGGTGAGAGTTGCAGTGTTGTTTTTTGCAGTTGATAGGCCTGTTTTATTTTTCGGGTCGGTTGAATACGGATAGCACCATAATAATCTGCATCGATGCGGGCGAAGAGCTGTTTGGGTGCGCTGCTAAGTGACTTTTGATAGCTGATCTCCAGCCATTGATCTTCTCGATCCAAATTGACCTGCATCCATGCATTGATGGATGCCATGCCGGTGATCCAGTCTACTGGCTTGATCAGTGTATCGAGTAGAATGCCTGCTTCACTACAGGCCTTCATTAATGCATGCGCATCGGCTGATGCATCGAGCAATACAATTTCCGGTTTGTCCTGAAATGGCTGGCTGAAATCAAAACCTGTTTTGCGTAGTCTGTGAATGGCCGATGCATCATGAAGAACAAACACCATTGCTGCGGCTGCTACTGCGGCAACTGGCTGCTGCGACAGCTGTTTATCAAACATATAGTTCACCGCTTGTGGTAGTGGTGATTGTAATGACTCCAGCAATGCCCTGATCTCTTCGAGTGCTGTTTTATCTGTACCAATACGTTGCAAGGCCTGCTGATCCAGTTGCAGGGTAATCATCTGCTCGATTGAGGTGATACGACAGAAAGCAGCCAGTTGATGTAATACAGCATGATTACAATCCGGCGGTAGTTGAATCTCACCAGTAGCAGAGATAAACCCCATGACTCTGGCTTGCTCATCAGCACCATACCAGCCCGCCGAAGCAAAGCAGACAGGCTGTTGTTTCAGTACGGCCTGAAATTCCGGCAGCAGATAAATAGTCCGCTGACTTATGTTGAGGTGGTGCAACGCCATATGTTGGTGTGCGGTGAATAGATGCATCCAGTTGGCGCTGATGAGCTTATCACTGGAATGGCTTTGCAGATGTTCAACAATCTCATCGAGTTTTAGCCAGCAGCCAGTTGGCAGTGATATGAGTAGATCGAGCACCTGTTTCTCATCGTGATTTTGCCAGCGCTCCCAACCACGAATAATTTTAAGCATGCCTGTTCGTAATGTTTTGGACCATGTCGGCCAGTCGATTGGGCATGGTTTTAAAAGGCCATTCTGCTGCTTGATCAGCTCTGTTTTTAACATGCTGGAGATGAAGAGTTCAATAAGATCGAGCTTCTCTTCCTTTAAAACAGAAGCGATTTTTTTGAGATCATTTTTATGGATATTGCCCTGTTGCGTTATCTTTAACGGCAGAAAGTGCAGGGCAGTCCATATTCGCCAAATATGCTGATCCATCGACCAGGGGGAGGGGCTATCGGCATGACAATCTGTTGCCTGCCAATGTTCAGGGATCTGTTCGAATGATGGTGCTGAAGGTAACTCCGCAATGCGCTGCACTGCGGAGTCATGATGTGCTTTCAACGTGCTGTCACACTAAGAACATATATGCTGCATTAGTCAGCGATCACCTCAAAGCAGCGTGGGCATAGTTCGTTATGTTCTGCATGATCTGCCTGAGCAGGGGCGGAAACATTCCAGCAACGTGGGCATTTGGTGCCATCAGCCGCTTGAATGGTGATGCCTTCACCTGTATCAACTTTGGCGATGATGAATAGTTGCTCGTACGTTTCACGTGTCGATTCGGCAAATGTAGCATCAAGGTTAGGCACTGTGACAGCTGCCGCAATAGAGGAGCCAATGACTTTATCTTTCTTGGCCTGATCAAGTGCAATATTCAGCTGTTCACGGGTGGCAAAGAAGTTAGCCCATGCTTTTTCATCAATGGCGATATCTTCAACCGCATGGAACTCTTGCAGATGGATACTGCGGTCATCAGAACCCGGTAGATATTCCCATGCCTCTTCAGAGGTGAATGGAATCACCGGTGCAGTCAGACGGATCAGTGTGTCGGCAACGTCATACAGCGTAGCACGAGCAGAAGCACGGCGTGTTGAATCGCTCGCATCGCAATAGAGACGGTCTTTGATGATATCCAAATAGAAACCACCTAAATCTACCGAACAGAAATTGTGCACTTCCTGATGAATACGGTGGAATTGATAACCGTCATAAGCTTCGTTTACATTCTTTGCTACTTGCGCCAATCGATGCATAGCCCATTGATCCAGCGGCATACGATCAGCTAAAGGTATTAGGTCAGAAGTTGGATCGAAGTCATTGAGATTGCTAAGTAAAAAGCGAACCGTGTTGCGGATGCGACGATAGGATTCTGCCAGTTGTTTCACGATATCATCGGAGATACGGATATCGGCTGAATAGTCAGCTGATGCAATCCACAGACGCAAAATATCAGCGCCCATCTGCTGGATGATCTTTTGTGGCGCAACCACATTGCCCTTGGACTTGGACATTTTATTGCCGTTCTTATCGACTACAAAACCATGTGTTAATACCGCTTTGAACGGAGCTACACCGCGTGTTCCTACACTCTCCAGCAGGGAGGACTGGAACCAGCCACGATGCTGATCAGAGCCTTCCAAATAGAGATCAGCTGGTGAAGTCAGCTCATCACGATGCTCAAGTACACAGGCGTGAGTGCTGCCTGAATCAAACCAGACATCGAGAATATCTGTCTCTTTTTCAAACTCAGAGCCGCCACAATCTGGACAGACAGCATCAGCAGGCAGAAAGTCGGAAACATCTTTGGTGAACCAGACATCAGCACCACCGCCTTCAACCTGTTTGGCAATGCCTTCAATGACTTCCGGCGTGGTGACTTTGTGAGAGCCGCAAGCACAACGAATCGCAGTGATCGGAACCCCCCAGTTGCGTTGGCGAGAAACACACCAGTCAGGGCGGCCTTCTACCATGGCACGAATACGGTTTTCACCCCATTCAGGTGTCCAGGCTGTTTTCTTGATCTCTTCCAAGGCTCTGTTGCGAAGATCGTTTTTGTCCATTGAGATGAACCATTGTGGGGTAGCGCGAAAAATTAACGGTTTATGACAGCGCCAGCAGTGCGGATAGGCGTGTTTGATCTGGCTGGTCTCAAGCAGCGCACCACAGTTTTGCAGATGCTCAACCATGATCTCATTGGCCTGATAGACATGGCGACCTTCAACAACAGGGGTGCCTTCTTCGAAAACGCCGGTATCACCAACAGGATTAAATGCTTTCAAACCATAACGCATGCCGATGACATAATCTTCCTGACCATGGCCGGGAGCGGTATGTACAGACCCAGTACCAGCTTCCAGGGTGACATGGTCACCAACTAGGATAGGTGCGTTCTGATCCAGATAAGGGTGACGGAAAATACGATTGTCGAGTTCTGAACCGTTAAAGGTGGCGACGACTTCACCTTCAGCACCAATGGCAGCCAATACGCTACTGCGCAGATCTTCAGCCAGAATGAGTGTTTCACCTGCAGTCAGATTGCTATTCTCACCGGTTGAGGTGATTTTCACAGCGGAATACTCGATGTTAGGGCCGACCGAGACAGCCATATTGGCTGGGATAGTCCACGGTGTAGTGGTCCAGATAACGATGGAGATATCACCAGCAAGTGCAGGATCGATATCGCTCAGATCTTGGCCGGCTACAAACTTCACATAGATGGAGTGGGAAGTGTGATCTTCATGTTCTACTTCAGCTTCAGCCAAAGCAGTCGCACAGGATACACACCAGTGCACAGGCTTGGCACCTTTGTACAGACCTCCATTGCCGAGGAAACGACCGATCTCACGCACTGTATTAGCTTCGAAGTTATAATCCATTGTTACATAAGGATTTTCCCAGTCGCCTGTAATGCCTAAACGTTTGAACTCTTGACGCTGCACATCAATTTGCCCCTTGGCATAATCACGGCAAGCGGTACGAAATTCGGTATCACTGATGTTCTCTTTTTTGATCTTTTTCTTTTTGAATTTTGCTTCAACCATCAGCTCAATGGGCAAACCGTGACAATCCCAACCGGGTACATAAGGGGCATCAAAACCCATCATGCTGCGAGAACGCACGACGATATCTTTGAGCACTTTGTTGACCGCATGGCCAATATGAATGCTGCCATTGGCGTATGGTGGGCCATCATGCAGGGTGAATTTGGGGGCATCTTTACGCGCTTCACGTAGCTGTTCATAAAGCTTGGCCTCTTCCCACAATGCTAATCGCTTAGGCTCATTGGTAGGAAGATTGCCACGCATTGGGAAATTGGTTTTCGGTAGGAAAACGGTATTTTTATAATCAAACTTTTCAGTCAAAACTTAAACCCCATTTTTAAGAAACTCACCGCAGAGTACGCAGAGTACGCAGAGGAAAGACAATATATGAACCGGCAGGATATGCGATACAGATTTCAATGCCAGTATGATTTTACCTATCCGTGTTTATCTGTGTTAATCAGTGGCTAAAATCTGCCTTGCTTTGTCGCAGTCTTTGGCAATTTGTGCAGCCAGATCGGCATGGCCGGTGAATTTGCGATCTTCACGGATACGCTCTACAAAAGAGACATTCAGGCATTGATCATAGATATCTGGCGCATCGTCGAGCAGATGCGTTTCCAATAGCAGCGTGCGGCCATTAAAAGTAGGGCGGTAACCCAGATAAGCTGCGCCATCCCATTGTCTGTCATCAATATTGGCACGCACTGCATAGATGCCAACCGGTGGATGGGCGAGATCCGCCACATCAATATTGGCTGTCGGAAAATTCATTTGGCGGCCGCGTTTATCGCCATGCAGTACCGTGCCAGCAATCGCATAATCGCGTCCCAATAGTTTTTCAGCCATGGTGAAATCAGCGGCTTCAATGGCAGAACGAATACGAGAAGATGATACAACTGCTCCCATCATTTCAAATGCAGATGCTTCAGTGACTGTGAAATCGGATGCATCACCAAGCAGACGAAGATCATCAACGTGTCCCTTTCTATCATGGCCAAAGGCGAAATCGTAACCAACATGGATATGTTTAAATCCAAAGGTGTCATATAGCTGACGTGAGAATTTATCGGCAGACCAGCCGGCTAATGCATGTGTAAACTCAAGCAGCAGTACAGCATCAACTCCAGCCTCCTGTAAATACTGCATGCGCTGTTGCACATGGCCTAGGCGGCGAGGTGCTTCTTCAGGAAATAGTACAGCACGCGGATGAGGTTCAAATGTCACCACGACAGTTGGGCCGTCAACTGCACTGGCATGACCATTGGTTTCAGCCAATACTTGCTCATGCCCCATATGGACACCATCAAAATTGCCAACGGTGATAGCACCACCTTTTAGTTCGGTGATATCTTTGGCTTCTTGCCATGAATGAATAATTTGCATGGAGGGATCCTAGGAGTCAATCGATCTTAAGGCCAGTGAGTTGTCAGTGAGAGGCAGGGCGATCAGATTAAAACATTCGGAGTTAAATCATGTTTTCAGCTATGCTGGGCGTCATCCCCGAATGTTTGTATCGGGGGTCCACCTCTAATATATGGATTTCCCCAGGGGGTTCTCTCTTGCATACCATTCACATTTCCCGATGAAACCTTCGGAAAGAAGGTGAATGCCACTTGTGGCGGAGAAACTGCCCTAGGATATGACTAAACTTTGAGTATATTGTCAAAGTTTAGTCCGATTTTTCATGCGGCTTTCCTGAAGTTACGGGGCACAAATAAACATTTATTAACCACGAAGCGACCAAGCGCAAAGAAAAGATATTAAGAGCGTGTAACTGTCTAGAATACACTGCCCTCCGATTTACAATCTCTTGAAGATTCTTCCATAAGCGCTGTCTGTTCAGTTTCATTTCAGCTTGCTTCTTTATCGTTCGCCATATGAAGAGATTAAATCAACTCATGGTCTGGGACCCTCTGCTACGCATTTTCCACTGGTTGTTGGTGGTCTGTTGTCTGATCGCCTATATCTTTGAAGATAAGATGTTCAATCTGCATCTGCTAGTGGGAAGCATTATCTTTGGGCTGCTTATCTTTCGACTGATCTGGGGTGTCATCGGAACGAAATATGCACGCTTTTCTGGTTTGAACTGCTCCATTCATGCCTTGATTCAGCACTTGAGAGGATTGGCCCGATTAGAGGCTTCTCCGCATATCGGCCATACGCCAGCAGGCCGGATTATGATTATCTTTTTGCTGGCCGGTCTACTGATGCTGACTGTCTGCGGTCTGATGCTATATGGGCTGGAAAACAGTGCTCTGTTCGGGGCTTCTTTTATGGCCGAAGTTGAGATTGATACTATCTTATGGATTGAAGATATGCATGAGCTGATTGCTGATGTTTTAGCGCTCGCTGCACTGCTGCATATCGCAGGTGTTCTGCTAGAGAGCATATTGCAAAAGCAGAATCTTATTCGAGCCATGATTACCGGTTACAAAACAGTTGAAAAGGAGAATATATGATCTTTGACCTATTCCATATTGCATCTTACATGCTCGATAATCTGTTACTCAAGCAAAATGCTGTTCTACCAACGCGCAAGATATCTCATACTATGAAGGAGGATATATGAAAAAAACTATCATCGGGCTCTTCGCTATGGCGTTAGCTGTGACGGGCTTATCAGCACAAGCATCTGAAATGGTTATCACGCAGCTGCAGAACAGTTATCAGGATGAAGGCGCGGCTGGTTTTGATGCTGCTCGTGGAGAGAGCCTCTGGATGCAGAGGTTCACACAGCAGAAAACAGGCGAACAGGTCAATTGTGCCAGCTGTCATACAGCAAACCTCAAGCAGATTGGCTCCCATGTTCGAACAGGAAAGCGCATTGAGGCAATGGCAGTCAGTGTTAATGCAGAACGTTTTAATGATGCTGCCAAGATCGAAAAGTGGTTTCTACGCAACTGCAAATGGACGCTGGGTCGTGAGTGTACAGCGCAGGAGAAAGGTGATTTTCTCTCCTATTTTCAGAGTGAATAATAAATAAACTATAAAGGAGATTGATATGAATAAAAAAATTATGACAGGTGCAATTATCATGGCATCTACTGTTGTGCTATCGGTTTCAGGTATTGCCTTTGCTGATAGAGATGAATATCACACAGACAGTTATAGCATGTATAAACGCAGCTCCACGGTTACGGCTGTAAACAACAAGCTATACACGACTGAATGTGCAGCATGCCATTTTGCCTATCAACCCGGCTGGCTACCTGCACGCTCATGGAAAAAAATGATGCAGAATCTGGATGATCATTTTGGTGAAAATGCCGAGCTGGATCAAAAAACGAATGATCTGCTTACGCAGTATCTGGTTGCTGAATCGGCCGATGTGAAACCGCATCGTAAAAGCCATAAGGTTCTGCGTTCAATCAGAGCTGGTGCAACACCGCAAAGAATTTCAACATTGCCCTATATGCTGCGTAAACACGATGAAATTCCAGCCAGATTGATCACGGGCAATGCCAAGGTTGGCTCAGCTGCCAATTGTATTGCTTGCCATACTGGCGCTTCAGAGGGACAATTTAATGAACATGGTGTGAAAATTCCGGGCTATGGCCCTTGGGAGGATTAACGAGTCTATGAAGTTGCATCAATCGCTATGGATTATGACATGTTTGTTACTGTTCTCAGCAGTATCGATGGTCTGGGCTGGTGATCATGATCGAGCTAGGGCCTTGCTGGAGCAGGGTGAAATTCTTTCTCTGACTGAAATTATGAAACAGGCAAATTCACGTTTTCCCGGTAAAGTTTTGGAAGTTGAGTTAGAGGAGAAACATGGGAATATCGTCTATGAAATCGAATATCTCGGTCAAGATGGTGTGATCATGGAGATGATCATTGATGCTCGTAGTGGCCGTTTGATTTCGGTGAAGGAGGATTGATTGCGACTACTTCTGGTTGAAGATGACAAGGCACTATCTGCTGATCTGGCCAAGCAGCTGGGGCAACATGGTTTTGCCGTCGACAGGGTGTTTGATGGGGTTGAAGCAGCCTATATGGGAGAAAATGAACCCTACGATGTTATCGTGCTTGATCTTGGTCTGCCTGAAATGCCTGGTATTGATGTACTTAAGCAGTGGCGCAGTAAACAGCTTGCGATACCCGTTCTGATTTTGACAGCTCGTTCAGCATGGCATGAAAAAGTGGATGGTTTTCGTGCTGGTGCAGATGATTATCTGAGTAAACCGTTCCATGTTGAGGAGTTGCTTGTGCGGTTGGAGGCTTTGGTGAGGCGCTCAAAAGGTATTACGTCGGCACATATTGAAGCCGGTGGCTTGAAGCTTGATGAAGCGACACAAAGTGTTGAGATGAGTATGGATAACCGGCTAGAGACGATCACATTGACCGGTGTGGAGTTCAGGCTGCTACGCTATTTGATGATGCAGCCAGGGCACGTATTTAGTGATAGCCATCTGCTTGAACATGTTTATGACTACGATTCAGAAAAAGAGAGCAATGTTATTGAAGTATATATCAGTAAATTGAGAAAGAAGTTGGGCAAAGAGCGCATTCTGACCCGTCGTGGCCAGGGTTATCTGTTCAGTGTAAAAGTGCGATGAGATCGCTAAGCCGTCATCTATCGATCAGTCTGGCGTTCAGCCTGATCTGCTTCTTTATGATTCAGACCGTGATTGTCGGCATAGAGATGCGTAAGCTCAGCGAAGAGAGCGTGTTATCTCGCCTGGAAGATGATATGGAGGGGATTCTAGCAGCCCTCACTGTAGAGCCGAATACAATGCCAAAGTTGGAATGGGAGCATATCCCTGACATATTCAAACGCCCATTTTCTGGACATTATTTTCAAATTCGTCAGGCTGAAGAGAGCCTGCGCTCCAGATCGTTGTGGGATGGTGATCTCTCTGTAGTGGGGATCGGTATCAGCCGCGCTGTGCAAGGGCCTGAAGATCAGCAGCTGTTGATTTTATCACGCTCATTTACATTGCATGGGCAGAGGGTGCTGCTGAGTGTCGCGGAAGATACCTCTGCACTGGAAGCGACATCGTCCTACTTTCAAAAACGTTTGCTAGCCCTTTCGTTTGGGGCGCTGTTATTGCTGTTGGTGATTCAGATGTGGGTGATTCGCCGTGGATTGAAGCCGTTGGCAGGGCTTAAAAAAGAGTTACAACAACTCGAATCCGGTGAAAGAGAAAAACTGGAGCAGCCCGTGCCATCCGAGATTGTTCCTGTTGTTGAAGAGGTGAACCGTTTGCTGTTTGTCTTGCAACAGCGACTGCAGCGTTCCCGCAATGCAATGGGAAATCTGTCACATGCATTAAAAACCCCATTAACGCTGATGTTTCAAATTCTGGAAAGGCGATCAGGTGATAAGGAGTGCATGCAGTTACTTGAACAGGTGCAACGCATTGAAGGACATATTAATAGAGAACTGTCTCGGGCTAGAACTGCGGGTCAGTCGCCGGGCGGTTTTTGGTCAAAGCCTGAACAGGATGTGCGTGATCTGGTCTCTACATTGGAAGCTGTTTATCGACAGCAGATTAGCATTGCATTAGATATTTCTGAGATTTCGAACATTTCTGCAGATCGGGAAGATATGATGGAGGTCATTGGTAATTTGACCGATAATGCCTGTAAATGGGCTCAGGCTCGTGTATCGATCACATTGTGCCAGCAATCCGGCTTGAGTCTGATCATAGAGGATGATGGTCCTGGCATGAAAGAAGATGAGAAGTTGCTTGTGCTTGGTCGCGGAGTGCGCATGGATGAAACTAAACAGGGGCATGGACTGGGGCTGGCAATTGTTCGTGAAATTGTTGATGCGTATGACGGTAGACTGGAGCTTGAGCAGTCGAATGAACTGGGAGGTTTAAAGGTCTCAGTGTGGTTTCCACTATCGGTGTCAGATTAACATGGTAGTCACTCTATTCATAGGCAATAGAGCATAACTCAGCCAGAGTTATTGATGCATAACTCTGGCTGAGTTGCTTGAATTAGAATTCGGCTTTCACCAGATCAGAAATTTGAGTCAGGATACCCAACAGTCCAGGTGGCACCTTATTACGGCAGAGCAGTGAAGTGTACATGACAACATCACCAATGCTGGTTTCATGCGTAATCAGGATACGGCCCTGTTTAAGAATAACACCATTACAAATTGGATCACCAAAACCACCACATATTGACATGCGGCGGGTCGTTTCCATCACCATCGGAGAATAAAGTGCGAACTCTTCACCTTCAGGTGATTCACCCACTTGGGAAATGAGTCTGCCTTCACCATCAATGATGATAATACAGGCCATATCTTGTGTTTGCCTGATATTTTCTAGTTGTTTTTTTAAATTAGAAATGGTGGCCTCCAAAGCGGTGTGATGCAGTCATGTTATATTAAAACTCTATTTGAGGAACAATTATCACTTTCCCAACAGGAAGGTCAAACCCCTTTCGATATTATGGTTGAAGTTCGGATCATTCACGATGGTTAGGGGGCAATTGAAGTTACGTTGTACTTCTGTAATTGAGCAGGGACATACCAACGTTCACTATTGTATCCGATACCTGCAGGAGCTGGTTTGATACCGTGAAAGCGTTTGTGCATGACGGGCAGAGAGTAGGGCGCAAACAAGAAAACCATGGGTACGTCGTTATAGATCTCTTGCTGCATAATATCATATTGCTGTTTGCGTTGATCGCGGTCAAAAGTGCGGCGAGCAGAATCGAGTGCCGCATCCACTTTAGCGTTATTGTAGGAGAGGAAGTTGAATTGACGCGGGCCAGTTTGAGATGAGTGCCAGATGGTGAATTGATCCGGGTCCGGTGATAATGACCAGCCCAGAATGACGGCGTCGAAATTGCGTTTATTGATGAAGTTTTCAATGAAAGCAGACCATTCCACCAAACGAATATTGACTTCGATACCAATTTTCTTCAGCCGATGTTGCATGATGGTGGCCGCATCAGCGCGTTGTTTGTTACCATTGTTGGTCAAGATGGTGAAAGAGAGGGGAGTGTTGTTTTTGTCCAAGAGACCATCCCCATTGGAATCCTTCCAACCTGCTTCGGCGAGCATGCTCTTGGCTTTCTCAGGATCAAAGAGGCGCGCTTTGAGCTGTCTATTCACCCAGAATGTACCGGGTTTATAGGGGCTGGCGATGGTTTCACCCAAGCCTAGTTGTACGCCGTCGAGAATCTCTTGCCTATCAATGGCATAAGCGATCGCTTCCCTAACTTTGGGATTGGTGAAAGGTTCTCTTTTCAAATTAAAACCAAGGTAAGTATAAACAAAGTCGAGATATTTATAACGATTGAAATGATTTTTTAAGACAGGTTTTGTATCAAATAGCCTTGAGTATTGAATAGGGCTCAAGCTAACCGAATCGAGTCTTCCAGCTGTAAGTTCAAGGAATTGGGTAGCTCGATCCGGGATAATGCGGGTAAATCGTTCTTTAATCCACACATCACCATCGAAATAGTTCGGGTTAGCTTGCATCAAAATAGACTGCTGAGCTTGCCAAGCGGCCAATTGATATGGGCCAATGGTAGCTTCAGGTGAACGTGAAAGTTTGGTGTTCATGATGTCGACATCTTTAAAGATGTGTTTTGGCAAGATGGCCAGCGAAGACCATGATGAAAGAGCGGGAGAAAAAGGTTCCTTATAATGCGCAATGAAGGTCAGGGGATTGGGGGTTTCAAATGCACTAACCAGTACATAATCTGCTTTGTAAGCGCTTTGCGTCTGTTCATCCTGAATGAGTTTTAAGGTGAAGGCGCAGTCTTCCGATGTGAGTGGTTTACCATCGGTCCATGTCAAACCGGACTGCAGATGAAAAGTAATTGTTTTATTATCTTTTGATATTTCCCATGATTTAGCCAGTCGACCGACTAAGTTCAGATCTTTATCGTATTTCAGTAGAGAGAGGTAAAGTTGCCCGGCGATTGCATGGCTGGATGCATCACCTGCAATCATTGGAATGAGATTACTGGCATCACCAATGCTCGCATCAACCAATCTGTCACCCTGTGCAGGTAGATCTGCAGCGTTGTTATAATCAGGTATGTTGGATTGATTCGGATCAGAGCAGCCAATAAGCATCACAAGCGTTATCAGGCTGATGAATTTAAGTTGAGTCAGCTTGGCCGAACCTTGGCGAAAACCCATAAAATATCTCCGGCGCGAAGTATGTGTTTCATTGTAATCTGGTTTGATCGGGCAATAGCTTTAGGGGTAGTTCCAAACTGATTGGCGATACGCCATAGCGAGTCACCGGTGCGTACTTTGTAACGGATACGGTGGTCACCTGCCAGTAGTGGGTTATGATCTGCAACGGCCTGTGCCAATCGATTGGCAGGAACTTTCAGATGTTGACCAATACGTAAATATTTACCCAAGCCTCTGTTCAGGTTTTTTAGTGTTTTTACTGAAATGTTGTGCGCGCGGGCCAGATCCCAGAGATTATCGCCATCTTTGATCGTCTGTTTGACATAGCTAGGTCCAGCCAATGCTACATTGTTACGCATGCTTTCAAAATAGGATACTGGAACATGGATGGTGATTGTTTGGCGCAAGTACTGGGCTTGATTGAGGCATGGATTGAAACGGAAAATTTCATCCTTTTTCATGCCACTGATTTGAGCTAAGCGCTCTATATCAACAGGGGCTTCTATTTCCAGCGGGCGTGTTTTGATTGGCTTAGGGAAAGTAAACTCATTATTATTTAATAGGGCTGTTAATCCAATGACATGCTGAACATAAGCTCTTGTTGCCACAGGGATAGGCATGTTCTCAAGGCCATCAGCATTTTTCCAGCCATGTTTCTTTAAGCGCCGAGCCACTGCATATGGCCCCATATTGTACGCGGCAATGGCTAAGGGCCAATTATTAAAGCGTTTATGCATCTTTTGCAGATAACGCACTGCAGCAGAAGTGGCATCAGAGATATTTCTGCGTCCATTTACCTTTTTTCCGGAGCGAACACCAAGCACATGTGCGGTGCGTGGCATAAGTTGCCACAGACCGAGTGCGCCAGCTGGTGACAGTGCGTAGGTGTCATAAGTGGACTCTACGGCAGGAAGAACCTGCAGGGCCATAGGTGCATCCAATTCTTTCAGAGTAGCCAAAAGCCTTTGTCGTACAAAGCGGGAGCGTGTACCTATGGCTTTCCAGCTGCGCTGGAAGTTTCGTTTGGCTTGTGCTTTTGACATAGCTATATCTTCAGCTGAAATGCCTACAAGTAGTGGATCTACGGGCGCAGTTGGAACCAATTCCACATACTCAAGCTTTGTTGATTCGTGATTACTCTTTGCATCCATATCAACAGTTTTGGCTTGTTTTAATGCTGCATTCGTATGGCTGTTTACTGTGACCGTGTGCTTTTTTTGGGGTACACAAGCTGAGATTAAAAACAGTGCACCGAACAGAGAAAAAAGGCGTACAGTGATGTGCCCTGATTTTTTATCAGGGGTGAACGTCAAGCCAGTCATGTTGTTAAACCACGTATCATGTATACCTAGAAGAGATCCTCGTAGTCTTCATCTTCGTACTCATCCTCATCATCTTGAGCATCCACTAAAGCGTTACCCAACAGTGTTAGTGCTAATATCTTGCTTTGCTCTTTTTTACGGGCATCAACAGGGATGATCATTGTCTCGCCCAAATTGAGTAACTCTTTAAGTTCCTCAATACTTTTGGCACCAGGCATATCTTGCTTGGTTGCACCAACGACAACAGGTAAATTCACGTTTTTCTGGAAATATTCAAACATTTTGATCATCTCAACCAGAGAGTCATCCGATGTACTATCAACCAGGAAAATTGCGCCAATTGCACCCTTGGATAAAATATTCCACATGAAATTGAAACGTGATTGACCAGGTGTACCAAACAGATGCAATTCGAGTGTCTCATCAATTTTAAGTATACCGAAATCAAGTCCAACGGTAGTCATGCTTTTAAGTTGGGATACATGGTCGGTTGCTGCAACATCAGTAGCCGCTACTTGTGAGTCACTGAGGTTTTGCACCATCGTGGTTTTACCAGCATTAACCGGTCCTGTAATTACAAGCTTAACGATTTGTTTAGATTCGGTTTGCATTATAGGCCCCTGATACGATTGATGATTTTACTAAGGAGACCAACTTTTTTACCTTTTGCTGAAGGTGCTCCCTGTGAATCGTTGCGACTGACACTTTGAGCTGTATCAGTCTTCTTAGAGAGGGGAGCGATAAGCCCTAGGATATAAGTTGCCATCATCACTCTCAATCTTACGATTTCATCCAGTGAATTTTCTGCCTGAGAAATATAATGTTGCATGCGAAAAACACCGTTATGTTGAAACTGTGTATGCATTTTCATATATGAAGTGTTGTCTTGAAATGCATAACGCTGCATAGGAAACAGACGAACCATTAGTGGCGGTAGCCGCATGGTGAAACTAAGCAGTACGGCTCGTGTTTCAGCATCAAACTTATAACCAGCCAGAGCAGAAGAGACTGCCTGGGGGGCAAAGATGCGCCCCTTGTCAGTGAATTCACTCAAATCGATATTGGCGACGACAGAAACTGTTTCAGATTTGAAAATATCTCTTAAGTTTTGGGCAACTTCATTTGGTGTCCCTACAAAGCCTGCCCGATCATAATAGATGCTCTTCGCCTGATTTCCCACAGTATAATCAACGCGTGAAGGCTGCTGGCTGATGATCATACGGCGAAGAAAAACTAATGAATTCATAATAGCTATCCTCTATTTTCTATGGGAGGCAGTGATTGTAGAGTAAAACGGATCACTGCTTCCTCTTATTTGTTCTGTGCCTCTTGTACCACACGGTTTACCAACTCTTCGAGCAGTGCTGGTTCTCGGTTTTTAAAGAGTGTCTCTGATTTTTCTTGCCGATCCTGCTTGTTGGCCTTGTCCATGAGTTCAACGATAATTTCTACTTCTTTACGTGCATGTCCAAGCAGCATACCAAGTTTAAGAGATCTGTTGCCCATGAGTGCCAGTAACAGTTCATCACCGGCATGGATAAGTGCAAAGGTGCAACCGCGCGATTGAGTGACCACCTGAATACATCCTTCATCGCCACCTTGAATAGAGAGGGCATCACCAAGCGATAGCATTGACGAGCACATGGCAGACATTGAATCTGTTTCAAGTTCATTTTCAGATGCAAATGCAATAGGTAGGCCATCGACGCTGCATAAGAGTGCAGCATCTAAATCGGGCTCTCGCGATACTAATTTTTCGAGTTCCTGTCGGCAGGCTTCTCTGTATTTGTTACCCATCTAAAGACTCCTGATGCGTATTTCCTATTAAGGCTTCAGACACACAATCAACAATGCGCTTGATCAAAGCCTGTACACCTGCGGGTACTTTAGCGCATAAAATGGATAGGTAAATAGCATCTCCACCAACAACGGCTTCAGTCATGATCAACATACGCCCACGTTTGAGTACCAAGGCGCTGCAAACAGGGTCGCCAAGATTGCCAGAGTGAGACATTTTTCGAGCTGTTTCGATGACTGTTGCGGAATATGACGCGAAGTCTTCTTCCGGGTGGTCGCCGACTTCGGCCATGATCAAGCCTTCATCGTTAGCAACAAGAATGAAAATGAGATTCATTTCTTGCTGCAGTCGTTCAAGTTTATGTTGAAGTGAAATGACCTATCCCCCTGTAAAACAATGTGAAAGACCGACATTTTACGGTCTAACTGTTAGCGTGTCAACAATGCAATCCTATGATCCCGAAGCAAAATTAGCTTTATTCGGAGTGATTGCCAGTCTGTTATTTTTTGTCTTCAAAGCCGGCACGCGTTATTTTTTGAGCACGCAGAGCACTATCGTAAACGATTTCAACACTGCGCCAGAGTAATTTACCGCTCTCTTCATCTTCAAATTCTTCGTAATAGGTTACGCGATTTGGATGTAGTGTGTTGTTGAGAGAAGGGGTGCCAAGCTTTTGTTCAATACTGAATTTACTATCACCTTTCTGGATGAGATAAATTTCGTTGCCGTCTAGCCGGTTGCCTTGGTGAATGGGTTCATGGAGGCAGGCTGTGAGCAGTGTCGATAGTGCTATGAGTAATAATAAGGTGCGCATCAAGCTGTCTCCGCTGGGCCTCTATGGCCTTTTTCTAATAGTGAAATGTAGTCAAACATGCCTTTCTCTAGTGTCCACTCAGGTTGCCACTGCAATAGGGATAGGGTGTCAGATAGGTCCGCTTCAGTGTGGTTTTGATAGAACGAAAATGGGTTGTCAAAATATTCAGTTTCCAGTTCTAATTCAAGGGCTTGTGAAATTGTATTCACAATATCATTGAATGAGCGTGCCTGCCCTGAACCAACATTGCATACGCCGGAGCGAGGTGCATCCAGTGCTGCTAAATTGGCAGCTACGATATCTCTGATGTAGACAAAATCACGTTTCTGTTCGCCGTATTTGAATAGTCGAGGTTGATTACCCGCTTTTACCTGCTCATAAAGTTGAAGCATCATTGAGGCTGTTTTATTGCCGCTCTTTTCATTCTTATGGGTTTCACCGGGGCCGTAAACATTGAAATAACGCAAGCCGATAATGGTAGAGCTATGGCGTTCATGCCAGCGGTAAGCGACACGATCCATGGCCAATTTAGAAAAGCCGTAGATGTTTTCAGGTTCTTCGCCGTTACCTACCTTATTTAGGGCAGGGGAGTTGCCGTAGGTGCCTGCAGAGGAGGCATAAACAACACGCGTGGCAGATGCATGGCTGGCTTCGAGGATGTCAGCAAAAGCATTGGTATTCACTTCAACCATGAGGCGTTGATCCATGATGGTTGTATCGGTGATGGCGGCTTCATGGAAAATGGTTGAAAAAGCCCCGCTGGCGATTTCATCCAACAGAGCCGGGTCATCGCAGTCTGTGGCGCGTACTTCACAATCAACATGGACGAGGTTGCGCCAGTCTCCGGATGAAAAATCATCAACAACCAACACGTCGGTGCCCGGGCGTTTGCAAAGTGCTGCTGCAATATTTGAACCAATATAGCCGGCCCCACCAGTTACAAGAATGCGCTCACTCATGATTGATCTTCCTTGGATGTTGTGTTCTCTATGGCAGCACCTTTCCACTCTAATTGTAGTTTGTGCAGAGCGCGTTCGGTGGCTTCGTTGCAGATCGGGTAACCCGCTTTTCTGTTCACCCCTTCAATGATGGCGTTGGCATCCAGATTGCACACATCGTTATCGCTAAAACCAGCTTCCGCGAACCAGCGTGAGATCCAGCTCCCCAATCCAGCGAGCCTGGAGATGCGAACGGTACGTATTAACTCATCACAGCGTTTAATGCTGACCTGATTACCTGTTGCAATAGATAGCTCTTCGGCATGTTCATCGCCGAATGAATTTACGGGTTTACAAAGCAGTTTGAAAATCACCCATTCGCTTTCTGAAATGAAATTGCGATCTTCGTGTAGAGGGAATGCACCTGGTAGCGCCTGTACTTTACTCATATTTTTTCACCTGCGTCCACCTTGTTTTGTGTTGAATTATTAGATTTCGGAATATTACGTGGCCTTGCGTTCTACGCAAGTTTATCCACAAGGACGATTTCTGTGTGTCTCATCATACATATGGTTCTGCATAAAACCTTGTTTTTCATAAAATATTTTGCGATCCCTGTTCAATGTTGCTGTGAAAAGAGTATGCTGTGAGATGAGAGTAGTGAGCAATGTTGAGTGCATGAATCATTCTGAGATGCGAACGGACTCCCCAACTCTAACGTGTTCAAAGAGCTTCATCATATCATCATTGCGCATGCGGATGCAGCCATGTGAGGCCGGCCTGCCGATCTTCTCCTCTTCATGGGTACCATGTATATATATATAACGTGCATATGTGTCGACATTACCACGGCGGTTTTTACCTGTTTCGCAGCCGCTTAGCCACAAGATGCGGGTCAAAATCCAATCGTGATTGGGGTTGTCTTTTTCAGAATTATATACGCAGAAAGCTTGGCGCGCTTTGAATGCGGTGAAAGCTGGCATGCCTGCACCAATTTTTTTTGCTATGCAGTGTCTGCCCAATGGGGTTTGAAAGCTGCCACTGCGATTGCCGGCTCCATTGCTGGCCGTTGAAATGGGGTAGGCATAACACACTCCAGTTTTTCGGTGGTGGTAGAGCATCTGTTTGCTTATCGAAATAATAATCACCCGCTGACTCTAATTGAATAGAGGTGAACAACAATAGAGATAAATCATGTGATCAGCTGATTTGGGTGTAGGCCCTTGAAACGTTGTTTTGATGGCCCTATAGAAGGGGAATCAGATAGCTTAAATTTGAATGTTTGGAGGAATCGCAGTGTTAGGCAGAAAGAAGAAAGAGGCTGAAGTTAAAACAGATGTGGATGAAAGTAGTGTAGACGACGATGCGACTCATTCAGATGAGGCCGTAGAGTTGGATGAGAACGGTGATGAAATCACCGCAGCCCCTGAACTCGATCCTTTACAGCAGACAGAGGCAAAGGTTAGTGACTTAAACGATCAATTACTGCGTTTGCAGGCTGAGATGATGAATTTGCGTAAACGTACTCAGCGGGAAGTTGCGGATGCACACAAATTTGGTGTTGAAAAATTTGCCACCTCTTTACTGGATGTGGTGGACAATCTTGAGCGCGCACTGGAAGTAGAAGCCGGTAATGAAGAGGCGCTACGTGAAGGCGTGCAGCTTACACTAAATAGCTGGCAAGAGATGATGAAGCGATTTGAAGTAGCTCGTATTGATGCTGTTGGTGAAGCTTTTGATCCACACCATCATGAAGCCTTAACTCAGATGCCTAGTCCTGAGCCAGAAGGTACTGTTATTGCCCAGCATGTGGCAGGTTATACATTGCACGGTCGTTTGATTCGTCCAGCCAAGGTTTTGGTCTCCAGCGGGCCTGCATAATTCAAACAATGAGGCTAGGGGTTGAATTTAACAATGAGTCCCCCCATAAAGTGATACATAAGATATTTATAAAACATTGATAAATAGTAAATTAGGAGAAGGAAACATGGCAAAAGTAATCGGAATTGATCTCGGAACCACTAACTCGTGTGTGTCCGTGATGGAAGGCGGTAAAGCAAAGGTAATCCCTAACTCGGAAGGTGATAATACCACACCTTCGATTGTAGCCTTTGCAGCTGACGAGCGTCTGGTTGGTGCATCAGCGAAGCGTCAGATGGTAACAAATCCAGATGGTACTTTTTACGCAGTGAAACGTCTGATTGGTCGTAAGTTTGATTCGGCTGAAACTAAACATCATCATGAGTTGGTCTCTTACCCAATCGTAGCCGCTGATAATGGTGATGCCTGGGTAGAAGCTGATGGCAAGAAGATGAGCCCTCAGGAAGTTTCTGCGATCACTTTGCAGAAGATGAAGAAAACTGCTGAAGATTATCTTGGTGAAGATGTTAAAGATGCGGTTATTACTGTGCCGGCTTACTTTAATGACTCACAGCGTCAGGCTACCAAAGATGCAGGTGCGATTGCCGGCTTGAATGTACTGCGTATTGTGAATGAGCCAACTGCGGCTGCATTGGCGTATGGTTTGGATAAAACTGAAGAGAATCACCTGATCGCAGTTTACGATTTGGGTGGTGGTACATTTGATATTTCGGTTCTTGAAATTGGTGATGGCGTATTTGAAGTAAAAGCGACCAACGGTGATACTTTCCTCGGTGGTGAAGATTTCGATCAGGTGTTGATCAAATATCTGGCTGAAGAGTTTAAGAAAGAAAATGGTGTTGATTTGATGGCCGATAAACTGGCTCTACAGCGTCTGAAAGAAGCGGCTGAAAAAGCCAAGATTGAACTCTCTTCCAGTCAGCAGACTGAAGTTAACCTGCCATTTATCACTGCCGATGCGTCTGGTCCTAAACATCTGTTGATCAAGCTGACACGTGCCAAGTTTGAAAGTCTGGTTGGTGATCTGGTTGAATCCTCATTGAAACCTTGTGCTCAGGCATTGAAAGATGCTGGTGTGAAAGCTTCTGATATTCATGAAGTTGTACTGGTTGGTGGTCAGACTCGCATGCCGATGGTGCAGGAAAAAGTGCAGTCATTCTTTGGCTCTGAGCCGCATAAAGGTGTGAATCCTGATGAAGTTGTTGCTATTGGCGCAGCGATTCAGGGTGCAGTATTAACTGGTGACGTTACCGATGTACTGCTGCTTGATGTAACTCCATTGTCACTCGGTATTGAAGTTGAAGGTGGTCTGTTCAATAAGATCATCGAGAAAAATACCACTATCCCAACCAAAAAGAGCCAAACTTATACAACTGCTGGTGATAATCAGACCGCTGTTACGATTAAGATTGCTCAGGGTGAACGTGATCTCTTTTCTGCTAACAAAGAGATGGGCCTGTTCAATCTCGAAGGTATTGCACCTGCAGCTCGCGGCATGCCGCAGATTGAAGTGACGTTTGATATTGATGCCAATGGTATTATTCATGTACACGCCAAGGATAAAGGTACGGGTAAAGAGACTTCGATTCGTATTGAGTCCGGTTCAGGTCTTTCTGAAGAAGAGATTGAACGCATGAAACAGGACGCGGAAGCCAATGCTGAATCAGATAAGGAACTGAAAGAGCAGATTGAAGCGAAAAATCGTGCTGATGCGCTGGTTTATTCGACTGAAAAATCACTGAAAGAACATGGTGATAAAGTTGATGAAGCTACCCGCAAAGAGATCGAAGATGCACTAGCAGAACTTAAAACAGCCATTGAAGGCGGCGATGCTGCAACAATCGCAGCAGCTGAAGAGAAACTGGCTGAAAAGTCACAGAAGCTGGGTGAAGCGATTTATCAGGAGATGCAGCAGGAACAGGCGGGTGCTGAAGGTGGTCCTGATATGGGGGCCTCTGATTCGGGAGCAGCTGATAGTGCTACTGCCGGTAGTAATAAGGCTAAAACTGCTCAAGATGCAGAGATCGTCGATGCCGAAGTGGTGGATGACAGCAATAAAAAGTAAGGTATAAAAATAGTAAGGTGAGAGGAGCGGGGGGCTTAAGGTCTGCCGCTCCTTTTCACGTTTAAACGTAATATGTTTTCACCGCAGAGGGCTCAGAGGCCGCAGAGGAAAGGCAAACAACAGATGCTTTTCCACTGCGGCCTTTGTGAGCTCTGCATTAAAAAGTTTTGAGTAGTTTTAGTAGGGAGTGACTGTGTCCAAACGCGATTATTATGAAGTGTTAGGTGTAGCCAAAGATGCCGATGCCAACACCATCAAACGAGCTTATCGTAAGCTTGCTATGAAATACCATCCGGATCGTAATCCGGATGATAAAGCGGCGGCGGAGAGTTTCCGTGAAGTGACAGAAGCTTACGAAGTGCTGACCGACGAGAATAAACGTGCGCGATATAATCAGTATGGTCATGCCGGTGTCGATGATCAGATGCAAGATTTCTGGGGTCGTGGTGGTGCTCAGGATTCCAATGCTTTCCGTGACTTTGGCGACATGTTCGGTGATGTGTTTGGTGATATGTTCGGTTTTGGTGGTGGCGGAGGCCGTTCAGCGCGTGGCGCAGATCTGCGTTACAATCTTAATATGACACTTGAAGAAGCTGCCAGTGGTCGCGAAGTTGAATTGAAAGTTCCAAAACATGAATCATGCGGTACATGTAGAGGTTCAGGCGCAAAGCCGGGATCTAATCCTGTGCCATGTAATACCTGTGGTGGCCATGGCCAGGTGCAGATGCAGCAGGGATTTTTCGCGGTGCGTCGTACCTGTCCAACATGTCATGGTGCTGGTACCCGAATTGAATCACCATGTGTCGATTGCGGTGGAGCAGGGCGCAATAAAGTTACCAAGAAACTTAAGATTAAAGTTCCTGCGGGTGTTTATGACGGCGCTCAGGTACGTGTAACTGGTGAAGGTGAAGCGGGACAGCATGGTAGTCCTGCTGGTGATCTGTATGTGGTCATTAGCCTGAAAGAGCATGCTATCTTCGAACGCGAAGGTGCGGATCTACACTGCACTATGCCGGTAACATTTCCGCAGGCGACATTGGGTGCAGATGTGGATGCTCCAACATTAAGTGGTAAGGTTAAAATCAAGATTCCAGCCGGCACCGAAGCAGGACGTGTGTTCCGTTTGCGTGGTCATGGTGTGTTGGATGTGCGTGCAGGTACTCAGAAAGGTGATCTATATGTGCGTGTTCAAATTGCCGTACCTAAGAAAATGAGTTCACGCCAGAAACAGCTGCTGCGCGAATTTGCCAATGAAACGGGTGATGATGTGTATCCGGAACGTTCCTCATTCCTAGGTAAAGTGAAGGACGCCTGGGATGAACTCTCCAATGAGAATAAAAAATCATGAGTGAGCATGCACGAATTATTATCGTCGGTGCATCGGGGCGCATGGGGCGCATGCTGGTGCGTGCGGTAGCAGAAAGTTCCAGCGCCGTGTTGGTAGGGGCAACTGAACGTGCAGGTTCTGAATTTGTTGGACGTGATGCGGGTGAACTAGCTGGTGTGGATCGATGTGGTGTGGCGATAGTCGATCAGATTCAAGCCTGTGCTGAAGCTGATCTGGTGATTGATTTTACCGCTCCAGTAGCAACATTGGCGCATGCTGCTTTTGTTGCAGAGAAAGGGATGGCGATTGTTATTGGCACAACCGGTTTTAGTGCTGAGCAGTCACAGCAGCTGCATGAGACATTATCGAATTCACCGGTAGTGATGGCTGCCAACTATTCCGTTGGTGTTAATCTGGCGTTGAATCTGATCGAGAAATCAGCTCAGATTCTTGGTAACGATTACGATGCCGAAATTTATGAGGCACACCATAAACACAAAGTGGATGCACCCAGTGGTACTGCTTTAGCGATGGGTAAGTCTCTGGCTTCTGGCCGTGGGGTAAATCTGGATGATGTGGCTGTGTTATCGCGTGAAGGTATTACAGGCGCTCGTGAATCAGGCTCTATCGGCTTTTCCGTAGTACGAGGTGGTAATATTGTGGGTGAGCATCAAGCGATGTTCATTGCCGATGAAGAACGCATTGAAATCAATCATATCGCTTCTGACCGTATGGTTTTTGCACGCGGTGCAGTACGTGCTGCTGGCTGGTTATCCGATCAAAACAAGGGTTGGTATGATATGCAGAATGTGCTCGGGCTGAATGAATAGCTGCGAATAAGCAGAGTAATAGCTCTGTGATTACAGCATAAAAAAAGGCGGCCCAAAAGGCCGCCTTTAAACATTAGAGTAAATGATTATTTGAGACTCTTCAGAAACTCGATAACCGCATCTGCTTCAGAATCTTTGTACTTTTGTGAGATCATTCTGGTTTTTAGCCCAGCAGCTGTAGCTACACCTCTAGAGTCTTTTATCCAGGCTCGCATATTCACTTCATCCCAGACAAAATTAGACTCTTTCAGGTAGCTTCCATATTTAAAGCCTTTAGATGTGCCTGCTTCTTTACCCATAATGCCAAATAGATTAGGGCCAATCTTCCTTTTGCCACCTTCGTTAACGGTATGGCATATCGTACATCTATCTTGTGGGTCTGCTTGTTTATTATCTTTTGCTTCAGCTGCAGTAATGCCGCTCATTAACAAAGCTGTAGCAGATATGATCATCAACGTCTTTTTCAATGTCATGCTCCTGAGAGGGTATTTATAATACCCATATTATATATGTCACTATTTAAGGGTGTCAAATAATTGATGAAAAAGGCGATATTGAACTCTAGATCATCTCGAAAGCGACTATCACATTCAATATTACAGGCTACGAATAATAATGTGTCCCTTTAAGTTTTCCTAAATAGAGTGAGCGGGGGTTATTGATTCAATCCACATTGTGTGAATATTTCATGGTTTTATGGCAACTGACTTGACATAAATAGTAATAAGCTGGGGGCTTTTTGAATTGGAGTCATTCAGTCTACATTTGCCATTGTTTGCTTTATACCCGATGATTGCGCTCAGGTATAAAGTGAGGTGTTAACAATGGCCGTAGCATTAACAGAAGCAGCTGCTCAGAAAGTACAGGGCTTGTTGGAAAAAGAGGAAGATAGGCTGAATTTACGCGTGTTTGTTTCCGGTGGTGGTTGTTCGGGCTTCCAATATGGTTTTACGTTTGATGATAAGATCAATGACAATGATACGGTTGTTGAAAACCATGGTGTGAAACTGCTGGTGGATCAAATGAGCATGGAGATGCTCAACGGTGCTGAAATTGATTATCAGACCTCAGTACAAGGTGAATCATTTGTGATTCGCAATCCTAATGCTGGCTCGACATGTGGTTGTGGTAAGTCATTTACCCCTTCTGAAACTGGTGGCGGTGGCTGCGCTAATGCTGGTTATTAAGCCTTTCCATCAACAGCAATGCTTTTCTAAACGGAGTCTTAGGGCTCCGTTTTTTTATCCTGTCTTAAATCATGCTGCCGTCCAATGACTGCGCTTGAAATCACAGGCTTAAACAAGGTTTATGATAACGGCAATGTAGCATTGCACGATGTCTCTTTGAGTGTGCCTAAAGGTTCATTCTTTGCATTGCTGGGGCCAAACGGGGCGGGTAAGAGCACACTGATTAATATTCTCGCAGATACAGTACGCCCTAGCGGTGGCTCGACTTGTCTGCTTGGGCATGATCTTTTTGAAGAGCGTAACTGGTGTAAACGACAAGTGGGTGTGGTGCCTCAGGAAGTGGCTTTTGATCCCTTCTTTACGCCGCGTGAAGTGCTTGCATTTACCTCTGGGCTATTTGGATGCAAGCCGGATTATGCATGGATTGATGAGCTGCTGGATCGTTTGGAGTTAAGTGCTCATGTTGGTAAGAATACACGCCAACTCTCTGGTGGCATGCGGCGGCGTCTGCTTGTGGCGCAAGCTTTGGTGCATAAACCTAAGTTAGTGATTTTGGATGAACCAACCGCAGGTGTTGATGTGGAGTTACGTCGCCGTTTGTGGGACTTTATGCGTGAACTGAATGCGGCAGGGACGACTATTTTACTCACCACGCATTATCTGGATGAAGCGGAAGAGTTATGTGATCACGTTGCTATCATTGATCAGGGTAGAGTGATTAAAGCTCAGCCGATGCACGAATTGATGCAGCAAGTAGGCTCCTCTTATTTATGGATGAATTACGGTAAACAATTGACCTTATCTGAAGAGGATAAGCTAGCTCTGTATGCCTATAAACCGCGTGCAACTGATACAGGCATATGTTTGGAGCTGGGTAGATCGACAGATGGACAATCTACATTTCATATTGCCTATCAGGCGGCTGTTGAGCGTTTCGGGCCACCTCATGATGCAGGTGTACGCTCGGAAGATCTGGAAGATGTGTTTTTGCGACTTACCAAGAAAAAGAGCCGGGAAATAGCATGAGTAACATGAATTTGCGCGGTTGCTGGACACTGTTTTCACGTGAAGTTCGCCGTTTTCTCAAAGTGAAAATGCAAACCATCGTGACGCCTGCATTAACTGCCATCCTCTATCTGCTGATTTTTCGTTATGCCATGGGTGAGCGACAGGTGCCTGGTTTAGATGTGGATTATTTCACCTTTCTGGTGCCCGGTTTGGCGATGATGGCCATGATGCAAAATGCTTTTGCCAATACATCAAGCTCGATGATTATGGGCAAGGTGATGGGGATGCATATTTATCTGTTGATGGCACCGCTATCGGCGATTGAAGTTGTGTTGGCCTTCCTGGCTGCCGCAGTTGTGCGTGCGCTCGTTGTAGCAGTGGTTTTTCTTGCTGTTTTATCTCCTTTTGTAGGTATCTCTGTGCTGCATCTAGGCATTATTCTTCTTTATGGCCTCTGTGCCAGTATTATCATGGGGGGATTGGGTTTGATTGCGGGTATGTGGGCCAAGGATTTTGATAATATCGCCATGGTGACGAACTTTGTTATTTTGCCCTTAACCTTCCTTTCTGGCGTGTTTTATTCGGTTAAACAGCTGCCAGAGTTTTGGCAGCGGGTAAATGATGCCAATCCGTTCTTCTATCTGACTGATGGTTTTCGCTATGGTTTTCTAGGTATAGGGGACACCGACCCCTATGCATCTATGGCCGTCGTGATTGCTACGACAGTGCTGACCATTGTCGCGTGCTGGTATCTGTGGTTGATTGGCTGGAGAATGAAAGAATAATTCACTATTCAACACAGCTATTAGGGAAACCATAGCAATCTGAATAACTCTTAGGTTAAAGGGTATAAACACATGGGAATGTCATCAAAAAGTAAATCCGATCGCAAAACCTCTGCCTGGTTTCAACGCCATGCGAACGATCCGCATGTTAAACAGGCACAGCGTGAGGGAAAACGATCTCGGGCTGCATTTAAATTAACTGAAATTCTCGATAATGAAAAACATGGTTTGAAGATCAAGAGAAACAGCGTGGTCATTGATCTGGGCTGTGCACCGGGCTCCTGGAGTGTGGAACTGGCCAAATATGTCGGTCGGGAAGGGCTGGTTATTGGTATTGATCTGTTGCCACTCAACCCAATTAACGGTGTAACCTTGATCCAGGCTGATTTTGATTCGCCTGCCGGACAAAAGGCTCTGGCTGAGGCGCTAAAGGGTAGGGCAGTTGACTTGGTCGTTTCCGATATGGCTCCAGAAATGAGTGGTAATAAGCTGGTTGATCAGATGCGTATGATCGGCCTGAATGAAATGACCTTACATTTTGCGCGTCAATATTTGCGCCCTGATGGTGATCTGTTGATGAAAACATTTATGGGCGAAGGCTATGATGGATTCCGTCGTGATCTTGGCACTTCATTCAAAAAAATTAAAAACATTAAACCAGCTGCCAGCCGTAAAACATCATCTGAGTTTTTCCTCCTAGGGAAAACATTTCATCAATGATTTACGTTATTTAGTTTCACTCTGTTGAACTGGCTTGTTAGCTTCTGTTGCAGGCTGTATGCAATATAAATAGTAAGCTGACTCACTATCTGCTTAATCGGAATTGTTGTAGCCCGAGCGTGAAGAATAGGGATGTTCTGAATCATCTTATGCGATGATTTAGGCACAATCATAATAGGCTGAGCAATGGTGCTATTCCCATCAGTCCGACAAACTCTTAGTGTTGCCAGATGACAAAAGAACTCCCAATTCCCGGTAGGGCTCGCGGCAAGATTCCATTCGCACCAGAAGGTTGGCCATTTATTGTTCCAACCGCCATCTTGCTTGTGGTCTCTTATATCGCCTGCTGGACAGTAGTCTCAACTGTTCTACTTATTCTGCTGCTGTTCCTGCTGAATTTTTTCCGCGACCCCAATCATGATATGCCTCTGGGAGATGATCTGTTTATCTCTCCAGCCAATGGCAAAGTGATCCGTGCCGAGATGATGGAAGAGGGGCACCAGCGTGTTGATATTTTTATGAATGTGTTTGATGTGCATGTAAACAGAGCACCTATGGCAGGGCGTATCAGTGCGATGGATTATATCCCTGGTAAATTTGTAAATGCCGATTTTGATCATGCCAGTGAAGAGAATGAACGTAACCGTTTCGAAATGGAGTGTGATAACGGCAGCAAGATATCGTTCACTCAGATTTCAGGTCTCGTTGCTCGTCGTATTGTCTCTTATGTGAGCGTTGGTGATCAGCTAGCGGCAGGGGAGCGTATTGGTATGATCCGTTTTGGGTCACGGGTGAATTGCGAAATTCCTGCTGATTATGTCTTGAATGTCACCGTCGGTGATAAAGTAAGTGCTGGTTTAAGTATTATTGCTCGTCAGCGTAAACAAGAAGTTGTGTCAGATGCCGAAGTTTAAAAGCAAAGTAGCTGAGCGTGGCGTTTATCTGCTACCAAGCCTGTTTACTACCATGGGCTTGTTTGCTGGTTTTTACTCATTAATCGCATCGATCCAGGGTAACTTCGAAATAGCAGCCTGGGCTATTCTTGCTGCTGCTGTATTTGATATACTGGATGGGCGTGTGGCTCGTCTTTTGCATGCGGAAACAGACTTTGGTGCAGAATATGATTCGCTTTGCGACATGCTCTCATTTGGTGTGGCACCAGCCATCCTAGTCTATTTTTGGGCTCTGGTGCACCTAGGGCCAGACCTACATAGGTTATCATGGCTGGGTGGATTCTTTTTAGTGGCTTGTGCCGCGATTCGTTTGGCTCGATTTAATACTAAGCTGGACGTACAGGATAAACGCTATTTCCAGGGGTTGCCTACACCTGGCGCGGCCCTGTTGATCGCTTTAGCAGTGCTTTATCATGTTGATGCCAGATTTGAACCCTCACCGTGGTTGTGGTTAGGTTTCTCGGTGTTTTTATCATGGTTGATGGTGAGTAATGTCCGTTTTGTATCAGGCAAAGATATTGATCTGAAACAGCGTCGTTCAAGCAGTGTTTTGTTGATTATAGTCGCACTTGTCGCACTGCTTGCTTATGATCCATACCGTGTACCTTTCACTATTATGCTGGCTTATTGTCTACATGGTCCACTGATGAGTTTGTGGCAGAACAGACGTTTGGCGCAATTGCGGCAGGCTCGTAAATTGAAACGTAAAAAGAAGCAGCGGAGTGACCAGAATCAGGCTAATCAGGACTAAGGGATTTGACCCGAGAGCGGCATGGTGTTTAAATTTGCTGTATGAGCATACGGTTTTCAGCACTCACTAATGTAACGAAGTACCTGCTACTTCGAAGAGGTCTGTGCGTCTGCTGATTTATATCAGTTGATGATGTACAGGCCGCGGATTTCCGCGGCCTTTTTTGTTTGTGCTGAATTTGGAAAGATAGGAGAATATGATGTCAGATCGCTTATATGTTTTTGATACAACCCTGCGCGATGGCGAGCAATCACCCGGTTGTTCTATGAATATTGATGAAAAAATGCGTGTGGCTCATTCACTAGCAGGCTTGGGTGTCGATATTATTGAGGCAGGTTTTCCTATTGCTTCACCGGGTGACTTTGAGGCGGTACACCGTATTGCGACAGAAGTGCACGGCCCTAAAATAGCCGGTTTAGCCAGAGCTGCTGTCAAAGATATTGAGCGTGCCGGTCTTGCTGTTCGTCCGGCTGGCGATAATGCACGTATTCACACTTTTATTGCGACAAGCCCGATTCATATGGAAGCCAAGTTGCGTATGAGTCCTGATCAGGTACTTGAACGTGCTGTTGATGCAGTCACGCAGGCACGTTCATTGGTGCCTGAAGTAGAATTCTCAGCTGAGGATGCAGGCCGTTCTGAAATTGATTTTCTCTGCCGCATTGTTGAGGCGGTCATCAAAGCCGGCGCACGTGTGATCAATATCCCTGATACTGTGGGTTATATGACTCCAGATGAGTTTGGTTATCGTATCCGTACTTTGATTGAGAAGGTTCCAAACTCTGATCAGGCTATCTTTTCTGTGCATTGTCATAACGATTTGGGGCTTGCTGTCGCCAACTCATTGGCTGCAGTTGAGAATGGTGCGCGTCAGGTTGAGTGTACCATGAATGGTTTGGGTGAAAGGGCTGGCAATGCTTCATTAGAAGAGATTGTCATGATCATGAAGACTCGCTCTGACCGTTATGATATCGAGACAGGCATTGATACCACGAAAATCGTACCCACTTCGAAATTAGTCAGCCAGATCACTGGTATGAATGTTCAGCCTAATAAAGCGATTGTGGGTGCAAATGCCTTTGCACATGAGTCGGGTATTCATCAGGACGGCGTCCTCAAGCATAAAAAGACCTATGAGATCATGACTCCTGAGTCTGTGGGGTGGACGACCAATCGTATGGTTTTGGGTAAACATTCCGGGCGTGCTGCATTGAAAGCGCGTTATCTGGAGTTGGGTGTGGAGTTGACTGATGAGCGCCTTATCGAAGTCATTGGACGGTTCAAGGTTTTAGCAGATAAGAAAAAAGACATTTTTGATGAAGATTTGATGTCCATCCTCTCATCTGATTCAGGACTTGAAACTGAACGCGTGAAATTGCTTAGCCTGCATGCAGAATCAGGTACAAATGATGTGCCGGTAGCAACTGTTGAATTAGATATCGAAGGTGTGAACCACAAGGCAACATCTGAAGGTGATGGCCCAATCGATGCGACATTTAAAGCAATTAAATCTCTGGTTGAACCTAAAGGGAAGTTGTTACTTTATGCTGTAAATGCCATCACTGTCGGTACCGATGCTCAAGGTGAAGTCACCGTGCGTTTGCAGGATGGTGATCGTATCGTTAATGGACAGGGGGCCGATACTGATATTATTGTGGCATCTGCCCAAGCATTGATCTGTGCTCTGAATAAATTACCCAATATGCATGCTAATGCAGTGCATGCTCAATACTCGGGTGTGTAGTGAGCTAGAATGAGAGGCCAACAGTAGGAGGGGTCTCTTTCTCCTGAGAGCTTCGCCCTTTTGATTGCAGTTTGATTTTCAGGTAAAAAAAAGCACCGAACATATGTTCGGTGCTTTTTTATTGGCATTTATAAAAGTACTACAGGCTCATCTGACGCAACCACTTTTCTAGGAAATGGATGTTGAAATCGGCATTTTGAAAACCAGGGTTAGCAAGTAGACGTTTATGCAGCTCCTGATTGGTGGTTACACCAAGTACAACCAGTTCATCAATGGCGCGTTGCATACGACGAATGCATTTCTGACGGTCTCTGGCATGAGTGATCACTTTACCAATCATGGAATCATAATGCGGTGGAATTTTATAACCGGTGTAGAGGTGTGAATCCACTCGCACACTGCGGCCACCCGGTGCATGATAGAGTTCAACTGTTCCCGGTGACGGGGTGAACTTGAATGGGTGTTCCGCATTGATACGGCACTCAATGGCATGCCCTTTGATCTTGATGTCATCCTGTTTGAATGCGAGCTCTTCACCAGAGGCGACACGAATTTGCCACTCAATCAAATCAACACCGGTAATCCATTCAGTTACTGGATGTTCAACCTGAATACGGGTGTTCATCTCCATGAAATAAAAGGATTTATCTGCATGCATCAGGAATTCGATTGTGCCAGCACCAACGTAATCGACTGCTTTTGCAGCAGCCAAACCGGCTGCACAAATCTTCGCACGTGTTTCATCATCTAAAACAGGACTAGGAGCTTCTTCAAGAACTTTTTGATTGTTACGCTGCAAGGAGCATTCACGTTCAAACAGGTGGATCAGATTACCGTGTGTATCACCTAGTACCTGTACTTCGATGTGGCGCGGTTCAACGAGGAATTTCTCAATGAATACCGTGTCATCACCAAATGCAGCACCTGCCTCAGTTTTACATAAGGTGAATGCATTCGATAGCGAAGCTTCTGAATGCACCACTTTCATGCCGCGACCACCACCACCGGCAGATGCTTTGATGATGATTGGAAATCCAGCTTCTCTGGCAATCATGGTAGCTTCTTCAATGGTTTCAACTGCGCCTTCAGAACCCGGTACCAGCGGTACACCTGCCAGAGCCATCTCTTTTTTGGCAGTGACTTTGTCGCCCATCGTGCGCATAGATAGTGGTGTGGGGCCAATCCAGGCTAATCCTGATTCGAGAACGATATCGGCAAATTCAGCATTTTCAGCCAGGAAACCAAATCCCGGATGAATCGCTTCTGCATCAGTTAATTCAGCAGCTGCCATCAATGCGGCGATATTTAGATAGGATAACGCGCTTGAGGCAGGGCCAATGCAGACTGACTCATCGGCCAGCCTTGCATGCATTGAATCACGGTCAGCTTCTGAATAAACAGCAACTGAGAGGATTCCCAACTCTTTGCAGGCACGGATAATGCGAACAGCAATTTCGCCACGATTGGCGATTAATATTTTGTGAAACATAAGGACCCCGATTTAATTATAGAATGATTATAGTGGTGTGATAACAAAGATGGGCTGGCCATATTCAACCGGTGAGGCGTTATTCACCAGAATAGTTTCAACAACACCATCATACTCTGCTTCAATTTCATTCATCATTTTCATCGCTTCGATGATACAGACTGTATCGCCTTTTTTAACTTTCTGTCCAACACTCACGAAGTCATCAGCATCAGGGCTTGCGGCAGCATAGAAGGTACCAACCATAGGTGATTTCACCTGATTTTCGGTGCTAACAGCAGCTTCTTCTGCGACAGCTACCGGTGCGGCAGGCGCTGGAGCTGCTGTATATTCAGTATATACGGGTGCAGAAGCAACAGGTGCGGCGGCAGTTTGACGGGAAATACGTACCGTTTCATTGCCTTCGGTAATTTCAATCTCAGTAACATCTGAGCTTTGAATAAGTTTGATCAGCTTGCGAATTTGAGAAATGTCCATGTAATCTCCTGTTAGTAATGGTGCTTTTGTTATTGTTGCTTATCTGTTTAGTAAATGTTCATTCAGGCCGCGTAGGGCCATAGTATATGAAGTCGCGCCAAAACCTGCGACTACGCCTACGGCGGCATCTGCCAGCATAGATTTGTGTCTGAATGCTTCGCGTTTGTGCACATTGGATAAGTGTACTTCAACAAACGGAATGTTCGAAGCGAGTAAGGCATCACGCAAAGCAATGCTGGTATGAGTGTAGGCAGCAGGGTTGATGACAATGCCGTCAATTTTCTCTGTCACTGCATGATGAATACGGTCTACCAGTCCGCCTTCATGGTTACTTTGATAATTGCTGATTCCCAAGTTTAACGCATCGGCCAATTCACTTAGCTGTTGATTGATCTCTGCCAGGGTAGCAACGCCATAATGGCCAGGTTCACGTATGCCAAGCAGGTTTAAATTAGGCCCGTGCAAAACAAGAATTTGTAATGGTTTCATGTTGAATGCTCTCCGTTCCATTGCAGCTGCAAATCTAATAATACAGGGTCTTCCGGTGCTTTTTCAAGCAGTACAAACAGCATCTCTCTGGCATCATCAAATTCATGTTGCTCCCAAAGTAATTTAGCAATGGTGATGGAAGCCAGGGGCAGGTCTTCAATGTTACTGTTTTGTAGCTGTAGAGCGCGTCGGGCACTGGCGATTCCAGCCTGGATATGGCCCAAATGGCGTTGCGTTTTTGCAAGTAGCTTCCACGCTCTGATTTCTACGGGAGCAAACTCAATCAGTTCGATCAGGATACTTTCGGCCTGAGCTAAATCATCATTTTTGATCGCTTCTCGGGCCGCATTGATGGCTTCAGCTACACCATGCCAGCTACCAGCAGTGGTTGTGGAGTGATGAGAGCTTTGAGTGGTGTTGGGTGTAGAGGCACTTGCTGCTAGCATGTGGCTCACACTACAGCAGAGGAATATGTCGGGTCAATCTGCTTGGTGTCAAAATGCAAAAAAACCATGAAAAATGATCGATAATCAACTTAATAATGTTGATTTAATGCATATTGTTAAAAATATTGCTTATGTGATGAGGTCTTATGTCAGAGAGTATTGCTATTCAATTGAATGGAGAAGAGCGATCAGTATCAGCTTCAAGTTTAACTGAACTGGTTGAAGAGATGGGGCTGGAGCAACGCATGATTGCGATTGAACTCAATCTCGAAGTGGTTCCGAAAAGCCAATATGATGTGACGGGCTTGAAAGAGGGGGACCGTATTGAGTTAGTGCATATGATTGGTGGTGGCTGAAAAAAGCTCAAGATGTTGACTTTAGAGTACGCAGAGTTGCACAGAGGAGGCCAACTTACGGTCTGTTCTTGTACCTTCAAAGCGCATAGCAAGATGTTGAATTTAGACTTTATTTGACGTGGATTATCTTCTTTTATCCGGTTTTTCTTTTACTCTGTCTGCCTATGTGTACTCTGCGGTGAAAATTTTAAGTATTGATTAATATGGGGATAAAAATGTCGGATATTTTTAATGTAGGGACTTACTCGTTTAAATCGCGACTGATTGTGGGATCCGGTAAATATAAGGATTTCCAGACCACCAAAGATGCGACGGAAGCATCGGAAGCGGAAATGATTACGGTTGCTGTACGTCGGGTGAATATCACTGATCCGGGTAAAGAGAATCTGCTCGATTATATTGATCCGAAAAAATATACCATTTTGCCAAACACCGCTGGCTGTTTTAATGCAGAAGATGCTGTGCGTACATTGCGTCTGGCACGTGAAGCTGGCGGCTGGGATCTGGTGAAGCTGGAAGTGTTGGGTGATACGGAAACATTGTATCCCAATGTGGTAGAAACGATCAAAGCAGCTGAAACGTTAGTGGCTGAAGGTTTTCAGGTCATGGTTTATACCAATGACGATCCTATTGTTGCACGTACGTTGGAAGAGGTCGGTTGTGTGGCTGTGATGCCGTTGGGTAATCCGATTGGTTCCGGCCGTGGGCTGGCTAATCCATTTAATATTCGTGTGATCAAACAGCGTGCTAATGTGCCAATCGTAGTGGATGCCGGTATTGGAACAGCTTCTGATGCTGCTAAAGCGATGGAGCTGGGAGCCGATGCGGCTTTGATCAATACAGCCATCTCTGAAGCCAAAGATGAATGTTTGATGGCAACTGCCATGCGTGATGCAGTAAGGGCAGGGCGCTCAGCCTTTTTGGCTGGTCGAATGCAGAAGCGTGCGTTTGCCAATGCATCAAGCCCAACCGAAGGTTATATTTGGGATTGATACCTTTTACCGCGGAGGGCGCAAAGTAAGGCAAAGTTAAACCGAAAGATTTACAAGAATAAATTGTCGACTTTACAGGTTTTCAGCACGTAATCTGAACAGTTCGGCAGCTATAATTAAAAAATGTTTTTACTCTGCGTACCTTTGCGTACTCTGCGGTGAAAAATAAAGGACTTTTAATATAATGACTGAATTGAAAAATGATCTATTTTTGCGGGCTTGCCTGCGTCAAGATGTTGAGCGCACACCTGTTTGGATGATGCGTCAGGCTGGCCGTTATCTGGCTGAGTACCGCGCAACCCGTGCCAAGGCTGGTGGTTTCTTAAACCTCTGCCGTTCTCCTGAGCTATGTTCAGAAGTAACCTTGCAACCGATTGATATTCTCGATGCTGATGCGGCGATTTTGTTCTCCGATATTCTGGTTATTCCAGAAGCTATGGGTATGGAGTTGACCTTTGGTGCCGGTGAAGGGCCAAAGTTCCCTGATCCAATCACTTGTCGTGCAGATGTTGAAAAACTGCCTGTATTGGATGATCCAACCAAAGAGCTTGGTTATGTAATGGATGCTGTCTCTACCATTCGCCGTGATCTGAATGGCCGTGTGCCGTTGATCGGTTTCGCAGGTTCACCTTGGACATTGGCCACTTACATGGTTGAAGGCGGTGGTTCCAAGACGTTTTCTAAAGTCAAAGCGATGATGTTCAACGAGCCTGAAACAATGCATCTGCTGCTTGAAAAGTTGGCTGATTCTGTTGCCGCTTATCTGAATGGTCAGATCGCCAATGGTGCTCAGGCTGTACAGATCTTTGATACTTGGGGCGGTATTCTTAATACCAGCAACTACAATGAGTTCTCTCTGCAGTACATGCAGCGCATCGTTTCTCAGCTAACGCGTGAAAATGATGGCCGCAAAGTACCTGTAATTCTTTACTCCAAAGGTGGCATGGGCTGGTTAGAAGATATGGCTGATACCGGTTGTGATGTGCTGGGTCTGGATTGGTCAATTGATATCGATGAAGCCAAAGCGCGTGTTGGTGATCGTGTTGCTCTGCAGGGTAATATGGATCCGACTATGCTGTACGCCAATCCGGAACGCATTCGTGCCGAAGTAAAAGATATCCTGGCCAAGTTTGGTCATGGTAATGGCCATGTATTCAACTTAGGCCACGGTATTACGCCGGATGTTCCACCTGAACACGCCATTGAATTCTTCAAAGCAGTACGCGAAGAGTCTGTTAAATATCATAAATAGTAGACGGCGATTGATTGTCGAATGTTTTACAAGGGCTACTCATTCGAGTGGCCCTTTTTTTATAGATCTACCGTCATGCCCGAGTTCCTTTATCGGGCATCCACATAAGTATATATTTTGAAAACAATCTGGATCCCCGTATTCGCGAGGAAGATGATATTGGTAATTCCATCCATGAAGCAGAAAGGAGTTAGACCATGATAGAAGAGTCTCTAAATTGGGAAGAGCGTTATCAAGAGGGCGATACCGGCTGGGATCGCGGTGGGCCAAGTCCTGCTCTGATGCAGTGGCTGGAAGATGCTCATCTGAAAGAGGGGAGTCGTGTACTGATTCCCGGCTGTGGTTTCGGTCATGAAGTGCTTGAACTGGCCAAACGAGGCCATCAGGTCACAGGCTTGGATATTGCACCATCAGCCATCACCGCACTGAATAAATCCTTAAGCGAAGTTGGAGCCTCAGCCTCCAGTCAGGGTGTGTGCGCTGATCTGTTTGAATATGAACCGGCTCAACCCTTCGATGTGATTTATGAGCAGACTTGTCTATGCACTATGACACCAATGGAATATGGAAAGTATGAGAAGCAGCTTCACACTTGGCTCAAAGATGACGGTGTTCTACTGCTGTTATTGATGCAGACCGGTGATACTGGAGGGCCGCCATTTCATTGTGATCTGAAGGATATGCGTCAGCTCTTCGATGCATCGCGCTGGTCCTGGCCTACGAAAGCCCCATTGCTCATTCAGCGACCCAAAGGCCCGCGCTTTGAATTAGGCTTTGTCTTACAACGTAAAGGTTGAGTGTTTGTCATGATCAATGCGGATGGCCTATGGTGTCTTTATGACGCCAATTTCAATAATGCGTACCCGCTGAGGAAAGCTTCTAATATTGTGGCTTATTCTTTACTTTTATATAGCCGATAGAATTAACCGGCGTCACTTTGACACCAGTTGTTTTATACTTAGCTGCTGCAACAAAAGAGAGGACTCTAGTGACTGCTCCAAGTAAATAGAATGGACGTGAAAGAATCACCGCACGCATTTCTAAACCTGTACATGAAAAGCTTGAAGAAGTCGCAAACTTGACTGGGACAACTGTTCTTGTTGGCTATTTTACGCTTGCTCCATGTGCCATTGAAACAGCATCTCTTCCTTTTGAATTGACGAAGCAGCTACCGGAACATGGATTGATTGGTGCCAAGATTGGGCGTCTTGCTACAGCTATACCATATCAGGGCCAGGGATATGGGGAATTCCTCTTTTTAAGCGCAATGGAAAAATTTATCTTAATCTCAGATAACCTTGGTGTTATGGCACTGTTTGTAGATGCCAAAGATGACAACGTTGCCTGTTTTTATAAAAAACTTGGTTTTGAGGTTTGCAGTGATGATCCCTTGCACCTATTTATGCCAACTAAAAAAATTAAGAAGGCATTTCAAGCTGGATAGCTAAGTTCATCCCAGCTCTCAAGCAGACGCCCTTAGGGTAGTGGGCAGCTTTTGAGTCTTGAATTTATGGGGGAGAGGAGGCCGTTTATAGTTTTTAATCTTCGATGGCTCTCTAACCACCGCCGATAAGTGGTGTTATGCATCGGTACTCAGGAAATGCTCATGCCTGGCACCGACAGATCTCGGTGCATCTCACAGTCTTTCTTTGTCCCATATTTATGGGACATACAAGTGAATTCAATGCTGTATCCTTTGGGCAACGAAACGAATGGAACTGTAATAGATTTAGGCACGAGATTGACTGCGTGAAGAATGCTTTTGATCGTTTTCAAAAGGTGTTTGTAATCTCAATCTACAATTAGCCTTTAATATGAGACGCGGATTCAATTCCCAAGTGCAACTCCAGTGAGTTGAGTTTTGGTATTGAAGAACACTTCGTGGGGTGTTCTGTAGCCCAGCGTCTTTCTTGGTCGATGATTTAGCCTGTGCATGATGAAGTCAACCTCCTCATCAGT
>JAJFLH010000022.1 GCA_021772775.1 Mariprofundus sp. | reverse complement strand
CCCCTTTGGAACGATCAAAGCATGGATGGGGGCAACTCACTTTCTGACAAGAACGATTGATCGGGTCAGTGCGGAAATGAGCTTGCATGTGCTTGCTTACAACCTGAAACGGGTCATCAACATGATGGAAGTTCGGGAACTAGTTCAGGCAATCCGAGCCTGAGCCCCTTTTCACCCCCTATATCTGACGAAATACGACTTCATCGAGTCTGCAAAAACCCAAAATACCTTCACAGAGAAAATTGAAACGGATAACTCAGGAAACCAAAATGATTTTGCCTTCAATGCACATCTGCAAGTGTACCTTGGAATCTGATCTACGTTTTCACACACTCTGGGCCGAAAATCGCAATTAAAAGTAAACACAAGGTCCTCTCTCGGGATCAGGCGACTATAGACTTCCTGATCTCTTCGGACTTTTCTTTACCATATAATTTCGCAATTAATCGCAAAGAAAATTCAATCGCTGTACCCGGGCCTCGGCTGGTGATAAGGAAATCATCTTCCACAACACCCTCATCCACATAGACCGATGAAGGCTGAAACTCCTCCATCTCCTGTTGACATGTGGGGTATGAGGTCACGCGTTTACCTTCTGTGATGCCATATGCCGCCAACGCCATTGGGGCGGCACAAATCGCGGCAATAGATTTACGCTCGGCGTGCAAACGATCCACAACAGCTTTCACATTGGCATCATCGCGCAACAGAAATGCATTGGGCAGACCACCAGGTAATACCACCATATCCCAATCATCAGCCATCACATCAACCAGAGCCGCATTGGGCTCAATGGTGATATTGGAACGCCCGACAACAGGGTTACCATCGAGACTGGCAGCGCACACTTCCACATCAGCTCGTCGCAACAGATCTATCACTGCAACCAGCTCAATCTCTTCAACACCTTCGGTAAATGGAATCAGTACACGTGCCATGATCTACTCCTGTTCTAACTGTTATTTTTCAACCCGCTTTTCTTCAAGCCAATCGACTGGGAGCTCAGCTTTTGAGGCCCATAAAAATGCTTCATTCATGCGGCTGATGACCGCCAGCTCCCGCTCACTCACCTCACCTTTCAGCATGTCTGGAAATTTCTCTTTCAGCTGCTCTAAATGCATCGCATCACGCGGATAAACAGCTAGACCGGCTTCGGGAAAGGATAGGCGTGAGATCTCATTTTCCTGCTGTTTCGCTATCACCTTTTGACGATCTGCATACAGCTCAGGTTCACCTTCAGCCCCCATAAATATCAGTGATCGTTCTTGCCCCAACATCACATTAGCATCGGCCATATAATCCGCATAAGGCGTATGAAAAAAGCCGTTCAACTGCCCCTCACACAACATAGGGTTCATCAGCCGCGCTACCGTATTGGCAAAGGAGCGTACTCCAAGCCGAGATCTGAGATTGTAGATGCGAAACAAATTAGGACTAAGCTCGGCCAAATCAATATATACAATATTGTAATCAGCCAATATTGCGGCCGCATCACGTAAACTAGAGGCTCGCTGCACACCCACTCCCTGCAATACCTGCCAGGCAGTCACACGATCATCAATTTGATCAACACCGTGAACCACGACTGGAATACCGTTTCTGCGCGCCACCATAGCCGCCGCCAAATAAGCATGAGCACTGCGACGTTTGCCGGCATAACAAGGCAGATCAACAGCTCCTTTGGGAGCTGCGATCTGAGCAAAACCTTTCATGTCTGAACGTGTCGCTTCAACAAAACCGGCCAGTTCCGCACTTGTTTCACCTTTCATACGCTGTGCAATCAGAAATGCACCCAATTGCAACATATCCGCATTCGGTTTCAGCAGAACCTGAAAAACATCTTTGGCTTCAGCCTGACTTAGATGGTCAGAGCCATGTTTGCCGCGTGCAACGCGTTTAATTAGAGGTGAGATATCCATATCGACTTGTACCATACCTTGATTTAAATAGGCTAGCAAAATGCATTTTATCATCGTACAACACTTGGATATCGAACCTGCCGCCATCATTGCCAATGTCATTGAAGCTGCAGGACATCAATGCAGCTGCATTGATTTAGAGCACGGAGATAAGCTCCCCACCAAAGCCAATGACTTTGACGGCATCATTGTAATGGGAGGCCCACAATCGGCCAATGATCAGGATGATGTTATGCAGACTGAATTGGCCTGGATCAAAACAGCAATCAATGCCAATACCCCCATGCTCGGCGTCTGCCTTGGTGCACAAATCATGGCAAAGGCCGCTGGTGCAGAAATCACTCCATCACCGCTTCGGGAGCTCGGCTGGTTTCCTATCTTTCACACAGCAAGCACAACGGACGATGCTCTATTCAAATCCATGGCGGATGGATTAAGCGTATTTCAATGGCATGGAGAAACGTTCTCTTTAACAGAATCAATGACACTTCTCGCCACCCATCCCGACGTTCCGGCTCAAGCCTTTCGTTTAGGCAACGCACAATATGGTTTACAGTTTCACATCGAAATCGATGCATCGATCATCGAACAGTGGATTGCATATGGAGAAAGCGAACGCCACCACCTTGGTGAGAAGAGCATCCAACAACTCCATCAGGATACTCAACTCTGTTTGAATCCCATGCAGCAGTTCTGCCGCCAAATGGTGAAAGCCTGGTTAGACCTTCTCTGATTGATCTTGTTTGAGTTTTGCTAGGAACAGGCCCACTTCATAAAGCAGCAGCATCGGCACACCAAGCAGAACCTGTGAGATTATATCCGGTGGTGTCAGCAGGGCTGCAATCACAAAGGCCCAAACAAACACATAACGCCGTTTTGCAGCCAGCGACTCAACTTCAACAATATTTAAGCGCACCAGCAGCATCACAATAATCGGAATCTGGAAACTTAGACCAAATGCAAACAACAGCTTCATCACCAGAGAGAGGTATTCTTTCACCGCTGGCATGGCCTGAATATTTTCAGTTGAAAAACCAAGGAAAAATTCAAAAATCAATGGGAATACAATATAAAAAGCAAACGCCCCACCGCTCAATAGAAGCACCAGACTGCCTATAAAATAGGATACAAAGGCCTTGCGTTCATGTTTATAGAGGCCCGGCGCAATAAATGCCCAGAACTGATACAGTGTCACAGGAGCCGTGGCAAACAGGCTCATTAATAGAGCAATTTTCAGATAAGTAAAAAAGACATCAGGTGCGTTGAGAAAGATCAGCGGGGTATTCGGCGGCAAAGCATCCCGAATTGGCGTAGAGATAAATTCAAACACCAGCTCTGAAAAGTTCATCAACACCATCACACCGATGGCATAAACAACAATCGCAATGGTGGCACGGCGACGCAATTCAGCCAAATGTGCCAACACACTCACACCGGCAGTGGTACCATCTTGCTCTTCATCCGTTCTCTTGCCCGACTCTGTTTCGGTTTGACTCACGTATCATCCTGCTTTTTGTCAGGCTTGGTTGGTTTATCTGATGATGTTGTTTCTGATGTTGGTGCTGCCGTTAATGACGATAGATCCGTTGGCAGTGTTTCCCCGAGATCTTTCATGATAGCTTTGTTATAATTATCTATACCACCACCCATCGCGTCTTCCACTTCATGCAAGGGATCCTTCAAAACTGCCGTCTCAACATCAATCTGTTGACGAATATCCTTAACCCAGCCGCGTCCTTTGCGAACGACGCGACCAACCTGCCCAAACAGTTCCGGCATACGGTCTGGCCCCAGCACTAAAAAGGCGATCACACCGATCACAATCAATTCCAAAAAGCCAATATCAGGCATGACTCTACTCTCGACAGCTTACTTATTTTTTATCAGTAACGTCGTCAGCAGTAGACTCTTCTTTCTTATCACCATCTGAGATATTGCTGCGAAAGCTCTTGATACCATTAGCAAGCCCGGCCCCTACTTGCGGCAGACGTTTGGCACCAAACATTACAATGACAATAATCAGAATTAAAATCAGCTCAGTTGTTCCAAGTCCAAACATGGTGAAGCCCCTTATGCATAACAGTTCACTAATAATAAACAGCTAGTGACAAACGTCTGCTTTGCGAAATCTAAAGCAAATAGTTAGAGGCGGAGATTACGCCAATTAATAACAGCGGCAAGTCATTCCAATTTCCAAGCCATAGAATAGTCACCATACACCAGATTCAAACCCAACAACGCCCATTGTCTTAAACAGACTACAGCAGGTTCCTGACATCAGGGCAAACAACTACTATGATTCTCCTTTGCCTTGCGTTGATGCCTATTGAGGGGAGGTTATGTGCAGCAGTTCAGTCATACATTTCACATTCAAGCATCGAACAATGCTTCTCAGCCAGACGCCCTCGATGAATCAATCACGCTTCTTCGTGTGACATGCTGCTTGCTAAAAAAGCCTCATGAAAGCGTTTCGACGTTTCACAAACAGATATATTGAAACTGATGTGTATGAAAAACAGCATGAAACCATTGTCTGATTGGCAGCTCGCTTGCTGGTTTATTGCTATGAAACCGCAGTTCCATACGACATTATTCAAACATTATGTCTGATCGTAAAATAGATGCCATCGGTAAAACCGATGCAACCGCCTGGAATCCAGTACAGTCACAAAAGGGCTCGTCTAATCTGGTAAGAGTGATTTCCGGAGTATTATCACACACAAGAGCTGGCGAAGTGATGCACTCGATGGTTCAAAATGCCGGCAATGGTGCATTTAAAATCAGTTTGAATGGTGAATCATTTCTCATCAAAGGACTCCCCTCCTCCTTAGCGGGTAAAGAAGTTTCATTTATCACGCACAAATCAGTCACAAACCCGAATGGTAAAGCTGAGCTATTCTGGATCGGAGCCAAGCAAACAGGTTCGTTAAAGAACCTCGCAACCCCAGATCACAAACAACAAGGATTGGCTCAAAACAGGTACCAGCATGCCAATATATTATCTCCATTTACGGCTAGCTTGAAACCAGGCCAAACATTATTGGGGCACATTGATGCGATTCAGGGCAAACAGATGAATATCAGTGTGATGATTCCAAATGGCAAAGAGGCGAATCAAAACAGCCGACATCATATGTTAACAACAGCAGTTGATGGTCTGAAACAGGGGCAACAGATTACAGTTAAAGTATTATCCGGCGCCAACAACAAACCCATGCTGGAGATCATGGCTCGGCAAAACATGAACTTACCGGGTATAAAACCCGACAGTTCACCCCACACAATGGCCAGTTTTAAACTTGCCGCTGGTGATATCGCTACGGCATTCGTACAGCAACGCCTGAGCAACGGACATGTCCAACTCAATATTCAAGGCACAACAGTTGAGACGCCTGCCCCGGCAACGGTCAACAAGGGTGATATGTTAATGTTGAAGATGATCAAACAACCAGCTGATTTTCAACTATTATCCGTGCAAAAAAAGGCAACTGAGAAAGCACTGGCCAATCTCAAAAGCACTCTACCCATCAGCAATAGCCCTATCACACAAAATATTGCGGCCATGCGTAATATACTACCTACTTTGCCTGCTGCTGATTTACCGCAGGTCAATGGGCTGCAGCTACTGGAAACAGCGCTCAAGAGCAGTGAATTAACACCACAGCAACCGCTTAATGGCGAACGTTTGGGTAAAATGATCCACAATGCAGGGACTGGATTGGAATCTAAACTGCTACAGCTACCGCAAAATCCGTCACTAAGCCCTTCACTGCAACACGATTTAAAGAGCATCATGTTACAGCTTGCCACCAACCCACAAGCGGATGACCTGCAACAAAACAGGGGGATTAAAGCACTGGCCGAGCTCGGCCAACAAAGTGTGGCCCGGATCGAAACAACTCAGGCATTAAATGTCTTAGCCCATATGCAAGGTGAGCCGATACGCGTGGAGCTACCTATGCTGGTCAATCAGCAGATGGTGAATGTGCAACTCTCCATGCAGCAGAACGAGTCCTACGAATCCAACAATGCACAAGAACAGGGGGACTCAAACCAATCCTATAATGTGCTGTTTGCCTTAGAGTTGAGTCAACTGGGAAATATCCGCGTTGATGCCAATATTTCCGACACCACAGTGCATGCCCGCATCTATAATGACAACAGCGATAGCAATCACTTTTTGCTGGACCACATGCAACGCTTACAAACGCGGTTGCAAGACCTGGGCTTTAAAGAGGTCTACCTGCTGACCTCACAGCAGCAGCCCGAAGCAGAAAAGCAGCAACGCTTTGAGCAGCTTAAACAGATGACACCTACATCACTGCATCTACTGGATATACGTATATGAAACCCAACAAAGCCATCGCACTACACTGGGACCCACATCTGGATATTGCCCCTGAACTAAGCGCCAAGGGGAGCGGTCTACTGGCAGATGAGATCATCCGCATCGCCAAAGAGAACAATATCCCCGTTCGCGAAGATAGTGATCTGGTGCAGATCTTTTCACTGCTCGATATTGGTGAGTCCATTCCACCCGAAGTGCACACCGCCATCGCAGAGATTCTCGCTTTCATCTACTGGAGCAATCAACAATACGCCGATGTTTTTGACAAATCAGCAGGATAAACAGGCGGGGCAAAATCCTGAGGGCTCGGAGAAGCCCTAATCACAAAGATTAAAAAACTTTTTAGCCACAGATGGACACGGAAAAACGCAGATAAAACAATAATCGGTGTTCTCGTACTAAGGCCATGATTTAGAGTAAACATTCTAAATAGTATCGCCAACTACGATAGCATCATGTTCATTTTTTGAATTTATATCTGCATTAATCTATGGCTAAATCGACTTTAATTATTTCAAATCAAACCTGAGCATCTGCTATCCTATGTAGGGTTGGCACTTCCAAACCTGCTTCATCAGCAATACTCAAAGCACGCTCCAGTCGCGCAGGAGCCGAGCGGCCCATGCAGCCATGCTGCGGATCACCATCGAATGCTCTCAACATGCCTTCAATCAGACTATTCCGATTCATCTCTTTACCCGTCAGATGATCCTGGATATCCAATATGTCACCGGCCACTTCACAGGCCAGGTCGTTATGCTCCAGCCACAGCTCACGCACATTACCGCCTGACTCAAGGCCCGCAATATTGGTTGTTAAAATGTATAAATTTTTCAGTACCAGTTCAAACAACAGAGATTCGCCATTCTCAACAAGGGCAACCGGAATATCCAATGATCCCAGTGCCTCTTTCAACAGCTCAGCAAACTGACCAAAAGCCGGAGATGCAATCACCACTTTAGAGTCCATTCCCTTCTTCTTCTCAAACCAAACAGAGATGACTGTCGGATTGCTCAAACCATGCTGATTCCAATCACGTGGTAGCAGTTCATTTTGCAGCAATACCAAACGATCCCGCCAAACATCGGGAATCTGGTTCAAAGTTGCATGCAGATCTTTTTCAGCCACGGCCACCACAACCATTTCAGGCTCATTCACATCAGCAGCGACTACAGCCATATCCATATCACGTGTTACCGGCACAATCGGATACGCCAAACGCATAAATCCACGCGCAAATACCGAACCAATTTCTCCAATGCCAATCACTACTACAGGTTTGTTCATCGCTATCTCCAATACTTTACTAGTCTCAAAACCCTACTGCCGCAACAGAGGAAGGTTAAGCAGGAATCAAACACTGCTTTCGCGATCCAGCTTCTGACTTCACTCTTTCTCTATACCGCTACTTTGCTCACTGCCTATAGAGACGGATCTAGTAGATTCATAACTTTCGATATTTATTCAAAATATATTTGATATGAGTCCTCATTTATCAGGCAAAAAAAAGGCTTCGTCACCGATTTGGTGACGAAGCCTTTTTAGGATCAATTTAAACTTAATGCTCGATACCAGCGTAGAAAGCAACACCAGACGGTTTGTCATCAAACAATAAAACCCAGTGGCCATTTTCTTCATCACTGACCGTAATTTGGTGCGATGGGATGATTACATTACGTTTTTCAGCCGCACCTGACTCACCCGTGGTAAAAAACGAGCACAATCCAGCAATAGAGAAATCCTTACCATTATCAGTATTGTAGCTTAGCTGGCAATTCATACCGTCATCTTCAAAAGCATCATTTGCGCCCTTGCCGAGCACGTCAGCCTGCAGGTTAACAATATCACCAGGATGGATATGCGGCGTATGCACTGTCACATACGGCTCACTTGTCTTATCCAGGGATTGAATAAGCTTTATAAAACTACCATCATAAGTCGGTGCATAAGTCACATCTTTAGCTTCTTCTCTGACCTGGAAACTGACAGCCTTGAAGTGATGAGCCTCAACAGCTCCTGCAACGGTAACGTTTACAGTTGCAATCAAAGCACACAGTGATGCAGCCAAAGTGGCAAGTAATTTACGATCTTTCATGTTAACTCCTAATTTTTTTCGACATGATAATTCTATTCCGCTATTTGGCAATTCATAACATTAAATCAAACACAGTAAATTCGATGCTCGATTCAAAACCCAAGTGCTCCAGTGGCTAAAAAATGAAGATACGAATTACGGTGATATCTGACGAAACAGACTTAACGTCCCCTGCTATAAGTTCAAAACAATAATATTTTAAAACCGATCAGAATCAGCACGATGCCGCCAAACAGCTCGGCTTTGCTCTCTAGCCAGGTACCACTGCGGAATCCTACAAACACCCCCAGAAAGCTAAATACAAAGGTGATGATGCCGATCAAGAAACAGGCAAGGAATGGATTCACGGCCAACAAGGTGAGTGAGAACCCGGCAGCCATCGCATCGATGCTGGTGGCGATGGCCAGCATCAACATCACTTTGTGGGTGATGCGCGTGACCTCCTCTTCAACACCTTCCTCAAAAGATTCCCAGATCATCTTACCACCAATCAGAGCAAGCAGGCCAAAAGCGATCCAGGGAGCATAATCCTCAACCCAGCCCAACACACCGTGCCCGGCCAGATAACCAATCAAAGGCATCAGCCCCTGAAACAGACCAAACCAGATACCAGCCGTCAGTGCCAGCGCGGTCAGCTTCTCTTTTTCACTCTTGGAGCCCAGTCCAATCGATACGGCAAAAGCATCCATCGCCAGCGCCACAGATAGGAGTAATACTTCAATCATGGCTTATAACCAGTTCTTTTGTGAATAATCTCCGCGAATCAGGCGCTGTATGCTGACCGCCGCCATCTGACGCCCCCACTTAAACTCTTTGTAGAGTTTGAGGAATGACCAAATATCCTTCATCACCTTGATACGATCTGACGTCGAGAGTGCCATCAATGCTTTAGGGAAATCGGCTTCGTGCGGCTTAGCAAATGCGATCTTCAATGGATTCCACTGATCAGTTGTGCGGCGTACTTCTGAAGCGATATTTTGACGGTAAATCTCCTGAACAGGGCGATCCCTGAGCATTGCATCCACCACCGATTCTCCAGCGATGGCACCGGAATGCAGTGCACAACTCATACCCTCACCGATCATATTGAGAAATCCGGTGGCTTGGCCCGTAATCAGCACACGCCCCTTACCAAACACATAACGATTAATTAAGGATGGGCCAAAGTTCTCCGAACAGCCTTCATGATCATGATCGGCAGGTTTCAGCTGCACACCATGTTTCTCTTCAAAGTATTTGGCCACATAGCGATGGCGATCATGGAATTTATCGCCGATTTTATAACCCACACCAACGATCTGACGGCCATCTCTGGCATGACTCCAGGTGTAGTGGCCCAGATCGGGATGGAACCAGAAATGGAAATACTCGTCATCCAACGGGCAATCGATGATCTCATGGAATTTCTGACCCACAAAAAACATTGGAATTTGATTGTGATACTTTGGATACAACGAACGAAGCACCGGTGACACAGGCCCATCAGCACCAATAAGGTAACGCGTTTTGATTTCAAAGGCTTCACCACCGCGTTTGCGTGCTTTCACAATCACATGCTCATCGCTCTGTTCCTGAGATAGAAAAGAGGTGTCATCCTGCACTTCCGCCCCACTCTGCTCTATCGCCCAATGATCTGAATATTTGCGATGCAGATGCGGCGTTGGGCCACCAAAAAAATCCATTGGCATCTCAACCCTGCTTGGGAAATGGAACGTAACGCCACGGCAGGAGGTCGGCTCATGCAAGATTTTACGCGGTAGAGGCCCAAAGTTTTCGATCAAAAAACGCTCGCCACGCGGGGATAGAATTCCGCTACAGATCTTATGGCGTGGCAAAACCTGCTTCTCCAAAATTACTGTTTCCAGACCAGCATCCACCAATCGTTTCGCAGCCGCTGCCGCAGCTAAGCTTGCTCCAACAATAACAACATCAACACTACGCATGCTTTTCACTACTCCTGATTAGCTCAGCTAAAGATATAACAAGTTTACCTGTCAGCTGCGCCAGCATCTCTTTATCTGCCGGATTTTCAACCACAATACGTTTAAAGCTACGCCCCTGAATCAACCATTCGATCTGTTGGCTAACATCAAACTCTCCTATGGAGGCAGCCCTGCTACTTATGCCGGTTGCAATTGCCATGCGATTCAGATCCAGATTCATCTGACAGCCTGTAGCTTTCTTCAGAGCATCATAATGAGCTAAGCGCTCTGCATAGTTGGCATGGAATGATTGCGCATCGATGATATAGAGATCATCCACACTTAACTGCTCTTGAAGATTAGCATCACAGCTCATCTTAAAACCGTCATACTCAGGTACAGAAACGTCCCCGCCACTCAATGATGCAATCATGGCGCTGATATCAATCTGTTCCGGGCAGAGGCGATCACAGGCACCACACGCTATACAGGCAGATGCAACCTCAGCCAATTCTGCTGTTTGCGCACCATGTTGAAGCGCTTTGGCAATGCCCTGTGGGCTGTATGCCACATCCCGATGCTGCAACCACATCGGGCAGGATAACAGGCAGAGAGAGCAGCCATGGCAATCTGAATAAGATGCCATCAGAAAATGAGGGCGATCAAAAGATCACATCCCGATTCAGAATCATGGCTGGGTCAGCCTCTTTTTTGAGTGCCCGATGCTTTTCCACCACCGCATCACCAAGCGCTCTGCGAATATACCCCTTCATCATGCCGCCAAAACGGTAATAACTGGTTTCAAGCTCAACACCGACATCATAAATCTCATTCTTGAATGATTGCAGCGTATCGCGGCTATAAATCTGGCCCTCATACATCGGTTCAAACTCGCAACCATAAGCAAACCCTGTGGCATCGGGTGGAATACTCGATAGCTCATAATGGGCCTGATGATCTTCACGCAAGCGGATACCCACGCAGTAGAGTGTGTAATAAGGAAAATATTTACGGCATACCGCATTGCCACGTTCAACTGCCTCTACAAACTTATCTCTGTTGGTGGCCAGATCAGGGATCACCATATGACGATCTCCCCAGTGCTTCCAAACCGCACGCGAAAAAACCACGGTACGGTCATACATCTGACCATCAGACATATGATGACCCGGTTGCAGGTCGGGAAAGAGCTCACGTTTACGTCGCAGTAGAAACAGCGCCTCTTTCCATTTCCACGGTCGCCATGAAAATGAAGTGGCCAGGCGCAGGCCAAACATCAGCTCACCATAACCGCGTAATGTTGATTTCACTTCAGCCATAAATTGAGCTTCGCGCTCAATCGAATCGAATGCCACAAGCAGCGTAATAGCCGAGTCCATCATGGTTAATATCCCGGTGTAATCACAGGCTTGAGTTGCATCCAGCATCATCAGATCTTCAACACAGTCGTTCAGTGATGCGTAATAATAGTAGTGCATGCGCAAAGGGGTATAAGGACGAATGCGCAACGTTACTTCGGTAATAACACCAAACTGACCATAACCGAGAATGATGCGCTCAAACAGTTCGCTGTTCTCACTATCTGAGCATTCAACAATATCACCGGTAGGTGTTATCACCTGCAAAGAGAGTGCTTGATCAGCACTGCAGCCATGCTTGGAGGAGTTCACGTCGATCCCCCCCACACCAAGAGTGCCACCAACTGAGGAGGTCAGATTGAGTGGAGCCGAGAGATAATCCAGACCATCACGGCGCAACACTTCAGCCAAGAGATGCCAGAAAATACCGGCCTGCGTGCGCACAGTTAGAGATTCTTTGTTAACAGACAACACACGGGACATACCAGTCATATCCAGCAACAGACCGCCAAACGCCACCGACTCACCTTCAGTCGTCAGACCTCCACCACGCACCGTCACAGGTATGGAAAACTGTTGTGCGGATTTCATCAAGTTCGCTATCTGTTGAGCCGATTTCGCCACCACCACACCATGCGGCAGACCATGCGCCAAACCACCGGCATCAGTGACGTAAACACCTGTTGCAGCACGCTGTTCACGCACTTCAATATCCTGTTGAGTAAGAGCCTGAACAAACTCCGCCCACAACTCACCCTGCCAGCGTTTAGGGTTGGTCTGCTGGCGTGGAATACCCATCAATGCATCGGGAGCCACCGGATCAGCCGGCAAGCTAGATCTCGAATGGGCAACAGCATGAGTTTCAGCAGTGTCGGGCAGGGGCAATAGATTCTCCGCAGGTCTGTAATCCAAGTGTATCGACGTCATCTGACGTGAATAACAATCTGGAGCAGAACGCTAGCGTTGTGACAGAGGAAGGGTAAGAGAGAACAAGAGAGGCCCCTCAACTATTCCAGCACCCCAAAGCACTTCATTTCAATGACATCGACAACAAATCATTCTATTTTTTAGGCTTGAAATTCATTTTTCAATTCATAATATTCTTGCCCATATTTTTAGCACAATGCTCTTAGAGTGTTGTATGCAAACAATCCTATCTGCGAAACGGGTGGCTTTCTCACGTCAGGGAACTGCTGGACAGGAAGGCTGAGAATATATTTCTCCAAACTTCACACCGGTTTCGATCGATATGAACAGAGGGTGCAGAATGAGTGCAATCGTAGAGGTAAACAATCTAAGTAAAAGCTTCGGCGCTTTTGTTGCTGTTGATCAACTCTCTCTTTCACTGCAACGAGGAGAGGTCCTGGGATTTTTAGGCCCCAATGGCGCAGGAAAATCCACTGCCATGAAGATGATCACCGGCTTCCTACCTCCAACATCGGGGCAAGTGAACGTATGTGGTCACGATATCGAAAAGTCTCCTATTCAGGTAAAATCGGTTATCGGTTATCTACCTGAAGGTGCCCCCGCATATGGTGATATGACACCTCAAAGCTTTCTCAATTTTGTTGCGGAAGTTCGTGGTCTTACAGGTAAGGAAAAACAGCAGCGCATCGAAGCGGCTATTGAAAAAACGCATTTGAACAGCGTGCTACATAAATCCATTGATACCCTCTCCAAAGGTTTCAAACGCAGGGTTGGTTTAGCACAGGCGATTCTACACGACCCTGAAGTGCTGATTCTAGATGAACCAACCGATGGTCTTGACCCCAATCAAAAACATGAAGTACGTGAACTGCTCAAAGCGATGGCCAAAGACAAAGCGATCATTATCTCTACCCATATTCTCGAAGAGGTCGGCGCTGTCTGTACACGTGCCATTATTATCGCACAGGGCAAAAAACTCTTTGATGGCACTGCTCAAGAGCTGGAAGAGCTTTCCCCTGATCGCAACAGCGTTTCTCTGTCTCTCTGCCTTGATGATCTAAAGCCGGCTATCAGCGCCTTAAAGTTAGTTAAATCTGTACGGTCTGTAGAGCAACGCGGTGAAAGCTTATCGATTCAAGCCAATAGCGGCACATCCATTATCAATGATGTCGCGCTGCTATGTCAGGAGAAACAGTGGCCAGTTAAGGTTCTAAAGGTAGAGCCGGTACAGCTTGAGCGTGTGTTTCGGCAAATCACCACCAACCCAGAGAAACTCAGGGAGGTGCGCACATGAGTCACATCCTTGCCATCACCAAGCGTGAACTTAATAGCTATTTCGGCACTCCGGTAGCCTATGTGTTTCTGGTTGTGTTTCTTGTCCTGTGTGGCGTATTTACATTTTATATCGGTGGTCTGTATGAACGCGGCCAGGCTGATCTGCGCCCCTTCTTTGACTCCCTGCCCTGGCTATTCCTCTTTTTGATTCCAGCTCTGGCCATGCGATTATGGTCGGAAGAGCGCAAGAGCGGCACCATCGAGCTGTTAATGACCCTGCCTGTCTCCGTGCAGGCCGCAGTACTGGGGAAATTCACTGCCGCCCTGCTGTTTACCGCCACAGCTCTTGCTCTGACATTCCCTCTATGGATCACAGTCAACTATCTGGGTGAGCCCGATAATACAGTCATCTTAGGCAGCTATATTGGCAGCCTGCTGATGGCCGGAGCATATCTTGCCATTGGTTCATCTCTTTCGGCCCTGACCAAGAATCAGGTCATCGCCTTTATTCTGGCCGTTGTCGTCTGCTTTCTATTTATTTTTAGTGGTTTCCCCATGGTACTTGATCTCTTTCAAGGCTGGGCACCTCAATTCATCGTCAATGCGATTGCATCCTTAAGCTTTCTGACCCACTTTCAGAATATCACTAAGGGAGTCATGGATCTGCGTGACATCATCTACTTCATCTCCATCACAGCTTTCTGGCTCTATCTGAATGTTGTCATCGTTGAGATGAAAAAAGCCGATTAGGTGAAATCATAAGCGGAGGAGTCATGAACAAACACATTATTTCCGGTAGCGGTATCGCCTTAGCTATTGTGCTGCTACTCACCATCAATATTCTGGCCAGCCTTGGCCTTAAATCACTGCGCATCGACATGACCGATGACCAGCTCTACACCCTGGCTGAGGGAAGCAAAAATATCATCAGTAACCTGGAAGAGCCGGTCACGCTGCGTTTCTATTTCTCTAAAAAAATGGCGGCAGCCATTCCTGCCATCAATAGCTATGGGCAACGTGTGCAGGAGTTGCTGGAAGAGTACGCCGATATCGCTGATGGTAATATTAAATTGATCATCGCTGATCCGGAACCATTCTCCGAACAAGAGGATGAAGCTGTACAATATGGGCTGAAGGGGGCACCAGTGAATGGCGCAGGCAACCAACTCTATTTTGGCCTTGTCGGCAGTAGTGCGACAGGAGATCAAGAGAGCATACCATTTTTTCAAAACAGCAAAGCATCATCGCTTGAGTACGATATTACCCGCATGATCTACAAGCTGGGCAAACCAAAACGGCCTGTTGTCGGCATACTTACTACTCTGCCGATGCAGCCGAAACATAACAGCCCGTTTATTCAATCTTCACAAAATCAACCTTGGATGATCGTTGATCAGTTGCGGCAACTCTTTGATGTACGCTTTGTAGATATCGACAGCACTGAAATCGCCAAAGATATCGATGTTCTGATGCTTGTTCACCCCAAAGGCTTAGATGATAAAACCCTCTTCGCTATTGATCAGTATCTGCTCAAAGGTGGGCGCATTCTCGCTTTTGTTGACCCTTATGCTGAGACAGATCAACCACCACATGACCCCAAAAACCCGATGGCAGCCATGCAGGCTTCGCGCAGCTCACAACTGGATAGACTACTCCATGCATGGGGTGTTGAAATGGTGGCAGGTAAACTCGCCGGAGAGAAAGAGAGTGCCATGCGTGTCAATGTGCAGAGTGGTTCACGCACTCTGCCAACGGATTATCTGCTGTGGATGCAACTCGATAAGAAGCACCTGAACAGCGATGATTTCATCACCTCAGAACTGAAACAGGTTAATCTGGCGACAGCTGGCTATCTGCGCAGCAAAGCCGGTGCAAACACAACGATGCAAGCCTTAATTGAGACAGGCAGCAGAGCTGGAACATTCGATACGCTGCAGCTGCAGTTCGGTATCAATCCGATCGCTCTGCTCAATCAGTTTCAGGCCGGCAATGAAAAACTGACACTGGCTGCACGTATCCATGGCACAGTGGAGAGTGCATTCCCCAATGGTGCTCCAGACGGTGCATCTGGAGAGTCACTTAAACAGTCGAAAGGTGAGGTCAACCTCATTGTTGTAGCTGACACAGATATGCTGAGGGATAAATTCTGGGTGCAGGTACAGAAGTTCCTTAACCAACGTATTCCTGTCCCCTTCAGTGGCAATGGGAGCTTTGTCATTAACGCCGTAGAAAACCTGAGCGGCAGCAATGATCTGATCAGCCTGCGCAGTCGCGGCAATACCATGCGTAGCTTTGACAAGGTCAAAGAGATTCAACGCGAAGCCGAACAACAGTATCGCGACAAAGAGAAACAGCTGCAGGAACGACTGCAGGCCAGTCAACGCAGGATATCTGAACTCAAACGACAGAAGGGCGGTGACAACGCCGTCATGCTGAGCATAGAACAGCAGCAGGAGATACAGAAAGCCCGTAATGAAGTCGTCAAAACGCGCAAGGAGCTGCGCAGTGTGCAGCACGAACTGCAGAAAAACATTGAGCAACTGGGTGATCGATTGAAGTTCATCAACATCGCCCTGATCCCACTGTTGATCATCATACTGGCGATAGTCATGGCGATTCGACATCAGCGTCGAATCAACCGTCTGGCGACGCAATAAACGACTCTGACAAAACGTATAAGGAGCAATCACGAACTATGAATAAAAGACCGTTAATCATCATGGCCGCCACTACGCTGGTGCTGCTTGCGCTCGCTATTCTGCTTGCTCAACAGAATCAGAAGAGAAACGAACCATTTATGCACGGAAAGCTCTACCCTGAACTGCAGAGTAGAATCAATGACGTTGCCCGCATTGAAATCAACGATGCAAAAAAACAGTCAACCTTGATCTTAAAACAAGGCCAGTGGCTGATTGAAGAGCAGGATAGCTATTATGCAGATGTCGGAAAAATTAAAAACCTGTTACTGGAGCTCAGTGAACTGGAAAAACTTGAAGCCAAAACAAAGATTGCAGCCAATTATGCAAAACTGGGTATAGATGATCCAAAAACATCAGAGACAGCGCGACGGCTGCTGATCAGTGATGTTGATAAACAGCTCATCGCGGAACTTATTCTGGGTAAGGGGCATAAAGCCGGCCTCTATCTGCGCAAAGCAGATGAGCCGCAAAGCTGGCTCGCCAAAGGTAATCTCTCAGCCCCTGCTGATGCCGCATGGTGGCTCGACAAAAAACTGGTAGAGATGAAAGCTGAACAAGTCACAAAGATCAGCATCACACCAGCCAAGGGCAAAGCCTTTACCCTTGCTCGCAGCAAACCAACGGATAAATTAACACTGGAAAATCTACCTGACGGTTATGAACTGAAAAGTATCGATGCACTGCAATCGGCTCTGCAAAACCTCAGTTTTGAAAAGGTAGTCAAAGCCGGCACCAGTGATCATGCCAAAGCAACCCGAGACCGAATCGTCTTCACTCAGTTTGATGGGAAAAGCATTAGCATTGAAAGCTTTAAGGTCGATGAAAAAAACTATATAACACTGGCTACATTTGCAGAGAGCCAGCAAGTTTCAAACAACACTCAGCGCTTCAATGGCTGGTTATACCAGTTACCGGCTTATCAGTATGAAGCTCTGCATAAAAAACTAGACTACTTTATTGAACCTCAAGGAAAATAACCCTTAGATCGTTACGAATATTTAAACGTGAGACTGTTCAGGTCACCTATGCTTATTCTGGGGACAAGGCGAAAAAAGCGGATCACTATATGGATGTAGGAGATAGAGCGACGCAGGAGCCAAAGCCGAGTTTACTATTGTAAGTCATTCGGGCCATCCATAGCCCTCTCCCTACGGACAACCTATCGGTTGTGCAATCCGCATCCTTCCTTTTCAACGCTGTAGCCCAAAGTGAAAACCAGAGGTGAGCTGAATAGTTACACCACCAATTTTTTGTATTTCATGCGGTGCGGCTGCGTTGCATCTTCACCCAGACGGCGCTTCTTATCTGCTTCATACTCTTCAAAGTTGCCTTCGAACCACTCGACATGGCCCTCACCTTCAAAGGCCAGCATATGGGTAGCCACACGATCAAGGAACCAGCGATCATGTGAGATCACAATGGCACAGCCTGCAAAATCAAGCAGTGCCTCTTCGAGCGCACGCAGTGTTTCAACATCGAGATCATTGGTCGGCTCATCCAGCAGCAACACATTGCCGCCCTCTTTCAACATTTTGGCCAGATGCACACGGTTGCGTTCACCACCGGAGAGCATGCTGATCTTTTTCTGCTGATCGCCACCTTTAAAATTGAAACGGCCACAATAGGCACGGCTCTGTACTTCCACCTTGCCCAGATACATAGAATCGGAACCACCGGAAATCTCTTCCCAGACCGTGTTCTTATCATCAAGTGCATCACGGGACTGATCGACATACGAGACATTCACCGTCTCACCCTTAGTCAGCTTACCTGAATCGGGTTGTTCCTGGCCCGTTAACATGCGGAACAGTGTGGTTTTACCGGCCCCATTAGCGCCAATAATGCCGACGATACCACCACGCGGTAGGCTGAAGTTGAGATCCTCAACCAGCACACGATCACCGAAACCTTTCGCTACAGCTTCCGCATCAAAAACGATATCACCGAGCCGATCTCCGGATGGAATAAAGATCTGTTTGGTGGCATTGCGCTCCTGCGCTTCACGACCTGCCAGCTCATCAAAGGCTTTCAAACGCGCTTTAGATTTAGCATGACGACCTTTGGTGCCTGCACGCACCCACTCCAGCTCCTGTTTCATAGCTTTCTGGCGTGAAGACTCCTGTTTCTCTTCGGCAGAGAGGCGTTTCTCTTTCTGCTCCAGCCAACCGCTATAGTTGCCTTCAAACGGAATACCGCGACCGCGATCCAGCTCAAGAATCCAGCCTGCCACATTATCAAGGAAATAACGGTCATGGGTGACCGCCACAACAGTACCCGGATAGTCATGCAAAAAACGCTCCAGCCACGCCACCGATTCAGCATCCAGATGGTTGGTAGGCTCATCCAGCAGCAACATGTCAGGGTTGGACAGTAGTAGACGACACAGCGCCACACGACGACGCTCACCACCGGATAGTTTTGTTACATCAGCATCCCACTCTGGCAGACGCAGCGCATCGGCAGCCACATCGAGTTTACGATCCAGGTTATGACCATCACCAGCTTCAATAAAGTTTTCAAGCTTGGCCTGTTTGGCAGCGATCGCATCAAAATCAGCATCAGGCTCACCATAAGCCGCATAGACGGCATCAAGCTCAGCCAGTGCATCTTTCATCGGCTGTACAGCTTCTTCGACATTGCCGCGTACATCTTTTGTCTCATCAAGCTCTGGTTCCTGTGAAAGATAACCAATACGAATACCCGGTGCAGGCCTTGCTTCACCCAGGATCTCTGTATCGAGCCCAGCCATGATTTTCAGCAGCGTGGATTTACCGGAGCCATTCAGACCCAAGACACCAATCTTCGCACCTGGGAAAAATGAGAGGTAAATATCTTTTAATATCTCCTTCTTATTGTCGACGACTTTGCCGACGCCTTCCATAGAATAGATATACTGATAATCGGCCATAATGACACTCCTGAAAAAAGTCAGCGAAGCATAACAGTTGTGGGGATATCTGGAAGATTGCCATGATATAGATGGTCTATTGCGGCATCTGTATTGCCCGTTAATTCATGATTCTACAAAGCAGCAGACAAAATAGCCCTGTAGCTAAAACTCTTGATACTTGGAATCTTCTATAAAATGTTGCCTAACTTTGGATGGATTGTTCTGCATATATGCAGTGAATTGATTCACCGTTAAAGGTCTGCTGTAGAAGTAACCCTGAATTTCGTCACAATCATTTTTTTGCAGCCAATTTCTCTGATCTTTCTCTTCAACACCTTCAGCAATAACAATCAGCTTCAAACTATGGGCAAGATTGATGATTGCGCTCACAATAGATGCATCTTCACTATCCGTAGTCACATTATCGATGAATGACTTATCAATTTTAAGTTTATCAAGCGGAAAGCGCTTCAAATAACTCATCGATGAATAACCTGTACCAAAGTCATCAATAGATAACTGCACGCCACATTCATTGATCTCCCTTAAACGCCGGATCGTCGCCACGTCTTCTTTCATGATAATGCTTTCCGTCAACTCTAATTCCAATTGCCGCGGGGAGATGCCTGTTTCACAGATCACCTCCAATAGCATATTGATAAAATTAGGCTCACGGAACTGGCGACTGGATAAATTGACCGCAACCAGCAGTGCAGGATAGCCATCATCACGCCACTTTTTACACTGTTTGCAGGCTTCACGCATGACCCACTCGCCAATAGGTACAATGAGGCCGGACTCTTCAGCAATCGGAATAAATTCTGCCGGACTGATCGATCCAAGTTCAGCGCTATGCCAACGAAGCAGCGCTTCCATTCCAATAATAAAACCATCTCCCGCATCAACTTGTGGCTGGTAATAAACCTCAAACTCGTTGTTTTCTAAACCTTTATGCATCAAACTGCCTAATTCAAAACGACGTTTCGATGCTTGGTGTAGTTCATCTGTGAAGAAATGATAAGTGTTGCGCCCACTATCTTTAGCTTGGTACATGGCTGAATCAGCATGTTTGATAAGACTATCAAAAGTTTCGCCATCATTGGGATAAATACTAATGCCAATACTACTCGTGATGAAAAGTTGATGGGGGCCTGTTTGCACGGGCTGACTTAATGATTTAATAATTTTCTCAGCAATCATGCCTGCATTTTCAGGGTGATTAATACCAACCAGAACGCCCGTAAATTCATCGCCGCCCTGACGCGAAATAAGATCATTTTTTCGAATACATTTTAATAATCTTGCAGCAACAGCTTTAAGCAGCTCGTCTCCAACATCATGACCCAATGTGTCATTGATGCTTTTAAAGTGATCTAGATCCATAAATAACACAGCTACAAATGTTTTATTACGCTGCGCATTTGCCAATTCATTTTTAAGATGCTCTTGAAAAAGCGACCTATTGGGCAGCCCCGTCAAAGAATCATAATGTGCTAATTGATGCAGTTTTTGATGGGTCAATGAATCAAGAGAGTTTTTAGAGAATGAATAGACATAGGTATTCACATCCCCAAGTTTGTTTTTTATAGGAAATACTTTCAGCCAAATCGAATAAGCATCACCATGATCCTGCTTATAGAGTTCACCTTCCCAGCCGTCGCCTTTTTGCGTTAAGCTCGATATACTCTGGTCGTTCACACAACTTAATATACCAGCATTGATCTCCTGTAACTTTTTCCCGATCAGTTCCTCAACTGAATAACCAATCATGTCAATAAACTTTGGATTAATCGCCTTAATAACCGTATTAGAATCCGTCAGCATCAGACCTTCAGGAGACTGCTCAAACAGCTGTTCGGATAAGTGTAATCTCTGTTGTACCGCAGCACGTTGATGGGCTTGATTATCCAGGCGTAGACGCTTCACATAAACATCAACAAACATAGACACTTTGCTTTGCAAATCAGAGGCACTATATGGTTTGCATAGGTGGTCAAACATGACGCTATTTAGTTCTGAGGGAGGCCATTGTTTATCGTGAACCAAATCGATAAGAAAGATGATCGGCATATCGATAAATTCATCGCAGCTCTTGATTGTTTGAATAAACTTAGCGCGTTCCTCTTTAGAAACATCAACAATGATAAGCGCAACATCTGCGACTCTATTTAGTGTTGTAAGCATCTCTTGCCCGGATCGCACTTCAATCAGGCCATGGTACTTATCACCTATATCATGACGAAGGCTGTTTATCGTTTCTAAAACATTGCTGAAAACAAGAAAATTTACTTTTAGCCCAAACACATTACATCCCCCCTCAATGGCTCACAGCAATTAAGAGGCCAGTTTGAAGAATGTTGAAAATTGTGATCGTTCATCTTTTCAACAAACTAAGGGAGGCCCATCGATAGCGCAGTTGCTACTATCTGCTATCACGCCAACTTACGAATATTCCGGCATTGCTCTGCGATCGTCTTTTCTGCCGCGTCTGTCAGCAACTCTTCTCTCTGGCTCAGTATGAACCTGATCATTGTTACTCCGACGTCCTCTCATACTCATTTTTTCATGTGGTTCACTACGAGTAGAACGAGTCGGAGTTGCTGTGCCTGTATTCCAGATCGCTTCCGGTGATTTTATTTGACCTTTTTCCGCCAACTGAATATTTGATTTGGCTAGCATTTTCACCTTTTGAGCATGTTCTTTACTAAAATGATCGTGTTGTGGATCAAAGTTATCACTCAGATCAACCTTATCTGGATCATATATTTTTGCCTCTCCGGCTTTCCACACAATACGCATGGTGAGAACAGCAATACTAAGTAATATCACCCCAATAATTATATCAATCATTATTCACTTCCCTTCATATATGCTTCGTTTTAAATTCAGCGCGGCATTATGAAGCTATTTCACCTAACAATCCAGAAATTAGATATTGTAAGCTCATTGAGCAGACAATCATTTTTCAATTCAAATTGGATATAATTATGTCAATTTAGGTGACATGATTCACACTAGACTGTGATGACGATATAACCCCAGCCACCAAACAACAGCGCTGATGCAAAGCTGAAAAATGCCATCAGCAACATGCCACGTACAACCGTACCCCTGCCAACCTGATGCGCCTTCCAGGCGAACCACAGACAAAAACAGCCGATAGGAATAGATAACATAAGAAAGATAACTAATAACATTGCAGCAAGACTAAACTTAAAGCGCACATTGCCAAGATGATGATTTCACTCTTCTAATGGGGTGAAACTGCTTTCATCGCCTTCTATTCATTATTCCAGAGGATTCTGAATGACTATAACCGCTCAATCCAAGAGAAGCCTGACATGCTGGCATATTTTATTGATGGAAAATGGCTTATTCAACGTAACCGTCTGCATCTCTTTATCACTTGGCACTTTCGTCTCTCCCAAATTATAACCGGACACAAAAATGGCTGGGAGAGAACTATCCTTCTCCCAAATTCGCGACATTAATTCACTCCCCCCCATCTTAGGCATGACTAAATCCGTAATCACCAAATCAATCAAATCGCGATTAGCTTCATATGTATGCAGTGCCATTTTCCCATCATTGGCCTCTAGGACATGATAATTAAGACTCCTCAGCACACTTGAGATACTCTCTAATAAACCTTTTTCATCATCCACCAGAAGAATCGTCTCCTCATTGCCTGAGCTCGGCACCTCACGATTTACAAGCTCTTCTGAGCCAATTATCTCTCCACTCAATGGAATATAAATATGACAGGTAGTACCTTCACCTTCCTTGCTTTCAATATGAAGTACTCCACCATGCCGTTGGATTGAACCACTTACCATCGACAGACCTAAACCGCTCCCCTCACCTACACCTTTTGTCGTAAAGAAAGGATCAACTATTTTTTGCAGGTTTTCTTTGCTAATGCCATAACCATTATCACAAACGGTAATTTGAGCAAACTCATGAGCATTTAAATCAGGATGATCTATCATAAAGCTATCGCTAGCGATGAAGTAATTTACACTACAACTGATCGCCGCTTTCTGCACATCACGCACAGCATGAAGAGCATTGGTGAATAAATTCAACAGCATTTGCTGCAATTGTGTTGTATCGCCGTTGACGACTAAACATTGATGGTAAGGTTTGTATGTAAACTTAATATTTTCAGGTAATAGATTCTTGGCCAATTGATTTGCATCAACCATAAAATCATTCAAATTCATCGGCTGCATCGAAACCACATCTTGACGAGCATATGTTAACAGTTGCTTGACCATTTCTGCTGCATGATGACTCAAGTTCTCTACATTTCCCAATCGCTCCTGCACTTTCGCTTTGTCATCCAAATTCATTTGAGCAACAAATATATTCCCATCTATAGCTGCAAGCATATTGTTAAAATCGTGAGCAATACCACCTGCCAGAGTCCCTATAGATTCCAGTTTTTGTGATTGCCTGAACTGATCATCAAGCCTCTGATACTCTGTCATATCTTTCTGAGTCGACACAAAATGGGTGATAACACCGGCTGAGTTTTTGATCGGTGATATGGTCACCATAGCAGGGTAATAGGTTCCATCTTTCTTTTTTTCGATCAGACTACCATTCCATACCCCTCCACGGTTAATCGTCTGCCACAACTCCGTGTAACATGATGGGTCTTGAGCATCACTTTTTAATATACTGGGTGTCCTACCAATCGCTTCTTCTGAAGAATAACCGGTCAGGCTAGTAAATGCTGGATTGATATACTCAATCACACTCTGAGTGTCTGTGATCATGACTGGCTCACCATTATATTGGACAGCCTGGGAAAGCTTACTCAACTTTTCATCGTATCGCCTACGTTCATTATTGTAGCTAATAAAAAAGAAATACAAGATGAATGCATAGGCTAGCAGCCTTAATATATGCCACTCCCACCATATGCCATCCCAAAGCGCTGAAAAATTAAACAACAAACCGGACAGACCGAATAGAAAGCAGTGATTCGCAAGAACCGAGCAATAGATCGATTTCTGCTGAAAGAATTTAAACACAAAATATGCTGCTGATAATATAAAGCCAGCACCTCCAAGCATGTTCAGCATATTTGCAGACAAGGTAAATTGACCGTTTTGTTTCATACTTGGAATCGCTTCAGGCAACGCAAAAGAGAAAACTCCAATCATAAATGCCGCGATTAAAGCAACGATAGGCAATACATTGTTCTTTGACTTGGGTGTAAACCTTTCAGGCAGCCAGACGCAGGCAAATAACACACCACCAACAAAATTTGAGATACTATGAAACCAAATGAATTGCTGCCCCGGATAAACTACAGCATGAAACATATCCAGAGTACCCATGCCAATCAGGGCAGCCCCCACCCAGACAAATGGCGACATCTCTTCAGAAAACAACAAAAACCTGGGCAACAAAAAAGCCACAGCAATAGCTGTAATTCCACCAACACCTTCAACCAGCGAGTGAAAAGGAATTTGCTCCCAACGCCAATCTGGATAGAAGCCTGAGATCAATATCCCTAGCGTAGATGCCAATAAGGTAATTAATAATAGCTGGCCAAATAATCTGAGTTCTGGCCTTTCAGAACGTTCCTCTTGGCCATGTAAGATTCGCATAATTTCTGGTAAGCGAATTCCGTGCCAATAAGTTTATTACTCCCCAAACAGCGAATCCGCTAAGAGTCATTAAATGGCATGCTGAACGTACAAATTCACCTGGAAACCGCCACTTAACGCATATCGTAAACTGTGATTTTCTTAAGCAAAGGTTTTAAAACATATTCTACCGCATTTGTGTGAACCGGATGCTTCAAATAGAGATCCATAGCCTGCTGATTGGGCAGAGTGACAATAATACCGACATCAAATGAATCATCTACAATAGAGCGGTCACTATTCACTACCCTGCCTACTTTTACGGATAATACACCGGGAATTTTTGTGATACCTTTGTAATCTGTTCCACGGCTTGCTGATTACCTGGCTCTTTTAACCCGACGAGAACCACATGACTAAGTTCATCGGATGCTCTTTCAGTTGCAATAACGGCATGAGCGAATGCTGTGATGCATAATAACAGCAGCAGCCCTTTAAATAGCGGTTTCAACGTTGTTTCCAAATCTGTTGTTGAGTGCTGCGATAAATGCATCGTTGGCGGCTGGCATGGGATAATCATGCAGTTGACTAACCGCTGCCCAGGCATGGGGTGACTCAGCATTCAAGCTGATCGTATTATGGCAAACAGAGCTGAATAACTCGAAGTGCAAAACACGATCAGGGTATTCGAATTGTTGTTGGCAAAGGCTTTGCCAATCTATGGCGTTAAGCCCTGTCTCTTCCATAAGTTCACGCATGCCTGCGACTTCAGGTTTTTCTCCAGCTTCTACCTTACCACCGGGGAATGACCATAAACCACCACAATGTTTGTCATCTTCACGCTTCAATAATAGCACACGCCCTTCGAGATCAAAGGCGGCAACAAGAGCGATCTGTTGCTGAATCAGGTGCGATACTCCGCATTGATGGTGATGTATTCATGCGTGAAATCACCTGTCCAGACGCGGGCTGTTGCATCACCCATACCGAGATTGAGAGTGATCGAGAATTCAGCCTGGGCAAAGACAGCCATGCCATCTTCATCACG
>JAJFLH010000021.1 GCA_021772775.1 Mariprofundus sp. | reverse complement strand
CAAAGCGGCACTGAATGTCACGATTGAGCGCATTAGCCGAAAAGTCTGTATCTCCCTGGTTCCCAACAGAAGCTCTAAAGAATCATTCCAAGCAATTGTATCGCGATTGAAACGCTTTCCCTCACACATGCTAAGGTCCTTAACTTATGATAACGGGGTAGAAAACATGCAGCACCAACGCGTCAACCTGGCCCTTGGCACTCAATCATTCTTCTGCGCTCCTTACCATAGCTGGGAGAAAGGAACTGTAGAGAACATCAATGGATTAATTCGAGAGTATGTTCCTAAAGGCTCAGACATCGCTTTATTGACCATTAAACAGGTTGAAAAAATAGAAAGAAAGTTAAACAATCGTCCCAGAAAATGCTTGGGCTTCAAAACCCCAGAGCAAGTTTTCAAACAACTCAAAACTGGTGCACTTCATGGTTGAATTCAGCGTGCTTAGTTGATCGATTAGAATTCGCTGTTCGATGTGGCGCGTAATAAAGCGGTCACGTTTTCCGGGGAGGAGAGATGATTGATTCTAGGTGTGGTGTTCGTTACGTGTTGATAGTCGTATCACTAGCACTCTTGTCGGGTTGTGCCACGATGCATGAAATGGGTCTAGATAAGTCAACCAAAACACTTGAACTGAGTGGTAAAGGTTTGGTTCTGATGTCGCTTGAGCTGTCCAATCAATATAAAACTGAATATCAGCCTCAAGCCATAGTGGTCCATGTTGAAACGCCTGGAGCGAAAAATAAAGCAGATCGGCATAATTTTAAAACAGATATGGATGGCACAGTTTCAAGCTCGAACGGTACTCGTTACATGCTCCGTATGGATCTTGAGCCTGGGCAATATGTTGTGCGCGGGGCCTCATGTATGTATAGAAGTCTATTCTTGATAGCACAATGTATGATGCCGGTGCATGGAGAGATTGAAGTGAAGGCCAATAGGGTGACTTATATTGGTCGAGCATCCGGTGTAATGCGTAAGCGAGAGGGGAGTGAATTCCGAGCCGGCCCAGTGATTCCATTGATAGATCAGAACGTCACTGGTTTTGCGGCAAGTACCTTTGATGTGACGACCAGCGACCAAAGCAAGAGTGATTTGTCGGCATATCAAGGGATTTTTCCAGCCCTCAAAACTGCAAATATTGAGGTGAATGCTTTGCCACCGTTTGATCGAAAGCGTGCTCAGCGTTGGTGGGATAGCAATGGCAGAAAAGATAGATCTGATGCCACTCAGGCAAAAGTCGCTGCTGATACTATGAAGCAATAATTGCAATTATCTACGTAAACAATGAGGGTTTGCAGAATGAACATTAGAGCTTAATAGCGGAAATGATGGAACTAAATGTGGTAGAATAGGTTATGAATTAAAGATGGGACTAGGGTATGTGAGAGGAATGAAAGGATTATTTGGAATGGCATTGGCTCTGCTATGGATGAGTACGGCGGTACAGGCTGAGCCGGTAGCGGGCACAATTAAGACAGAACCAAAGACCGGGATGCAGTTTGTCTGGGTGCCATCAGGATGTTTTAACATGGGCAGTGACAATGGTGCTGCTGATGAAAAACCTGTGCATAATGTTTGTTTCAATCAAGGTTTCTGGATGAGTAAATACGAAGTGACTCAGGCGCAATATCAGCGCGTTATGGAAGAAAACCCAAGTGAATATAAAACTGATCCCAATAAGCCGGTGGAAAAAGTGAATTGGAGTGATGCGCGTTTTATGGCTGCCGAGATGAGCTATGTGGCTGGTGGAACTTATCGTTTGCCAAGCGAGGCTGAGTGGGAATATGCTTGTAAGGCAGGGCGTGAAAGCACGTATTGTGGTTCCGGTGATTTGACGACTCGTTTGGGCTGGTATGATGGAAAAAATGATAAAACTACTCAGGTGGTAGGTGAAAGGCGTGCTAATGAATGGGGCCTGCATGATATGAGCGGTAATGTCAGTGAATGGACTGAGGACTGCTCAAATGATAATTACGAGGGTGCCCCGAGTGATGGCAGTGCATGGGTTGCTGGTGATTGTGACAAGCGAGTATTGCGTGGCAGTTCCTGGTATTATTATCCAGCCGGGATGCGTTCGTCGGATCGCTATAGGAGCCCTGCCAGAGCACGTGATGATAGTTTCGGCATTCGTCTGGTACAGATGGAAGGCGAAAGTTCTGGGGATACAATGCTGAGTTCCGGGGATGCAATGAGTTTAGTCCAATTTAACGAAGATAATTATTAAGAGCGTTCCTGCCTCAAAGGAATCAGGATTGAGGCGGCTATCTGACTGTGCTCCGGTTGGCTGGGGCATTAAGAAAAAAACGAATACTGCTACTTGTGAAGCTGTATTCAAGCGACGTCCCTTGTTTTCACTATTGGTATCATGAGTGCAGAGAAGTCCCGTATCAGGATAAATATGTGCCACTTGGACTTGAATATAACTACAAAAAAGGCTGCTGTTCTTGGAATAGCAGCCTTTTTTAGTTGTTAGGTTAGTGTTAAATACTAACGCATAAGCTTACATATTAGCTATTTTAGCCACACTTGCTATCGCCGCACTCAAGGCAGCAGTTGCAATTGTCTAAGCGAACAACGGCCATGGCGCCGCATTTGTCGCATTGATTGCCTTTGGCAATCGCATCACTGCCAAGTTTTTCCTGAGCTTCATGACGTTTGGCGACGAGCTCGGCGCTATTGAGCTGGCCTTCCATCATGCCGATGGAGATCAGATGTTGTTGGATCACTTCACCGATTTCGGCGACGATGGATGGCATGTATTTGCCGCCACGTTTGTAGTAACCACCGCGTGGATCAAATACCGCTTTAAGCTCTTCAACCAGGAAGGTGACATCTCCGCCTTTGCGGAAGATCGCGGAGGTGATGCGGGTTAGAGCAACAATCCACATAAAGTGCTCCATGTTTTTGGAGTTGATGAATACTTCGAATGGGCGGCGGTGTGTCGAGCCGTCCGGCTCCTCGATAATCACATCGTTGATGGTGATATACATTGCGTGCTCGGAATGCGGTGTTTTTATTTTGTAGGTGCTACCTTCAAGAATATCATCACGTTCCAACAGTGGTGCAATCTGATGAACCTTTGCATCTTCGTTGCTGCTTGTGTCATCGGCTTTCTTTACTTCGTAGCCCGTGATTTTGTGCTCAATTTTGATATTCATGGTTGTACTCCTGCGCATGACTGTTTGTTCATCTTGGTCGTAGTTCGCTTTAGCCGAACTGGTGATTATGTTGCGAAGCAGGTGAAAGGGGCTGGTCCCCTTTCACCGTATCAATCAAAGCTTTCCGTAATAACCTTCTTTTAAGGCGTCGAAAAGGTTGGCGGCACTGTGCATTTCTCCATCATATTCGATTTCGTCATTGCCTTTTGCTTCAATGACGGTGCCGTTATCAAGCGTGAACTTGTACGTGGTGTTAGCTAGATCTTCTTCTTTCACCAGTACCCCCTGGAATGCTTCCGGATTGAAGCGAAATGTGGTGCAGCCTTTTAATCCTTTTTTGTAGGCATAAAGATAAATATCTTTGAAATCTTCATAAGGGTAATCGGTTGGCACATTGGCTGTCTTGGAGATAGATGAGTCTACCCATAGTTGGGCTGCGGCCTGAATATCTACATGCTGCTTGGGTGTGACTTCATCAGCGCTAATGAAATAATCCGGTAATTTGCAGTCCTCTTCCTCTGAAAGCGGCATGGCATTGGCATTGATGAAGGATCGATACGCTAGTAACTCATAGGAGAATACATCGACTTTCTCTTTGCTCTTCTTGCCTTCGCGGATGATGTTACGAGCATAGTGATGGGCAAAGCTGGGTTCGATACCGTTGGATGAGTTGTTGGCAAGACTCAAGGAGATGGTGCCTGTTGGTGCAATGGATGAGTGGTGCGTGAAGCGGCAGCCTTTTTCAATAAGTGCGTCGATCATGGTGCGATCTTCATCATTGCCTGTAGCAATGAATTTTTGCATGTATTTTGAATATTTAGCCCATAAGAGTTTGCCGGCTAACTGGTCGCCTATCTTGATGCCGTCCTCTGCCATGGCCGGGCATTTGCTCATCATTTCTGGAGTGACTTCAAAGTTTTTATCCATGATCGGGGCAGGGCCTTTTTCTTCTGCCAGTTGAAGACCTGCTTGGAAACCTGTGCGAGCCATTTCATAGGCAATTTGCTCGGTGAATTCGAGTGATTTTTCCGAACCATAAGGGGTGCGAAGCATGGTTAGTGTCGAACCGAGGCCAAGGAAACCCATGCCATGACGACGTTTGGAGAGGATCTCATCACGCTGTTTATCAAGCGGTAGTCCGTTGATGTCGACCACATTGTCCAGCATACGGGTGAAAACAGAGACTACCTCACGGTAAGAGTCCCAATCAAAATATGCATTGTCAGTAAAAGGTTCACGCACAAATTTGGTTAAATTGATGCTGCCTAATAAGCAGGCGCCATACGGTGGCAGGGGCTGTTCCCCACATGGATTGGTAGCACGAATATCTTCACAGAACCAATTGTTGTTCAGCTCATTCACTTCATCAATCAGGATGAAGCCGGGCTCAGCGTAATCATAGGTGGAGGCCATGATGACGTCCCACAAGCGATTGGCTTTGATCGTTTTATAGACCTTGCAGGCGACGAAGCCACGGTCATCTTTAACTGCATTTTTTGGAGGGTTGGCCACATGTTTGAAGACGATCTGGGTGTCGGGGTCGTCAATTTCGGTTTGATTGGCAGGGAATACCAGATTCCAGTCGGCGTTGCTTTTGACCGCTTCCATAAAATCGCGTGTGATCAGACAGGAGAGATTGAACTGGCGCAGGCGGCCATCTTCACGTTTGGCGCGAATGAAATCCATGATATCAGGGTGAGATATGTCAAATGTACCCATTTGGGCACCGCGACGCCCACCTGCTGATGAGACGGTAAAACACATCTTATCGTAAATATCCATGAATGAGAGTGGCCCGGATGTATAAGCGCCTGCGCCGCTCACGTAAGCACCTTTTGGACGCAGTGTAGAGAATTCATAGCCGATGCCGCAGCCCGCTTTGAGGGTGAGGCCAGCTTCGTGAACCATGGAAAGAATGCCATCCATAGAGTCAGGGATTGTGCCTGAAACTGTGCAGTTGATGGTGGAGGTGGCTGGTTTGTGTGCTTTCGCTCCGGCATTGGACATGATGCGGCCGGCAGGAATTGCGCCGTTGGCCAGCGCCCAGGTGAAACGATTATGCCAGAATTCGCGTTTGTCTTCTTCTTCGACCTCAGCCAGAGCTATGGCAACACGCTCATAAGTGGCTTGGATGTCCTTGTCGATAGATACGCCATTTTTGTCTTTTAGGCGGTATTTTTTATCCCAAATGTCTAATGATGCCGGCTGAAAGCGAATGTTCGCAACCTGATTTTCCTCTCTGTTTTCAATAGATGCTATATTCAAAGCATGCGAACTGGCGCTCATACAATTCCCCTCGGATAAGTCGATTGATTTTTCTGATCCAGAAATCTCGGCGCTGAGTTTAGGTACTATATGTAGGGTGTCAAGGTGGATGGTTATACTATTTGTAGTATTTTGACACACACAATCCATTCACTGTTTATCCACAGAATGTGCACTGAGACGTTGGAATGCCTGTGGATAAAACATAGTTTGTTTGGAGAGCAAGCCTCTGCCTGATACGATGCGCATCCCATGAATGAATCTAACCATACAAACAATACGGATAACTCAAGCAGCCATGTTGATGATGCAACACACTTTGGCTATGAAACGGTCAGCGGCAGTGAAAAAGTAAACCGCGTTATGGGTGTGTTTTCATCCGTTGCCAGTCAATATGATATTATGAATGATCTGATGAGTGCCGGTATGCATCGCTTGTGGAAGCGTCGCATGATTGCTACGGCAGCGATTGGTGCTGGCAGTCGGGTGCTGGATGTTGCTGCAGGCTCCGGGGATATTTCGATTGGTTTGGCTAAAAAAATGGGGCCTACTGGTCGTGTTGTGCTGACCGATCTGAATGGTCCTATGCTGGCCGAAGGTGCACGTCGGGTAATTGATGCAGGTCTGTTGCCGGGTCGGGCTGATTGTATTCAGTCGGATGGTACTCGCCTGGCTTTTGCTGATAACAGCTTTGATTGTGTGACGATTGCATTCGGTATTCGCAATTTTCTCGATATTGAAGCGGGTTTGGCAGAGTTTTATCGTATCCTCAAACCAGGTGGTCAGTTCATGTGTCTGGAGTTTTCGCGGCCAACACTCCCCGGGCTTGATGTCGTGTATGATGCTTATTCGTTTAATATGATTCCATTGATTGGTGAAAAAGTTACAGGTGATCGCGACTCCTATCAGTATCTGGTTGAGTCTATCCGCCGTTTTCCTGATCAGCAGCGTTTTTCAAAATGGATTGAAAGGGCCGGTTTTGATTTGATTAAGCACGATAATCTGTCCGGTGGTATTGTTGCTTTGCACAGAGGTTATAAAATATGAGTGTGATGTTTTTACCATTGAGGTTGATTCCTGTGCCAGTGCAATGCGTTGTCATGACCACAGTGCTGGGGTTGGTTTTTTCTCGTGACGAATCATTGAGGCCGTATTTGGGTGACATGGAGGGGCGTGTGTTTCGCATCCATGTGCGCGATACCGATGCAATCATGTTTCTTGGTTTCAGGCGCGGTAAAGCATGGGTGCATTCGACCTATGATGGTCAGGTTGATGTGCGTTTAAATGCGACAACAGCAGGTTTTGCGCGTATGTGTTTTGGCCATGAAGATCCGGATGATCTTGTCTTTCAACAGGTGTTAAAGCTCTCAGGTGATTCTGATGCGATGCTTCGCTTTAAGCGTCTTTTTGCTGCTGCCGACTTGGATTGGGAGCGTGAGCTGCGTTCAGCTTTCGGCGACTTTTTTGGTTCGCGTGTAGCACGTGCAGCGCACGCGTTGGTAGCAGCTGAGCAAAAAATAAGCGCTGGTTCCAAGCAGTTGGTAAGCGAGAGCTTGCGTGATATGGAGTTGCCGGATGCTGAACGATTGCAGAGCTGGCAAGCTGGTGTTGAGCATTTGACGCATCAGATTTCGCGCACCAAGGGGCGTGTTACCCGTCTTGAGCACAGGCTGGAGTCGGTAGTTGAGACGGCTACAGAAGGCTCTAGTTCATAATGAAAAGCCGGTTGTGAGTATGATTTCTCTATGAGGTTGCCAAGCAACATCCGTCGAAATCTTCGTTTAATGCGTATCGGTCATATTTTGGCGACGCATGGTTTGGCAGCATTGGCTGTGCGCATGCGCTTGTTTTACCCCTATGTTTGGCTGGTTCAGCTCTTTCGTGGTGATGATCTGCCGAAAGATTTAGGGGCGCAAATTCGCTTGGTGCTGGAAGAGCTGGGGCCTACCTTTATCAAATTTGGCCAGATGTTGTCGACGCGTGTCGATTTGTTGCCGTTGGATGTGGCGCTTGAGTTGAAGAAGCTGCAGGACGATGTGCCACCAGAGCCATTTGAGTCAGTCAAACATGTCGTAGAGACTGCGTTTAAAAAGCCATTAACAGGTGAGGGTGGGCTGTTTGCCTCGTTTGATGAAGCACCGGTTGCCGCGGCATCCATAGCTCAAGTGCATTTTGCAGAGCTGTGTGATGGCCGACGCGTTGCGGTCAAGGTACGGCGTAGTCATATCGGTAAGACGATTGAGTCTGATTTGGCAATTTTGAAGTTGCTGGCTGGGCTGTTTGATCGTTATTTTCCCGAATATCGTAGGTTAAAAGCACCGCAGGTGATTGTTGAGTTTTCAACAACGATTCGTGGTGAGTTGAATTTACGTGCGGAAGCAGCTCATTGCACTCGCTTTGCTGAAAATTTGCGTGATATCGAGGGTGTGCGTGTGCCTGAAGTGCTGTGGGAGTACACGCAGACAGAGGTGCTGACGACGGAGCGTATCTCCGGCCTGCCGATTGATGAGCGCGATGCATTAACAGAGGTCGGCCATGACTGTCTGAGTCTGTGTGAAAAAGCGGCTACTCTGTTTTTTCACACTGTATTTGTTGATGGTTATTTTCATGCAGATATGCATCCAGGCAATATCTTTGTCGATGAGCAGGGCGAGATTGTGCTAATAGATTTTGGTATTGTGGGACGACTTGATATCAAGTCGCGACGTTATATTGCTGAAATGTTGATGGCCTTTCTCAAGGAAGATTATAAGCGCGCAGCCGAAGTGCATGTGGAAGCGGGTTATGTGCCTGCAGATACCAATATCTCCGCCTTCGAAGATGCTCTGCGAGAGATTGCCGTGCCAATTTTTAATCGCCCACTGGCCGATATTTCCATTGCAGAGCTGTTGTTGTCGATGTTTGCCGTGACTGAGCGCTTTAAGATGGAGACAAGGCCTGAGCTATTGTTGCTGCAGAAGACCATGGTGGTGATTGAAGGGGTGGCCAGGGAATTGGCTGATAATGTAAATATCTGGATGTTGGCGCGGCCCTTGATTACCGAATGGGTAACCCGACATGTTGGGCCAGTTGGTAAAGCCGAGGCAATGGCTGGGGAAGTGCGTGATCAACTTCGTAACTGGATGGCTTTACCTGAAAAAATCGATGCGCTGCTTTCACGTGTTGAAGAGGGTAATGTGAGTTTTACAACGGAGCCATCGCGTTTGCCTGTTGTGGCAGGCTTGGTCTTGGTTGCCGGTGGCGCTGCATGGCTTGCGTGGTCTGTAGCCCATGATATGACTGGCGTAACAATGGTTGTTTCAGCCTCATTGATGCTACTGGGGATTATGTTAACGCTGTCTAAATAGGGTGCGAAGTTGTGAATCCATGATGATCGGCTATAGTGGTCAGCAAATAATTTCTATTCTATATTACATATAATATAAAAATGATTAAAAAGGCGAGGAACTCGATGAGTCAAAATTTTGTTTTTACTTCTGAATCTGTGTCTGAAGGGCATCCAGATAAGGTTGCTGACCGTATCTCAGACAGCGTGCTTGATGCACTGCTGGAACAGGATAAATATTCACGTGTAGCTTGCGAAACAATGGTAACCACCGGTATGGCGATTGTGGCTGGTGAGATCACCACGTCTGCCGTCGTTGATTATCAAGATATTGTTCGCAATGCGATTAAAGATATTGGTTACAACTCCTCAGCGATGGGCTTTGACTGGGAATCTTGTGCAGTTTTGGTTACGCTGGATAAGCAGTCGGTTGATATTGCTGCAGGCGTGAATGTCGGTGAAGGTATTGATCTGGATCAGGGTGCAGGCGATCAGGGTTTGATGTTTGGTTATGCCAGCAACGAGACGGATGTATTGATGCCTACAGCAATTCATTTGTCGCATCAGCTGGTCGCTAAGCAGGCTGAAGTACGCAAGTCAGGGGCAGTTAACTTCTTGCGTCCGGATGCCAAGTCACAGGTCACTGTGCGTTATGAAGATTACAAGCCAGTCGCGATTGATGCGGTTGTACTTTCTACTCAGCACAATCCGGATGTTTCACATGCTGAGCTTTGCGATGCCATGATGGATGAGGTGATTAACCCTGTATTGGGTTCAACTGGGCTGCTTCATGCAGGGACTGAATTTCATATTAATCCAACTGGTCGTTTTGTGATTGGTGGCCCTGTTGGCGATTGTGGTGTGACCGGTCGTAAGATCATTGTCGATACTTATGGCGGTTTTGGTCATCACGGTGGTGGTGCTTTCTCGGGTAAAGATCCAACGAAGGTTGATCGCTCAGCATGTTATATGATGCGTTATGTGGCCAAGAATATTGTTGCCGCAGGGTTGGCTGATCGTTGTGAAGTGCAAGTAGCATATGCTATTGGTGTAGCTAAACCGTTATCGGTGATGGTGAATACGTTTGGTACGGGCAAGATTGATGAAGAGAAGTTGGCAGCCATCGTGCGTGAAGTGTTTGACCTCCGTCCGAAGGGCATTGTGCAGTCACTTGATCTGCTGCGTCCGATTTATGCTCAGACTTCAGCTTACGGTCACTTTGGCCGCGAACTACCAGATTTCACATGGGAATTCACCGATAAAGTAGACGCACTTAAAGCAGCGGCAGGAATCTAATAGATTTATAGCCCATGCGTGGCTGTGCCGTTTAAAAAATAGACTGAGGAGCACTGCAGCGGATTCTTCTGCCAGGCTCAGTCGTTATAATACAATATTCAACGGTGCTTATATCTATACGTTTGATTGGTGCGAACCACTCAAACATACTTAGGAGTATGAGAATGTCTGAATTTACAGATTATAAAGTGGCGGATATGTCACCTGAAAGTATTTCATGGGGACGCAAAGAGCTTGATATTGCTGAAACTGAAATGCCTGGTTTGATGGTAACCCGTGAAAAATATGCGGCATCTCAGCCGCTAAAGGGCGCGCGTATTGCGGGGTCTTTGCACATGACTATCCAGACAGGCGTGTTGATTGAAACACTGACTGCGCTTGGTGCTGAAGTGCGTTGGGCATCATGCAACATTTTCTCCACACAGGATCACGCTGCTGCTGCTATTGCGGCTGAAGGTGTTCCTGTTTTTGCTCATAAAGGTGAAACGCTGGAAGAGTATTGGGAATATTGCCACTCCATCATGGAATGGCATGATGGTGGTACACCAAACATGATTCTTGATGATGGTGGTGATGCTACTACGTTATTGGTTTTGGGTGCTAAAGCCGAGCAGGATGTATCTGTGTTGGATAATCCCGGCTCTGAAGAAGAAGAGTATCTGTTTGCCTCCATCAAGAAGCGCCTCGCTACTCAGCCGGGTTACTACACTACCCGTCGTGATGCGATTCAGGGTGTAACTGAAGAGACTACTACTGGTGTTCACCGTCTGTATCAGATGCATGAACGTGGTGAACTGCCATTCCCTGCTATCAATGTGAATGATTCTGTGACCAAGTCTAAATTCGATAATCTCTACGGCTGCCGTGAGTCTTTGCTTGACGGTATCAAGCGCGCTACTGATGTCATGATTGCAGGTAAGATTTGCGTTGTACTTGGTTATGGCGATGTTGGTAAAGGTTGTGCGCAGGCGTTCCGTGGTATGGGTGCAACTGTTTGGGTGACTGAAGTCGATCCGATCTGTGCATTGCAGGCTGCGATGGAAGGTTACCGTGTTGTGAATATGGATGATGCTTGTAAGCAGGGTAATATCTTTGTAACCACTACCGGTAACTATCATGTGATTACACATGATCATATGATCGCAATGCCGGATCAGGCTATTGTTTGTAATATTGGTCATTTCGATAATGAAATCGATTGCGCTAGCTTAAAAGATTATGAGTGGCTGAATATTAAACCACAGGTAGATCAAATCATCTTCCCGAACGGTAATCGTATTACTTTGCTGGCTGAAGGCCGTTTGGTGAATTTGGGTTGTGGTACTGGTCACCCGAGTTTCGTAATGTCGAACTCCTTCACTAACCAGACTTTGGCGCAGATCGAGCTGTACACACAGACCGGTCAGTATGAAAATGAAGTCTATACATTGCCGAAAAAGTTGGATGAAGAAGTTGCCCGTCTGCATATGGCCAAAGTTGGTGTTAATCTGACGCCATTAACGCAGGAGCAGGCTGATTATATTGGCGTTCCAGTTGAAGGCCCATATAAGCCACATCACTACCGTTATTAAGTGTTAAGGCGAGGGTGGCAGTTGTGAGATCTGTTTTTTCAGCTGCTATCCTCGTATTTTTTTTGTTTAGTAGTTCTGTTGTCTGGGCAGTCGGCGGCCTCTCTGTTGATGCTAAGTTTGACTTAACCGGCGATGGTATCGTTGATGCATCTGACTGGGTTAAAATGACAGAGGATGCCAAATTGGGTTATGCCAATGCTTCTATTCAAGCTTTGGGTGAAGATCCCTACGTTCTATTGGAAGGCATGCAAAGTCGGGGCTCCCGTTATCTGCTTGGTCTTCGTTCTGTTTACGAATAAACTGTGTTTTCTATATTGTTCTGATTGTTTCTCAATTCCATATTAGACTTGAATGCTGTTGGCTTCGAGCCTTCCACTCTCATTGAACAAGGGGTGAAGAAGTTTGTTGATTGGTATAATGTTTGCTACTGATAGGCGGGGGGGGGTATGGCAGTAATTGATGTTTTCAATGGTGATGCTGATGGACTTTGCGCGCTGCATCAGTTGAGGCTGGCCAAGCCCTGTGAGTCACTGCTTGTGACGGGTGTAAAGCGAGATATAGCACTGCTAAAAAAAGTGCATGCAGAGGCTGGTGACCAGCTCACTGTGCTGGACGTTTCATTGGATAAAAACCGTGATGAGTTGATTGCTCTATTGAGTCAGGGTGTTGATGTGCAATATTTCGATCATCATTTTGCTGGTGATATTCCCGATTCAAAGCATCTCGATGTCCATATTGATACAAGCGCTGATGTCTGTACCAGCTTGTTGGTCAATGAACATCTACAAGGCGCTCATTTGCCGTGGGCGGTAGTTGCTGCATTTGGTGATAACTTGTTTGATGCGGCACGGATAGCTGCTGAACCACTGAAACTTAGCGAAGCAAAGCTTAGTCAGTTGCAGCATTTAGGCACCCTTTTAAACTACAATGGTTACGGTGTGACACTTGATGATCTATATATTAAACCGAATGACCTCTATCGTGAAATAAGTGCTTTTGAAGATCCCTTTGAATTTATTGCGGTCTCAGATCTGTTTAAAAGGCTGGATCAGGGTTATCTCTCAGATATTGAGCAAGCCCGAGGGCTTGATGCTGAGATCGAGGAGGATTCGGTGAGCGTGATATTTCTGCCTGATGAAGCGTGGGCTCGTCGCGTTGCTGGTGTTTTTGGTAATGAGTTGGCTCGTCAGGCACCGGCTCGCGCACATGCCTTGGCGACTGAGCTTACCGATGGTGGTTTCCGTATCAGTGTGCGGGCGCCGTTATCTAATAAAAGTGGTGCAGAAGAGTTATGCATGCAGTTTCCAACCGGTGGTGGAAGAAAGGCGGCGGCAGGTATCAATGACTTGCCAGCTGAAATGTTTGATGTTTTTGTTGAGGCATTCAGGAGTATGTATGAGCACTAATTCTTCATCTGGTTTGTCTGGTGGTAATGTGATTGCAGGGATTCATGCTGTTAAGCACGCTTTGGAGGTGGAATCCAGTGTTGATGAGCTGTTGGTTGAGAAAGGTAAGCATCACCCGCGATTGAATGAGTTGATTCATTTGGCAAAGAAATCAGGAGTGCGATATAGCTTTGTGCCGAAGCAGGTTTTGGAGCGCTTGGCCGAAGGGGTTCCGCATCAAGGTGTGGTGGCGAAAACAGCTGCTTCAGGAGGAGCTCAGTTTGTCTCCTTTGAATCCTGGCTTGAGGCGCTTGATATGAGTGGTTCTCCATCGGTGCTATTGCTTGATCAGGTGACTGACCCACATAATTTAGGTGCATGTGTGCGCACTGCAGAGGCTGCGGGCTGTTTGGCTGTGGTTGTGCCGAAGGATCATGCGGCCGATATTAGTTCGCCGGTGGTGGCAAAATCGGCTTGCGGGGCATTGGCGCGCCTTCCCGTGTTGAAAGTGACAAATATGAAGCGTTGCCTTGAGCAGTTGCAGAAAAAAGGTTTTTGGACGGTCGGTTTAGCTGGTGAAGCGGAGGCTTCAATTTACGAAGCGAATCTGTCCGGACCTATGGTTGTAGTGATGGGCTCAGAAGGTCGGGGTATGCGTCGTTTGGTGCGAGAATCGTGCGATCAACTGCTTAATATTCCCATGCCGGGAGCTGTGGAGTCGTTAAATGTTTCGGTGGCAACTGGAGTGGCGCTGTTTGAGCTTCGTCGTCAGAGTTTTTTGAGCTGAAGGCCGATAGGCTTTAGGCGGCGAGTGTTCCTTGGTGAATTGTGTTTGATGTGATTTTTTTGAACTTTTGGCCGCAGTACTGGCATTGACCTGTACCAGGTTTCAGGTTGATGTAAACCAATGGGTGGTGTCCGTTATCTGAACAGGATACAACTTCTTCAGTTGATTTAATGATGTTGCTGCCCATGATAGTCTCCCCAGACGAGTTGTTTCCGAACAGCTTTATTCCAGATAAGTTTCCCCTAGAAAAAGCGGCGAAATAGTACGCTTAGAATTTTTAATGTCAATATTCTGGGTGCTGATGAAATGATTGGAGAGATAATGAAAGATCGTGTATTGATTGAAGGTTTAGAGGTGCGGACGGTGATTGGCATCTACGACTGGGAGCGCGAAATCCGTCAAACAGTGCGTCTCGATTTGGAGATGGCTTGGGATGTGACGAAAGCAGCTGAGTCGGATGATATTGCCGATACATTGGATTATAAAGCAGTATCGAAGCGATTGATCTCTTTTGTAGAGGCGTCTAGTTTCGGTTTGATTGAGTCTTTGGCAGAACACTGCTCAAATATATTGCTGAATGAGTTCAGTGTGCCATGGTTAAGGCTTAAGATGTCGAAGCCAGGGGCGGTTCGTGGTAGTGAAAATGTAGCGGTGTTGATTGAGCGTGGGGTTTTGACTTAATGCCTCAAGTGCTTGTCGGTATGGGGTCAAATATCGAAGCAGAAAAGAATTTGATGCTGGCGGCAGCGGCACTTCGTCAATGTTTTGGAGAGGTCTTTTTTTCATCGGTATATCTCTCAGCTGCCATTGGTATGGATGGTGATGACTTTCTCAATGCCTGCTGTCTGTTTCATGCTGATTTGCCTGAGGTGCAAGTGAAGTTGCAGCTGAAAGTGCTGGAGGATGCGCAGGGGAGAGATCGAGCTGAAGGTTCGTGGAGGCCGCGTACTCTTGATTTGGATGTGTTAATGTATGATGGACAGGCTGTGGATGAAGAGTTGTATCGTTACGCGCATGCCTGCGTTCCAGCCTCTGAGCTGGTGGCTATTGAAGTGCCGGTGAATTGCGAAGGTAGGCTGCAGCGGTTTGAATTTAACCTCTGAATGCTCAGGCCTTGTGAATCTGGCGAGTCCCTTTTAGAGGTACGGTTGTAAAACAGGTGCGCGGGCCTACAATCGCACGCCTAATTTGAAGGGTGGGCATTCAGGCTTAGTAATCAGATAGTCCAATGTTTTTTTTGTTTCGATTTTGTGGAGATAATAACTCATGTTAATTGCGGTTCCTGCGGAAACCCAAATCAGGGAAAAACGTGTTGCAGCAACACCTGATTCGGTCGGAAGATTTATTGCTGCTGGTTGTGATGTGGTTGTTCAGCGCGGTGCGGGCATTGCGGCAAGTTTTACGGATGCTGCTTATGAAGCCAAAGGCGCAACATTAACCGATGGTTTTGCGGCTGCCTGTGCAGGTGCCGATCTGGTTTTGAAAGTACGTGCGCTCAATGAAGATGAAATGGGTGCTGTGAAAAAGGGCTCTGCGGTGGCCAGCTTAGTTACGCCATTTTCGAACCCTCTACTGCAGCAGTATGCCGATGCTGGCCTAACCTATTTCTGTATGGAGATGGTGCCGCGTATATCTCGTGCTCAAAGTATGGATGTGCTCTCTTCGCAGGCTAATATTGCTGGCTATAAATCAGTGTTGTTGGCGATGGAGCATTATCAGCGTTTCTTTCCCATGCTGATGACTGCGGCGGGCACCGTTCAGCCGGCGAAAGTGTTGGTTATGGGGGCTGGTGTGGCCGGCTTGCAAGCCATAGCTACGGCGCGCCGTATGGGGGCGAATGTGGAGTCCTTTGACGTACGTGCTGCGGCTAAAGAGCAAGTTGAAAGTTTAGGTGCGAAGTTTGTCGAAGTGGTAGCGGATGCCGATGCAGAAGATGCAGGTGGTTACGCCAAAGAGATGGATGAAGATTACAAGCGCCGTCAATCTGAGTTGATTGCCAAGCATGCAGCTAAAGCTGATATCATTATTACTACAGCATTGATTCCAGGGCGACCTGCACCAGTGTTGATCACCGAAGAGATCGTGCGGTCGATGCAGCCGGGTTCAGTGATTGTGGATATGGCGGTTGAAATGGGTGGCAATTGCCCGATTTCTGAATTGGATCAGGTGGTTGAAAAGCATGGTGTTACCTTGGTGGGTGTCGTTAATATTCCAGCTCTGATGGCAACTGATGCGAGCAGCTTGTATGCCCGTAATCTGGTTAACTTTATTACTCCAATGCTTGATCAGGAGAGTGGTGGTTTGAATCTCAATATGGAAGATGAAGTGATTGAAGGTTCGTTGATTTGTAGCGCGGGTGAATTTCTTAAGCCTCAGCTGTTAAATCAAGGGGTATCAGCATGAGTATGCAAGCTATGAATAGCGATATAGTCTCATCGGCGGTTGTCGCGCACGAAGCCTCCACTGTCGATCCGGTCGTTTTCTCTTTTACGGTTTTTGTGCTGGCGATTATTGTCGGTTATCACGTGGTTTGGAATGTAACTCCTGCCCTGCACACGCCTTTGATGAGTGTGACCAATGCTATTTCAAGTATTGTTATTGTAGGAGCGCTGTTGGCGGCGGGGCCGCTTGAGATGAATCTGGCTACAGTGCTTGGTTTGATTGCTGTTGGTTTAGCATCAGTGAATATTTTTGGTGGATTCATGGTAACGCAGCGTATGCTGTCCATGTTCAAGAAGAGGAAATAATCATGTTATCAGCAAACATGGTAGAGCTGGCCTATCTGCTCGCAGCTGTTTTGATCATTTTTGCGCTCAAGGGGCTTGCTAGTCCTGAGTCGGCGCGTCGCGGTAACGCTTTTGGTATGTTCGGTTTGGGCCTTGCGGCCTTGGTTACCTTGCAGATGGATTCGGTGCAAAATTATGCTTGGATTGTTGCTGCGATTACGGTGGGTGGTCTGTTCGGTGGGGTTGCGGCTAGAAAAGTGCCGATGACCCATATGCCTCAAACAGTTGCTTTCATGCACTCACTGGTCGGCTTGGCAGCCGTGTTGATTGCAGTGTCTGCTTTTCTGGATCCTGTGGCTTATGGTATTGCGAATGCCGAAGGTGGTTTGTACATGGCCAGTCGGGTTGAGTTGTTTCTCGGGACTTTTATTGGTGCGATTACATTTACAGCCTCGCTGGTTGCTTTTGGAAAGTTGCACGGCGTGCTTTCAGGGCAGCCGCTGGTTTTTTCAGGGCAGCATATGCTTAATCTCGTGTTGGGTGTTTTGATGATCGCTGCCGGTGTGGTGTTTTGTGTGACGGGCGAAGCGTTGCCATTTATGGTGATGCTGGTGATTGCTATGGTGCTTGGGGTGACATTGATTGTGCCGATTGGTGGTGCAGATATGCCGGTGATTGTATCGATGTTGAATTCTTATTCCGGTTGGGCCGCAGCAGGAATTGGTTTTACGCTAGGTAATAATATGCTGATTGTGGCGGGTGCCCTGGTCGGGTCATCAGGTGCAATTCTATCTTATATTATGTGCAAGGCGATGAATCGTTCATTGTTTAATGTGTTGCTGGGTGGTTTCGGTGGCGAGGCAGCCACTGGTGCGTCGGCTGGAGCGATAGGTCAACGGCCAGTTCATGCCGGTGCAGCGGAGGATGCAGCGTTCTTGATTAGGAATGCTCGTTCAGTCGTGATTGTGCCGGGTTACGGTTTGGCTGTGGCCCGCGCTCAGCATGCTTTGAAAGAGCTGGTGGATAAGTTGTTAGCGATGGATGTGCAGGTGAAGTTCGCTATTCATCCCGTTGCCGGTCGTATGCCTGGTCATATGAATGTGCTGTTGGCAGAGGCTGATGTACCATATGATATAGTATATGAGATGGACGAGATTAACCCTGAATTTGGCGATACCGACGTGGCTCTGGTGATTGGGGCTAATGATGTGATCAATCCTGCTGCCAAGAGTGATCCGGCCAGCCCTATTTATGGTATGCCTATTTTGGATGTCATTAAGGCCGAACATGTTGTTGTGATTAAGCGCTCTTTGTCGCCCGGTTATGCTGGTTTGGATAATGATCTGTTTTATATGGATAAAACAATGATGTTATTTGATGATGCTAAAAAAGCGTGTGAGTCGATGTTGCACACACTCGATTAAACGTGTTGTGATCAAGGCTCTTTATTGAGTCATCGCTGTTCTTTAACAGTGTGGTGGTGAGTGTCTATCTGTTCTAGTTCACCATCGCGGCTTTATATCTATATAGTGTTCAGTAGTGAAGATAGTTTTTTTGTTGGTTTTGAGTGTGTTGCTGCATGTTTAATCTCGATAAATTGTTTGTTTAAGATGATGTAATAGAAAATGCGTGTCGAAAAGCGGTTGACAGGCATATAGGGCGACACTAAGGTTCGCGACCCTTCGAAAGGGCTGGTTCATTTGAGCAGCTACTTGAGAAGTGAACGTTTGGAGATGAGATAACAATGCCGACAGTTAATCAGTTGATTCGCAAGCCGCGCCAGGACAAGCGCAAAATTAATAAAGTTCCTGCTCTGCAGGCTTGCCCACAGCGTCGTGGTGTATGTACGCGTGTTTATACTACGACCCCTAAGAAGCCGAACTCGGCTCTTCGTAAGGTTGCACGTGTTCGCTTGACCAACGGTATGGAAGTTACTGCTTACATTCCGGGTGAAGGACATAAGCTGCAGGAGCATTCAGTTGTACTGATTCGCGGTGGCCGTGTGAAGGATTTGCCGGGTGTTCGTTACCATATTCTTCGTGGTGTGCTGGATACTACGGGTGTTGATGGCCGTAAGCAGGCTCGCTCGAAGTATGGCGCTAAGCGTCCGAAGTAAGAGAGGAATTAGATATGCCACGTAAAGGTCCCGTTACCCGTCGTCCGATTGTTCCGGATGCAAAGTTTGCTGACACAAAGGTTTCAACTGTCGTGAATAAAGTTATGCTCGATGGTAAGAAGAATATTGCAGAAGCAATTGTTTATGATGCGATGGATATTGCATCACAGAAGTCAGGTGTTGAGCCGTTGGTGCTTTTGCATCAGGCGCTTGAAGCAGTTCGCCCTCAGGTTGAAGTTAAGTCTCGCCGTGTTGGTGGTGCTACCTATCAAGTTCCAATCGAAGTGTCTGATCGCCGCCAGCAGTCATTGGCTGTTCGTTGGTTGGTTGAGTATTCACGCAAGCGTTCTGAGCACACTATGGCTGAGCGTTTGGGTAATGAGATGGCTGATGCTATCGCTGAACGTGGTGCAGCATATAAGAAGCGTGATGAAACGCATCGTATGGCTGAAGCAAACAAGGCATTCTCTCACTTCCGCTGGTAAGTGTTTGTCCGGCCCTGGGGTCGATGTGAAAGTGTTTATAGTAATATAGTTTAACAGTAAAAGAGATAGTTCTTTTATAATTTGATGGTAAGGAGTGACGACGTGGCTCGTAAGACACCGCTGAATCGTGTGCGTAATATTGGCATCATGGCCCATATTGATGCAGGCAAAACAACAACAACTGAACGTATTCTTTTTTATACTGGCGTAAGCCATAAAATTGGCGAAGTTCATGATGGCGCTGCTACTATGGACTGGATGGCGCAGGAGCAGGAGCGTGGTATTACTATCACATCTGCTGCGACAACCTGTTCTTGGGAAGATCATATGATTAATATCATTGACACTCCTGGTCATGTTGATTTTACCATCGAAGTAGAGCGCTCATTGCGTGTTCTTGATGGTGCCGTTGGTGTTTTCTGTGCTGTTGGCGGTGTTCAGCCGCAGTCCGAGACTGTTTGGCGTCAGGCTGATAAATATAGTGTCCCACGTATCGCCTTCGTAAATAAGATGGATCGTACCGGTGCTGATTTCTTCAGTGTTGTTGATGATATCCGTGAGCGTCTTGGTCATAATGCGGTTGCGTTGAATGTGCCAATCGGCGCAGAAGAAAATTTCCAGGGTGTTATTGATCTTGTTTCCATGAAAGCTATCGTCTGGAAAGATGAAGCTATGGGTGCAATGTATGATACTGTTGAGATCCCTGCTGACCTTTTAGAAGTTGCTCAGGAGCGTCGTGAGCTGTTGCTTGATGCGGTTCTGGTTAATGATGAAGAGCTGATGATGGCTTACCTTGAAGGTGAAGAGATCGATCAGGCAGCTCTTAAGAAGTGTATTCGTAAAGCTGTTCTGGATATTTCAGTGATCCCAGTTCTGGCTGGTACAGCCTTTAAGAATAAGGGTGTTCAAACTCTTCTGGATGCTGTTATTGATTATATGCCAGCTCCTATCGACGTTCCTTCGATTACAGGTGTTCATCCTGACACCGACGAAGCTGATGTTCGTCCATCATCTGATGATGAGCCATTTTCTGCGCTTGCATTCAAAGTTATGACTGACCCATTTGTAGGTACACTAACATTCTTCCGTGTGTATTCCGGTGTTGCTGAAGCTGGTTCTTATGTGATCAACTCAACCAAAGGTAAGCGTAAAGAGCGTTTGGGTCGTATTTTGCAGATGCATGCCAATGAACGTAATGAGATTAAAGAAGCACGTGCCGGTGATATTGCTGCTGCAGTAGGTCTGAAGTCTACTACAACTGGTGATACGCTGTGTGATTCAGATAATCCAATTATTCTTGAGCGCATGATCTTCCCTGAGCCGGTTATCTCGGTTGCAATTGAGCCTAAGACTAAAGCTGACCAGGAAAAAATGGGTGTAGCGCTTGGTCGCTTGGCCGCTGAAGATCCATCTTTCCGTGTTCGTACCGATGAAGAGACTGGTCAGACCATTATCTCCGGTATGGGTGAGTTGCATCTGGAAATTCTTGTTGACCGTATGAAGCGTGAATTTAACGTTGAAGCAAATGTTGGTAAACCTCAGGTTGCTTATCGTGAAACAATTCGTGCCAGTACCAAGGCTGAAGGTAAGTTTGTTCGTCAGTCCGGTGGTCGTGGTCAGTATGGTCACTGCTGGCTTGAAATCGAACCTCTGGAAGCTGGCGGTGGTTTCGAGTTTGTTGATAAAATCTCAGGTGGTTCTATTCCTCGTGAGTACATCCCAGCTGTAGGTAAAGGTGCTGAAGAAGCAATGGCTAACGGTGTGTTGGCTGGTTATCCAATGGTTGACGTTAAAGTTACTGTTGTTGACGGCTCTTACCATGACGTGGATTCCAATGAAATGGCATTTAAGGTTGCTGGTTCCATGGGCTTCCGTGCTGGTTGTGCGCAGGCTAAGCCGATTATTCTTGAGCCGATGATGGAAGTTGAAGTGGTAACACCTGAAGATTACATGGGTGATATCGTTGGCGATCTGAATCGTCGTCGTGGTCGTATTCTGGGTATGGAAGATCGCGGTAATGGTAAAGTGATCGACGCAGAAGTGCCTCTGAGCGAAATGTTCGGTTATTCAACCAATGTACGTTCAATGTCGCAGGGCCGTGCTACATACACTATGCAGTTTAAATTTTATGAAGAAGTACCTAAGAACATCGCGCTGGAAATCATCGCGGCAGTTAAGGGTTAAGGAGTAAATCATGGCAAAGGAAAAGTTTGAACGTAACAAGCCGCATGTCAATATTGGTACTATTGGTCACGTCGATCATGGTAAGACTACACTGACAGCTGCAATTACTAAGGTTCTGTCTGAAAGTGGTGGCGCTGAATTTAAAGATTATGGTGATATTGATGGTGCTCCAGAAGAGCGT